>JBDHJS010000057.1:0-19211 GCA_039586795.1 Gemmatimonadota bacterium
AGTCGCATAAAACTCCAGATCATAGATGACGTCATCAGGCCCGTCCGCACACCTGATCTATTGAAGGACTTCTTGGTGAACTACGATCTGATCGCGGCGGACATATCTGTGCTCGAAGAATCCGATGTAGAACATGAAATCTGCGCCAACCTCACCGATGGCCTGCTTGTATCCACCGGCCGAAAGATCCTGGCCGAAATAGAGAGGCTCTCTGACTATGGCGCCGAAGCCTTCCCCTGGGGCGAGAACGTCGATGACGTCAAGAATCGCCACGTCTCCGCTCTGCGCGACCTCGCCCGCACGTTAGTGACTCGAGGGAGCGCGATGGAGCATGAGTTCATGGAGTCACTCGTCGAGCAAAACGTGCTGTGTTTGGATGACCTGCCCCCCGACCTGCGGCGGGCCGTCGAGACGCATCATTTGACCGACAGGTTCCTGGAAGGCATCAATGGCTACCTGCGCTATCTGCAGAACCCTTCTGGTGCCGACCAAGCTCGAAAGCTAGCCGCAACCCTGTATCGGATTACTCCCGATCTCGTCTATCGAGCTGAATACGGTGCCCTGGCCCGGGTGCTCGAAGTCATTTCGCAGGGTCGACAGCGGCCCAAAGTCTCATCTTTCTTTGAACAGCTTGCCAACTACATCCTGAAGGCCCTCTCCTCTGATAACCTCCTCCAGCATCAGCTCGAAGCCCTCGCCTCCGAGGAGAAGGAACAGCGACAATCTCTGGCCACAATCTTCACCTTCATCGGGGACACGACGATTCCCGGGCTTCTGAAGGTCTACGACTCGACACAGGACAGGGCGCTCCGTATGTGCATCTTCGAGGTTGTCCGGGCGATGGGTGGCACGGCCCTCAGGCCCTTCTTGGCCAGATTGAAGCGGGTTGAGAGTGATTGGGCGATTGTGCGGCACGCGTTGAGCGAAGTAGGTGACAGCGGCGAGACGTCCCTCGCCACCAGCTGTTCCGATTTTGTAGACCATCCCAACCCCCACGTTCGCCACTCGGCGTTGTCGGCGCTGTTCAAGTTGGTACGCGGTCAGGCCGAGCAAGAATTCATCGCGGCGCTCTCGGATGACGACCCTGAGGTGCGACAGACTGCGGTCTCTTACCTTGGCGCCATCGGTTCGCGCCACCCCGATGCTCTGGCTTATTACTCGCAAGTGCTGGACCCCGACAGCGAAGCAGACCCTGAAGCGGATGGTGTGCTGATCGAGACCTGTCGCGCCATATCCGTAGTCGGGTCGAGCGAAAAACAAGCAGGCCTAGCCAACGCCATTCTTCTGGCCGCACTTCAACCGGTGAAATCGAAGGGAGTGTTTGGGAAGCTGAAGAGATCGGCACCTCGTTTTGGGGAGCATGTCCTGCAGGCCGTACTAGAGGCACTCAGCGAAGTTGGGACCCGGGAGGCGATCCCTCACATCGAAGAGCTCGCCGCAGCCGACGAGGCCCTCGCCTCGACGGCGGCTGCGACGATCGAAAGTATCAAGGACAGGTCAAAACAGACCGAGCCTTAGCGAGACCGGTCCCGCTTGGGTCGTATATGCCGGGTGTGTACTTCCACACGCGGCGCCGGAAACGCAAAGCGAACCCCATTACAGTTTGTATGGACGCTTTCGTGGATCAGACTCTCCACGATGGCGATTTCCACGCCGGCTTCAACGCCTTCCGGCAGAGGAACCGCTGGCGTCGGGCTCGCCTGGGCCACGGCAACCGGACGGACAATGCCCGTCCACGTGTCCAGTATGGCATTCTCAGAGATCGGTTTGTATCGCAGGTTCATCACCGCCGAACCCACGACCATGAAGCCCACGAAGGCCCAGAGCGCTAAGCTCACCTGTCTAAACGAGAGCATCCTGACATTCTCCTGAGCTGATCGGAGCTTCTCGCTCCACCTGGTTCTAACTGCCTCACTTATTTCTTTGACGTACGCAGCGCCGACATGGTTGGCTGGCCATGAAGCTCCAGTTATCTTCGGCTTCATCCACAGCTCTGGACCGACTTTATGGGCGCATTCGACCGAAATTACAGGATCCTCGGCCTCCGACCCGGCGCGTCGAAGGAAGAGGTGAAGAACGCCTACCGCGACCTCGCACAGGTGTGGCATCCCGACAGGTTCTCACACAGTCCGCGACTTCAGAAGAAAGCACAGGAGAACCTCAAGCGGATCAACGCCGCCTTCGAAGCCCTGAAGGACTATGACCCGCCGCCTGAAGCGGCCCGACAGATGAGCCTCTCCGACACCTTTAGCTCGATCATTGGCCTCGGAGATCTAATGAAGACGGGTCAGCACAAACGTCCGGCCAATCCCGCACCTCGACCGCGGCCGAGAAAACCGCGCAAGCCGGGTGTAGTCGGCCTGGGGCCGATAGAGCGGTCCGGAGTCTACAGGGTTCGACGCCACAGCCGGCGTGGGATTCGGCTGCCAATCGTCGCTTCTGCGATAGCGATTCTGCTGGTCGTTGCACTCGCGGTGGTCATATGGATGTGGTAGATCTACTGTCAGACAGACCAAAGCCCTCATCGGAAGCTGAGCATGGCCTGGTCCCGGGCCTAGACGATTCCTTGGTAAAGAGAACTCGGAGCGTTTCGGAGGCAAAATGCGAGCGAGGAGATGGATCGCGGCGGCAACCCTGGCCCTTCTATCAGTCATGACCACTTCCCACCTCGGTGCCCAGGCCACAGTCAAGCCAGTGCTTCACGGGAAGCATTGGGTGGCGATTACTGGGAAGCCGCTGGGCGCCACGGCCGGTGCGATGATGTTCGCACGCGGTGGTAACGCGGTCGATGCTGCCTGCGCTATGCTGGCTGCCACCTCCACGATGTGGGATGTACTGAGCTGGGGCGGCGAGACCCAGGCGCTAATCTACAACCCGAACACCGGAAAGGTGATCGGCATCAACGCTCTGGGGGTCGCACCAACGGGTGCCACGCCGGAACTCTTCACCGACAAAGGGCTGCGCTATCCCCCCGATCTCGGGCCACTTTCCGCTGTAACACCGGGAACGCCCGGCGGACTGATGACGATGCTGGCCGAGTGGGGCACACTCAGCCTCGAAGAGGTCTTGGCTCCGGCAATCGAGATGGCAGACGGCTACCCGATCGAAGCGCAGACCGCCAACTCGATAGAGCGGAACAAGGATCGGATCAAGGACTGGAAGTACTCACGCGAGGTCTACCTCACCCACCAGGGCGAGGAGCGGGAAGCCCCCTACCCGGGAGAGATTTTCGTTCAGGCCGATCTAGCCGCGACGCTGAGGAAGCTGGTCGAGGCCGAGAGAGAAGCGCTGGCGAATGGGGCGAACCGTAAGGACGCGATCTATGCGGCTTACGAGCGCTTCTATGAGGGCGATATCGCGGAGGAGATAGTGCGCGGCGCTCAGGAGGAAGGCGCCCTGATTACGATGGCCGATCTGGCGAATTGGGAAGTCAAGATCGAAGAGCCCGTGGTGACCACTTACAAGGGAATAGAGGTCTACAAGCTGACCACGTGGGTGCAGGGGCCGGTGTTGCTTCAGACGCTAAACATTCTCGAGAACTTCGACATCGAGTCCATGGGCTACAACAGCGCCCGCTACATTCACACCCTGTACCAGGCGATGAATCTCGCCTTTGCCGATCGTGATTTCTACTACGGCGACCCATATTTTCCACCCGCCGAGCCCATTCAGGGCCTGCTTTCCAAAGATTACGCTAAACAGCGGGCGGAATCGATCAATTGGGAACGCAACGACCCGAACGTCCGGCCGGGAGACCCGTACCCCTTCCAAAATGCCGCGAACCCCTATCTCCGGTATATCGACGACTGGCAGTCGGAGTGGCCGCCGGCGACAGACGTGACAAGTGAGGCCAAGGGTGATATCGAGCAGTCATTCAACCTCGGCACGACGTCGATTCAAGCCGCCGACGCGGAAGGCTGGGTCGTCTCCGTGACACCTAGTGGCGGCTGGGTGCCGGCCGTGATCGCTGGTCGGACAGGTGTCGGGCTGAGCCAGCGGGCACAGAGTTTCGTACTGCACGAGTACGAAAATCCTTTCAATGTGATCGAGCCCGGCAAGCGACCCCGCGCGACGCTGACCCCCACCTTGGCGTTGAAGGACGGCAAGCCGTTCGTTTCGGTCGCCGTACAGGGCGGCGACTCACAGGATCAGAACACACTCCAGTTCCTGCTTAACATGATCGAGTTCGGAATGAACGTTCAGCAGGCCGTCGAAGCTGCAAACTTCAACAGCTATCAAATGCGCGGTTCGTTCCGAACGCACGCAGCCGCGCCCGGCCGCCTGCTACTCAACTCAGCAGTGCCGCCCTGGGTCCAGGGTCGTCTGCGTGGTATGGGATACGACGTGACAACGCGCCGCCTTACCTCAGGACCGCTCAACGCGATCTGGTTCGATTGGGAGAACGGTAGCTTCTGGGGCGGCTCGAGTAACTACGGTGAGGATTACGGTATCGCCTGGTAGGCGTGCCCCAAAACGGCCCCGGGGGACCTTGTGACATGAGTGAATCTGGCGAACGAGCGGAACGATTCCGCAGGATATTTCTGATTCTCCTGGCCCTGGCTGTATCGTGGCTGTTCTTCAAGATGATCAGCGGCTTTCTCAACGCACTGCTCATGGCAGCCATCATGGCCGGGCTTTCTCGTCCGCTTTACCGCTGGTTGGTCAGGACGCTCAGAGGTAGCCGAGCCGTGGCATCAGTTATCACCATACTTCTCGTGACCTTTGTCGTGCTGATCCCGGCAAGCGTCTTCATGACCATCCTCGTGGGCGAAGCGATCGATGTGACCAACCAGGTCGTTCCCTGGGTAGATCAACAGATTCGTGAGCCGAGTCAGATCGATCGTTGGATACAGGCACAGCCGGCCCTACAGAAGCTGGGGCCGTATGAGGACCAAATCGTAAGCAAGCTCGGCGAGCTAGCCAGCAATGTCGGGACATTCCTCATCAATACTCTCGCCGCGACCACGAAGGGCACGGCCGTCTTCTTCTTCCATCTCTTTGTGATGCTCTACGCGATGTTCTTCTTCCTGATGGATGGACCTAGGATACTCGACAAATTTCTCTACTACATGCCGCTATCCCCCGCCGACGAGGAGCGCATGGTTGAGAAGTTTCTTTCGGTTTCCCGTGCTACCATCAAAGGGACGCTAATCATTGGCATTGTCCAGGGTGGGCTGGCGGGTATCGCCTTCTGGGTGGTGGGCATCGATGGGGCCGTGTTCTGGGGAACGATCATGGCGATCCTCTCGATCATACCCGGAGTCGGGACGGCGTTGGTCTGGATTCCCGCCGTGATCTATCTCGTGGCGAAGGGGCATATGGGCTCGGCGATCGGTCTGTTCGTGTGGTGCGCGGCGGTCGTCGGGACGGTCGATAACGTCTTGCGTCCCTGGCTCGTCGGCAAAGACACGAAGATGCCCGATCTACTGATCCTGCTCGGCACCTTGGGTGGACTTATCGTTTTTGGCGCTCCCGGAATCATCATCGGCCCGATTATCGCCGCCTTGTTCGTAACGATCTGGGACATCTACGGGACCGCTTTCAAGGACGTGCTCCCGGCGACAACTCCGATCAAGCTGGACTACGAGAACAAAGCCCGCGATCCGGAGCAGTAGTGTCTAGGGTCGGCGCCTACGGCACGTGGCGGGAGCAGCTGCGGAAGTGCGCCGGGTCATGCAGGCCGGCGTGGCCTGTCCTGATTTCCCTCTCGCTCGTGTCGTGCTCCCTGTTTCGTCAACTCAGCTTCGAGGAGCCTTCCGTCCGTCTCACCAGACTGGAGATCACCGACATAGACCTCTCAGGCGTCTCGGTGAACCTGTGGCTCGAGGTGTTCAACCCAAACGGCTACGATATCCGTACAACCTGGATCGAGGCGGAATTGGATATCGAGGGGACCGACTTCGGACAGGCCACTCATGCCGAGTCGGTCATTTTGATTGCGGCGGACAACACTATAGTCACGATACCGGCCGACTTCACATGGGAGGGGATCGGCGTCGGCGCTCGCGCTCTGCTGCAGCGTGGATCGGTGAATTACGACCTGAAGACTCGACTAAAGGTCAAGACATCTTTGGGCAATCACACGGTGACGATTGGCAACCGCGGCGAAGTCGACGTCTGGAACTAATCGCCAGGTGTTCCCGGCCAACCTTTGACCCAAGATGGTGTGACTTCTGAATGGC
The DNA here is from genome assembly GCA_039586795.1 of Gemmatimonadota bacterium. GTDB lineage: Bacteria > Gemmatimonadota > Gemmatimonadetes > Palauibacterales > KS3-K002 > Kutchimonas. The sequence goes on from JBDHJS010000057.1 coordinate 6,183, forward strand.
CAGTTCAGGAGACCCGTGGCGCCGATACTGAGCTCAGGTCGCTAAGTTCGATGGTCCGGGATTCCCGCGCTTGGGCGACTATCTGCTCGAGAATCGCAATGGGAACCGCTTGCTCCGCGTCGCATTTCAAATCCTCGCGATCACCTTCTGGCTCCAGAACCTCGATCAGCAGACCATGAGCGCCGGCGGCCAGCGCCGCCCGGCTCATCGGCTCGACCAGCGTCCAGGTCCCGGTCGCGTGTGAAGGATCCGCGATGATCGGTAGAGGCGTAGCCCGCCGTGCGGGTTCGATTATACTCAGGTCGAGTACGTTCCTCGCATAGCTCCAGTGAGAAGCTGCGCGGACACCCCGCTCGCAAAGCACGATGTCCCGATTCCCTTCCCCCGCCACATACTCAGCCGCGCACAGCCATTCCTCGAGCGTCGCGCTCCAACCCCGTTTCAGCAGAACCGGCAGCGACTGACGGCCGACCTCTTTCAGCAGCGGGAAGTTTTGCATCGACCGCGACCCGATCTGCAGCATGTCAGCATAGCCTGCTACCTGCTCAACGAGGCGCGGGTCCTGCACCTCGGTGACGATCCCCAGGCCTGTCTCATCACGGACCCGGGCGAGTATCTCTAACCCCTCGGTACCGAGGCCTTGGAACGAATGCGGGCAGGTGCGAGGCTTGTACGCCCCGCCGCGCAGCAGACTGACGCCGGCGTCCCGCACGGCGCGGGCGATGTTGAGCGTCTGTTCTGCCGACTCCACCGCACACGGCCCCGCGATGACCACCGCGTCGGAGCCGCCGACCTCGATATCTCCCACCTGGACCACGTGAGTGGATCCAGGATCGGCGTATTCCGCCCAATTCGACCGCAAGACGCTCAACTGGCTCAGCCTATGCCTCCCGTATCGAGAACCATTCTCGCCACAAGACACGCTATTTACATAGAAACGGAGCCCGAGAGCAAGCCCTGGTGGGATGCGGGGGCGGGGATTCCTGTTCCCATTGCTCACGAGCACCCATGGCTTTACTCATAGCCCCCATGCAAAGACTGCTGGTTCTTTCGGCCGCACTTCTCGCACCGCTGGCCACCGCAAAAGCCCAGACCACGATCAGCGCCTATGGCGGTACCGCGCTAACCGTTGATAGCGATGTAAGATTGGAGCTTCCCGGCGAGCCATCGACGACGTACTCCGGGGTGCCCTGGAGAAGCGAGTCCTTCACTAGCCCCATCTACTACGGACTGCGGATTGCCTATTGGCCGGACCGCGAATCGAACTTCGGCGTCACGCTTGACTTCACCCACGCCAAGATGCTGGCAAACGATGACAGCGTTCTTGTGGCCCGGGAAGGTGACACTGATCAGGATCAGGAACTGCTCAGCGACACGTACAACTACCTGGCCTTCTCCCATGGCCACAATCTCGTGACTCTCAATGTCTTCGGGCGACTGTTCCCGACCGGCGCACGCGAACGCAGCTTCCTCGGGCGACTTCAGCCCTATGCCGGCCTCGGCCTTGGAGTCGCCATCCCGCACGTCGAGGTCGATCTCGTCGACGGCAGCGTGACGAACGAGTACCAGTTGGCTGGCGTAGCCCTGCAAGGACTCGCAGGCGCCAGCTTTGATGTGATCAGCCGTCTGGCGGCCTTCATCTAGTACAAGATCAATTGGGCGAACTTGAAGTGCGATCTGAGAGAGGGCGGAAGCGTGAACGTCAGACCGCTGACGCATCAGGTCGTCTTTGGCGTCTCCTTCAGCCTCAAACCGACACTACCGTGATCAGCCAGCTAGTCAGCGGTTGATAGCCTTCTGTTTCATCGTTAAAGTAGGCCCTCTCAAGCTTGCCATTACCAGCAAGTGGTGTACTGCCGGGCCCCAATGGACCCGGCCGGTTACGGAAGCACGGACCTAAGGCAAAATGAGCGCTGCTGCCCAAGTAGAGATCCAGCGGACCGGCAACGGGACGGCCGTCCTGCGGATATCTGGCGATTGGCTGATCACAGCAGCCACGCCCGGGCCGGATGATGTCCAGGTCGATCTGACTGCCGGACTGGAGCCGAGGACCGTTGCTTTTGATTCCCACGGACTGGGAACTTGGGATACGAGCATCCTGACGTTCGTTATCCAGCTTTCAGATCTTTGCCGGGACAGAGGCATCGACGTCGATCGATCCGGCCTACCCCAGGGCGTCCAGAACTTGCTCGGCCTGGCGGAGGCCGTGCCAGAGAAGGAGGACGCTCGAACGACAGAGATCCGTAAGAGCGTCTTGGAGCAGATCGGCGAGGGTACGCTCTCCGCCGCGGGCTCACTGGGAGAGATGCTCGAGTTCCTGGGCCACGCCACGATCACCTTCGCCCGACTAGCCGGCCGCAGCGTCCGTTTCCGCCGCTCGGACCTCATGGTGCTGGTTCAGCAGGCCGGAGCAGAGGCGCTGGGCATCGTCACCCTTATCAGCTTTTTGATCGGGTTGATCCTCGCATTCGTCGGCGCCGCACAACTCGAACAGTTCGGCGCCGCTATCTACGTGGCCGATCTGGTGGGTGTGGCGATGGTGCGTGATGTGGGTGCGCTGATGACCGCCATCGTGATGGCCGGACGCAGCGGTGCCGCCTACGCGGCCGAGCTGGGGAGCATGAAGGTCACGCAAGAGATCGATGCGCTGACGACGATGGGCATCTCTCCACTCGAATTCTTAGTGATTCCGCGCATCCTCGCCCTGGCCCTGATGATGCCATTGCTGACGATCTACGCAGATTTCATGGGGATACTGGGCGGCGCGTTTGTCGGTATCAGCATGCTCGATCTTTCGTTCACGACTTACATACAGCAGACGGCCGGAGCGCTCAGCTTGCACGATCTGGTTGGTGGACTGTTCAAGGCGGCCGTCTATGGAATCCTCGTCGCCCTTGCCGGCTGTCTGCGGGGTATGCAGTCGGGAACCAGTTCGTCCGCGGTAGGCGTGGCGACCACTTCCGCCGTGGTTACCAGCATAGTGTTGATCATCAGCGCTTGCGGAGCCTTCGCGGTCATCTTCTACGCCCTGGGGATCTAGAGGGACTATTGGCTGAATGCAGAACGACGCTCATATCACAGTCCGCGACCTGACGATGGCCTACGGCGATTTCGTCCTCATGCGCGATCTTGATTTTGAGATCAAGCGCGGTGATGTGTTCGTCATCATGGGCGGCAGCGGGTGCGGTAAGAGCACTCTACTGCGTCACCTGATAGGCCTGAAAGAGCCAGCTAAAGGCGAGATCTACTACGGCAGCGAGAACTTCACTGAAGCGCCCAAGGCGCGCCGCGATGAGATCCTGCGGCGTACCGGCGTGCTCTATCAAAGCGGCGCGCTGTGGAGTTCCATGACTCTGGCTGAGAACGTTGCACTGCCACTCGGCGAGTTCACCGACTTGAACCCCGCGGAGATACGCGAGATCGCATCCCTTAAACTGGCCCTCGTCGGTCTCAAAGGCTTCGAGGATTACTACCCTTCTCAGATCAGCGGGGGGATGCAGAAACGCGCCGGATTGGCCCGCGCCATGGCGCTTGATCCCGAGATTCTCTACTTCGACGAGCCCTCGGCCGGGCTAGACCCGATCAGCTCCAAGCTGCTCGACGACCTGATACTAGAACTGAAAGACAGTCTCGGGTCGACGGTTGTCGTTGTCACCCATGAGTTATCCAGCATCTTTGCCATTGCTACGGATAGCGTCTTTCTCGACCCAGAGAGTCGTACGATGCTGGCCACCGGCTCGCCGGTGGAACTGCGGGATCACTCGGACAACCTCAAGGTACGTCGCTTCCTGCTCAGAGGAGAGTTGGAAAACGGCGAGGAGGTAGCATGAAGAAGGCGAGCCCGACGCTCATCGGAGGCTTCGTCGTGGGCGCCGTCACTTTGATCGTCGGCGGTTTGATGTTGTTCGGATCGGGACCGCTGTTTCGAACGTCTTACAGCTTCGTTTCCTACTTCGACCAATCGGTCGCCGGTCTGCGCACCGGCGCGCCCGTGAAATTCCGCGGAGTGGAGGTGGGCCGGGTGACCGGTGTGTTCCTCGACTTCGGTGAACGGGAAGATCAAGACGATACCAGCATTCCTGTGACGTTCGAGATCTTTGATGACCTGATCCAAGAGCGCGGCGGAAGCGCCGATCTGGACGATCCCGAATGGTGGGCTGACGTTTTAGCCATGGGCATGCGTGCGCAGCTTCAGACGGAAAGCATCGTCACCGGTCGGCTCTACCTATCGCTCGATGTCCATCCCGGCACAGAAGCCGTATTCCGTGGCGGCCCTCACTCGCCGTATCCCGAGGTGCCCACGTTGCCAACGACATTCGCGCAGATCGAACAACAGGTCACACGGTTCGTCAGCGAACTCGAGACCATCCCCCTCGACTCGATCGGTCAGTCTCTCGCCAGCCTATTGAACGGGCTCGATCAGCTGGCCAATTCGCCTGCGATTAAGGAGACGCTCGAATCGCTTGACGAGACGCTGCGCAGCACGAGCCGTATGATGGTCCGCCTCGAGAACGTGCTCATTGATGTCGACAGTCAGGTCGCACCGTTAGCGGCGAACCTCGACACGCTTCGTATCGAAGGCGCTAATGCACTGCGCGAGGCCCGGCTCACTATGGAGGGAGTGCGTGTGCTACTGGAGCCCGGCGCTCCTATCAGCTACGAGCTGGAACAGACACTCAAGGAACTGGCAGACGCCGCTCGCTCGGTTCAGGCTCTTGTCGACTACCTGGAGCGAAACCCCTCCGCCCTGGTTCGCGGCAGAGAAGTCAAAGAGGAGAACCAATGAGACGCGCTTTATACGTGTCGATCGCGATCTTTTTCACGGCCACAGCCTCTGTGTTGTCGAGCTGCTCGCCGCTTAGCCCTCAGGCCGACCCGTCCAGGTTCTACGTATTGGGCTGGTCGATCAGTGACGAGGAGCGTGCTACCCGGAAGCTCGATAATGTGGTCGTGGGACTCGGGCCGTTCCAGCTGGCCCCTTACCTCGATCGCCCGCAAATCGTGACCCGCGTCGCGGCAAACGAAGTCAGCGTATCCCAGATAGATCGCTGGGCCGAGCCGCTCGACGAAGCTATCCAGGCGTTGGTGCAGCAGAACCTCCTCGTGATAGTTGACCCAGCCGAGCTGGTGCCACATCCCTGGACCTCGGTTCGCGCGCCCGACTACTCGATCGTCTACGCCGTCAACCGCTTCGAGCGCAACTCGGATGGTGATGCGGAATTGACAGTACTCTGGGCTGTACGATATCCAAAGTCCGGGAAGCGCAGAGGCGAATTGCGCGAGTCAACGATCGTCGAGCCCGTCGGCTCGGAATCAACTCAGGATCTGGTTCGCGGCTTGAGTCGCGCGCTGGCCCGGCTCAGTTTCGAGTTTGCAGAAGCGATTCAAGAAGCACACGCGAGTTCTGCCGGACAGTAGACCGCCTACTCCTCTCCTGGCCCAGCATCGGCCAGCCACATGATCTGCGCATGGTGGTCGGAGCAGTAGGTTTCTTTGATGCGCCTATAGGACCCAGGCACCAGCCGCAGTTCAGCGCTACCGCCCGCTCGGAAGAACAGATGGTCGGTGGGAAACCACGTGCGAGTCGCCATCCCACCCGGAGGAGGTGAATCGGGAAAGTACTCTCGAAGTCGACGTAGTGCCGTCTCTTCCTCCGACCAGGTGTTGATGTCGCCACCGGCCACAGTGGCGATCGGGTAACCTGCGAATCGCTCCGGGTCGCAAGCTGAACCGCACGATACGTCACCTCCACTGCGAGCTTTCTCTATCAGCACCAGGGCATCGATCAGGCCCAATGCCTGACGCAGGCGCGTCGAGTTGCCCGTTGTGAAGGTTCGATACAGGCTCGCTCCGACGTCGAGGTGTGTGTTCACCACACGCAGGCTATCGCCGTTCACCGTGCGCACGGTCGCAGCCACCGTGACCTTGCGACTAGCCTCGAACGGCAGCTCGATCGCAATGAAGTCCGACAGCTGGAGGGTAGACAAGATGGCTATGCCACGCTCTTCCTTGAGCCCGTCCTCTACCTGATAGCCGTTCCGCTGCGTCGGAGCGTAGAAGAAGGCCAGACCGCAGCGACGAGCGATGTCCACGATATCGTCGTGTTCACCCGGAAACGGATCCGGCTGGATATGAGTGCTCCAGGGGCCGTTGTTGATGTCCGGTAGGTCCGATGACGCGCGCCTCGCCTCTTGAAGGAGCAGAACAAAGGGCGTCTCCGGCCACAGACGGACATCACCCTCGCACGCCAGACCGAGCTCACCTCTCAAGAACTCGACCAGATCTCCCCCACCGACGAACATGTTCCAGGTCACGACAGCCAGCGAGTCACCGATATCCCAACGAGGGAACTCTGCTCTGGGTACGGAATCGATGAATATCGGGCCGACGGTGGCGCACCACTCGTCATGCTTCTTCCGGTCCGACCCCTTTTCCGGGCCGTACCACTCAACCGGGGCGCCGTCGCTCATGCGCTCGGGACAACCGCCACTCGAAGCCTGCGGCCGCATCCCGTGGTTCACATTGCAGCCGTAGGCCAGGCATACCAGCGCCACCACGAACGCCCGGGTCCTCAAAAGCCCACCCTCAGTGGCAGAACGATCTGGATCGTCGGGTCGTTCTCGTGGGCGTCGATGGACCTTATCACCCATCCCGCCAGGCCGCCGACCGCCATCCCCAGAAAACCCATCCCAACCGCGTCTGCTGTTTCGAACGACGGGACCGTTATTAGAAGGATCGACCCTACAGCCAGCCCACCGGCGAAGCCCAGCACGGCACCCACTGGTGCTGTGCCGATCGCCGCACCAATGCCAGCAGCGGTCGCAACATCAATCCAGCCGTATGGCGGAATCGCCTCTTTGAGCGCAAAGCCGACCACCCCACCGATCATTGCCCCGTAGGCCGCCCCACGGTAGGTGCTAACCACAGCGTCCTCATCTCCGGCCCCCATGTGGATCCCGGCTGCCATGCCGACCAGGCCCCCGAATATCGCCGCAACGCGAACACACTTCACGCCGGCTAGCGTCTGCGTGCACGGTATCAGGCTTCCCGCAGTGCCCAGCACAACACCGGAGTACACGCCGAGCACTCCCCCACCCACCCGGGCGAGGTCCGAGCCCGTCGCATCCTGAGCGTTAGCCGCAGCGGGGATGGACAACAGCAGTAGGCAGGCAATTGAGGACAGGATTCGACCGCGCATGACAGCCTTTACCACGAGAAGACGCCCTCGCTCGATGCGAGGGCGCCTCTCGGCTGGTCCAGACCAATAACGTCTTCCAGGCCGACTAGTAGACGATGTCCCAGGTACCGTACAGACGAACCTGCGGCACTCGTTGCTGGATATCATCGAACAGCTCGAACGTAAAGAAGCTGTCGCGAACATAGAAGACCGCGTCGGCACCGATGCCGAACGTGCTGGAGATAGGCACGCGACCCCGTAACGCCAGAGTCTGGATGATGTGGTCTGCATCTGAGCTTCCAGACCCATCTTCGAAGTTCACTACCGATCCGTTCAACGTGTGGATCCACTGCATACGGTAGTGTAGGGCCGCTATCTGTCGGCCGTTTAAAAACAGAAGACCGCTCGCGCGACCGCCCAACCCAGGACCGTAGTCGTACTCCCTCAACCGCTCCCTGTCTGGCAACTCGGCAACGAACGCATACTCTGAATTGACCGCACCCAGCAACAGCGCCGTAACATCGACTTGAGTGCGTAGCTGCAACTTATTCGACAACTGCCACCGCGAGAGCACGGCAGCACTGAAAGCCTGGCCGCCAAACTCCACAGCGTTGTTGTTCACGTAGTCGAAATTTTGCAGCACGGCGAACGTATGGTCGACCTTCTCTGACGTCTTCAGCGGCTTGGAGTAGAGATTGCCGCGGATTTGCAGCCGCCCGATGCTCTGCTTGTCGCCGAAGTTCACCTGAAGGTTGAAGATGAAATACTCAAACGCATTTTGCCGACGCGGTAGCCACCCGTCTCCGTAGCTGTAGTCGACCTCGAAGAAGCCGGTGTAGTCGGACTCCTCAAAGAATTCCCCATCCGAGGAGGTCGTTTTCGACTCGATCACTCGAGCCCCGGCGGTCAGGGTGTTCGCGAGCCGGTCGGGTCTGCGCTCCTCGGGATTGGGGCCCACCTCGCCCGCGCGTCCGCTGAACAAGCGATTGACTCCGCGCACCGGGTTCAGAAGGAAGTTCCCTCCCTCCCGCAAGATTCGCTCGGTGCCCGTCGACTCGTTGTCCAAAACGGTCGAGCCCACCCGGTACAGCATCTCACCGATCACCGAACCGCCGATGCCGGTATTGATCCAGTCGTTGATCGCTGGCGGGTGCGTTTCGCCGCAGCACTCCCACATGAAGCTGCCGGCCATGGCGAAGCCCAGCGACGGCCAGTAGCCGTAACCGTTGCTGCGGCCCGAATTGAAGTAGGTGCTCCCGTGATACGGGTGGGCGAAGTTATTGTTGTTGAAGTGGTTGTCGTCGTACTCCCACCCGTTCTTGATGTTCTCGTACCAGCTCCGCGGGTTTACCTGAGTGAAGTTGGCACCCCGGATGTACTCGTTGTAAGCCCAGACGACCTGGTTGATGAAGATCACCTCACCGGCCGCCAGGGCGAAACTGCGTCGCGCGCCCCACGCATCGTACTTCGGTCCGTCCTGCGCGCCTGCGTTGTTCTTCGTGGTGTCTTCCTCAGTATCGACCGCCGTCACGCCAGCGACTGCCTCGATCGACACGGTCGGCTTCAGCACGTCCGCCGCATCGCGCTCCTGCGCGTAACTCATGGGCCCTGTGACTGACAGTAGTATGGCCAGGGCCGAAACCGTCCGTAGCGTCCTCATGGTCTCCACACCACCCCTAGACGGGCGCTCCATGCGGTACCCTTACCGATCGGCTCGAGACCAATCGCGCTGAGGTCGATCTCATCGGTTGTGATGAAACTGAAGGAGCCGGAGACATCCACGCCAACATTCTCCGTGAAAAAGTACTCTAGACCGATCACCCCGGTGATATCGAGCCCGTTCACAGAGCTTCCCGGATTCTCGCCTTCCTCCGGTGGTTCGCCGAACGCATCGCCCTCAGGCCGATAGCGCACGATTCCCAGGCGGAGTTCGCCGTACGGCTGCAGATTCGACCCCGCGGGAAGCACCATCCAGGCCACCGTGCCGGTCGCCAGCACCTGGCTGACGCTCAAGCTGTCGTACGGCTGCACGATGTCGATTGAGGCTAGATTGATCGCAAGGCCGTAGCGGAAAGCGTTCGCCTGGTAAGCGAAGCCGAACTCGCCGACCACACCACCGTCCAGTACTTGGCCCAAGTCGCCGCTCATCCCTTTGTACCCCATGGCGAAATCGAACACGAGTCCGTTCTGGGCACTTAGGTCCGCGGGCCCCTGCCCCGAAAGACAAAGAGCCGCCAGCAACGCCAGGCCTACACGTTTTAGCAAAACAGCTCCTTTCCTTGTATGGTTGGGACTGCGAAAAGCCCCCTCGCTCTCCGCCAGGGGGCTCAAGATAGCTTGCTGCTTAGGCCAAGCAAGGCGTATACTGATCAGTTAGAGCGGTCAGCGACCGAGCCGTTGGGTGGGCCCCTCAAGACCTCCCGCACCTTTCGAATCAGTGATTCCGGAGTGAAGGGCTTCTGCAGGAAGTTCTGCTGCAGCGGTACGGGAACACCTCGCAGTACAGCATGGTCGGTGTACCCAGACATGAACAACATGCGCATATCCGGTCTCTTGGGCGCCATACGCTCAGCCAACTCGCGGCCGTTCAGCTCAGGCATGACGAGATCGGTGACCAGCAGCTCGATGGGGCCCTCGTGGGCCATGCTCACCTTTAGAGCCTCAACAGCGCTGTCTGCCTCGAGCACCCTGTAACCTTCGTCGAGCAGGATCCGTCGGGCCAGGCCGCGTACCGATTCTTCGTCTTCGACCAGCAGGACGGTCTCGGCTTCAACCTCGACCTGCTCGTCTTGCTGTTGCTGGCTCGTCACCTCTTCAGGCGGCAAAGTCTCCGGGAAATAGATCTTGAAGGTCGTGCCTTCGCCCGGCTCGCTGTACGCCCAGATGAAACCGCTGCTCTGCTTTACTATTCCGTAGACCGTGGATAGTCCGAGCCCTGTCCCCTCTCCCATCTTCTTGGTCGTGAAGAAGGGCTCGAAGACGCGGGAACGCGTCTCGGAGTCCATCCCCGTTCCCGTATCGCTCACGGTCAGCACCGCATAGCGACCCGGAACGATCGGATAATGCGCGCGAGCAAACTTCTCGTCGACCTCGACGTTGCCCGTCTCGATCGACAGCTTCCCGCCCTCAGGCATCGCATCACGAGCGTTCACCGCCAAGTTCATGATGATTTGCTCGAGCTGGCCCTGGTCCACTTCGATCAACCAAAGGCTCGATTCCAACGACGTCAGCAACTCCACGTCTTCGCCGATGAGCCGGGCGAGCATCTTCTCGATGCTGGACACGACCGCGTTGAGGCTGAGGACACGCGGCTTCCGTACTTGCTTACGGCTGAACGCCAGTAACTGACGCGTGAGCGCTGCCGCTCGCTGAGCGGCCTGCCGGATATCGGTTAGCTCATCTTGCCGCGGGTCTTCCGGCCCCAAACCACGCAATAGCAGTTCGGCGTTCGAAAGGATGACAGTCAATACATTGTTGAAGTCGTGCGCCACACCGCCCGCCAACTGCCCGATCGCCTCCATCTTCTGGGACTGCCGCAACTGCATTTCCAGACGACGGCGCTCTACCAGATCCACCGCGGTGCCGATGATGCATCGCGTCTCATCCAGCGTGAGGAGCTTGCCTGTGAAGAGATACGGCGTCCGCGTACCGTCTTTACCCACAAAATCAGCTTCGACGCTCGCATACCCCCATGTAAGGACCTTTTCGATCGTCTGTTTGACCAGCCGACGATCTTCCCCTTTGAAGAAATCGAGTGGGCTCATTCGGGCGATTTCGGCGCTGGAGAATCCCGATACATGCTCGATGTTGCGGTTCCAGCGAATGAAGCGCCCGTTTTCGTCGAACAAGTAGAACAGTCCGGGCAAGCTTCCAATCGCCGCGTCCGAAAACTGCTTTTCGCGCCGAAGGGTCTCCTCGGCTCGCTTGCGGCTGGTGATGTCCCTGATGATCCCCTGATAGCCCATCACGTGTCCGTCATCGTTGAGCTGTGCAGATGAACTCAGGAGGCAGTCCATCACCGTGCCATCCTTAGCGACGAGCCTCACCTCGTAGTCCTTGACCGACCCGCTCTTCGCGATCTCTCGTTGGAAATCACGGCGGTCGGTGGGATCCAGGTAGAGGAAGCTTGCATCCACGTCCTGCATTTCTTCGCGCGTGTATCCAAACAGCCGCAGCATCGACTCGTTGAAGTCGAGCAGGCGACCATCGATGCTGCTCACGTAGATTGCGTCCTTCGACCCCTCAAACAGCCTCCGGTAACGGCTCTCACTCTCCTTGAGAGCTTCCGCTGACCGCTTGCTATCGGTAACATCGACCGCCAGCCCGAGCGCCCCAACGATCGCCCCCTCGGAATCGCGGAAAGGCTCGACATGGACCTCGAATGTTCGGTCGGACCAGGCGAAGTCGTAGGACTCCACTTCACCGGCCAGAGCCGCTTTGTGCCGAACGATGGGCTCGAATTCCTCGTCGTCGGTCCCGAAGTACTCGAACAGCGTCAGTCCGACGACCTGACCGGGCTTCAGTCCCAAGCTTGCCAGACCGGCGCCCGCCGACGAGGTGAAGCGCAGGTCCTGGTCCACGGTCCAGATTAGGGCCGGGACCTGTTCGACCAGCAGTCGCAGGCGTTCCCTATCTCGTACGGCGTGATCGGTCGGCTGCTTGGACATACGCCTTGCCGTTATTAGTGGATTCTGGGGGGTCTTGGCCAGGGTGGGTGAGCGGGGGGGGGGAACACACCATTGATTCACCCTACAGATATAATTTGTTCCAGATGAGAGGATAGCGCCAGTGCAGGTTCCCTGAATCACGGGCTGCTAATCAATTGTCGAAGCGGATTCAACGATTCCCGCATTCGGGAATGCGGAACCTGAAAGCCACCCCTACCACCAGACGCCTTCCACTTCCGCGAATCTCCGAATCCGTCCAATCGTTGAACCCGCTTCGATAATTCCCAAGGCGGGTTTCTTGATTTCCGAGCTCAGAATCCCGAGATCACAATTCGAATCCCCACCAAGAAACTAGTCGGTGGCGCGGTCTTTCAACGACCTCGGCAGCGCGTCCGCATGCACCAGAATCGAAATCGTCTTTGCCCGGACGTACTCCTCCGACATGAAGACATAGCCGGCCTTCACACCCGTGACACCCCAAGAATTCTTCGTGATGTAGTACTTCGTTCCGTCCTGGTCCCGGGCTATGCCCGTCAGGTGCATCAGGTGGTCATCGGAAGACGTGTAGTTGTCAAAGCCTCGCTGCCGCAACTCCTGAGTGACGTGTGTCTCCGGACCCCGCGTATCGCAGGCTCCTTCCCGCCCATCCACCGGCCACACGGCAACGCCTTTGCTATGGCAGAAACTGGTCTCGCTGACGTCCCCATCCCAGGCCACCGAAAATCCGTTCTCGAGAGCGCGATCCATGACCTGCATCAACTCGTCGAGCGGTACGTTATAGCTCGTGTTGCGCGCCCAGTTATCGGGTATTTCGAGGGCGAACCAGGTATAGAACGGATGATGACTGAAGGAGGTCAACTCCACAAAATCGGCCGGCACAATACCCAGGGCGTCGGCGAACGACCTCGGAGTATATGTGCGTCCTTCGTACTCGAATTCCGTGGGGATGTCACCCAGATAAGCATCCAGAATGCCACCCACGGCGTCAGGCCACACGGGACTGACTTGCCGCCGGCTGATCACCGCATCGATCGCGCCTGTCAGAACAGCATGGAGCTCGGAGTGGTCGTGCAGCTCAGCTCCGTAGCGCCTACCGGGATAGACGTCTTCAGGGACAACGCCGTAACGACGAATGACCCGTATCACGTCCTGCCCAAGGCTTCCGGGGCCAAACACCGTGTTCCC
>JBDHJS010000019.1:0-60940 GCA_039586795.1 Gemmatimonadota bacterium
GAGACGGGTCCACGCCTGTTCCGATTCAACATTGAGCCTCAGCCCGGCGAGCTGGTGACGGAGAACAATTCCCAGGAAGCACTGATCGTCGTGGAGGATACCCGCCAGAAGATCCTCTACTTCGAAGGGGAGCCGCGCTACGAGTTGAAGTTCCTCCGCCGGGCGGTGGAGGACGACGAGAACCTCTGGGTCGTCGCGCTACAGCGGACGGCAGATGACAAGTTCCTAAGGCTCGGCGTAGAGGACCCGGACGAACTGGCCGCTGGCTTCCCACGAACACGCGAGGAGATGTTCCAGTATCGAGGCCTGATCCTCGGAAGTGTGGAAGCGAGCTTCTTCACGCACGATCAGCTCCGCATGATCGAAGAGTTCGTCGGTCAGCGGGGCGGTGGCCTTTTGGTACTCGGTGGGCGCCGCGCCCTGGACCGCGGTGGTTATCAGGGTACACCGCTCGCCGATGTGCTGCCGGTTGTTCTTCCCGACATCGGCGAGACGCCGGAGTCGTTCCTGGTCGAGCTGGACGTTGAGCCGACGCGACTCGGGCGAACACACGCGGCAATCCAGATCGCGGGCGACATGGAAGCGTCGGCCGAGCGCTGGAGCGAACTGCCGCCGATCACCAGCGTGAACGGGATCTCAGAGGTCAAGCCCGGCGCCAGCACCTTGCTTCTCGGTCAGGCTCCCGAGCTCGAGGATCCGATGATCGTCCTGGCGCACCATCGGTACGGGCGGGGCAGAGCGTTGGCGATGCCGATCCAGGACTCCTGGCTCTGGCAGATGCACGCGGATATTTCCCTCGAGGATATGACGCACGAGACGCTCTGGCGCCAACTACTTCGCTGGCTGGTCAGTTACGTGCCGGACCCCGTCAGCGTCACGGCCTCTAGCGATCGGGTGAACCCGGAAGATCCGGTGACGATTCGCGCCGAAGTGCAGGACGAGACCTACCTGAACGTGAATAACGCCGAGGTCGTCGCTTACGTGACGACGCCGTCAGGCATGGAGATGGAAGTCCCCCTCGACTGGGAAGTGGATTCCGACGGCACATACAGTGCGCCATTCGTGCCGATCGAGAGCGGTCTTCACCGCGTGAGCGTCTCCGCATCGAAGAGCGGCGACTATCTCGGCGAACACACCACCTACGTCGAGGCCGCGGATCTTGCGACCGAATACTTCGATGCTGAGATGCGCGAACCGCTACTCCGTGAGATCGCCGACGAAACTGGCGGACGGTTCTATACGCCGGAGACCATCGCGACTCTGCCGGAGGACGTGAGCTTCACGGAGAGCGGCACGACCATCGTCGAGGAACGAGACCTCTGGGACATGCCAGTCATTTTCCTGCTGCTGCTGATGCTCATCGCGATTGAGTGGGGCTACCGGAAGCGCGGAGGGCTGGTATGAGCCTGGCTACCCTTATTGCGACTGGCTGGTTGCTCACCTTGCCTCAGGCATCTGAACAGGTGCATCTCGTCGTCGTGTCGGGCCTAAGCGGCGAGCCGAGATATGCGGAGAGGTTCCATGAGTGGTCGACAACGCTCTGCGAAGCGGCTAAGCAGCGTTGGGGAGTGCCGGCGGCAAACATCGCCTACCTGGCCGAGCAGACCGACCGCGATCCGGCTCGTATCTCCGACCGCTCGACCTGGGAGAACATCCAGCGCACGCTGGGCGATATCGCTGGCCGTGCCGGACCGGACGACCAGGTCTATATCGTGCTCATCGGGCACGGTTCGGTTCGCGATGGAGCGGCCAAATTCAGCCTTCCAGGCCCGGACCCGACCGCATCCGATTTTGCCGACCTACTGCAGCTGTTTCCGACGCAGACGCTCGTCTTCGTGAACGCGGCGAGCGCCAGCGGTGACTTCATCGCCGCGCTGTCCGCAGAGGGTAGGGCGGTCATCACGGCGACGCGGAGTGGGCGCGAGCGTACGGAGACCCTGTTCGCGCGCTTCTTGGTCGAGGCCTACGCCACGGACGGCGCGGACGTCGACAAAGACGAGCGGGTATCGGTACTCGAGGCCTTCAACTACGCGCGTCGTGAAGTCGCGCGTGTATACGAATCGGAGAACCGACTGCTTTCAGAGCACGCACTTCTCGACGATGACGGTGACGGTCAGGGCACCGGCGAGCCCGGCTTGGGAGCTGAAGATGGTCAGCTGGCCGCAACGCTCTTCCTGTCAGGCAGCGCGGAGCCAGGCGTCCTCACGGGCGAGATCAGCGACCCGCGGCTGGCTCAGATGTATGCGGAGAAGCGAGCGCTGGAGGAGCAGGTCGCCGCGCTCCGTCAGCGTAAGGAAGAGATGGATACCGCGACGTACGAGCAGGAACTGGAGCGTTTACTCCTCGCGCTTGCGCTGAAGAATCGAGAGATCAGAGAACTCGAAGGGGAGGGCCCGCGATGAACCTCACGCGAGCCCTGTCCGCCTTGGTAGCGATGGTGTTGGCATTCGGAGCGCTCGCTTCGCCGACGTCGGCGCAGCAGATAGACGAAGCGCGAGTTGCCTTCCGTACAGGTCGATACGAGGAAGCGATCGACATGTTCGAGAGGCTGACTCGGCGTGATCGGTCGTCGGTCGCTGCCTCCCGGGGATTTTCTCGAGCGCTCTTCGATGTCGGACGGTATGAAGACGCCGCAGACGCGGCACGCCGCTTCTCTAGAGACAACGAGGATTCACCCGAGCTTCAGAACTCTCTCGGCAAAGCCCTGTACGCGAAGGGCGACTTGGAGGAGGCGGAAGCCGCTTTTGAGCGAGCCGTGCAGGGTGGCGCCAGCGATGCGCCGCTCGCGCGTTTGAATCTGGCGGTTCTCAGTTATGAGCGTGGCGAGCGAGAAACCGCCATGGAGGAGTTCGGCAGGTTCATCGACGTCTACAATGTAGGTCGTGATTTCACGTCGGAAGAGCTTACCGCGGTGGGCACCGCTATACGGTATCTGCGGAGCGACGATTGGCAGTACGCCCGGGACGCCTTGCGCATATACGACGAAGCGATCGCCGCTGATCCAGCGAACCTGGACCCTCGCGTTGAGGTGGGTGAGCTGTTCCTGGAAGCGTACGCCGGCGGCGAAGCCGCGGAAGCGTTCGAGGATGTACTGCAGGTGAATCCGTCGGAACCGCGCGCTCTGGTCGGCAAGGCGCGTCACTTGCGATTTGCAGGGTCGCCCGGTGCGATGGAAACGGTGCAACGAAGCCTGGAGGTGAACCCGAACCTCGTGCCGGCGCGGGTCTTCCTGGCCGAGCTGCTCTTGGAGCTCGAGGAATACAAGGCGGCGGCACAGCAGATCGAACGCGCCCTGGAGGTCAATCCGGTTTCGCTCGAGGCGCTGTCGGTGATGGCGGCGACGCGGTTCCTGCAGGGCGACGAGGCCGAAAGCGAAGCGCTGCGTGCCAGAGTTCTCGAGCTGAACCCGCGATATGCCGATCTCTACGTACGACTCGCCGAAACGAGCGCACGAAACCGGTTATACACGAAAGCGGTAGAGTTCGCTCAGCGGGCGGTCGAGTTGGATGAGCGATCCTGGCGTGGCTATGCCGTCTTGGGCGTGAACGAGTTGAGAGTCGGCGCCATAGATGAGGGGAAGGGCCATCTCGAGCTCGCGTTCGAGAATGATCCGTTCGACATCTGGACCAAGAATACCCTCGATATGCTCGACACCTTCGAGGATTACACGGAAGAACGGAACGACCTGTTCATCTTTGTGATCGATGGTAAGGAGTCCGAACTGCTATCGCTCTATCTGGCAGACCTTGCGGAAGAGGCCTACGAGCGGCTAGCGGAGAAGTATCAGTACAGAGCGCCCACGCCGATTCGTGTCGAGGTGTTTCGCAGCCACGCCGACTTCTCGGTTCGGACGATCGGGCTCATCGGGTTGGGTGCGCTGGGTGTAAGCTTCGGACCGGTGATCGCCATGGACTCCCCGTCGGCGCGGGAAGCCAGTGAGTTCAACTGGGGATCGACGTTTTGGCATGAATTAGCGCACACTTTCCATCTCGGGCTCAGTGATCACCGAGTACCGAGGTGGTTCTCGGAAGGGCTAGCCGTGCACGAGGAGCGAGCGGCCAGGCCGGGCTGGGGTGATGATGTGAGCCCGAGTTTCCTGTTCGCCCATCTGCATGAACAGCTGCTGCCAATAGGAGAATTGAACAACGGCTTTGCCCGGCCGACGTATCCCGAGCAGGTCATTCACTCCTACTACCAGGCCTCGCTGGTCTTCGATTTGATCGAGCGGGACTACGGCGGGCAGGCGATCGTGGCGATGCTCGAGGGTTATCGCGACGGGTTGTCCAACGAACAGGTGTTCGAGCAGGTGCTCGCAACAAGCGTTGACGAGTTCAACGACGTCTTCTTCGACTATCTGGAGGAGCGGTTCGATGGACCGCTCAGCGCGTTGCGGCCAAACCTGGACTTGCCTCCCGAGACGTTCCGTGAGGGTTTCCAGCGCGGAGCCGAGTTGACGGATGACCCCAACAACTTCCTCTCCCAGTTGGGCTACGGTCACTCTTATGTCGAACAGGGTAGCTACGACGAGGCGATTCCACACCTTCAGCGGGCGAAGGAGCTGTTTCCCGAGTTTGCGGGCTCGGGGAGCCCCTACTGGTATCTCGCGCTCATCCACAAAGAGCAGGGGAACCTCGAGCGGGCGGCGGCTGAACTGGCGGCGCTCACGGCCATCAACGAACGCGACTACCAGGCCAACCTCCAGTTGGCCGAGATAAGGGAGGGCCTCGGAGACGCTGCGGGAGCCGCGGAAGCTCTGAAGCGAACGGCATACATCTATCCCTTTGACATGAGACTGCATGTCCGGCTCGCCGAGCTGCTATCGCAGTCCGGTGACTTGCAGGGCGTGATACGCGAACGCAGAGCAGTACTCGCCCTCGACCCAGTGGACAGAGCCGAGGCGATGTACCAGCTGGCACGAGCATACTACGAGGCAGGTGAGCTCAGTAGCGCGCGGCGCGCCATTCTAAGGGTGCTGGAAGACGCCCCGTCGTACGAGGAGGCGCAGGAACTTCTACTGGAGATTCATGCCCGAGGAGGTGGTACGCGATGAAGCGAGCGCTCAGTTACGCATTGGTAATCGGGATGGCGCTTTGTATCGTGTCGCCCCTCGCGGCCCAGTCCCGGCGATTTCGCGGCGAGAACTACCAGCGACCCGATTACGACGAGTTCAACGTTCAGTACGATGGCCGTTTCACCTTCGTTCGCATTCGTTACACGCCTCTGAGCGATAGTTGGGGTCGCCCGGGTGATCTCAAGTGGGACCACGACTATCCACGCGCCGAACGTCACCTGGTGAAGATTCTGGATGAGATCACAGATGTCAGCCCCGTGTTGAGTGGGAGCAACATCCTGTCGCTCGACGACCCGGAGCTATTCAAGTACCCGGTCGCGTATCTCTCGGAGCCCGGCTACTGGACGCTGAGCGAAGAGGAAACGGAAGGCCTTCGCAACTACTTGTTGAAGGGCGGCTTTCTGATTCTCGATGATTTCGTGGGAAGCCAGTGGTACAACTTCGAAGCCATGATGCGGGAAGTGCTCCCTGATAGTCGGTTGGTCGAGCTCGATGTCTCGCACCCCGTCTTTCACTCGTTCTTCGACATCGATGCGCTGGACCACATACACCCGTATTACCGGGGCTATATATCCGCTTTCTACGGCATATTCGAGGACAACGACCCCAACAAACGATTGTTGGTGATCGCCAACTACAACAACGACATCGGGGAATCGTGGGAGTGGTCGGATACGGGGTTCCTGCCGATAGAGCTGTCAAACGAAGCGTACAAGTTGGGTGTCAACTATATCGTCTATGCGATGACGCACTGAACTGCGGTAGGTGGAAGTAGGTATGGGTGAAGTGAATGGATTATAGATCCACTCGGTGACTAGCTAGAGGGCAGAGGAGAAATGACAACGGAATCGAAAGTCGCGCTCGAGGCGAAGGACGACATCGCCCTCGCGGAAAAGATGAGCCAGGCCACGGAGCGTATCCTGGAAGAGCTGAGGAAGCTTATCGTGGGGCAGGATGAGGTGATCGAGCAGGTCCTGCTGTCACTGTTCGTCGGTGGCAACAGCCTGATCGTCGGGGTGCCAGGGTTGGCGAAGACGCTGCTCATCCACAGTATCGCCCAGGTCCTCGATCTCAAATTCTCGAGAATCCAGTTCACGCCGGACCTGATGCCGTCTGACATAACGGGTACGGACCTGATTCAGGAGGATCCCGACACCGGTCAGCGGCGAATGGTCTTTGCCCCAGGGCCGGTCTTCGCGAACATGGTGCTGGCGGACGAGATCAACCGTACACCGCCCAAAACTCAAGCGGCACTGCTCGAAGCGATGCAGGAGCATCGCGTGACGGTTCAGGGTCGGACCTACGAACTCGAGGAGCCGTTCCACGTGTTCGCGACCCAGAACCCCATCGAGTTGGAGGGGACCTATCCGCTTCCCGAGGCTCAGCTAGATCGCTTCATGTTCAAGATCGTCATGGATCACCTTCCCGCTGACGAAGAACTGGAAGTGGTTCGCAGCACGACGGCGGTGCAGGACTACAAGTTCGAGAACGTAGTGACCGGCGCCGACATCGTCGCCTACCAGCAGCTCGTGCGAAAGGTCCCCGTCTCCGATCCGGTGCTGCGCTACACGCTGGACCTGGTGCGGACGACGCGACCGAGCGGCAACGGCGCGCTGGACTTCGTACAGAAGTGGGTGTCGTACGGCGCCAGCGTTCGAGCGGCGCAATACCTCGTGTTGGGCTCCAAGGCGCGGGCGCTGGTGCGTGGTCGCTATCACGTGAGCTTCGAGGACATCCAGGCGCTGGCGGCGCCGGTTCTCAGGCACCGGATCCTCACCAACTTCCATGCCGAGTCGGAACAGGTGACCAGCGATCAGTTGATCGAGCAGCTGATCGATGCCGTTCCCAAACCGAGGTCCGGTTTGTGACGATTTCCAGTTTCCTCGACCCGAAGGTCCTGGCCCGGATCGATAATCTCGAGCTGTTGGCGAAGACCGTCGTGGACGGCTTCATCAACGGGCTGCATCGCTCGCCGTACCTCGGATTGTCGATCGACTTCGCCGAGCATCGCCCTTACATGCCCGGCGACGACATCCGACGGATCGACTGGCGAGTGTTCGGTAGGACCGATCGTTTCTACGTGAAGGAGTTCGAAGCGGATACCAACGCGAACTTCGTGGTCATCTTGGACATCTCGCGCTCGATGGACTACGCCAGCCAGGGCATCACAAAGCTGGACTACGCTCGCTATCTGGCGGCCTGCCTTAGCTATTTCTCTCGTCAGCAGCGCGACCGCGTCGGCCTGATCACCATTGCCGATGATCTCGTCGATTTCGTCCCGCCCTCCGCCAAACATCTCGATGTCGTGCTCCACACCATCGATCGAATTAGACCGGCAGGGCAGGGCAGCCTGGCCGGCCCGCTGATGAAGATCGCCGAGGCGACAAAGCGCCGCAGCATCCTGGCGCTCGTCTCCGATCTTTACGACGAGCCGGAGGCGGTCGTTCGGGCTGCGAACGTGCTCAAGAACAAGGGGAACGATGTCATCGTCTTCCAGATCCTGGACCCCGCCGAGCTGAACTTCCCGTTCGATGAAGCCAGCCACTTTCTCGATCTTGAAAGTGGAGATCGGATTCCCGTCGTCCCGGAACAACAGCGGGAGCAATACCTCGAGCTGATGAACGGCCATCTTGCCGAGATGTCACGACTTCTTATCGAGAGCCAGATCGATTACTTCCTTTTCGATACGTCGCAGCCCCTGGATCACGCGCTGTTCAAGTATCTGTCGCGACGTGAACGGTTGAGCAGGGTGCGCTGATGAGCTTTTCGTTTCTCGCTCCGCTCTTTCTCGCGGGCCTCGCTGCTATCGCGATTCCGATCCTGATTCACCTCACACATCGGGAGCGCAAAGAGGCGGTCCCGTTCCCCTCGTTGATGTTCGTGAGGAGAGTCCCATACCGCACGGTACGAAGGCAGCGGATTCGTCACTGGCTGCTGTTCCTGATGAGGGTGGCCGCGATCGCACTGGTTGCCCTGGCGTTTGCCCGGCCCTGGCTGGAGAGCTCCACCGAAGCGGTGGCGTCTTTCGCCCGGAGCCGCGAGATCGTCGTGCTGCTCGACCGGTCGTACAGTATGGCGTATGCGGATCGGTGGAGCCGCGCGATTGAGGCCGCTCGCGGTGTCGTTGGGAATATGGGCCCTGATGACCGGGCCACGCTGGTCACCTTCTCCGAGCGCGCCGAAGCGGCGACCCAGCCGACGGGCGATGCGGCGGTCCTGTTGGCCGCGCTGAATTCGGTCGACGTTGGCGCGGGGGTCACCCGCTATGGGCCGGCGTTTCAGCTGGCGCACGAGATCGTCGAGCGATCGGATCTGCCGAGCGCCGAGGTCCTTCTGATTAGTGATCTACAGAAATCGGGCTGGGATCCGCGCAGTGCGGTCCGCCTACCGCCAAATACTCGACTCAACATCGTCGATCTTTCTGACGACGACGCGGCGAATGTATCAGTACCGGCGGCCTCTATTACAAGGAGCCGACGAGGTGGCCGGGAGGAGATCATCGTCACCGCCAGCATCGCCAACCATGGACCTGATCAACTGTCCGACGTGTCGGTCGCGTTGATCATCGATGGGGAACGCGTCGAGAGTCAGGACGTGAACCTCGAACCGGGACAGGCCACCGTTACACGCTTTGGGAGCGTCGCACTGCCTGGGCGACCGGTCCGCGGCATCGTTCGCGCCGGCGACGACCCGCTGCCCGGTGACAACGCTTTCCATTTCGTCGTCGCGCCGGAAGATCCGGTATCGGTCCTTATCGTCGAACCGCGTGCCGCTTCAGCAAACCACAACTTCTTCTTGACCGGTGCGTTGGCTATCGGTGATCGTCCTGGCTTCAACATCGACACGCGCCGCGTCACACGCCTGGCGACTTCGGACCTGGATGGACGCTCCGTCGTGATCTTCAATGACGCGCCAATCCCCGGAGGTGACTTTGGCCGTCGCCTGACGGACCTGGTTGAAGACGGTCTCGGCGTGCTGGTCATCCTCGGAAGACGCAGTCCGCCAGGCGCCTGGCCTAGCGATGCGCCAGACCTCTTGCCCGGATCGTTCGGCGGCCCGGTGGACCGTGCGGCGGCCGGTGGCGGAACCCTGGGGTATCTGGACTATGACCACCCGGCGTTCGAGATCTTCCGGGCGCCGCGTAGCGGTGATTTCTCGGCTGCCCGCTTCTATCGGTACCGCCGGTTAGAGGTGGCGGAAGGCTCGCGGACGCTCGCACGCTTTGACGACGGATCCAGCGCCCTACTGCAGCGCCAATACGGGGATGGCGGAGTGATGATGTGGGCGACGGGCGTCGAGAACTTCTGGAACGATCTGGCCATTCAGCCCGTGTTTCTGCCGTTCACGCACCAGGTTGTGAAGCACCTGGCTGGTTACCGCGAAGCGGATACCTGGTTCAGAGTCGGGCAAGTTGTCGATCTTTCTCAGAACTCAGGGCTTGCGGAAGGCGTTGTAGATGGAGAGGTCGAGCTGATCATCGAGAGCCCGTACGGCCGAGACCGCGTCGTACGACCGGCTCGGGATACTTGGCTGGTGCGGCTCGACGAGCCGGGCTTCTTCGAAGTCAGATCCGTTGGCGACGAGAACGATATCCGCACGATGGCGGCGAATCTGGATCCGTCGGAGTCGGATCTCGCGACGGCGGATCTGGAGGAGATGGCCGGCGCCCTGATCGCTGAGAGCGATGGGGGGAGCATCGCGGCGGAGGCTACTATGCTCTCAGCCGAAGAGCGAGAGCGTCACCAGGGCTTGTGGTGGTACCTGCTAGCGGCAGCTATCACCCTGCTGCTGGCGGAGACGCTGCTGTCGAATCGTGTTGCGCGTGTAGCAACGTAGAACAACAGAGTGAGGGCATGAGCATGCGTTCAGCTTCAGGTCGCGAAGAGCTCATCCGGGTCATTAGATCCGTCCGAAGACGCTGGCGTCTCAAGATAGTCATGCGGGGTATCGGGGTAGTGATCGGCGCCGGACTCGCGGTCTTTCTGATTTCCGCTTTCGGAATGGATCGGCTGCGTTTCACGCCCGAGGCCGTTGTTGCGTTCCGCGTGCTGGCCTACTCTGGGATCGGAATACTCGTCTTCGTGTTTCTCGTTTGGCCGCTAAGACGTCGGTTGAGCGATGAGCGGATCGCCCTGTACCTCGAGGAGCATGAACCCTCTCTCGAGATGCGCCTGTCCAGTGCGGTGGAGTTCAGCGAGGCCGAAGGAGCAGCGGATGACGGGTTCTCGCCGACGTTTGTGCGGAAGCTGATCGAAAATGCCGCCGAACGTTGCATCGCTATCGACCACGGTCGCCGAGTCGAGCGTGGGCAGCTCGCCCGTTCCTCCAGTTTGCTCGCCGGTACTACCCTTGCCGCGCTGGTGGTCTTCATCCTCTCGCCCTCGTTCGTCCGCCACAGCACGCCCTTCCTCATTCCTTTTGGCTCGGCCAGCCTCGACAACCCGTACAGCATTGAAGTATTTCCGGGTGATTCGAAAGTCGCGCGAGGATCCGAGCTCAAGGTCGGTGCCCGATTGGTCAACTTCGAATCCGAGGATGTCGAGATCGCCGTGCAGCGCGGTACAACAGGCGAGTGGGAACGCTTCCCAATGGGCCTGGACGACGAGACCGGTGACTTCATGTTCTTCCTGTTCGACCTGGAAGAGGAAACGGAGTACTTCGTCGAGGCGGCTGGTGTGCGGTCGCCCCTCTTCAGGATAGAGGTTGCTGAACTGCCGTATGTGCAGATTCTGGCACTGGAGTACCACTTTCCGGCCTACACCGGGTTGCGCCCACTGCTGCAAGAGGACGGCGGTGATATCGCGGCGCTGAAAGGTACTGAAGTCCGCATGTGGGTCACGCCCACGGTCCCGGTCTCCGGCGGATCGATCGTAATTGATGAAGTTGACTCGCTATCGCTGACCATAGACCCCGACGGCAGGCTCAGCGGCAGCCTACAGGTGACCGAGAACGGTCTGTATAGGATCGTGTTCGATACCCCGGACGGCGACAAGGTAGTTGGCTCGCCTGACTATCTGATTGATGTGCTTACCGATCAGCCACCATCCGTCAGCTTCACAAAGCCGGGTCGTGACATCAAGGTCACGAACATCGAGGAAGTATACGTCGAGGCCGAGGCACAAGATGATTACGGGATCCGGTTCTTGCAGTTGATCTACTCGGTCAATGGAGGCCCGGAAGACACCCTGTCCTTGTATGAGGGTAGGCGAAAAGACCTGTCAGCGGGACACACATATTACCTCGAAGAACTCGAGCTCGTCCCCGGTGATTTCATCTCCTACTACGCTCGAGTAGGTGACGACAATCGGTTCAGCGGACGGCAAACCGCGGTCACCGATATCTACTTCATGGAGGTTCGCCCCTTCGATCAGCGCTACCGGCAGTCGGAACAGGCGGCGATGCCGGGCGGTGGCGGAGGATTCGAGAGCTCTCTGGCACGACAACAGCGAGATATCATCGCTGCGACCTTCAACCTGATTCGGGATCGCGAGCGCTACACGGACGATGAGTTCGAGGAGAACATGGCCACCCTCGCCCTGGCTCAGGGCCGGCTTCGGGGTGAGGTCGAGGTGCTGGTATCTCGTATCGAGTCTCGGGGCATAGTGCAGATGGACTCGAGCTTTCAAATGATCGCTCAGGCGCTTCCCATCGCGGCGGAAGCGATGCGCGAGGCGGAAGAGCGGTTGGGTGAGAATGACGCGGAGGACGCACTACCCCCGGAGCAGAGGGCCCTCCAGCAATTACAGCGCGCCGAGGCGGCGTTCCGCGAAGTACAGGTCGGGCAGAACCAGCAGCAGGGTGGAGGCGGTGGCAGCATGCCCGACGCGGAAGAGCTGGCCGAGCTGTTCGAATTAGAGTTAGACAAACAGCGGAACCAGTACGAGCAGGTGCAGCGCGACCGGCAGCAGCAGGTGAACGAAGAGATCGACGAGACGTTGCAGAAGCTCCAAGAGCTGGCACGCCGTCAGCAGCAGGAGAACGAGCGGCTGCGCGCACAGGCGGGGCAATCGCAGGGTCAATCGAGCGGTGGCGCATCACAGAGACAGCTTGCGCAGGAGGCGGAGGAGTTGGCGCGCAAGCTGGAGCGTCTGGCGCGAGAGGAGCGAAGGCCGGAGCTCGAGCAAACAGCCAGAGAACTGCGCGATGCGGTCGAGGATATGCGGCGCGCCGCGGCGAACACTCGAAACGGCGGGGCGGCACAAGGCCAGGCCGCGCTCGAGCGGCTCAGGGAAGCTCGCCGGCTTCTCGAAGAGAATCGTTCGGCCAGCCTACAGAGGGATGTCGAGGACGCCTTAAGTCGGGCCGAGCGGCTCGCGGAGCAACAGCGCGACGTGGCCCGCGACGTCGAACGGTTGGGCGAAGCCGGGCGATACGGGTCGGAGAGGCTCAACCGTGTGATGGAGCGCAAAGAAGAGATGGCGAGCGAGGTGGCGGATCTGGAGGCGCAGCTCGATCGCCTGGCCCGAGAGTCGCGAAGCGATCAGCGAGACGCCTCTCGTCGGCTGCAGGAAGCCGCGAACTCGATTCGCGACGACAAGCTCGAAGAGAAGATCCTCTATTCGCGCGGCGTGGTGCAACAGCGATCACAGGAGTATGCGCGGAACTTCGAAGAGCAGATAGCCAGAGACATCGACCGTTTGCAGCAACAGATCGAGCAGGCTCGTGACGCGATAGGAGAATCCGAGGAACAGCGACTCGCGCGTAGCCTCGACCGGGCGCGGGATTTGACCCGCTCTCTCGAGTCGCTTGAAGAGCGGACGCGCCAGGACGCGGAGGGGCGCGGCCAGCAGCAGGGTACACCCACAGAAGGGCAGCCACGCGCGGAAGGGGATCCTTCGAATTTCGATACACAGGACGGTTTTCCCGGCTTCACCCCGGGCGATGTCCGGCAATTCCGGCGCGAGTTCGGCGAGCAGCGCGGCGAGGCCGAGCGGTTACGCCAGGAGCTCCAGCGAGAGGGAATCGACGCCTCGGAGCTGGGCGCCATCATAGATCGGATGCGACGACTCGAAAGCGATCGGCCGTATTCGGATCCGCGGGGTCTTGCCGAGTTGCAGGCGCAGATCATTCGCGACCTCAAGGAGTTCGAGTACATGCTGCGCCGCGAGCTAATTGGGAACGAGGCCCGAGAGCTGCTCCTGTCGGGTTCCGATGAAGTGCCTCCGGGCTACCGGGAACTGGTTGAAGAGTACTACCGGTCCTTGGCAGAAGAACGCCGCAACTAGTATCACCAAGTAGACAACAACCTTGCGGTCGCAACCGGGGCTTGATTAGCTTCGGGGCGACTCGCCACGCTGGTCCCCTGCCCATGTTCTTAGTCGAACAGGAGAAGCATGCTCGTGAGGTTGCGTGTGCCGGCGCTACTCGGAATCGCGGCGGTACTGGGTTGCAGTGACAGCACTGAGCCCGGCAGCGTTCCGGCCGAGGTTCACGCCGTGTCCGGCGATGCGCAGGTCGGCACTGTCGGGATGCAGCTAGAGGATCCCCTCGAAGTGCGAGTGCTCGATTCTCGAGGGCGCGCGCTAGCGGGCGTTGTCGTCGTCTTTTCTGCATCGCAGGGTGACCTGGCTGGCGGCCCAGTAAGCTACTTCCCGGCCGTCGATGCGACTCTGGGGCTTTCGATGGCTCCGGCTATTCAAGAGACGAGCGACGCCGCCGGTTGGGCCCGGGCCGTCTGGACTCTGGGAACGGTGGCTGGTGAGCAGTCGGTGACGGTCGAGGTCGACGGCGTCGACCCGGTCACCTTTTCGGCGACGGCCAGTCCGGGAGCGCCGGCGGCGGTCGCCGTCGCTGGCGGCGACGGTCAGATAGACCAACCTGGAGCGGTGTTGGCTGCGTCCCTCGCGGCAAGCGTTGTGGACCAATTCGGAAACCCGAGAGCCGGCGAGACGGTTGATTGGGCTATCATAGCTGGTGGTGGAGATCTTTCGAGCTTGACAGGCCTGACGGATAGCAGCGGTGTAGCGAGCACGCTTTTGACCCTCGGCGGCGCTATCGGTTTCAACACTGTACAAGCTTCGAGCGACGGATTGAGTTCGGCGCGTTTTCACACGCTGGCGCTGGCGATGGCCTGGGACGATGCCGTAGCTGACACGTTCTCCGGTGGCCTGTCCGGTAACAGGGTGTTAGCAGATCTTGCTCAGGTCGGCTACGCTTGGGACGCGGACACGCTGATCATCGGCCTTGCGTTCGTCGATTCCGTGGTCTCTACGCTGGTAGGTGGCGCGAACGCGATGGGCGGTGTGCTCGATTTCGATATCGATCTGGATTCGCTCACGGGAATCGAGTCGCTGGCGGATCGGTATAGACCAGGCTCGGGTTCGACCGGCATGGGCGTCGACATCGTCCTGGACATGTTCGCCGACGCGTCCGGGGAGTTCCTGATCTTCAACGATCGCATGCAGACGCTGGGCTCGACGACGCCGGACTTTCGAGGGCGGTTGCTTACGATGCGCGTCCCGGCTGCGTTCATTGGAACCGGTCCGCTGGCGATCGCGGTGACGGCCGGTACTCCCGCAGAGCCGACCGACATCGCGCCTAATGATAGCAGCTACCTGGTGGCCGCAGGAGGTACGCCGACCCGACCGGAGGCGAAGGCTCCGGCAGGAGCGGCTGTCAACTATATAAGAGAGAGTTGGCAGTGATTCACATGCAAAACCGAGTGCTTAATAAGATGATAAGAATACTGTCGTTTGTTTTCGGAGCGATGCTTGTTGTTTCCTGCGCCCCGGGGGGTGACGATGCGTCCACGGTCTTGGCGACGGTGGACGGGGAATCCATTACGATGGCCGACCTGGACACGCTTGTCGGTGACCGCCTGGCGCTCATGGAATACGAGTACAAGCAGGAGCGTTACAGTCTGGTCGAGTTGGCTCTCCAGAGGTCGATCCGGAACAGGCTCTTGGAAATGGCCGCCGTGGAGCGTGGAATCACGATGGAGCAGTACATGGCGCAGTTGACTGCTGGGGTCCAGGTGACCGAACAAGAGATAGTGAGCGTGTATGAGCGCAACGCTCCCGCGCTGGGAGGCCGCTCCCTGGATGATGTGTATGAGCAGATAGAGGACTACATCCACAACCTGAAATACCAACAAGCCCTCGATCAGGCGTCGGAACAGCTGGCCGAGATGCACGCGGTGGACATCCTCCTCGAGCCGGTGCGGATCGAGCTGGATAATGAAGGGTCGCCCTCGTTCGGGCCAAGCGACGCTCCCGTTACCCTGACCGAGTTCTCCGATTTCGAGTGTCCCTATTGCGCCAGGTTCTTCGCCACGGTCAACCAGCTGAAGCAGGCATACGCCGGTCAGCTGCGCATCGTCTACAGGCAATATCCTCTGGATATCCACCCCAACGCGTTCAAGGCAGCCGAAGCTTCGTTGTGCGCTGAAGAGCAGGGGATGTTCTGGGAGATGCATGATCTGCTCTTCATGGGTCAGGATTCGCTTGGCGTGGACGCTCTCAAAGAGAAGGCGAGCCGCCTGGGCCTGGATCGAGCGGAGTTCGATGCCTGCCTGGAGTCAGGTCGTCACGTAGAGCAGATCGAGCGCGATATGCGTGAAGGTAGCCGCCTTGGCCTGGAGGGGACGCCGTACGTTTTTGTGAACGGTGTGAAGGTTCCGGGTGGCGCTGCCCCGTACGATGTGATCGCGAAGATGATCGATCAGGAGCTTGCTCGAGGGCGCTGAGCGCAGGGCCCGGTCGGGGTAGTCAAAGATATCCTGGATGAAACGGCGGGGTCGCCCGGATGAGCGGCCCCGCTTCTATGCTAGTCCAGCGAAATTGTTCTACAGATTGTCGTCGTCGGTCGCCAGCGAATTGGCGTAATAGGCAGCTTCGGTATCGTTCAGGGCCTCGTTGTAGACCCCGAAGTAGAATACGGTCCCTTGCATCGGTAGCTGCCAGATCAAGAATGGATAGTTGATCACCTGCAGCGCCAGATCATTCAGATTCCAGCGCAGCTCCTCTCCAAGGCCCGGCCAGTTGCCTGCGATCAGCTCTCCCACACCCTGGTCAACGCCGTCGATGTACATCCGGATGCGCTTGTTGGCGGTGGGGTGGCTCGACTCGTAAACGATATGGTACACGCGCCGTACGTTGTCCCCCAGGTTCATCGGCCAACGCACCTGGAGGTTGTTGCTGTTGCGCGTTCGGAACTGGGCGATCGGTCGACCGTTCGTGTCCGCCAGCATCACGGCAGCTCGCCGCGAAATCCGCCGGTCCGTCTGAAACCCACCGATCGTCGCCGTATAGATCGTCGGCTGCACGTACGCGACAACGATTTCCAGCGTGAGCTCTGGAGAGAAGTGCAGTACTTCGTATTTGTTGCCGAGTGCCGGTCCGCCGGCGATCCCGCCATGGCCGAATGAACTCGAGTTGAGTCCCCGGTGCCCACCGAGCTCCGTCCACTGGAGTTCATTGACATACGTGATGGATAGGTGAACCGGATTCGGCGTGTCATCGAGGACCTGTGGTGGCGCCTGTCCCGATATTGCTTCGTTGAACCAGTAACGACCGAGCGGTTGCGGCGGCGCCCGATACATGGCCGTCAGGCCGCCCATCGGCCAGACATCTGCTCCAAACGAACCGATACGGGTCACGCTACCGGTCGCGGTGTCGATCTCGGCCAGCATCGCTTCCCACGGCAACGATGCGTAGAGCTTTCCATCCGGCCCAAAGGCCAGATCGGAGATGGTCAGTGAATCTGTCATCACGGGATCGTTGAGGTAGAGCGTCCCGGTGATGTTTCCGGTGAGGGGGTCTACAGTATTGATCTGCGCGCGCGTGATGCTGTTCCCGCGTGACCCCCAGAGCACGCCGTTGGCGTCGAAAGCCAGGCCGTTGATATGGGCCCGTCGTCCACGCCAGTCGTCATAGCCGAGGGGCGTCGGGTGAACCTCGAGAACCGTTGCCGTCGTCTTATCCACCCGCATGATCTTGCCCTGCGGGGTGCCGCCATACCAACCGCTGGCATACAACGTCCCGTCCGCGGCGAATGCGATACCCGAGGAGCCGCCAGGGCAGTTCGGTCCCGGCGTACCATCGAACCAACCGCCCATCAGCGTGTCGACCAGTGTCGCGGCGCCAGTAAGCGGATCGAGAGTGACCAGCAAAGCGCCGTAGCACGGGCCTCCCTTGATTCCGTACAGGATTCCAGTCGTTGGATCGAAATCGATAGCGCTGATGCGCTCGTTACCTTCGGCAAGGCCGTTGTGTCCGATGTAGGTAGCCAGGCCTGAGGTCTCCTCTATCGTGAACAGGCTGGCCGGATTGACGGTTGCGGCGCTGGTCGAGCCCCAGAGAACGGACATCGTCTGCGGTGCCGGAACACCCTGGACTCTCCAAGCGTCGGGTGAATCTGTTGCCGTAGGTTCGTCACACGCCGCCAGGACTAGCTGAGAGCCCACGACTGCGAACGCGACTAGAAAGGACTTCGTTCTCATACTCACCTGCCGGTGTGCTATGCTCCCGCGTGCTGGCTCCAAAGCATCAGGCGCGGTCGTGCGAGACGGGATCGGGAACGCTCGGGCAGGACATTGGACGGAGGCTAAGGGGAGTAGCTACTATAACTTAGCGATCGTGGGCTCCTATTACAAGATTGCGGACCCCGGGTGGCCCGTATCCCGCTGTCATTCATGGAAATGCGCGGGAGGACGGTCTTGTGCGATGGAACCCGAGTATCTGATGACGAGTTCTAGTGACTCCAAGAAAGGGACTCAATGAAGCTCGCTATCATCGGAACCGGAAACGTTGGCGGCACCCTCGGCCGACTATGGGCGGAACTCGGTCATGACATCGTCTATGGCGTACGCGACCCGAGCGCCGCCAAAGTGCAGAGCTTGCTGGGGGAGTCTGGCCCCCGCGCCCAGGCCATGCCGATTGAGGAGGCCGTTGCTGCAGGTCAGGTTGTCGTCCTCGCCGTGCCGTGGACCGTAGCTGAAGGGGTCGTGCGCCGTGCCGGTTCGTGGAGTAACAAGATCCTCGTCGATGCGACCAACCCCATCGTGCCGGGACTCGAGTTGGCCGTCGGGCACACGACATCCGCGGCTGAAGAGATCGCCGCCTGGAGTGTAGACGCCCGCGTTGTAAAAGCGTTCAATACGCTGGGATACGAGCACCTGTCAAACCCCATGTTTGGAGAACACACTCTAAACATGTTCGTGTGCGGCGATGATGAAGAGGCGAAGTTCGTCGTGGCGGGATTAGCCCAGGAACTCGGTTTCGAAGTCGTCGACGCCGGGCCGTTAGGCGCGGCTCGGCTGCTGGAGCCGCTGGCGATGCTATGGATCCGGCTTGCCATGGTGGAAGGTGAGGGGAGAGAGATAGCGTTCAAGCTTCTCCACCGCTGATCGAGCGAGCAGCATGTCGTCTGAAACAGTCACGACGATCGACTTCCACATCACTGCGGAGTGCAGTCAGGAGTGCCCGTACTGCTGGGGTCCGCGAGACTTCGAATGCCCCGTCGATACCGACATAGCCCTGGCGATCGTTTCCAAGGTCAAGGACGTCGGTGCCCGGCGAATCGTGTTCACGGGTGGCGATCCGCTCAAACGGCCTGATGTCGCTACGCTCATCCGACACGCCAAGAAGGTCGGCCTCCAGGTGGCGCTCTCTACAACGGGGGATGAGCTCTCCCTTGAATTCCTCGACAGCGTCGGTACCTGTATCGACCTCATATCGATCCCGCTCGATGGTTCATCGGAGGCTGTGAATTCGCGGACGAAGGAATCCGGCCATTTTGACGCCGTGCAGTTGGCACTGAGCAGATTGCGCAGCTACCCGGAGATCGACGTGAAGATCTGTACGCCGGTCACCCGCAGGAACATCGACGATGTGCCCAACATTGTGGCGTTAGCAGAGCGCTACGCGGCGACGACGGACGCGCGAGTGTTCTACAACATCTTTCAGACTTACCCGCGCGCGATGTTCGATGCCGAGTGGGCTGATCTCGTTGTGAGCGATGATGAATTCAGGACACTGGAAGAGAGGGTCGCGGGGACGACAACGCTCCGAGTGAATTGTTTGAGTCATCAAACGCTAGATCGACTCTATGCCATGATCTTCCCCGATGGCAGCCTGGTCGTGCCGTCGGGAAGGAAGTACTCGAGCTATGGTCAATTCCTCGATGTGACCGACCTTGCCGCAACACTGGCGTCTAGCGAGTTCGACTCTGCAAAACACCTTCTCCACTCCAAAGGTTGGGAGAAGCTGCCGCCCACTTAGCGGACGCCACAGCTGCTCGAGGCTGGGTCTCGCCCATGAAGCTGATACCTGCTAACGTGTTCTCAAATCACGACCGGAGGGCAAGTTGAGGGCACTATTCGCAGGACTGATCGTGGTTCTGTTCGTTGGCTGCGCGGGAGATGCGGCGCGCGAGCCCATCCAGCCGCTGGTGGACGCGGCCTGGCTCAGTTCTCACTTAGGTGACGTTGCGATTCTCGACGTCAGATATGGCGCCCCGGAGGGCGCGGACCGGGCGGCCTTCGAATCTGGACACATACCGGGCGCCGTTTTCGCCGGATATAGAGCGTATCCGTGGGTCGTGGAGCGCGATAGCGTGCCGATGATGATGCCTCCAATCGAGGACCTGGAGCAGCTGATCGGCGGTTTCGGCGTCTCAAACGACGACCACGTGGTGATCGTCACCAACGGCACATCCGCCGGCAACATGGGGTCCGCTGCGCGTATTTACTGGCAGTTAACGGTTTTGGGCCACGATCGGGTTTCGATTCTGAACGGTGGATTCGCCAGCTGGGAAGAGGGCGGATACCCGGTGGAGACGGGCTGGATCGACCCTGAGCCTAAAGACTTTGAAGCGCAGTACCGCCCAGAACTCGTCGCCGCGACGAGCGACGTCGTCGAGGCACAGGCCGCTGGGACACCGCTGATCGATGCAAGGTCGCCAACCTACTTCAGCGGAGAGCGTAAGTCCGGAATCGCAGCACGTCACGGTACGATTATGGGCGCCGAAAACTTGCCGGCGCAGATATGTACAGTCGAAGACGGCGGGACTTTCATCGACGCCACGCTCGCCGCCGAGTCGTGGCGAGCGGCCTCGGTTCCGGTTGAGGGTGAGCAGATCATGTTCTGCAACGGGGGCTACCTGGCCGCAGTGACATGGTTCACCGCCTACGCCATCCTCGGGAACAAGGAAGCTCGTCTTTATGATGCCTCCTTAGCGGAGTGGTCGGCGGATCCTGAACTGCCGATGACAGCTGAGCTGGAGCCGGCCGTCAACTAGCCGAACAGCGCACCGCTCCCGAGGCCAAGCTGTACGTATGTCGCGCGCTCCGCGCCCGCCCGGATACTGAGAATCCCGGAACAGCACCGGCGTAGGAGGAGTTTTGCACCTGAACGAGGATCTCCAGAGGGTCCGCTGCAGGCGTCTACTGCCTTGAACCACCCGTGAGGATAGTGATGACTGATCGTATTACTGCCGACTCGAGGGCCCGAGCAGTGGCCGAGCTATATCAAGATTTCGCGAGAGACCCGAACTCGGTTGAGGCGGCGTGGCAGGAGCTGTTTGGGCGGCTTGATGACGAGGCGAAGAGCTGGCTCGAGTCGTTCAACGGAGCTGTCGGGTCGAGGCCGCCTGTTGTCGAGCCGGTGGTTCCGTCCTCCGATGATTCGAAGGCGGCCGCGTTTGACTCGGTGCGGGCGCTGATGTTGATCCGCTCCTATCGCGTGCGTGGCCATCTCGAGGCCGATCTTGATCCGTTGGGCCTCCTTCCCAAGGAGCCGCACCCGGAGCTTGACCCGCGCAGCTACGGGTTCACGGAGGCGGATCTGGATCGCCCGATATACCTGCACGGAGTACTCGGTCTAGACACGGCAACGCTGCGCGAAATTGTCGATGTACTTCGCAGAGACTATTGCGGCACGATCGGGCTGGAGTTCATGCACCTCCAGGATCCCCACGAGAAGGCCTGGATCCAGATGAGGATGGAAGGGGTCATGCATCGGACTCGAATGAAGGACGATGCTCGGCTCCAGGTGCTAGATCGTCTGAACGCCGCTGAGGCGTTCGAAAAGTTCTTGGATCGAAAGTACACGGGCACCAAACGATTTGGCTTGGAAGGCGCGGAAGCGACGATACCGGCGCTCGAGACGATCCTACAACGCGGTGTCGAGTTGGATCTCCGCGAAGTTGTGATCGGCATGGCTCACCGTGGCCGCCTGAACGTGCTCGCCAACGTCATGCAGAAGCCGCTTCGCGCGATATTCCACGAGTTCCAGGGTGGCGCCTCGGTGCCGGAAGAGATCGGTGGTTCAGGCGACGTCAAGTACCACCTTGGTACGTCAACAGATCGCGAGATTCTCGGCCGGCAACTGCATCTGTCTTTGGTGCCGAACCCGTCGCACCTCGAGGCCGTAGATCCTGTCGTCATCGGGAAAGTCCGATCGAGTCAGGATCAGCGTGCGGATGTGAATCGCTGTCACGTCATGGGGCTGCTCCTGCATGGCGACGCCGCTTTTGCGGCGCAGGGTGTGGTGGCGGAATCGCTACAGCTGGGCGAGTTGGAAGGGTATACGACGGGCGGAGTCATCCATTTCATCATCAACAATCAGATCGGCTTTACGACAAGCCCGATGGCCGCACGGTCCAGCCCTTATCCTTCTGACCTGGCGAAGGGCATTCAGTCCCCCATCGTCCACGTGAACGGCGATGACCCTGATGCCGTCGTTCAGGCGGCCCTCTGTGCCATCGACTTCCGCCAGGTGTTCAAGCGCGATATCGTGATCGACATGTTTTGCTACCGCCGCCACGGTCATAACGAAGGCGACGAGCCAGCATTCACGCAGCCACTGATGTACAAGAAGATTAAGTCCCACCCCACGGTAAGGGAGATATACACCGCGCGACTGGTGAGCGAAGGGATCATCGAGGAGACACAAGCCAAGGAGTTAGCTGCGCAACGAGACAAGAATCTGAACGACGAGATGGAGGCTGCCAGCTCGTACAAACCGGAGAAGGCCGATTGGCTGGAAGGGGCGTGGCTAGGCCTCGAGGCAGCAGACGGCGCGGATGCTCAGCCCTGCCGAACCGGCGTCGAGGTCGAGATGCTGCAAGACGTGGGGCGTGCCATAACATCGGTGCCCGAGGGATTCAACATCAATCGCAAGATCGTTCGCCAGCTCAACGCCAAGAAGAAGATGCTCGACACCGGCGAGGGTATCGACTGGGCGACAGCCGAGGCGCTGGCGCTCGGTTCGCTTCTTGCCGAGGGACACCCGGTACGTCTTTCCGGAGAAGACACGAATCGCGGGACCTTTTCCCAGCGGCACGCCTCGTGGATCGACCAGGAAGACGAAGCCCGCTACGTGCCGCTCGATCACATCCAGGAGAAGCAGGCACGCTTCGAGTTGATCGACAGCCCGTTGAGCGAGTACGCGGTGCTTGGATTCGAATACGGCTATGCCATGGACGAGCCCGGTGCCCTAGTTCTCTGGGAGGCCCAGTTCGGCGACTTCGCCAACGGTGCACAGGTCATCATCGATCAGTTCATCGCCGCCGGCGAAAAGAAATGGCTGCGCATGTGCGGTCTCGTGATGCTGCTACCCCATGGTTATGAGGGTCAGGGACCCGAGCACTCCTCGGCCAAGCCGGAGCGCTTCCTTCAGCTTTCGGCGGAGAACAACATCCAGGTCGTGAACCCGACGACTCCGGCCAACTACTTCCATGTGCTGCGCCGACAAATCCACCGCGAGTTCCGCAAGCCGCTCGCCGTGATGACTCCGAAGTCTCTCCTGCGTCACAAGCGAGTCGTGTCGAAGCTAGCCGAGCTGATCCCGGGAACTTGCTTCGAGCCTGTGAAGGCGAGCGAGCTTGTGCCGAGTGGACCCGATGACGCGAAGCAGGTCGTTCTTTGCAGTGGAAAGGTGTACTACGATCTGTTGGAGGAGCGAGACAAACGCGGTATCAAGAACGTTCACCTCCTACGCCTTGAGCAGCTCTATCCGTTCCCCGACGGAGAGTTGGCTGAGGCGCTAAAAGCTTATCGGCATTGTCGGCTGGTCTGGTGCCAGGAAGAGCCGCACAACATGGGTGCCTGGACCTTCGTCGTCTATCGCATCATGCGGGTTGCGGAGGAGGTCGGATTCGAAGACCCGGTGCCGCGCTACGCAGGTAGAGCGGCGGCGGCGGCACCAGCGACGGGCCTTCGCAAACGTCACGACGAGGAGCAATCACGGCTGATCGACGAGGCACTGACGGTCGAATCATCGACCGAAACAGCGAGTCGAAAGAAGTCCTCACAGAAACAGGCGAAGAAACCTGACGGTAGAAAGAAGCGATCGAAGAAGAGCCGTAGCAGCCGCGGCGCTCGGTGAGCCGTCGCGTACAAGGGATCAATATCGAGGTAGACATGATTGACATAGTTGTTCCTAGCCTCGGCGAATCGATTACCGAAGCAACGGTTGCGAGTTGGTTGAAGCAACCGGGCGACCCGGTTGCGGCCGACGAAACATTGCTCGAACTGGAGACCGACAAGGCCACCCTCGAGGTTCCGGCTCCAGCCGCAGGTGTTCTGCGCGAAATCCTCGTTCAGGAAGGTGAAGACGTGGGAATAGGCGCCATCCTCGGGCGTATCGAGGAGGGCGTCGTCGCCGCCGCCGAGCCGCAGCTGGCCACGGAAGCGACCGAAGCCGAGCCCGTCGCGGCCGCTTCCCCGCAACCGGAATCTTCGCAAGGCGCGGCGCCGGACGGCCTGGATCCGTCGAGAATTACAGGTAGTGGACCGAACGGTGCCGTGACCGTGGAGGATCTGCGCTCGTTCTTCGCGGAGTCCACTCGCGAGGTGGTTGAGAAGTCCGGCCCCGCGGTTCGAAAGCTGATTGCCGATCGTGGTCTGGATGCCAGCCAGATTCCGGCTACCGGTCGCGATGGTCGAATCACGAAAGAGGATGTGCTCGCCTTTCTGTCCAGACCGGCGGAATCTGGGTCAGCGGCGCCAAACGCTGCGCCCGTTCCGGCACCAACGCCCAGCGCAGAGCCGGGAGAGCGAAGGGAAGAACGCGTCCGGATGAGCCGGCTGCGACGGACGGTGGCGAGACGGCTCAAGGAAGCTCAGAACACGGCGGCGATGCTCACCACGTTCAACGAAGTCGACATGAGCGCGGTAATCGAACTGCGCCGACGCTTCCGCGACGAGTTCGAGGCGAAACATGGTATTCGGTTGGGTTTCATGTCGTTCTTCGTCAAGGCTGCGGTGGGTGCGCTCAAGGAGATGCCGGATGTCAACGCCTCGATCGACGGCGATGAGATCCTCTACAAGTACTACTACGACATCGGGATCGCGGTGAGCACCGACGCCGGGTTGAAGGTCCCCGTGGTTCGCGATTGCGAGCACAAGTCCTTCGCCCAAATCGAAGCCGACATCGCGGCGCTCGCGGGCAAGGCGCGTGATGGGAGCCTGGGACTGGAGGAGATGGAAGGCGGGACCTTCACTATCAGCAATGGTGGGGTCTTCGGATCGTTGCTGTCCACTCCCATCCTCAACCCGCCACAGTCGGCCATTCTCGGACTGCACAAGATCGACGACCGGCCAGTCGTCGTCGACGGCGAAGTCGTTGTGCGGCCGATGATGTTTCTTGCCATGTCCTACGATCATCGCCTGATCGATGGTCGTGAATCGGTGACCTTCCTTGTCAAGATCAAGGAACTCATCGAGGACCCTGAACGGCTGATGCTTGACGTCTGAGGGCGAAGGCTCATGGCTGACAAACAATACGATCTGGTGATCATTGGCGGCGGCCCCGGAGGCTACGTGGCCGCTATCCGTGCGGCTCAGCTCGGCATGAATGTGGCCTGCGTAGAGAAACGCGACGCGTTGGGCGGTACGTGCCTGAACGTCGGATGCATTCCCTCGAAGGCGCTGC
This sequence comes from Gemmatimonadota bacterium, assembly GCA_039586795.1. Classification (GTDB taxonomy): domain Bacteria; phylum Gemmatimonadota; class Gemmatimonadetes; order Palauibacterales; family KS3-K002; genus Kutchimonas. The sequence continues at coordinate 24,946 of JBDHJS010000019.1, forward strand.
TCCACTCCTCGGAGCGATACGCTGAGGCAAAGCACGGCTTTGAAGAGCAGGGAATCAAGGTTGGCCAGGTCTCCCTCGACATCCAACGGATGATGGCCCGCAAGGACAAGGTGGTTCAGGATCTCACGAAGGGTGTCGAGTTTCTGTTCAAGAAGAACAAAGTGGCTTGGATAAGGGGGACGGGTCGGGTTCAGAAGCCCGGCGAAGTGGCGGTATCCCTGGCGGAGGGTGGCAATGAGACCCTGCTGACTCAAGATATCATCATAGCGACCGGTTCCGAGTCGATCCCGCTGTCCGGCGTCGAGGTGGACGAGGAGAGGATAGTTACATCGACAGGTGCGCTCTCGCTGGAAGCTGTTCCCGAGCGGCTCGTTGTCATCGGCGCTGGCGTGATCGGACTGGAGCTGGGCTCTGTCTGGTCTCGACTGGGCGCGCAGGTGACCTTCGTCGAATTCCTCGATCACATTCTTCCAGGTATGGACCGTGAGATCAGCAAGCAGGCTCAGCGCGTGTTCAAGAAACAGGGCCTCGATTTCAATCTCTCATCGAAGGTGACGGGCGCTGAGAAGACGAAGTCGTCGGTCAATTTAACGGTCGAGGCGGCATCGGGCGGAGAAGGGAAGACGATAGAGACTGATGTCGTACTCGTCTGTATCGGGCGGCGGCCTTATACAGCAGATCTGGGGCTCGAGGAACTAGGGGTCGAAATCGCGCCCGGAGGAATGCTCGTTGTTGATGATCGTTTCCAGACGACCGTGGCCGGGATCTATGCGATCGGCGACTGCGTGCCGGGGCCGATGCTGGCGCACAAGGCGGAAGAGGACGGTGTCGCGTGTGTCGAGATGTTGGCGGGTCAGTCGGGGAATGTGGATTACAACCTCGTCCCGGGCGTCGTCTATACGTGGCCTGAGATTGCGGCTGTGGGTAGGACAGAGGAAGAACTGAAGGCCGCTGACATCGATTACAAGGTCGGCAAGTTCCCGTTCCAGGCGAACAGCCGGGCCAGAACCACCGGCGATACGGATGGGCTGGTGAAGATACTCGCTAGCGCGCAGACGGATCGAGTACTCGGCATTCATATTCTCGGGCCGCTAGCGGGCGATTTGATCATGGAGGCGGTAGTTGCCATGGAATTCGGGGCGGCGGCCGAGGACATCGCGCGTACCGTACACCATCACCCAGGCGTTGGTGAGGCGGTAAAGGAAGCGGCGCTCGCCGTGGACGGGCGAGCGATTCATATCTGACCCATCGACGAAACACCGGGAGAGAGTCCATGAGTCGGTCGGGACATAACCGCGAGCCCCAGGGGATCTTTCAACGTTTCGTGCACTCCGAGGTGTCAGGGAGCATCCTGCTTCTGGCTTGCACGATCATCGCACTTGCCTGGGCCAACTCTCCCTGGGCCCAGGGCTACTTCGATCTCGCTCACAAGTACATCTCGATCTCGTGGGGCGACGCGAGCTTCAAGCTATCGCTGCGGCACTGGATCAACGACTTCCTGATGGCGGTGTTCTTTTTCGTCGTCGGGCTCGAGATCAGGCGCGAGATCGTCGTCGGGCAATTATCCTCCGTCAAGAAGTCGATTCTACCGGTAAGCGCGGCCATCGGCGGTATGGTCGTCCCGGCGATCATCTATGCCGCGCTAAACGTTGGCGGGGAAGGGAGTCGGGGCTGGGGGATCCCGATGGCCACCGACATCGCTTTTGCGTTGGGGATTCTGGCGTTGTTTGGGAGGCGCGCTCCGCTGGGCATGAAGGTGTTCCTCACCGCGTTGGCGATTGCGGACGACATGGGAGCTGTCCTGGTCATCGCCGTCTTCTACACGGACGCCATCAATCTCGCCGCCCTGGTCGTGGCGGCCATATGCCTTTTGCTGATCTTTGTTGCGAACCGCACCGGCGTGAAACGGTCCAGCGTTTACATTCTGCTGGCGATAGGAGTATTGGTGGCTGTGTTCGCTTCAGGCGTCCACGCAACGGTGGCCGGTATCCTGGTGGCGATGCTGGTGCCGGTGAGGTCGGATATCGAGGCAACGGAATTCTTGACTCGCTCCCGGGCCCGGTTGGAGGAGCTCGAGGCGGCAGAGCTCACCCGGGACAGCATGTTGCACGATCGCGCGCAACTAGAAGCGCTGGGCGATATGTATTTGGCGTCAAGCGCCATGTTGCCGACCGGCATCGTCCTGGAGGAGCGGCTTCACCCATTAGTATCATTCATTATCCTGCCGCTGTTCGCTCTTTTCAACGCGGGTGTCGCACTAAACGCTCGAATTGTAGAGGTGCTGCCGGAACCGGTCACCTTGGGGGTCATCCTGGGCCTGTTTTTCGGCAAGCAGATCGGCATCACGGCGTTTAGCTGGCTAGCCATCAAGAGCGGTCGGGCTAGCATGCCGGAAGGAACGAATTGGGGGATGATCTACGGCGCCAGCCTGCTGGCGGGTGTGGGCTTCACGATGTCCTTATTCGTCAGCGATCTGGCATTCAACTCGGAGCTGCTCTTGAACGAAGCGAAGATCGGCATTCTCGTCGGATCCTTGCTCTCCGGTATCGCTGGCTATGTCGTGCTGCAGAAGTCGCTGCCGCGTGCCGTGGGTCCGTCAGAGCATTGATTTGGACTACCCGCTAACCCCGAAGCCAGGCTGCCGGCACAACCTGCCGTTCGATACCAGGGCCATCGACATCTAGCCCCAGCGCTACTCCGCCAGCTCGCTGGAAGAACAACAGCTCGATGGCGTGCGCCCCCGCTTCGAGCGCCACGTAGCCGGAGCGCTCCACCGCCCCGTGTATCCCGTCATTGTCGACGACCTCCAAGCCGTTGATCAAGAGCTTGCTCCCGTCGTCTGAAGTTAGGTGGAACCCATAGACGCCGGTCTCGGGCACGACGATGTGGCCATGGTACCGAAGTGCAAAGTACTCATCGCGCCTGCCACCCCTCCAGTCGATAGCGTCCGACGTCGAGACAGAGACTGGAGTTAACTCTGAAAGATCGGGGAGCCGCTCCCATTCGTCCTCGGTCTCGTAGTACTCTACTGATAGACCGACGAGCAGATCCTGGCTCGGCTGAGCTTGTGCTGGCGTTACGCTCTCGTATGTGTAGCTGCTGACGCGACTGGCTGTACCATCCGGCCAAACAGCCCGGGCGCGCACGGTTGTGGTCTCGTTAATCACGATCGGCTTTGCGTAAGTTGCCGACTCGACCGTCGGCTCGCTGCCGTCGGTAGAGTAATGAATGCGAGCGCCGGGTTTCGATGCGTTGAGCACAACTTCCGTGCGGTCGATGAAGATCGGAGCCCGGCGCTCGACCCTCGGCGCGAAGAAACCGCGCTGGGCGAGGGCGACCGTTTCAGGCGCTAGCTTGGCGACCTCACGGTCGTAGGTCATCAGTCCGTTATTCTCGGTCTCGATGTCGGTGGTCTGTGTGTAGACCGCTGCGCTGAGGCCGCTGTCGCTTGCCGCTTGTCGAATGACCTGAAACAGGTCCTCAAAGCGCTGCGCCAGGCTCTCGCGGTCCGGGAATAGGGCGTACCCCCATCCCTCCTTGGTCCACATGTGCCCGGACACATTGAATCCAAGGCCCCCAAACTCGCCCTGGACGGCGGCGCGCGTCGCCGAGGGCGTCGGCGGCCGCGGGTCGGGATAATGATGATGATCTATCACATCGCCGGTGCCCCGGTCATACCAGCCGCTGGCGTGATTGACCAGGCGGCTGGGATCTACCGCCCGGATCAGATCGACGACTCGTTCCGAGTCGTGCTGCCCCCATCCTTCGTTGAACGGGACCCACATGACAATGCTTGGATGGTTCATGTGAGTTTGCACCAGCCGGACAAGCTCCGACTCGAATTGTGCGGTGGCTTGTGGGTCGGTGGGTCGATCGGAGTCGCGAGCTTCGAGCGGCACGTTCGCGTTTGGCATGTCCTGCCATACGAGAATACCAAGTCGATCACACCAGGTGTAGAAGGTTCGCGGCTCGACCTTGACATGCTTGCGCAGCATGTTGAAGCCCATCGCCTTCGTCATCTCCAGATCGTAGACCATGGCCGCTTCCGTCGGTGCCGTGTACAGCCCGTCCGGCCAGTAGCCCTGGTCCAGCGGCCCGCTTTGAAAGACGAAACGACCGTTGAGCAGAATTCGCAGCACGCCGTCATCATCCGGACCGATCGATACCTCGCGCATTCCGAAATAGCCATCGACTTCGTCCAGTTCGGCGCCGTCGCGTAGCAGGCGGATTCGCAAGTCGTAGAGATAGGGATCGTCGGGATGCCAGAGGCGCGGTTCGGGGACAGGAACTTCGAGCGGCCGATTCGCAGGGCCCTCGTTGTCTGAGACGATTCCGCCGTTCGCCAGGACCGACACTTCTAATCGGTCTCCCGCCGCCATGTCAGGAGCCACCACGCTCACGATGACCGAGGCTCCATCGATGTCAGCTGCGGCGACATAGTCGGCGATCGCCGTCTCGGGTACCGGCTCGAGCCAGACTGTCCCCCACAAACCGGTAACCGAAGTGTAGAAGATGCCTCTGGGATGCCGCACCTGTTTGCCCCGCGGCTGGGTCCCCTCGTCGGTCGGATCCCACACCGCGACAACCAGCTCGTGTGTTAGCGAGTCAGACAAGTGTTCCGTAATATCGAAGCTGAACGGATCGTAGCCGCCTCGATGGAGACCGACGTTGCTACCGTCGACCCAGACCTCGGTCTCCCAATCGGACGCCTCGAAGTGAAGCAGGACCCGACTGTCCAGCCAGGACTCGGGCACCAAGAAGTCCCTCGTGTACCAAAGGCGGCGATTCGGGCCCACAGTGTCCGCAACGCCGGAAAGCGCCGATTCAATAGGGAAGGGTACGAGGATCTTGCCGTGATAACCCAATGGCTCACCGCTACGTCTTGTGATTGCGTAGTCCCAAAGTCCGTTCAGATTCAGCCACTCGCTGCGCCGCATGATCGGTCGCGGGTACTCAGGGCGAGCGTTCAGTGGCGTGACATCGTCCGTCCAGCGAGTTGCCATGCGCAGGTTGGCTGGCTTCCATCTTGGCTCACCACAGGCGGCAACCAGAAGCGTCACCAGGCACAGAACGGGAATGATTGCGGCCGCGGCGCCTGCGACCTCGCGAAATCCGCGAATGCAGTGGTTCTCGAACTTCCACCCACGATTCAGCAACATCCCATCTCCCCGTTGTTAACGCACCGCAAACTCGTATATCGTCGTCGATGTATAGCGCTCCCCGGGCCGTAAGACCGCCGTCGGGAACGTCGGTTGGTTAGGAGAATCCGGGAAGTGCTGAGTTTCCAGACAGAACCCCGCTCGGTGCTGGTAGGCTGTTCCTCCTTTGCCCACATCACTGCCATCCAGAAAGTTCCCGGAGTAGAATTGAATGCCCGGCTCGGTCGTCAGTACCCTCATGACACGCCCGCTGGAGGGTTCGTATACGCTTGCCGCTGTGCTTAACGTGCCATCGTAGTCATCGAGCACGAAGTTATGATCGTAACCTTCGCCGTAGCGCAACTGCTCGTTCTCCATATCGATACGTGAACCGATCGTCTTGGCTCTTCTGAAGTCGAACGGCGACCCTTCCACCGGCGATAGCGCACCCGTAGGTATGAGGCCTTCATCGACAGGCGTGAATCGGCTGGCGTTCATTATCAGTTCGTGATCCAGGACATCACCGGAGTTGTGACCAGCCAGGTTGAAATAGCTGTGGTGAGTCAGATTGATCACCGTCGGGGCGTCGGTTTCCGCCTCATAATCGATCCGCAGTTGATCGGATTTCGTAAGGGCATAGGTGACGCTGACGCTGAGCCGGCCCGGGTAACCCTCCTCACCCGCGGCGCTCACGTACTTGAATTCGACTCCGGCCTCCTGGTCGTTCGCGTACGGTTGGGCCGCCCATACGACTTTGTCGAAGCCAATGAGACCCCCGTGAAGGTGATTGGCGCCGTTGTTCGTGGCGAGCGAGTACTCGTTGCCGTCTAAAACGAAGCGGCCACGAGCGATGCGGTTCCCGTAGCGACCTACGATGGCGCCGAAGTACGGGTGGCCGGCAAGGTAGGCGGACAACGAATCGTGCCCGAGAACGATGTCGTCGAGGTTGCCATTTCGGTCCGGGACGTGAAGCTGGGTGACAATCCCACCGTAGTCAGTGACAGCGACCCGGAGACCGTTCGGATTGCTCAGCCAGTACAGACTTATCTGTCGTCCGTCATCCAACTGCCCGAACGGCTGAACATCGTATGAAGCCATATCCGTAGCACCTTCTGTTCCTCTTGAGCTACCGTCGCCTCCGCAACCGAGAATCATCGCAAGAATGACGAGGCCTGATGGGCAGAGCCATCGACATCCATGTCGTGATACGCGGCTAACCGGGATTCCACTCGCTGATCGAGCGACTTTGAGAGGTCGGGCCAGATTGAAAGCCTGCATATGAGTCCTGACGTGCGTGGGCGCTGGCCGAGGGTGCTGAACACTGGGAATAGGTCACGTTCCCGTCAAGGGAGACCGGTAGCCTTTTAACGAATTCCGTCCTCAAGTTGTCAACCTATAGAGAGCAGGAATGTCGGTATATGCTATCGGAGAGATGATGAACAATAGACTTGCCCCAACCATCGTTCTGATGATCGGCCTCGTGACTGTCGTGGCGCTTGGAAGCCTGGCCATCGGCGACCAAACGGCCCCAGCAAGACGCGCATCCGTTTTTGCCGCAACAGGCTCGTCTGGTAATGCCTCCCAGGTCCTCGATCGAGTCGACCACTATCCCAGAGTCCAGCGGAACGACGTCGAGGCGGCTCTACGAGCAGCAAACGGGTATGCCGACCCGATTCTCGACGACATCGAGAAGGCCGGGGGCCCTGCGTTAACAAGGCGAATCGATGCCTATCGCCAGGCGATAATCGATGTGAGCCCGGCCCTTAAGTCGCTGAAAGCCCGGCAGGAGGATTCGCGGCATTCCGCTCTGGCCGCGTCTGCGCTTGCGGTTTGGCATGAGATGCTGCTCGTGTACTACGAGGCGGCGCCTTCGCCAACGCACCGCCGGCAACTTGAAGCCCGGTACCCGGCCGTGACTGAAGCGGCCTGTCAGGCTCGAGATCGGGATCCTTCCACAAACTCCCGCGTCGCCGCTGCACGGTACTAGAGCCTACAGAATCGACCCTTCGGGCCCTGCAGGATTGGTCTGGCGGAACGGGTCGCTTTGGGCGATAATTCCACCGGTACAGGCCGATTTGGCCTGCTACTGAGACCTTGTGCGGAGATAGCCCTGACGATGACGCATGCCCCTAAGAAGGGCGAGCCGTCCCACGACTCGCCCGGCCGCCCGACGGCCCTCGCGACAAAACGGGCGGAAGAACACCTCAAGAGCGAGAGCGACTTCATATCCGCCGTGCTCGACACGGTCGGCGCCCTGGTCGTGGTTCTTGATCGCAAGGGCAGGATAGTACTGTTCAACCAGGCCTGCGGGCAGGCTACGGGCTACACGTTCGATGAGGTGGAGGGGCGCCCGTTCTGGGAGCTCTTTCTGATCCCTGCCGAGGTCGAACCGGTAAAGGGCGTGTTCGCCGAGCTCGCGGCAGGGAACTTTCCGAACAAGTACGTCAACTACTGGCTCACCAAGGCGGGCGAGCGCCGGCTGATCTCCTGGTCCAACACGGCCATTCTGGGTGATGATGGCGAGGTCGAGTTCGTCATTGGTACTGGCATCGACATCACCGAGCATACGCAGCTCGAGCGCCAACTTCATCAGGCCCAGAAGATGGAAGCCGTTGGCCGCTTGGCCGGCGGTGTAGCTCATGACTTCGGTAGCGTGCTTACCGCGATCAATGGCTACGCGGAGCGCGCTCGTCGCCACCTGGACGAGGACAGCGCGGGTCGAACCGACCTGGACGGTGTGGCGAAGGCCTGCGAGCGAGGGACGGCCCTGATTCGGCAACTGCTCGTCATCGGCCGTCCACGCGAAGTCGAGCGAACCAAGCTCGATCTCAACGCCGTGGTGGACGAAACGAGCGCGATGCTTCGCCGAGTCGTGGGAGACGATGTGGAACTCGCCTTGGGCCTGCGCGCCAGGGATGCAACGGTGCTTGCAGATCGCAGTCAGGTAGAGCAGGTCCTTCTCAACCTTGCCGTAAACGCTCGGGATGCTATGCCGCAGGGCGGAGTGCTCAGCATCGAGACGGCGAACGTAGATCTGAGTGAGAAAGCTGCACAGTCGCACGGTGGAGTGAGTCCCGGGCGCTATACCATGCTAGGGATTGGCGATACCGGGGAGGGAATGGACCGCGAGACGTTGCAGCACGTGTTCGAGCCGTTCTTCACAACGAAGGAAGAGGGCACAGGGCTGGGCTTGTCGACCGTCTACGGAATCGTGAAGGGGTTTGGCGGGTATGTCACGGCCGAAAGCGAGCCCCGACACGGAACCAGCGTCAAAGTATACCTACCCACCGCTAGCTAGCGCAGGGGAAACTCTAGCGCAGCCCGCCGTTCCCATTCCATCTTTGCCCTTCCGTACGACCGGTACTCCAATTGTCTTCCAAAGCAGCGGCAGGCCTGCGATACCTGGCCGGCAGGCCGGTTGCGTTGCAGCGGGCGCGAATTACAATACCGTGCACCGCCCAACGAAGACGAGTATAGAACGCTTGCAGAGTATCCCAGCTAAGCTGCTGACGGCCGTTCGTTTGCCGATCGCCGTTTGTCTCGCCGCCATATCTTCCACCATGGCTTGTGACTTCCAACAGCCCGAGTGGGAGATCGATCTCATCCTCCCGTTCAACAGCGACACCATCACGTTTCAGGATCTGTTGCCACCCGGCGTTCTCGTGGACACGATACTGGTGTAAAGGTCGTCTATTTCGATATCAGTGCTGCTCGTCAGGCCGTCGCGGCAGGAGACGAGCTTGTGGTGGCCGCCTCGATCTCAATCTGGCCTTAGGCGATGTGGGTCGCTGTGTCACTGTGACAGAGTCCAGCCCGAAGCACGCCCTGCAGGATGTGTTAAGAAGGGAGTCCGTTCAGCAGCAGCTGGACGGGATCGCGTATCCACGCTCGACATCGGTCAGCGGCGCTGGGTAGTTACCTGTAAAGCACGCGTCGCAGAACGGCCCCGCGTTCTTCACTGCCTCGATCATCCCTTCCAGCGACAGATATCCGATGGAGTCAACTCCAAGGTACTCGCGTATCTCTTCCACGCTGCGTTTCGAGGCGAGCAGTTCTTCTCGAGTGGGCATGTCGATCCCGTAGTAACACGGGAAGCGAATGGGTGGTGAGGAGATTCGAACGTGGATCTCCTTCGCCCCGGCCTCGCGGATCATCGAGACGAGCCCGCGGCTGGTGGTGCCTCGGACCAGCGAGTCGTCAACCATGACCAGCCGCTTGCCGTCGACGATCTCGCGGACCGGGTTGTATTTCACCCGGACCTTGAAATCTCGGTCCGTCTGCACCGGCTGGATGAACGTTCGGCCGATGTAGTGATTGCGGATCAAAGCCAGCTCGAGGGGTAGACCAGAGCCCTCGGCGTAGCCGAGGGCCGCCGAGTTGGATGAGTCGGGAACGGAGAAGACGCTATCCGCATCGGCCGGGTGCTCGAGCGCCAACTGGCGGCCGAAGGCGCGGCGCGCCGCGTCAACCGATTGACCCCAGATTTGCGAGTCGGGCCTCGCAAAGTAGATCAACTCGAAGATGCAGGATGCCGGCACCGTCGGCGTGAGGCGAGGTAGCTCTTCGATCGAGCCATTACGGATCTTCAGCACCTCGCCGGGCTCGATATCCCGTATGTATTCCGCCTCGATCAGATCCAGTGCGCAGGTCTCCGAGGCCACGATGATGGCCGAACCCAGCCGACCCAGCACGAGGGGCCGGAAGCCCCGGGGATCGCGCGCCGCGTAAACGCAGTCGTTGACCAGGATGGCCAGCGAAAAAGCGCCCTCGACCTGGCCGAGCGCCTCGAGAACATGCTCGTCCGGGTTGGAGAGCTGAGAGCGCGCGATCAGGTGAACGATTGTCTCCGAGTCCATCGTCGATTGGAAGATCGCCCCTTCGGCGACCAGGCGGTTCCGAAGCTCGGCGGCGTTTGTGAGGTTGCCGTTGTGGGCGAGGGCAAGGGTACCGTCGCGGTAGTTGACCAGCGCTGGCTGAGCATTGCGGAGTTCCGATTCTCCGGCTGTGGAGTAGCGTGCGTGGCCAATCGCTACTTGTCCCTGCAGCTCGCGGATATCTTCGTTCTTTATCGCCTCGGCGACGAGGCCCATCCCCTTATGAATACGGGTCGTTCCGTCATCGTCGACCGCAACGATGCCCGCGGACTCCTGGCCGCGATGCTGTAAGGCGTACAGCCCTAGGAACGTGAGCTCGGCCGCCGCTTCGTGGCCGGACACCGCGAACACGCCGCACTCCTCGCGAAGCGACTTCTCCACCACGTGGAGACGCCTCTTCACAGATGATCCCTTGGTTTCCTCAGCCACGTCTCTCAACGTCATCCTCACCCCGGTCTTTGGAAATCGTCCCAGCGAAGCTGGAATGATAATAGGCCGCCGACGGTTCATCCAGACTGAACCGCCGCGGCCTTGTGGTATCCGAAAGCTATCGAACGGGCAGGGGGATCGCCGGTTCTGTTCAACCGCTCGCTTCAGCCTCCGCTAGACGTCGTATCGGCCACCGCGCCGCCCGCGAACGCGTCGACGCACGTCGAGCCCGCCGCCTGGACTCTAGAGTCCATGGAAAGCGCGCTCGGATCGGTCTTCAGCGCCTCGGTAATCGAGGCAATCGTCGCTCCATCCACTCCGGCTGCTTGTGCCTCGTTCGACGTGCACTCACAGACCTTCAACGAGGCGTCCGGAGTCAGCATCTGGTTGTCAACGAATGATGTCACACAAATCGGAATAAAGGCGCTGAACTCCGTCCCTCCCGTTGCCGAGGGCGGTGGAGGTGGCGGCTGATCCTCGCGTGGCTGAGCCGCTGGCTGTTGAGTCGTGCGTACTTCGACCGCCTCCACGCGAGCCGGCACCTCGAGGTACATACCACCCGGTGTGGGGCTCGGTACCGTTCCCATCGGTGACGAACTCTCACCCGTGTACTGGCGCCAGGACGATCGTAAGACGGCGTCAACCACCTCGCCGCCGTCGAAGAACACGATGTCGGCCGTTCCGTATTCCTCCTCCACGCCGTTCTGATAGAAGAAGAACGTGTACGCCTCGTAAGATCGGATGGCGGCCGGCTCGCCGAAGATCCCTGTAACCTCTTCCATCGACATTCCGGGGCTGATCGTTTGCACACCCTGAGCTGTTGCCGATCCTGCCACGAGAACTGTGGCGGCCAGTGCCATTGTCCAGCGTGCCGCTCTGCTTGCCATGTCGCTCCCCCTGTGTCGCAATACTGCCATCAAGCGGCCTACGTACGGGGATCACCGGCGGGCGTCCCCTCCAACATGTGAAATATAGCAAATTTCGCCGGTTCAACCGGCTTCGAGGTGAGCCGGGCTATATCTAGCTCCGGCTTGGAGTTTCCTCCTCTTACTCGGCCTCTTCTGGCCCCGCATCGGATCTGCCGCGGCTCGACCAGTGTGGCCGAATATCTTCGTACTCCAGATCCCGGGTTTCTGTTTCATCGGCTTCCAGCTCTTCCTCCAGAGGATCGCGGTCCGGGATACGGTCCAGCAGACCCAGGGCGGCCGAGCGAACGACGCCGACGGTGATGTAGGCCAGTCCGACAGGGAAGACGACCAACTGGGGATTCCAGATGAGCGACGCCACGCAGGACAGCACGAGAATGATGCCAACGCGCCCACTGGTGGTGCGGAGACTGAGCCGGGGGATCGCCGGATAGATCGCGTGGCTGAGCATCAGCCCCGCCAGAACAATCATATACACGCCGATCATTCTCGTCCACGGCAAGGCGGCTAGGTACTCGGCGAAGAAGGCTGTCTGGCTGAACGGATAGAACGAAGAGATCGCCACGCCGGCGGCGGGCGAGGGCAGACCGTGAAAGTGAATCTTTGCCTGCCCGCCCTGTTCGATGTTGAATCGGGCCAGCCGAACGGCGACGGAAGCGACGTAGATGAAGCTGAGTGTCCATCCCCAGTCACCGGACTGCAGGTAGAGCACGAAGAAGAGGACCCCTGGCGCGACTCCAAAACTGACAAGGTCGACTAGCGAGTCGAGTTCCGTCCCGAAAGGCGATCCCGTTCTTGAGAAACGTGCGATGCGCCCGTCGAGGGCGTCGGCGACAGCGGCCATGAAGATCAGCCAGGCCGCTGTACTGTAGTCCCCGCGGATCGCGGAGATGATGGCCCAGAACCCAAAAAACAGATTGCCCAACGTGAAGGCGTTGGGCAGAATGACGATCGCCCGTCGGCGCCGAGCGCCGGCCGGCCTGCTTCTTCTGTTCATTGCGCGTTCTCGGATTCCTGCAGCTGTGCCAGAACGGTCATTCCGCCGGTCGCGCGCTCTCCGACCTGGACATTCAGGGTCACGTCGGGTGGCATGTAGATATCGACTCGCGAGCCGAACCGGATGAGTCCCATCCGCTCACCCTGTTCCACCTGGTCTCCCAACTCCGCGTAGCTGACGATTCGCTTGGCGGCCAGTCCCGCTATCTGGTTCACCAGCAGCGCACCGCCGCCAAATTCGATCCCCGTCGACGAGCGTTCGTTCGAGTGGCTGGCCGAGCTTCGCCAGGCAGGCTCGAAGTTGCCAGCATCGTAGGATCGATGCCCAACGCTGCCCGAGACGGGATAGCGGTTGATGTGAACGTCAAACAGAGAAAGGAAAATCGAGAGACGCACGGCTTTGCCGTGAAGGTATGAAGGCTCCTCGACGTCGGTGATTTCGATGATTTTGCCATCGGCCGGCGAGAGGATCAGATCGCGGCCCTTAGGTCCGACACGCTCGGGGTCGCGGAAGAAGGCGATCACGCCCAGAGCGAGGATACTTATAGTCACTGCGAAGGTCCAGAGAACCGGCCCCCCTTTTATGACCGCGGCATCGAGCAGTACGATCGCAGGGATCGCTGTGCTGAGGATGAATGGGTAGCCTTCCCGAGCCAGAGGTATGCGCATCTGCTGCTAGCTCGCTTGTTCGAGTGACTCGCCGGTTACTAGCTCGTACGCTTTCAAATACCTCTTAGACGTGCTTTCCACAACCTCGTCTGCCAGCTTCGGCGGCGGCGGTTGCTTGTCCCATTCGCCCTTCATCACCATGAGGTCGAGATAGTCTCGAACCGGCTGCTTGTCGAACGACTGCTGGCTTTGACCCGGCTTGTACTGGTCGACGAGCCAGAATCGAGATGAGTCGGGGGTCAGCACCTCGTCGATCAACAGGATCTCGCCGTCCGCGCTGACGCCAAACTCGAACTTCGTGTCGGCGAGGATGACGCCGCCCTCGTACGCTATGTCCCGGGCGCGCTCGTACAGATTGAGGCTGATGTCGCGAAGCGTGTTGGCGACAGCCATGCCAACGATCCCACAGACACGACTGAACGTGATGTTCTCGTCGTGACCCTCGGTCGCCTTCGTCGCCGGCGAAAACATTGGCGGGTCGAGACGCTGGGCTTCGACCAATCCCTCCGGCAGCCGTTCGCCGGCCAGGGTTCCGGAGTCACGATACTCCTTCCAAGCTGACCCCGTGATGTAACCTCTAACGACGCACTCGACGGGAAAGGGATCGGTCCGCCTTACCAGCATAGATCTGCCGTCCCAGCGCGCTCGCGAATCAGCCAGCTTGGGGTCGCGCTCGATGATCTCCTCGGCGTCGGTGCTGATCATATGGTTGACCACGATGTCGCTCACACGATCAAACCACCATTTCGACAACTGGGTGAGCACCGTCCCTTTGTAGGGTATCGGCTCATCCATGACCACGTCGAAGGCGCTTAACCGATCGGTGGCAACGATCAGTAGATCGTCTCCCAACTCGTACACCTCTCGTACTTTCCCTTCGCGCAGGAGGGGAAGGTCGAGCTTCACACTGCTAAGCGTATTTTCTATCACGGGATATCGCGGGTAGTTGGTTGTCAGCCTTGTGTTCACACCGAGAGCTTGGGGCTCGCCTTTTCTACTTCGCCGCCGTACCGCTCCAGAATCGGGTCCACCCATTGCTCGACGAATCGGTCGACTTGCTCCGGGGCTCGGCCCACCATTGCTTCCGGGCTGATCATATGCTCGATCTGCTCCCGTGCAATGCCTATTTCCGAGTCCCCGGCCAATCGCTCGACCATGTCGTTAGACTTGCCTTGGCGCACCCGATCGGCAGCGGCGATAGAGTGCCGCCGGATGCGTTCGTGCAATTCCTGGCGGTCTCCGCCCCTGGCCGATGCATAAAGCAGAAACGGCTCCGCCGCCAGATACGGGAGCTGCTCGGCTAGGCGGCGCGAGCAGACCTCAGGGAACACCTCCAGTCCAGCCACCACGTTGTGAGCCAGCAGCAGAATCGCGTCCGTCGCCAGATAGGCCTCCGGTACAGCGATTCGCTTGTTCGCCGAGTCATCCAGGCTGCGTTCCAGCCACTGGGTTGCCGCCGTAACGGCTGGGTTTTGCGCCAGGGCGATGACGTAACGGCCCAGAGCATCGATGCGCTCCGACCGCATCGGGTTCCGCTTGTGCGCCATAGCGCTCGAGCCGATCTGCGACTTGCCAAACGGCTCTGCGACTTCGCCGAAGTTCTGGAGCAATCGAATGTCGTTGCCGAACTTCGAAAGCGATTGCGCGATCTCGGAAAGAGCGCCCAGCAACGAGGCGTCGACCTTGCGCGGGTAAGTCTGAGAAGAGACCCCGTACAGTTGCTCGAAGTCCAGCTTGGCGGCCACCAGCTCGTTCAGACGGTCGACCTTTCGCGAGTCGCCGTCGAACAGGATCAGGAATGAGGCTTCGGTTCCCGTTGCGCCGCGGGCGCCCCGGAATCGGAGCTTCTGCAAACGAAACTCGACCGTCTCGAGGTCCAGGACCAGGTCCTGAAGCCACAGCGTCATCCGCTTGCCCATGGTCGTCGGCTGCGCGGGCTGCAGATGAGTGTATCCGACGCAGGCGACGGCACGGTTCTCGATCGCCCGGTCACGCAGCGTTGAGATCAGGCTCAGAAGTCGAGTGCGGATCAGCTGCAGCGCTTCGCGGTGCTGAATGAGGTCGGCATTGTCCATCACGAAAGCTGACGTCGCGCCGAGATGGATCACGCCTCTTGCCTCGGGCGCTACCTCGCCGAACTGGCGTATGTGTGCCATGACTTCGTGGCGCACTTCGGATTCGATCTCGGCGATGCGCGCCAAATCGATCTCATCGATATGGGCCCGCATCGACTCGATGGCTTCCTGGCTGACCTCCAACCCCAGTTCGCGCTCCGACTCAGCTAGCGCGATCCATAGCTGGCGCCAGATACGCGCCCGATGAGCCGACCCGAAGATCGCCCCCATCTCCGGAGACGAGTAGCGCGTGATCAACGGGTTCTGATACTGGTCGTTTGTCACTGAATCAGTCCTCGACGATGCGGAACGTAGTGAAGTAGACCACCTGGTCCCGCTCGTAGTAGAGTCTAATCGCTCCGCGCCCTGCGAGATATCCCAGTAGCTCGGCCACCTCGTCAGCGCTTGCCACGCGCTGTCGGTTGACCCCTACGATCAGGTCTCCGCGTCGCAGTCCGGTTACGCCCGTCACCTCATCCGACACGTCCGAGATCAGCGCGCCCTCCTGGTTGCGCAGGCCGCGTTCTCCGCGTATCGCCGGCGTGAGCGTGATCAGCTCCAGGCCTTCCAGCACCTCGACCCGGTCCGCCTGTACGGAGGGCAATTCTTCTACCCTCACCGTCACCCGCCGCTCCGCTCCATCTTCGTCTCTGATCGTCAGGCTCAGCCGCTCTCCGGGCACGACGTTGAACAGCTCAGCTTCCCAGTCGAGGGGCGACTTCACTGGCCGATCCTGCACGGCTATGACCTCGGTTCCCACCACCAGATCGGCACGCTCGGCGGGCGAGTCCGGTGCGATTCGTGTGATGGTTGCGCCGCGACGGCGCCCCGCCCGATCTCTCTCGGTTGGTCCAACATCGATGCCAACCCACGGTCGATGCACCTGGCCGTCGGTGCGTATCTGCTCGGCAATGCGCAGCGCGCGGTTGATAGGAATCGCGAAGCCAAGCCCCTGAGAACCACCGGAGCGCGAGAAGATTGCCGAGTTGACTCCGATGACCTCGCCCTCGGCATTCACCAGCGGTCCACCCGAGTTCCCAGGATTGATCGACGCGTCCGTTTGGATCATGTCGGCATAGATCGTCTGGCCCTGTTCACCCGAGTTGGAGATCGTGCCGGGCAGGATATGACGACCGGTACCCGAGATCACGCCGCTGGTAACCGTGGGCTCGACGTTGGATAGGAGGTAGCCGAACGGATTGCCTATCGCGATGGCGGGTTCGCCAATGAAGATGTCATCCGAGTCGCCGAATTCCGGAAGGGGTATATCTGCTTCTACCTTGACGAGCGCCAGATCGGACAAAGCATCGGATCCAACAAGCTCGGCGGGATGATCGTTACCGTCGACGGTGGCCACCACGATCTCGGTGGCGCCTTCAACGACATGTGCGTTGGTGAGTACGTAGCCGCCTTCCGCGATCGCCAGACCCGAGCCAAGCCCCGCCACCTCCCGCTCATGGCCGAACGGGACGAACCACTCTTGCCAGAAAGAGCGCGGCCCGACGCGCTGGCGCCGGATCACGTTCACGCTCACAACGGAGGGAGTTACTCGTCGGGCAGCGTAGACGATCGGGGTGAGCCGGCTGGGGACCGACTCGTCGGGGTCCTGTAGCCTTCTTTCGCTAGCCGGTTCGGCCGGTTCCGGCTCGACGCGTGCCCCGTGCTCGACGGCCACCGTCCGGGCCGAACCGTCAGCGCCATCAGTCGGTGAACCAGGTCTGAAGAGAGCCACTGCGGCGACTACGGCAGCTACGCCCAAAAGCCAGCCGATCGTTGCGAGCGGACGCCCGCCCCGAGCTTCCGTCGGACTGCTTATGCCTTGGCCCCCTCTCGCATCGGCAGTTCGATGCTCGCTTTCTCGGCGTCCCGAAGGAAAGCCTCCAACCCGCGGTCGGTAAGCGGGTGCTTGAGTAGCTTCCAGATTACGGCTGGGGGCACCGTGGCAACATCGGCACCGAGCAGCGCCGACTCCACGAAGTGGAGCGGATGGCGGATCGAGGCGACGAGAATCTCCGTGTCGTAACCGTAGTTGTCGTACATCTCTCGGATCTGGGCGATCAGCTCCATACCTTCGTGGGAGATATCGTCCAGGCGACCCACAAAAGGCGAGATGAAAGAAGCTCCGGCCTTCGCTGCAAGCAGCGCCTGCGAGGCCGAGAAGCAGAGCGTCACATTGACGCCGATCCCTTCGTCACGAAGGCGGCGCGTCGCTACAAGCCCGTCTTCGGTCAGCGGGACCTTGATCACCACATTGCTGCCCAGTGTCGCAAGTTCGCGACCCTGATCAAACATGGAATCCGCGTCGGTCGCCAGCACCTCGAGGCTGACGGGGCCGTCCACGGCCTCCGCGATCTCCTGCATATAGTCGGCGACGTTCCGGTCACCCAGGACCTGAGAAAGCAGCGACGGGTTGGTCGTCACGCCGTCGATCAAGCCCGCGCGCGCGGCGCGGCGGATTTCCTCGATGTCGGCCGTGTCAATGAAGATCTTCATTCGCCTCTCCTGAGCTACGCTGTCGACTGTTGTCTGTGTGCTCTCTACTATACTCCACCCGGGTCAAAAACAAACCCTTGGCCGGGGCAGGGGGCGACGCGACGAGCCCCTGCTGCCCTGAAAGCAGCCCCTCCATGTCCCCGAGGGGTCGGGTCGTCAGGCCGATGTCCACCAGAGTCCCAACCAGATAGCGGACCATGCGGTGCAGGTAGCGGTCCGCCTCAATCTCGAATTCTCTCACGCCATTTGTTTCCGGGGAGTCGCGCCATAACGCTCTGTGCACCTCACAGTGAACGCCACGCTCCGGTTGACCCGACTTGGCAAAGGCGCTGAAATCGTGCCTTCCCACCAGGACCGCGGTGGCGGAATCGGTTAGATCCCAGTCCAGTTCCCGGCCCAATGGCCAGCACCACGGCGCGCTGAACGGAGAAAGCGTTTCCGGCGTGACACCCAGCCGATAGACGTAGGTCCGTGACGTCGCGTCGTAGCGCGCATGGAACGAGTCGTCCACACGTTCCGCCGAGGCGATCCACAGATCGGTTGGCGCCAACGCGTTCAATGCCCGCAGCAGTTCCTCTTCGTCAAAACGGTCCGGCACCATGGCGCTGGCAACCTGGCCGGTCGCGTGGACCCCCTGGTCGGTTCGACCGGCCCCCGTCAGCATCGGGACTTCGCCGCCGAACAACTGGCCCAACAAAGCCGAAAGCTCCCCCTGCACGGTGCGCCGGTCCGGCTGGATTTGCCAGCCATAGAAATCCCGGCCTTCGTAGTGCAAGACGAGCTTCACTCGCCACTTGCCCGTTCTATCTTCTGGGCTCGTCACGGGCGGCAAACTACCCGACCAACCTCCCCCCGGCAACTGCCCTCCCGCGTCCTGCCCCTGCTCGCGCTCGTGATCGTGCTCCTGCTCGTAATCGTGCTCCTAATCGTGATCCTGAAAAAGACAATCGCCGCCCTCTCCGTTCGGAGCAAGGCGGCGACCAAAAACACCGTTCGTACAGGCGCCTGGGCTCAGTACTTCCGTATCACCCCGATGACAACTCCGCGCACCTGCACTTCCTCTTCCCCGTAGATCTGCGGCGCGTGACTCTCGTTCGCCGGCTGCAAACGAATACGACCGCCAGACTCTCGGTAATACCGCTTCACCGTCGCCGAATCCCCGCTGACCAGCGCAATCACCATCTCCCCGTTGTCCGCCGTCTCGCGCCCATCGACAACGACGCAGTCGCCGTCTCGGATCTGGTCGTCTATCATCGAGTCGCCCCGGACCCTCAACACGTAGTGCGGGCCCCGACCGGTCAACATATCCTCGGGCACGGCGACCGTTTCGTCGTGTTCGATCGCCTCGATCGGCGCTCCGGCGGCGACCAGGCCGAACAACGGTAGGCTCGATGCCACCGCTCGCGGCCGCGCCGCCTCCAGCGGCTCTACGGACCGGCTCTCGTTGTAGTTGCGCCGGATATACCCCTTCCTCTCGAGATTCGAGAGGTGCTCGTGCACCGTCGCCAAAGACCGGTAGCCGAAGAACTCGGCAATCTCTTCAAAGCTCGGCGAGTAGCCTGAGCTCTGAATGAAGGACTCGATGAAATCGAGAATCTCTCTCTGGCGCTTGGTGAGAGCCATCACCCCTCCCATCTGCGGATTCCGGATTTGGGTACCTGGCGGAGGAGACCGAACAGGAACCGAAATAATGATACCCGAAAGTCTACCGAATCGCAAGGCCCGGTCGCCTATCCGCAAGCAGGTGACGAATTTGGCCAAATCGCCTATATTGATGTGTCGGTAGCCGGTCCGGACCGAGTCCCCCTGCCAGGTCCCGTACCGCGGTCGCCGAGCGAATCGGCGTGTCTTACGGATCTTGTACAACACTACTGGTTTACAGGGCTGCTTAGGAGCCGAGTCGCACGTGTGCCCCGTCGCGCAAGCGATCGCACATCCGAGCGCCTACGGGGTAACACTGGGAGCCGGGAGTTCGGGCCCACCCCCGAGTCATTGAGATCTGGATTGCCGCCTGCACTTGGGTGTGCGGGGGGGAGGGGATACGGCGTGAGACGGCGCTCTAGAGGGATGCGGTGATGGACGAAGACGTCCTCAGTGGGTTTCCTGATTTCGGAGATCTGGACAAAGAGTTAGACGGCGGACCGGTCCCACGCGAAGGCGCGGATGACGAGACCGGTCTCGATGTTGATATCCGCGCCTTCTTCACGGCATTCGTGAAGACGGCGCGGGCGGCCCAGCTCTACGTGCAGGGGAATCCACTTCTTCATCAATTCATCGATGACTTGCATTCCCGTCTTCAGGAAATCTGGAGTGCTATTCCCAGCCTCACTTTCACCATTCACGAGAATGAAATACGCTGGCTCGACAATACGGTCTATAAGGGGAAGGAAACCGCCCACGACAACATCGCCTTCCAGCTCTACAAGGACGGCATACGGCGGGTCGAGTTTCAACCCGGGGTAGAGGAAGCTGAGCTCCAGCAGTTTCTAGATGTGCTGCGCTTGGGCAAGTCGCTGAAAGAAGATGAGGACGATCTTCTCACGCTGATCTGGAATTGCGACTTCCAACATATCCGCTACGAGTACGTCGACATACTTGGTGACGAACCTCCCAAGGCAATCCAGACGATAACTGAGGACGCCGGAACCGAGCTTCCAATGCTGCCGCAGCTCGAGCTGTCGCCCGAGTTGCAGACGCCGAAGCTGCGAGAGGATTTCGAGCCGTCGCTGTACTTCCTCGATGAGCAGGATGTAGCCCATCTGCAGCAGGAGTTGCGCCGTGAATGGGAGCGGCCGATCAAGCACGACGTCGTCAGTGCAGTCCTCGACCAGTACGAAGTCGGTGAGGATGAGCGACGCGGCGAGGTCTTGGATGTACTAAAACAGATGCTACCACGCGTGCTCGCCGAGGGAGACTTCGCACACGCGGCGTACATGGTTCGCGAAATAGAGGCAATCGCGAAGAAGCGGCAGCAGCAGGATATCATCGAAGAGGTCGACAATGTCGTCGCCGAGCTGAGTCAACCGATCGTCGTAGAACAGCTAGTGCGCGTTCTCGAGGATGGCTCCATCGACCCGAACAGCGAGGATCTCGCCACGCTTCTCGGCGTCCTCAGGGCTGAGGCCGTTTCCACGTTGATGAAAGCGATTCCGCTGGTTCTGCAGCGTGACGCGAAAGAGCAGCTTATGGCCACGCTCGATCGTCTCGCGGCGGCGAACCCGAAACTGATGGCCTCGATGATTGGGGATGACGATCCCCGTGTCGCCGCCGAAGCGGCCAAGCTGGCGGGTCGGCTGAAGATGGCCGGGACTGCCGAGGCCATCGCTGGCCTGTTGAAACGTACCGAACCGGAAGTCCGACTTGCCGGCGTTCAGGCGCTGGTCGAACTGCGTACATCCGTCGCCGGAAAGCCCCTGCTGCTGGCGTTGCACGACGATCAGCGCGACGTGCGCGTCGCCGCCGCTCGCGGGCTGGCCGATCTGCGCTACAGCCCCGCCGCCGAGGAGCTGGAGGGGCACATCACGAACAAGGATTTGCTCAAGCGGGATCTGACGGAGCAGTTGGCGTTCTTCGAGGCTTTCGCGCGCGCCGCCGGCAACGGCGGGGTGAAGCTGCTCGCCAAGCTTCTCAATGGCCGCCGCTTTCTCTGGTTGAGGCACCCGAGCTCGTTGAGGGCGTGCGCTGCTCGGGCGCTGGGCATCATAGGCGGAGCCGAGGCCAACCGCGAACTGAACACGGCGGAGATGGACAGAGACACGATGGTGCTGAGCGCCGTACACAAAGCGCGGACGATGCCGGTGGAGGAGATCGAAGCGGAGATGCAGGATGCACGCGCCTGACGATGATATCCTAAGGGATACTAGCGCGCAGCTCAGTGCGGAGGGCCGGAAGATTCTGTCGGCGCTTTACGCTACGATGCGCTCTTTGCGCTTGTACCCACTAGAGAATCAGGTTGTACAGCGTGCCCTCGCCGAGGTTGACGCCGCCGCCGGCAGCGTCCTGAAGCGCGAGCGACGCATGCAGTTCCGCCTCGCCGGTGATTTCATCTTCTTCAACGATGTGCGGGTGCGCCTCGACCTGGGCAACTACGCCAGCTTCGTCTTCGTTCGAAAAGTGCTTGAAGGTCACGGTATCGGCGACATCGACATCAACCCGGGCGTCGATATTCGTGAATGGACGTCCTTCCTATCGTTGCTCGTGACGGAGCCGGCGGAACTCAGTCAAGCTCTCGACCTCTTCAGGCAGCGCATGCAGCAGGCCGGTATCGAAAGCATGACGGTCGGTCCGGCCGCTGCTCTGGTGGAAGCGCTGAGTCTCACAGAGGAGGCCAAGGAAGCGGCGCGTCGGACGTATGCCCGATCGGTCTCGGTTGTGAAGGACGTCATGACCAATGTCCGACTGGGCAAGGCGTGGAGCGGCCGCCGCGTGAAACGCGTCGTGCTCGGCATCGTCGACCAGGTACTGCACGAAGAAGCGGCGATGCTGGGAATGACGACGCTGCGCGACTACGACGAGTACACGTTTACTCATTCGGTCAACGTTTGCATCCTGTCCGTGGCGTTGGGACAAAAGCTTGGCTTTAGCAAGCTACAGTTGTTCGAGTTGGGCCTGGGCGCCCTGTTCCACGATGTGGGCAAGTCGCGCGTGCCGCTCTCCGTGCTCAACAAGGACGGACGGCTGGACAAGGAAGAATGGCGAATCATGAGCCAGCATCCCGAGTTCGGGCTCATCCTGCTGTTCGACCTGCACGGCTTCGAGGAGCCTCCGTACCGGGCCATGCTTCAGGCTTACGAGCACCACATGCGTACGGACTTCACCGGCTACCCGAAAGTGATCCGCGATCGATGGTTTGGTTTCTTCTCGCGCATCGTCGCCGTGGCCGACGCCTTCGACGCCGCAACTTCGAAGCGCAGCTACCAGTACATCCCGTTCCCACCCGACGAAGTCCTGCGTGAGATGCGTGACAATCCCGCACGCGGTTTCGATCCGACGATCGTAAAAGCGTTCGTCAACATGATGGGCATCTACCCCGTCGGTACCGTCTGCATTCTTGATACCGGTGAGTTGTCCGTCGTCGTAGCCCCGAGCCCGAACCCGGAGGAACTGCACCGGCCTCTCGTCAGAATTATCTCCGATGCTAGCGGCAGGAAGCTGCCCGAGCCTACCCTCGTCGATCTCTCGGATACCGACTCGACCACCGGCCGACCCGCAAAGACCATCGTCAAGACGACGGACCCGGAGAAGTACAACATCGTTGTCGGCGACTACGTGGCCTGAGGAAATTCTGGGGTTCGGGGATTCGGTGTTTACGAACTTCGGGGAGTGGACTGCTACCTCCAAATACCGCCACGCACGGCCGCCCCACCAACCGCCGAATCTCGTAATTCCAGAATCTGAGAATTCCATCCCTCTTGCCTCAACCGCGCTCCCGGCAATAGTCTTCATATTCAACCGCCTACAGGAGCGAGAAGACCAGTAGCTTACGTCGTGAGACCCTACATCCCTAGAAGGACCCTAACCTGGACGCTTGTGGCGGCCGGGGCGGCCTTTCTCATCATCCTCCCCGCGCAGTGGACTGGTGCGCCCGGAATCCGCGGCCAGCAACCGTCAACGCTCACACTCGAGCTTGCCCGGGCGCTCGATCGGGCGGGAGCGGCAGAGCGTGTTCCGGTGCTCATCGAGGTGCCACGCGTCGTCGTGCCCGAACCGCTGGCGCCTGATCGCTTGCGTCGCGCCGCGGAGCACGCCGGAAACCTAGCCACCGCCTACGCGTCCGTCGCCGAAGACCTCCGACGCTCATTGCCGATGGGGGCGTCCCTGGATCCATGGCCATCCTCGCTGCTCTGGATCGGCGGAGCTGTGAAGGCTGAGCTCACTCCCGATCAGATACGTTCGCTTCAAAGCTCGGCTCGCGTTCGGCGGATCTACTACGATGGATTGGTGGAGGTCCAGCTGTCGGCGCCGTCGCACGCGCCGATCCGCGTCTGGTCGCCCGGGCTTCCGCTGCAGGATCCGGCTGGCGGTCTCCCATGGGGGCTTCAGGTCATCGGTGCACCTGAGATGTGGAGCGCAGGCGCGACCGGCGAGGGCACGGTGATCGCGTCGATCGACAGCGGAGTCGACGGGGCTCATCCACTGTTGTGGCGCAAATGGAGAGGCCTGAGCATCGCACCTGAGCTTGCCTGGTTTGACCCCTGGGGCATCTCAGAAGTGCCGGTGGATGATGAAGGCCTTGCCGGGGTAGGGCACGGAACGTTCGTGATGTATACGGCGCTTGGGAGCCTGGAGCCCGGCGACACGTTGGTGACGCTCGCCGGCCCGCAGATCGTGCAGGAAGAGCTGGAAGTAGTGACCGGCGTTGCGCCGGACGCCGAGTGGGTGGCGGTGAACGGGTTCGAGGGGTTCGGCGGTGGGGAATACACGAGGCTGTCTGTGCTGCTCCAGGCCATGCAGTGGGTTGTCGATCCCGATCACGATCCCTCCACATCGACCGATATCCCCGACGTCCTGAACAACTCTTGGGGCTTCCGCTCGGACGGCTGCAACGGAGTTTTCGATCGAGCGATTGACGCTTTGGAGCTGGCGGGCGTACCGGTCGTCTTCTCCTCGGGTAATCGATCCGCCGGGTTGGACACGGTCGCCGCGCCCGGACAACGCGCCGATCTGCTGCTGAACGCGTTTTCGGTCGGCGCCGTCGAGATGCGCGACGGGGAGATCGTCGTATCCCAGAACAGCCTCGGTGGTCCGTCACCCTGCGGGCCCAACGCGATCAAGCCCGAAGTCGTCGCCCCCGGTGAAGTGCCGGTGCTTTGGAATCGTGGAGCCCGCACCGCAGAAGTCAGAGGGAGAAGCGGGGTCTTCACCTCTTGGGCTGCGCCTCACGTGAGCGGCTCGCTGGCTCTACTGGCCGGACTCAACCCCGGTGCCAGCGCCGACGAGTTGAAGGACGCGCTCTACTCGACCGCCGACGACCTTCCGCCAAACGGACCCGATAACCGCAGCGGTAACGGGTTGATCAACCTCGTTGCGGCCGCGAATCGGATCGGCGGACTGGGCGGCGTGCAAATCGCCGTGGCCGGTTGGGCGTGGCGGGAAGCGGGGAGTCAGCTGTCGATCAAGCTGTTGAATCAGGGGACCGAGCCATTCCTCGGCGGAACAGCCGAGCTGATCGCCGCGTCGGATGAATCGAGACTGGCAGCAGCTATAGCTCCAGCTATCGGCCCGCGGGCCCGCGGCGAGATCGTCTTCGCGGAGCTGCCCGACTCGACCGCGGGCGCCAGGTTACGGCTTCGTCTAGAGAGCCAGGGAGCCAGCCTCAGTATCGCTATCCGCCTCACCGCACCTTCAGCGACGGGTATCGTACTCACCGACGGCTCGGTCGCCTTCGCGGTCGATGGGAATGGTCGCCTCGGTGGCGTCGCCTCGACGCCCGGTTTCGAATTTCTTGGTGACGACTGGCTCGCGGGAGGAGCGTACCTCTTCGAATCCGGGGCCAGAGTGTCTGACGCCGCTTACGTCGATGTGCTTCAGCAGCCGATGCTCAAGCGAGACGTCGTCGGTTCGGACACAGATTGGAGAAACGACACGGTTGATCGGCAATCGCCCGGCCGCATGTCGATGTCCTTCTTCGACGGCTATGCGTTGTACCCGCTCGGCGCCGACGTCGCCCAAGCCGCTGCCCTGGTCAGCCTCGGTGACACCGCAGCATTCGCGCTCCTCAGTTCCGTCGCCGCGTTCCAGAGCGCCAGTAACCCCTTGACCGGATTGCTGCTCGACTGGGATTTCGCCGGCCGCGACAGCGTCGGATGGGATGACGGCCTGGGCGCTTCCGTCGCCACTGCCGCGGACTCGAGCGGCCCGTGGATGGCCCTGACGGCGCTCCCGGCGCCTGCCACCCACGCTGCGCTCCCCTTGGGGACGCCGGACGGCCAGTTTTACGAAGCCGGTAGCGGCATCCTCTCTGCCCTGGAGGGCTTCACCGACTCCGAGAAATCTCGCTTCATGCGTCTGGGAGGATTGCAGAGTTCGTTCGGCGGCGTCTCGGACTGGGCTCAGCTCGTCACCGTTGGCCCGGTGACCAACGGTGCATCCACGGTCTTCGTGATTGCCGCTGGTCGCTCTCGTCGTGCGCTGCGATTCGCCCTCGACAGCGCTAGAGTCGTTGCGCAGCAGGCTCCGCCCCAGCCGCCAATCGAGCCCGCGACCGCGGCCCTGAACGCCAATCTGGTGCTACAACCAGCCTACCCGAATCCGTTCGACCCGTTCGATGTCGACGCCATTCGCATCCCGTTCCTGGTCGCTCGTGGATCAGATCCGGTGCGTGCAACCCTGCGCGTTTACACGGTCACCGGGACGATGATTTATGAAGAGCGGCGACAGCTTAGGCCCGAAAGCCCGCTGGAGCCCTTCGAATGGAACGGCCGACTGTCCAACGGCGAGTTGGCGGCGTCCGGAGTGTACGGCTATGTGATCCGGGTGGGCGATGAGCGGAAATGGGGTAAGTTCCTCCTTCTGAAGTAATTCCAGGCGCCGTTTGACACCGTTTGTGGGGCCGCCTAGCTTGCATGCTCGTGCTGTCAAACCCCTGAAACAGAGAGAGTTGAGCGGTTTCCCGCTGACATTGACCCATCGAGATGTCTTCGAAGACAGATAAGCCGCAACGTCGGATAACGACCCTCCAGTTCATCGCTATGAAGGAACGCGGTGAACGGATCGCTGTGCTCACCGCCTACGACTATCTGATGGCCGGGTTGGTGGAGGATGCAGGCGTCGATTGTGTTCTCGTCGGGGACTCCCTCGGTCAAGTTGTTGCGGGCGAGGCTTCAACGCTGCCGGTCACGCTCGAGCAGATGATCTACCACGCTAAGGCCGTGGGTCGCGCATTGAAGAACGCGCTGCTCGTCGTGGATATGCCGTTCCTCACGTATCAGGTGTCGCCGGAAGAGGCGATTCGGAACTGCGGCAGGGTCCTTCAGGAGACCGGTGCGCAAGCGGTCAAGCTGGAAGGCGGCCACGAGATGATGGCGTCAACGATTCGCCGCGTCGTCGATGCCGGTATACCCGTGATGGGGCACCTGGGTCTTACACCGCAATCGGTTCACAAGTTGGGAGGCTATCGGTTGGTCGGTCGCGCAGAGACCGAGCGCGAGCTGGCACTGGGAGATGCACAGAGGCTGGTGGACGCCGGCTGCTTCAGCATGGTCCTCGAGATGCTACCCCGGGGGCTGGCGGGGGAAATCACCGCCGCGGTTCCGATCCCGACCATCGGCATCGGCGCGGGCCCCGACTGCGACGGCCAGGTGCTTGTTTTGCCTGATATGTTGGGTCTCAATGAGGGGTTCAGCCCCGGCTTCCTCAAGCGTTATGCCGACCTCTCCGGCGTGGTACGAGGCGCGGTGGGGGATTACGTGCGTGATGTGAAGGATGGGAAGTACCCGGGGCCCGAGCATTCCTACGAGTGAATACCACGAACGCCCTGCCGTGAAGCTGGTTCATTCGATACCCGATGTAAGGACCGAGGTGGCTGCGGCGCGCCGTCGCGGCCGGCGCGTCGGTCTCGTCCCCACCATGGGTTTCTTGCACGAAGGACACCTCAGCCTCGTGGATCGCTGTCGCCAGCGCACCGATTACGTGGTGATGTCCATCTACGTCAACCCGCTCCAATTCGGCCCCCAGGAAGACCTGGACGCCTATCCCCGCAATTTGGAGCGTGATCTTTCCCTGGCAGAGGCTAGGGGCGTCGACATGGTTTTCGCTCCCGCCGATCGAGATCTGTATCCCGGTCCGCTCACGGCAACTGTGACACCGCAACGCCTCGCAGACCGACTCTGCGGTCTCCGTCGCCCGGGACACTTCGAGGGTGTGCTCACGGTGGTGGCCAAGCTGTTCGGCATAGTGCAGCCCGATGTGTCCGTCTTCGGCCAGAAGGACTTTCAACAAGCCGTTCTGATCGCTCGCATGGTCGACGACCTGAACATGCCGGTCGAGATCGACGTGGCGCCGACCGTACGCGAGCCGGACGGCCTCGCGATGAGCTCCCGAAACGAGTACCTGTCGGACGACGAGCGTGAACGGGCGCTCAGCCTGTCCCGTGGATTGGCCGCGGCCGTGGCGGCCTACCGTTCGGGGCAGCGGGATGCGGACAGCCTGAGAGCGGCGATCCGGAACAAGATGGAATTGGCCGGTCTGGACGTGGAGTACGTGGAAATCGTGGCAGCGGGCGACCTCGAGCCCGTGGAATCAGCAGCAGTTGACTGCGTCGCCCTCGTCGCGGCTCGCGTGGGTGCCACGCGGCTCATCGATAACGGCTATCTGGCGCGGCCCGATCCCGGCCTCGAAGGACTCATTTGAAACCTAAGACGTCTCTTATAGCTTTATAGGTCTAGGAGGCCCGAAAGCAGCCTATAGGCCCTGCGGGGCAATCATAATAGAGAACAGAGCATGCGACGAGAACTCTGCAAATCGAAGATCCACGGTGCCACGGTGACGGAGGCGAACCTCTACTACGAGGGGTCGCTGACCCTCGATATGGATCTCGCCGACGCCGTCGATCTGGTACCATACGAGCGTGTTCAGGTTGTGAACATCAACAACGGCTCACGGCTAGAGACCTACATTCTTCCTGGCGAGCGTGGATCGGGTGTCGTGGCGCTGAACGGCGCTGCCGCCCGCCTCGGGACGGCTGGCGATCAGGTGATCCTCATCAGCTATGCTCACTACGATGAGGCGGATGTCGTCGGGCACGAGCCGCGCGTCGTATTCGTAGACGAAGAGAATCGCATCCTTGACCGTGGACTCCGAGCCGCGCCCTGAAGCCCGCCTGAACCCTCTTCGAGCCGCGGAACAGCGAACGGGCTCCGCATGAACAAGCGAGCCTCGAGCGAAGCGCCGCTATTCATGACCGCTACGGAACTGCATCCCGTCATCGCCGCCGCGGCCCGCGGTGAGTTGCCCGATTGGGCTCAGGTGAGTCCGGACCGCGTGCCGCACCTGCAACGCGTCGCCGCGCTGATGGAGCACTGGGCTACCTCTCTATTGCTCGATCCACGCGATCGCGCGCGTTGGGCGGCCGCCGCCTGGCTGCACGATGCCCTGCGCGACGCCGATCCCAGCTCCCTGGTCGATGTCGCCGGTGAGTATCCTAAGAAGGTACGTCACGGCCCGGCTGCGGCCGCCTGGCTGCGCGAGCTCGGCGTGAACGACGAGGAGCTGTTGCAGGCGATCGCCTATCACACCATCGGCCATACCGGGCTGGGCAGACTGGGCCGCTTCCTCTTCATGGCCGACTATCTTGAACCGGGACGCGAGTTCGAGAACAGCGACAGGGAAGCGTTGAGGAATCGCCTCCCGGACGACGAGGCGGACGTGCTTCGCGAGGTTTGCGCGCGACGAATCATCTGGCGGCTTCGCGATAGGAAAGACCTTCTACGCGAGACCGTAGAGTTTTGGAACCAGTTGGTGGCTGACCGATGAGCGGATGGCTGAGAGGCGCGATCATCGCCGTTGTGTTCACCGTTGTGGGCGCGTTCGCCGCTTCACTTTGGCTCGAGATCCAGCGTGAGTCGGTGGAGTCTGACGATTCAGTGCCTGGCGTCTGGGAGGGGCGACGGATCCGCGTCGAAGTGCTCAACGGAGGCGGAGTCGCGGGTGCGGCGAACCAGGCGACCGAGCGGCTGCGGGGGCTCGCTTTTGACGTCGTTCACTACGGGAACCTCGATCAGTTCGAAACTGACAACTCATACGTGATTGCGCGCATCGATGAAGTAGAGCCGGCGCTGCGAGCGGCGGACGCCCTGGGTATCCTCGAGATCGTCAGAGAGCCGGATCTCAGCCTCTCCCTCGATGTCACGGTCGTCTTGGGGGAGGATTGGTCGCCCCCCGTCGATTCGGTAGCGTACGACGACGTCGGCCCTATCGCTCTGTGGATGGATCGCTTCCGGCGCGCCGCGGGCAGACTGTGGCCCGGGTGATCGGATTGATGGGTCATGGGGGGCTGGTTAGCTTTCATCATTGGATTCGACGCAATCGTTGAGTTCACTGGGTTTTCACGGGATGACCGATGCGAGATACCGGGTTTCAGAACGGGGCGTCTACCGCCCCTGGAGGGGCGAGCGCCCTCCGCCTGAGCGATATGCTGGCGGCGGAACGCGTGCATTTGCCGCTCGCTGGCCTGGACAAGGAGGCCATCCTTCGCGAGCTGGTGGATCTCGTCGTCGACTCGATGGGTCTGGCAGGGGAGCGCGAGGCCGTCTACGAGGCGGTGGTCGAGCGAGAGAACGTCTTGAGCACCGGGATTGGCGATGGTGTGGCTCTGCCGCACGCAAAATACGGGGGGCTGAGCGACCTGGTCATCGCGGCGGGTGTCAGCGTCGAGCCGGTGGATTTTGGAGCTCTCGATGGCCGGCCGGCCAACCTGTTCTTCTTGATCCTGGGTCCCGACTCAGCGACTGCGTCTCATGTCCGCGTTCTGGCCCGGCTGGGCCGACTCTTGAGAGACGTCTCTCTCCACGAGCGGCTAGTCTCGGCCGAGAACGTGGAAGCATTCCTTCATACGCTCGCAGCTGCGGAACACGCGAGCTGAGAACTCATCCAACCGCATGACGGATTCTCTATACAGCACATCCTATCGAACTCACATGGCGGGTGAGTTGCGCCGCGAGCACACCGGTCAAACCGTTCGGCTCGCCGGCTGGGTCCACCGCCGACGAGACCTGGGCGGCCTGGTCTTTATCGACCTGCGCGACCGCGCCGGCATCGTCCAGATATCTTGCGATCCTGATGTCCTTTCCGATGAGATCATGGAGCGGGCGCGTCGCTTGGGACCGGAGGTCGTGGTGGGCGTCGAAGGAGAAGTCGCCCCTCGACCTGGCGACGCCCTGAATCCTGATATGGCGACGGGTGAGGTCGAGGTTAAGGCGAGCGTCGTTGAACTACTGGCGCCTTCCGAAACGCCGCCAATCTACGTCGCTTACGGCGCCGACGATGAGCTGGCTTCAGAAGAACTGCGACTGCGTTACCGTTTCCTCGACCTGCGTCGGCCGGAAATGCTGCGCAACTTCGAGCTCCGGCACCGGGTCTTTCAAACGATCCGACGCTCGCTGGATGAACTGAATTTCGTTGACGTCGAGACGCCGATGTTGACGCGGCCGACGCCTGAAGGCGCCAGGGATTACATCGTCCCAAGCCGCGTGAACCCGGGAGAGTTCTATGCTCTGCCCCAGTCGCCGCAGCTCTACAAGCAGATACTCATGGTTTCCGGGTTCGACCGGTACTTCCAAATCGCGCGCTGCCTACGAGACGAAGATCTGCGCGCCGATCGTCAGCCTGAGTTCACTCAGCTCGATCTCGAGATGTCGTTCGTTGGCGAAGAAGATGTCTGGTCGACCATCGAAGTGGTGATGGCGGCCGTCTGGAGCGATGTCGCGCGACGCACGGTCGACCGACCGTTCGCGCGCATGACGTACCGCGACGCCCTCGAGAAGTACGGAACCGACAAGCCCGACCTGAGAATCCCCTGGGAACTGGACGACCTGAGTGATGATTTGCGGGCCACGGAATTCCGAATCTTCCGTGGCACGATCGATGACGGCGGCAGGGTCCGCGGCTTCCGCGTGCCGGGGGGTGCCGGGCTGAGCCGCAAAGCGTTAGACCAACTGGATGCTCTGGCCCAGGGCGCCCGTGCGGCAGGCGCTTTGTGGACCAAGATCACGGAGGACGGCGCCCAAGGCGGTTTCGGCAGCAAGATCTCCCGATCGGAGCTGGACGCGCTAAAGGCGCGCCTCGATGCAGGCGCGGGCGACTTGATTGTCGCTGTGGCCGGCGTCGATCGCGTGACGAGCCCGGCTCTCGACATCTTGCGGCGTCATCTGGGGTCTGTCATGCAGGTCATTGAGGAGGGTGATCGTTTCCTTTGGGTCACCGAGTTCCCGCTCTTCGAGCCCGATCCCGAGAGCGGCGAGCCGATGCCGAGTCACCACCCGTTCACCGGTCTGCACCCGGACGACCTTGACCTGTTGGAGACGGATCCGCTGAACATCCGATCTCGAGCCTACGATCTGGTTTATAACGGCTCGGAGTTCGGAAGTGGGAGCATCCGAATCAACCAGCCGGACCTTCAACAACGCGTCCTCGCGGTATTGGGCATCGATGCCGAGGAGGCGAAGCGGAAGTTCGGATTCCTACTCGAGGCGTTCAAGTACGGCGCGCCGCCCCACGGAGGCTTCGCCATCGGCCTCGACCGCGTCGTCATGCACCTCGCCGGTGGCTCGTCGTTGCGCGAGGTTATCGCCTTTCCAAAAACCACAGCGGCGCGAGCGCTGATGGAAGGCGCGCCATCGCCCTTGGCGACAGGCGATCTGGAGGGGTTGGGTATCGAGTTGGCGGAAGAAGAAACTGATGGCTAATCGCACGACAAACGCCTCGGCTGTCGTCCAGCACCGTATTCCGGCGGAGGGCGCGGATCAGTTGATCCTCGCGGGCGTGAACGATGCGAACTTGCAGGAGTTGGCACGGCTCTGCGGCTGTCGCGTGGTGCTCAGAGACGACCACGTCGTGTTGTCCGGAACGCTGGCCGAAGTGGAACGCTGCGTTCCCGTGGCCCAGCGGATGGTCGACCAGGCGTTGATGGAGAAACCGTTCTCGGTTGCGGACATCAAGCGGTTTGCCGAAGAGGCGGCTGAGAGCAATGGCCTCGCGCCTACCGAGCTCGACCAGGCCAAGATCCTGCTACCGGGTACGCGCAAGATCATCACACCCAAATCGGCGGGTCAAAAACAATACGTCGAAGAGATCGCCGGCAAAGAAATTGTTATCGGCATAGGCCCGGCAGGGACGGGCAAGACGTACCTTGCCGTCGCGATGGCCGTCGATGCTCTACACAAGAAGCGGCTTCGCCGAATCGTGCTGGTGCGTCCCGTCGTCGAGGCCGGCGAGCAGCTCGGCTTCCTCCCCGGCACGCTGGAAGAGAAAGTCGATCCCTATTTGCGGCCGCTCTACGACGCACTGGGCGACATGATGCCGCCCGATCAGATGCGCCGACTGCTGGAGAACCGGACGCTCGAAATCGCGCCCCTCGCCTACATGCGTGGACGTACGCTCTCCGATGCTTTTGTGATTCTCGACGAAGCGCAGAACACGACGACCGCCCAGATGAAGATGTTCCTGACGCGGTTGGGCGTGAACTCGAAAGCCGTGATTACCGGTGACAAGACACAAATCGACCTGCCGCGGCGCGAGGATTCGGGACTACTGGACGTCGAGCGAATCCTCAAAGGGATCGATGGCATCTCGTTCGTGTATCTCACCGAGATCGATGTTGTCCGCCATCGCCTTGTGAAGGATATCATCAAGGCGTACGCACGCGGGCAGAACGATACGGCCGACCGGGAGGCCGAATGAACGAAAAGCGAAAACCGCGGCGTGGCGCCAGGGTCCGCTATTTACTCAAGCAGATTCCAAAGACTGGCGATACGACTCGTAACAAGGAGCTCTATCGCTTCCTGCTCCTGATCCTCGCTGCCGTCGCAATCGATTTCGCCTTTCCCGTCAGCCCCGTCACCGAGATCGCACACTACGAGGAGGGTGTTGTGGCCGATCAGGACGTGATCGCGCCAATCTCGTTCCCCGTCTACAAATCCGAGGAGGAATTGTCCCGCGAGCGCAATGCGGCGGCCAGCTCTGCTGAGCCAATCTTCGATCATAAGCCTGAATTCACCGACAGCGCCATCGCCTCGGCCGCCGCTTTCTTTGCCGCCGTCGACTCGGTCGCCGCTACCGTGGAGCAGGACAGCTTCCGAACCCTCCGCACGTTTCTCGAGGAAGGGAATATCCCCGCTCCCGGGGCCGCCGCGTCGGTGCTCGTCTCGGAAGAAACGCGCCGCTCGCTGCAAGCAGCCGTCAGCGATGCGTTCGACGTCGAATTGAGAGGCGGCGTCGCATCTAGTGGCGACTTGGGAATCGTGACCGCAAGATCGGTCATCGTGCGTCGCGATACGACGGAGCAACGCGCAGCGCGCGACTCGCTACGTACCTTGCAGCAGTTCTATCAAGACGTGGCCGCCCGGCTACCCGCTGATATCGATGGCGAGGAACGACGGATCTTCAACACCATGGTGATTCGGTTCGCCCAGCCGACGATTCGCTTGAACCGCGAAGCGACTGACGTCGCCCAGGAACAAGCCCGGCGCGCCATAGATCCGGTGCAGTACAGTGTGCTGGAAGGCGAGATCATCGTACGCGAACATGAACGCGTCGGTCCGGAAGATGTCGAGCGCCTTCAGGCGCTGGAGGCCGAACTCGGCGGCGGCGAGCAGCGACAGGACATTCCCGCCCGCGTTGGTGGGTTCTTCTACAATCTGTTGCTGATTCTCGTCTTCGGCATCGTTCTCAAGTACTACCGGCCGCAAGTCTACCTATCCAACCGTTCGGTCACCCTCGTCTGGATTCTGCTGCTCGCCGTGGCTGCCGCCGCGGCGCTGATTTCGCGCGCCGGCTGGCCGCCGCAGCTAATTCCTATCGCCTTCGCTGCCCTCGTCATCGCGACCCTGTACGACGGGATGCTCGCCCTACTGGCGGTGTTCGTCATAGTAGCGCTCGTCGTGGCGCGCCCTCCCATCTACCTGGTCGTGCTCTTCCCGACGGTCATCGGAGGCGCCGCGGCCGCACTTAGCGGCAGGGTTGTGCGACGCAGAGCCTATACCTGGGCTTCCGCCGCCATCATCGCGCTCGCCTATGTTGCCGCCGCCATCTGTCTGGCGCTGATCACGCGCCAGGGGCTGCTCTGGACGCTGGAGAGCTCGTTCTGGGGCATGCTCAACGCGTTCGGTTGCGTGGTCTTGGCGGCCGGGATCATGCCGCTCGCCGAGCAGCTCACGCGAATCACAACCGATCAGTCACTGCTCGAGCTCGCCGATCTCAACCGGCCGCTTCTGCGACGACTGTCGTTAGAGGCGCCGGGCACTTACGCCCACTCGATCAACGTGGCCAACCTGGCCGAAGCGGCCGCCCGCGAGATCGGCGCCGACAGCCTGCTCACGCGTGTTGGCGTCTACTATCATGACATCGGTAAAGTCAAGAAACCTCAGTTCTACGTCGAAAACCAGCCGCGCGGTCGGAATCCGCACGACAAGATGAAGCCGGCGACCAGCGCTAACATCGTTCGCGAACACGTGAAGGACGGCATCGACATGGCCGACGAAGCCGGCGTACCCGATTCCGTCAAGGTCTTCATACGCGAGCATCACGGTACGCAGAGAATCGGTTTCTTCTGGGAACAGGCGCAGGAACAGGATCCCGACAGCGAGATCGACGAAAAGGACTTCCGCTACCCCGGGCCGAAGCCGGCAAGCAAAGAGACCGCCCTCGTGTTGCTGGCCGACTCCGTGGAGTCGGCGGCGCGCGTCCTCCAGGACCCCACGCCTGAGAGCATCGCGGATCTGGTTGATCTGATCGTCAATCACAAGATGGAAGAGGGTCAACTGGATGAGGCCCCGTTGACGCTCGGCGAGATCACAACCGCGAAGCAGCAATTCGTGAAGGTGTTGAGCGGGATGTACCACCACCGCCTCGACTATCCGCTCACGAACCGTAATGCAAAGCCGGAAGAGCCGGCGGCACAGAGCGCGCAGTGACCGATTCCGGTCTCACCGTTTACGTCAATCAGCTCGAGATCGCCGAGGAGGTTTCCCAGGAAGATGTCGAGCGGGCCGTGGCTGCGACCGCGAAGCGAGAGGGTCTACGCCAGGGCGAGTTCTCAGTGACCTTCGTCGATGCGTCGACGATTGCCAACCTCAACGAATCACACCTCCGTCGCCAGGGTCCTACCGACGTCATCGCTTTCCAACTCGGCGAGCCGGACCGGCCCCTTGGCGATGTCTACATCTGCCCTGAAGTCGCCCGTGAGTCGGCGGTAGAGTACGATGTCGAGCCGCGTTCCGAGCTGCTGCGGTTGGTTGTGCACGGGATGCTCCATGTCCTGGGTTACGATCACCCCGAAGGCACTGACCGGGCCGACAGCGAGATGTTCCGGCGCCAGGAGGAGATCCTGGTGGCTCTGACGCGCCCTTCCTGATTCAAATACGAGTACAATCACCAGTACGATCATGGGTAGGAGTACGAGTACGACGATCGGTTCGTACTCGTACTCCTACTGGTTATCGTACTGGTTGATCGAACTCGTACTCGACACCGTGCGGTGGACTTAGTGCAGCTCTTCTAGTAAGGTTAGGCCGGGTGAAAGAGCTATGAGCAAAGACAGAAGCAACTGGGCGCTACTCAGGCGCTACTTCCTGACCGGCATCGTCGTGATCGCGCCGATCGGCGTGACCCTGTTCGTCCTCTGGTGGATCTTCGCACGCCTT
>JBDHJS010000058.1:0-18523 GCA_039586795.1 Gemmatimonadota bacterium
GCTGCGATTCGTGCCGGGTTCGGACGTCGGGACTGGATCGAGCACGACCCCGACCTCGATGCTTTGCGCGAGGATACTCGTTTCAAGAAGCTTCTCTCGAAGTTGTGATTGCTCGCGACCACCCTAGCGAAAGCGATTCAGCCACGCGGCACGCATGCGCTGTTTCACTCGAAGCCAACGCGCGGCAGCGCCCTGAACAAGCCGAACGCGGCTATCACCGCTACGGACAGTCCAAGCAGGCCAGCCAACGCCTGGCCATAAAGCAGGAAGCCCGTTCCGAACAACGCCGCGTAGACGATCAGAACGCCCAGGAACCAACAGAGCATCGCAGCGCTAAAGCTACCGCCCGCTCCCGGCTTAGTCTCGACCGCTGAGCTCCATCCCCGATTGAAGGGCCGAATCCGGTTATAGAACGCTTGCAAAGTTTCCTGGTCAGTGGGCGGCGTCATGAACGTGACCGTCAACCACACGGCCGTAGTGATGGTGACGCCGAGAACGAGCTTGAGCGATGGATGAAGCGCCGGGAATCCAAGCGCGACGTGGATCAGCTCGAAGTATACCGCCACGGCGAAAGAGATGATCATCCCCGACAGCTCGCTGTAGGCGCTGATGCGCCACCAATACCAGCGCAGCAGAAAAATCAGTCCGGTACCGGCGCCGATCTGCAACAGAATCTGGAATGCCTGCAACGCATTCTCCAACCACAGCGAAACCATGCCTGCAAGGATGATCAGCAGTACGGTCGAGATTCGCGCAACTCTCACGTAGTGGTGTTCGTCCTTGTCGGAAGCGACGAACCGGCGATAGAAGTCGTCCACGATATACGACGCGCCCCAGTTTAGGTGCGTGCTGATCGTCGACATGTAGGCGGCGGCAAGCGAAGCAACAACTAACCCCAACAAACCGTGGGGCAGAAAGACGAGCATCGCCGGATAACCGAGGTCGTTGCGGACGATGGACGGATCGAGGCCAGGGAACCGCGCCGTGATCGCATCGAGGTTCGGATAGATGATCAGCGAGGCGAGGGCAACGATGACCCAGGGCCAGGGCCGGAGCGCGTAGTGGGCGATGTTGAACCAGAGAGTCGCCTTCATCGCCTCGCTTTCATTGCGAGCCGCCAGCATTCTCTGGGCGACGTATCCGCCGCCACCGGGCTCCGCGCCCGGATACCAGGTGCTCCACCACTGTACGGCGATCGGTATGATGAAGATCGGCACCGCGACTCGCCAGTCGGTGAAATCCGGCAACAGCGAGAGTTTCCCCTCCAGCGCAGGATGCGTCACAAGGCCGACCAGGCCGCCGACCTCGGGCTGTGCAAGCGCGTAGTACGCCGCCGCGACCGACCCGATCATCGCGATGGCGAAGAGAAGCAGGTCGGTGACCACCACGCCCCACAGCCCGGACATCGCCGAGTATATGACGGTCACGGTCCCGGCGATCAAAACGGTTGTGTACTTGTCGATGCCGAGCAGAATGCCGGCGATCTTGATCGCCGCCAGCGTCACCGTAGCCATGATAATCACGTTGAAGAAGACGCCAAGGTAGAGCGCCCGGAAGCCACGCAGGAACGCCGCAATCGAGCCGGAGTAGCGCAGCTCGTAGAAACCGATATCGGTGAATACCTTAGAGCGTCGCCACAGCTTCGCGTAGAAGAAGACCGTACACATACCGGTGATCAGAAACGCCCACCACGCCCAGTTCTGACTGACACCACCGCTGCGCACCATGTCGGTGACCAGGTTCGGCGTGTCGGTAGAGAACGTGGTCGCCACCATCGACGTACCCAACAGCCACCACGGCGCTTTGCGACCCGAGAGAAAGAACTCGTCGGTCCCTTTCCCGGCCCGCCGCGCGAAGATGACGCCGACGAGCAGAGCCACGACCCCATAAGAGGCGACAACGAACCAGTCGATAGCGACAAGCTGCATGTAGTGAGCTCCCGGTTGTGGTGAGGCGTGTTGTTATAGCCTGAGATCTCCTCCGGCGCCAGCGGCGTGCCAGTGGGGGGGATTAGGGGGTAGGGGGTGGGGGGAAGACAGGCTGCCTTGAATGCCAC
Organism: Gemmatimonadota bacterium; assembly: GCA_039586795.1. Classification (GTDB taxonomy): domain Bacteria; phylum Gemmatimonadota; class Gemmatimonadetes; order Palauibacterales; family KS3-K002; genus Kutchimonas. The sequence goes on from JBDHJS010000058.1 coordinate 2,057, forward strand.
CCCCGACCCCCGACCCCCTACCCCCTACTCCCTACCCTCGACTCCCGGCCCCTACCCTCAACCCTCGACCGAACGTTATTCTCAAACACCAGTCTGATAGGAGGACGCATGATTTCCCGGCGCGACATGTTAAAGACCAGCGGGGCCGCGGTTGCCGGGCTGGCGGCGGTCCCGGGAGCCTGGCGGGAGCTAACAGCCCAGCAGCAGGAAGATCTGACGGCCTACGTCGATCCGTTCATCGGCACCGGCGCCCATGGCCACACTTATCCCGGCGTCCAGATGCCGTTCGGAGCGGTGCAGTTGAGTCCGGACAACGGAATCAACGGCTGGGATTGGAGCTCGGGCTATCACTGGTCCAGCGATCGGATAGCCGGATTCAGCCATACGCACCTGAGCGGTACCGGCATCGGGGACATGTATGACGTCCTTGTCATGCCGGCGTTCACCACGTCACCGCCACTCGATGATGTTTCCTCGACGTTCTCGCACGACGATGAGCGCGCGAGCCCCGGCTACTACTCAGTCCTGCTGAAGGATTCCGAGATCACAGCGGAACTAACCGCGACCGAACGCGCGGGTTTTCATCGCTACCGGTTCCCGCCGCCGATCGGCGGCCGAGTGCCAACGGTAGTCGTCGATCTGGGACATTCTCTGAACTGGGATCGACCGACCGACTGTTTCATAAGAATCGAGGGTCCAACACAGATTACCGGACGCCGGCTGTCCACAGGCTGGGCTGCAAACCAGCATATCTATTTCGCCCTGAACTTCTCTCGTCCCTTTGTGGCCCACTGGTTGGAGAGCGATTGGTCGCAGCCCGGCGCGCATCGCCAGCTTGGTGGGACGCGCGTGAAGGGTGCGTTTCAATTCCAGTCAGGACCGGACACCGGAATCCTAGTGAGAGTCGGGATATCGTCCGTCAGCGTGGCGAATGCCCTGGCCAACCTGAACGCTGAGATCCCGGACTGGAATTTCGAAGCGGCTCGATCAAAAGCTCGTACCGCCTGGCAGCGCGCACTTCGGCGAATCAGGTTGGATGGAGTCAGCGACGAGCAGAAGATCGTTCTGTATACCGCGCTCTATCGCTCTTTGCTGACGCCTCAGCTGTTTTGTGACATTGACGGCAGCTATCGCGGCGCCGACGGTGAGGCCCATCGTCGCATCGCGTTTTCCAACTACTCGGTGTACTCCCTCTGGGACACGTTTCGCGCCGAACATCCGTTGTTGACTCTGGTACAGCCCGAACGGGTCGACGACCTCGTCCAGTCGATGATGACGTTCTACCGCGAACACGGGCTCCTGCCGGTCTGGTCACTGGCTGGCAACGAGACAAACACGATGATCGGTTACCACTCGGTGCCGGTGATCTTAGACGCCCTGTCAAAGAACCTTACGACGATCGACCCCGGCGAGGCGTTGGAGGCCATGAAGAAGAGCGCCCTGCAGGACGATCACGGACTGCGGTTCTACAAGACGCCGGAAATCGAACCCTTGCAGCAGGTGAGGGCCAAGGAGACACAATCCAACCTCCGCAGGATCGATTCGCTTTCGCAGAACGACTTCACATCCGCTCGATTAGGCTCGATCCTCAACGGCTACGAGCGCTCTATATCGGGTGCGACCATAGGCTATCACTCGCCCTACCCTACGGTCAGAAACGCTCTGTTGCTCCGGGCGCGAGGAGACTTCGCACCCGTAGAATGGTGGACGGCGCCCGTGCCCGACTCACAGGCCGGCCAGAGGAGCTCTTTTGCCTGGATCGCCGCGATGGACGCCGGAGAGCCACGCCGCAATTTCGAACTGCAAATCAACGGTCAGAGGTGGTTCTCATTCCGAACCCCCAGGGAGAGCGACAAGAACTTCCGCGTCTCGGGTCCCAACAACTCGACTCTGACTTTCCGCGGTACGCACCGCGACCAACACGGCGACCTGTTCGGTTTCATGTTTCTCATGCTTCCCCAGGGCTTACCTCCGGGCGAGCAGTTACGCCTCAGCGTCAGCGCCGAGGACGCAGACTCGCAGCAATGGTACATGACATTCGAGCACCCGGTCAGCTACCGAGTAACGGCCGAAAATGTCTACGGCTTTGTGGAGGAATTATCCAACCGTCGGCAAGTCGTGGTTGTTGACGTAGAGAACGCTGGGCCGCCAGGTCAGGGAAACGTCATCGTCGACAACGTGCCCACCCCGGCAGATTTCGAGTTCGGGAGCAACAGATTCGTGCTCACGGCACCCGAGGTAGAGCGGGATACGCCTATTCCGATTAGCGCTATGATCGCAGGTCGATCTGTCGGTGAGTTCGAGCTGATGCTCCGTCCCGTCGTTCCCTTCGACTATTTGCCAGCCGATTGGGAAAACGAGTCTGTTTCAAAGACCCTGGAGTATGCCTACGACGATTGGTGTATAGCGCAGCTGTCGTCGACGCTTCGCGACACCGACGGCGCCTTCCAGTTCCGACGCCGCGCCCGCTTCTACCGAAACCTGTTTGACTCTGACACCGGCTTCATGCGTGGGCGCCTCGCGGACGGCAGTTGGAGAACACCATTCTCTCCGCGCTTCTCAGAGCACCGGAACGACGACTACACCGAAGGCAACGCCTGGCAGTACACATGGTACGTTCCACATGACGTGAAGGGCCTGATCAATCTGATGGGCGGCAACGAGGCGTTCATTGCCAAGCTGGACGAGCTGTTCGAGCAATCCTCCGAGATCGAAGGAGCGAACGCCTCCCCGGACATAAGCGGCTTGATTGGCCAGTACGCCCACGGTAACGAACCGAGCCAGCATATCGCCTATCTCTATTGTTACGCGAGAGCGCCGTGGAAGACGCAGGAGCGCGTGCGGCAGATCACCGATACGCTCTACGATTCGAGTCCGGAGGGGCTGCCGGGCAACGAGGACTGCGGCCAGATGTCGGCCTGGTATATCCTCAGCACCATTGGCTTCTATCCTGTGAATCCGGCCGACGGTAACTACGTTATCGGCACACCTCACTACGAGCGCGTCTCCATCGCGGTCGGCGAAGGAAAGACGTTTACCGTTGAAGCGCCTGGCGCCTCCAGCACCAACAAATACATACAATCGGCGACACTCAACGGACGTGCCTTCCAACGCTGCTACATCACCCATGCAGAGGTAGCGGCTGGGGGAACGCTGCGCTTCGTAATGGGACCGGAACCGAACCGGAGCTGGGCCACCGATGAGTTAGCCACACCGCCCTCCATGACTCCGTGACCACGCTACATAAGGGAAGGAGCAACCGTCACACATGATCTCACGCAGAGACATGCTACGGACGACCGGGCTGGCCGTCGCCGGTCTTGCAGCGGGAGCCGACCGACTCGTCGCCAGCGGCTACGCGCAGGACTTCATATCGCAACGACCCCCGGTGGATGACCGCAACTTCATCAGCGAGGCGGTCGAATCGACTATCGCCCGGGTGAAGACCGATATCGCCGACCCCGAGCTGGCCTGGATGTTCGAGAACTGCTACCCGAACACTCTCGACACCACCGTCCGCTTCTCGATGATAGACGGAAGACCGGATGGCTTCGTCATTACCGGAGACATACCGGCGATGTGGCTTCGCGATTCCACCGCCCAGGTGTGGCCTTACTTGCCCCTCGCCAACGAGGACGCGCACCTGGGACGGCTTCTGGCAGGTGTGATCAACCGACAGACGCGCTGCATACTCATCGATCCGTACGCCAACGCCTTCAACGACGGGCCAGCTGGGACGGGCTGGGAGAGCGACCTCACGGAGATGAAGCCAGAGCTCCATGAGAGGAAGTACGAGATTGACTCGCTCTGCTATCCCGTGCGCCTGGCACATGGTTATTGGAAGACGACCGGCGACGCGTCTGTACTCGACGACACGTGGCAAGCAGCAGCGCGACTCATCGTGCAGACGTTTCGTGAGCAGCAGCGCAAGCACGGACCTGGACCCTACAAGTTCCAGCGCGTGACCGCCGTTCTCTACGACACAGTCGCGTTGAGCGGCTACGGCAACCCGACCCGGAAAGTGGGATTGATCCACTCCATGTTCCGGCCTTCGGATGATTCATGCGTCTATCCGTTCCTCGTCCCGTCCAACCTCTTCGCCGTGGTGGCGCTCCAGCAACTGGCTGAGATCTTCGCGACCGAAATCGACGACGCGATGTTCGCTGGCGAATGCATCGAGCTGGCAGAGGAAGTGGCCGCCGCCATTGCCGGCCATGCGGTCGTTGAGCACCCGACGCACGGCGCGGTCTACGCTTATGAGGTGGACGGGTTCGGTAACGCGCTCTTCATGGACGACGCCAACGTCCCAAGCTTGCTTTCACTACCCTACCTGGGAGCCGCGGCGATCGATGACCCGCTATATCAATCAACCCGTCGACTGATCCTAAGCGAAGACAACCCTTACTTCTTCCGCGGCACGGCCGGCGAGGGAATCGGCGGGCCGCACGTGGGACTGGATATGATCTGGCCGCTGGGAATCACGATGCGCGCCCTGACCAGCACCGACGACGCGGAAATCCTCTATTGCCTGGGGATGCTGAAGACGACCCATGCCGGAACGGGATTCATGCACGAGTCTTTCAACAAGGATGACCCGAGCCGCTTCACCCGCTCTTGGTTCGCCTGGGCGAACACGCTGTTCGGTGAGCTGATCGTCACCCTGCATCGCGAGCGACCGCAACTCCTTCGATCACAGCTCTAGGAGGGGTCATGTCGGTCGTAGATCGCAGGAGCTTCATCGGCTCGCTCGGCGCGGCCGCCGCGCTCGGTGCGCTACCCCAGCCGCTGGCGGCGGTCTTTCGTCCTCGGCCCATTCAAGCACCGAGGGTCCATCGCGTCGCCCTCCTTGCCCTCGACGACTTTCCCACCGTCGACGCGGAGGAGTTGGATACCGAAACACTGCTCGCAGCGCTCGAAGGACTGGACGTGACCCGCATCGACGTTGCGGGACTGTCGCGCCTGACGCCGGAAACGTTTGATGTCTTTCTCAACCCCTACGGCTCTGCCTTCCCAAAAGATGGATGGCGGCAAATCCACGATTTCCTGGCGGCCGGCGGCAGCTGGGTGAACCTCGGAGGCACCCCGTTCGCTATCCCCGTCAGCCGTGATGGCTTAGCCTGGCGGCCGGAGATCAGGCAGACGGCCTATCACAAGGCGCTTGGCATCACCCAGTCTTTTGCCGTCGACACGGACAGTCCAGAGCGATACGAAGCCAACTCGACCGTCCGCAATCTCGGCGCGGAGCTGCGCACTGAGACGGTATGGGAGCTCTATTACCGGCTCACACGAGAAAAGGAATATCCGGACGAGGACGGCTCGGACGGGCCAAGGGAAGCAGTGGTCACTCCCCTGATATCTGCATACCAGGGCGATGAACACGCGATCGCGGCTCCGGTCGTGCAGGTCGACAGGCTCCAGGGCCCTTTCGCCGGCGGCCGGTGGGTGCTGGCCAACCTACGTGGGACGCTGCCACCCGCGACGATACACGCGCTCGTCGCGCACGCAGCGCTCGGTGCTCACCAGCTTACCGTCGCGCCGACCTATGCCTGCTGCCACGACGGCGAGACGCCCGCCGTGACGGTCACTCTGAAGACGCCGGGCTCGGACCGCGATCCCCCAGTCACGTGCCATCTCGAGGCATTCGATAGTACAAACCAGCTCATCGCAACAGCCGCCATACCGATGCAGCGAAGCGGCGCCGTAGCGACAGCCACTTACGACCTGCAAACGCGATCCGGAAACCCGTTGAACGCCGGACTGTACCGCGTGGAAGTACGGCTCGAGTCTGACGAGCCGGGCGAAAGTGGTACGCATGCAACTACCGGGTTCTGGATCCATGACGCCGCACTGCTGGCGAGCGGCGGCCGCTTCACCGCAAGTCGTCATACCCTACTCCGTGACGGTCAGCCTTTCGTTGTGACCGGCACGTCGTATATGGCAACCGATGTCCATCGCAGATTCCTGCTCGAGCCGAACCCGCACGTGTTCGATCAGGACTTCGCGGCGATGAAGCGCGCCGGGGTCAACATGATCCGCACGGGCATCTGGACCGGCTGGCGGAACTACATGACGCCCGACGGCACGCCCAACGAAGTAGCGCTTCGCGCCCTGGATGCCTTCTTGCTCAGTTCGCGCAAGCACGACATTCCCGTCATCTTCACCTTCTTCGCCTTTCTGCCGGAGATGTGGGGCGGCGAGAATCCGTATCTCGACCCCCATTCAGTTGAGGCGCAGAAGACTTTCCTTTCCATCATCGCCCGGCGATACCAGGGAATGACCGGTGTAATCTGGGATCTAATCAACGAACCGTCCTTCTGTTCGCCTGAGCGTCTCTGGACGACTCGACCCAACTACGACCGCTACGAGCTCGAGGCCTGGCACGATTGGCTCAGACGGCGTTTCGGAGCGGAGGACGACGAGGAGCTCAAATCAACGCTGGCTGAGAAGTGGCGGACACTGCCTGAGGACGCGATGTCGCTACCGCGACCGCAGGAGTTCGGCGACCGCAACATCTTTGAAAACTTGCGACCGCTAAAGGCGATGGATTACCGCTTGTTCGCCAATGACATGTTCGGTCGCTGGGCAGACCAGATGGTCGCAACTTTGCACGAAGCTGGTGACCCCGACCAGTTAGTCACGGTGGGTCAAGATGAGGGCGGGACCTATGAACGACCTTCACCCATGTTCCATGGACCGTCGGTCGACTTCACATCGAATCACACGTGGTGGCTAAACGATGACCTGCTCTGGGACCACGTCGTCACCAAGACGCCGGGCCGTCCGAACCTGATCTCCGAAACGGGCGTCATGTTCTACGAGGCTATCGACGGCAGCGCCTGGCGAACCGAGGAGATGGCGCGCAACCTCCTCGAGCGGAAGTTGGTGCTCGCCACGGTGGCCGGCGGCGCGGGCTTCATCGAGTGGATCTGGAACACCAACCCCTATATGCCGTTGGACAACGAGGCCGCCATCGGACTATTGCGAACCGACGGCACCAAGAAACCGGAATTTGATTCGTTGAAGGGGCTGGCAGCCTTCGTCGCCGAGCACATGCACGATCTGGGAGCGCGACAGGTCGAGCCCGCCCTAATGATGATTCCCCACTCTTACATGTTCTCCGTGCGTAACAGAGCAACGGAGGCCACGCAGCGCTGCGTCCGGGCGATGAGCTACGATTGTGGAATCGCGATGAACGGGTGCAGCGAGTACGCTCTAGATCGACTGGATTACCTACCGCACCTCATCGTCGCTCCATCGCCCCGCGTGCTCACGCAGGTGGGGGCCGGGCGGCTGTTCGAGTTGGCCGAAGCAGGCGCAACCGTGCTGATCACCGGCCCAATCGACTCCGACGAGCATTGGCTTCCCAGCCCACGCATGCATGGCTTCGGAATCAGTGTTTCGCAGCGTCCGGTCAGTCAGCAGGAGTATCTCGACATCGATGGCACGTTGTTCGATCTGAGTTTCAGGGGCGACAAGCTGCAGCGCGTCGAGAAGGCGGTCGTAGCCGGCGAGTCGACAGCGAAGGTGCACACGATCCCTGTTGGGAACGGTTCGATCCTCTGGTCGCCGCTTCCTGTAGAGCTCGCCCATCAGGTCGAGCCGACGACCGCCCTCTACCGCTTCGCGCTCGCTCACGCCGGAATCAAGCCCGTCTTCAGAACTAACAACCCGAATTCCGGCATCCTCTTGTACCCGGCGGTGTTCGAGAACGCCGTGCTCTACGGGATCGTCTCCGAACTCGGCTCGCCGTACGAGCTCAGCTTCGCGCATCGGGAGACTGGAACAGATGTGGCGATTGGGCTACCGGCACAACGCGCAGCCTTGACGCTTATCGACCGACGCGGCGGTCGAGTCCTGGGGAACTACAGACCTTAGGATTCGATGGGATTGAAGAGCTTCTCGGGGTAGTCGCCGGCAGCGACTTGCTCGTTCAGCTTCTTAAGGACGTACTCCTTGTCCTCTTGATAGGTCACCCCCAGCCACGGACCGGCAGTCGGTATCACTTTTACCCGCACAGAACCGGACACGATCTGTTCGCTCACCGCCTCGCTGAGATAGAACTCGGCCTCGCTGTCGTCGCCAGAGTCCTCGAGAAAGCGAGCGAATTGAGCGTTCAGCAGAGGAAAAGCGGAGCGGGTCGCCGCCCACAAGTTCATCGACACGGTCGAGTCTTCGGGGACCGACACGGTATCGCCGCTCACCGTGAAGCCGGTCAGGCCCGCACCTTCCCGCTGAATACGTTTCACCTCCGTGACCGACACCAGGTAACCGTCGTCATCCACCTCGCATATAGCGCGAGAGACCCCGCCGTGGGGTGACAGCGTCTCGTTGACGGTATAACCGACGGCGGCGAAGTCGTTGCCGACCGCGCCACGAAGGTGCTCCGCCAGCGCTTGAAACGCCGACGCGCCGTAGAAGTCGTCGGCGTTCATCACGACGAAGGGTCCATCGACCACCGACTCGGCAGCCAGCACCGCGTGGCCCGTGCCCCAGGGCTTGGTGCGACCGGCGGGCAGTGAGTAGCCGGCGGGCAACTGCGAGAGCTGTTGGATAGCGATCTCGAGGTCGAGGGACGATCCGAAGATGGACGCGACGTGATCCCGCAGCACAAGCTCCAACTCTCGGCGAGCTACGATTGCGATTCGGGTGAATCCGGCGCGTAACGCGTCGAAGATCCCGTAGTCGAAGAGCGTCTCGCCGCCTGGGCCGAGGGCTTCCAGTTGCTTGTCGCCGCCGTAGCGCGTGCCCAAGCCAGCAGCGAGGATGACGAGGGTGAGACTCATGTCTGATAAGTTAGTTGAGCAGTCGCTGTATCGACATGCAGACACGCCGAGCACGAGCACGATAAAGAGCACGAGCACGAGCAGGACACTCTACCTCCTGCTCGTGCTCGTGCTCGTGCTCGAAAAACTAACTACCTTCTTTTTCCTCCAGCCACTCCTCGTGCGTCATCACATGAAGCGGATCCATCTCCGCGTTCGTCAGATCACGTTGCATCCGACTGAGCTTGTCTTCCGAGGTGATCTCCGCGAACTCGGCCTCTGCCTCCTCCAACTGGGCGCGCAGATTATCCACGCGACTCAACTCGGAAGCCGTCGGCCGACCGGCGTAACCGTTGATGCTCGCGAAGAGGTTGCCGAGATGCTCGCGTAGCTGAGTCTCTTCGGTCGCGTAGCCGCCTTCCTGGGCGACCAGTTTCGACATCCACTCATCGAGCTCGTCTGCATATTCATTCAGACGATTGGCGGAGCCACCGCTCATGGAGTCAGCACGTTCGCGGGCCTGTTCTCCGACGTCGATGGCGGCGTCGACGATATAACTCAACCGCTCGAGCATGTCGTAAATCTCCAGCGACTTCTCCTGCTGCAGCTGGCGATCCGCCTCGGGGTGAGGATTACGTGGGTCGGCGACCAACGAGATTTGCCCCTCGTACTCGTTCCGACCCTTGACGATCTTGTACGTGTACGTCCCCTCCGGAACCAGCGGGCCCTGGAAGACAGGGACCAGCGTGGTGGCGGGCGGCATCTTCGGCGGCGGATACCTCATCGGCCAGTCGACACGGTTAATACCGCGGACTTTGCCGGCGGGAACCTCCAACATCATCTCGCCGTCGCTGTCGTAGATCTCGACCTTCATGTCGCCGAAGATGTGGCGTTTCGCCTGGTAGTAGACGATGGCCGCCGCATCGGAAGGGTTCCGCCCGACGAACTCGTCGTTGCCAGGGAACCAAGCGCCCTGGCCGCCGCCGATCGTCTGCATGTTGGGTCGCGTTGGTAGGATCACCAGCTCGGTCTCCAACATGTCAGTCGTCAGCGACCGCAACGGGGTGATGTCGTCGAGAATCCAGATCCCGCGGCCGTGAGTGCCGATAACCAGGTCGTGTTCACGAGGATGGATCGTAAGGTCGCGCACGCCGACCTTCGGGAAATCGGTCTCGTAGCGAGCCCAGGATGCACCGCTATCGATGCTGATCCAGAGACCGAACTCGGTACCAAGGAACAGCAGGTTTCGATTCTCGATGTCCTCCTCGATGACAAGCGCGTAGCCCTCGAGGTTCTCCGTCACCAACGACTCCCAGCTTTCGCCGAAGTCGCTGGTGCGATACACGTAGGGCGTCATATCGCCGGTCTTGTGACCATCGAACGTGACGTACGCCGTACCTTCGTGGTATCGGCTCGCCTCGACGTGGGTCACCCACGTGTTCCTCGGCAGCCCGGGAACATTGCGCGCGACGTTGGTCCAGCTTCCGCCGTCATCCCGCGTGACCTGTAGATTACCGTCGTCGGTGCCGACCCAAATCACGCTCTGATTCGCCGGCGACTCGCTGATCGTGTAGATCGTCGTGTGGTTCTCCGCCGTCGAGTTATCGGTCGTCAGACCACCCGACTCTTCTTGCTTCTGTTTGTCCGGGTCGTTCGTCGTCAGGTCCGGTGAGATCTGGTCCCACGAGTTGCCGCGATCCCGGGTGCGGAACAGATACTGGGCGCCGACATAGAGCGTGCCCGGATTGTTCGGACTGACGTGGATCGGCGTGTTCCAGTTGAAGCGCAGCTCGTTCTCTTCATCATCCGAGAACGGCTTGATCTGCTTCGATTCGCCCGTCGACTTGGTTATGCGACTCAGGTTGCCGCCCTGGTACTCGACATAGATATAGTCCGGGTCGCTGGGGTCGACGAAGACGTGGAAGCCATCTCCACCGTTCAGCAGGTCCCAGTGCTTCGCCATGACGCCACCGGGAGCGCGGGACGGGCCCCGCCATGTCCCGTTGTCCTGGAGACCACCGTACACGTTGTACGGCACTTCCATGTCGTAGCTGATCTCGTAGAACTGGGACACGGGGATCGCCTTTGACAGCCGCCATGTGGTGCCACCGTCGTAGGAGAAATAGACGCCGCCGTCGGTTCCGAGGATGACCTCGTTGGTGCGGTCCGGGTTGATCCACATCGCGTGATGATCGCTGTGTGGACCTCCGCCGAAGCCGCTGGAGAACATGTTGGTGAACGACTCTCCGCCATCGGTTGACACAGTCAAGCTCAAGCCGGGCTTATAGAGCTTCTCCGGGTCCTGAGGGTCGATAACGATATAGGCGAAGTAGAACGGTCGAACCTGGACGTTGAACGAGGTATTGATCTCTTCCCACGTGCTTCCCATGTCGTTCGACCGATAGAGCCCGGTCTCTTCCGCCTCCACGATCGCGTAGACCAAGTTAGGCTTGGACGGCGCGATCGCCGGGCTTACGCGGCCCAGCTCACCCTCGGGCAGGCCGTTTCTCAATTCCTGCCACGTGTCGCCACCGTCGATCGACCTATAGAGTCCGCTGCCTGGGCCACCGGAGTTGAAGAACCAGGGCCAGCGTCGGAACTCCCACATCCCGGCAAACAGAACGTTGGGAGCGTGGGGATCGATCGTGATATCGGAACAGCCGGTGTTCTCGTCGACGTACAGCACCTTATCCCACGTTTCGCCACCATCCTTCGTACGGAAGACGCCACGCTCTTCGTTCGAATTCCACAAGTGGCCGGTGGCGCAAACGAAGACGTTGTCTCCGTCCTGCGGGTTGATGACGATGCGGGCGATGCGCTCGCTGTCCTCGAGTCCCATGTGCTGCCAGGTGGAACCAGCGTCGGTGCTCTTGTACACACCGTCACCCACCGAGACGCTGTTGCGGACCCAGCTCTCACCGGTTCCGACCCATACGACGTCGGTGTTCGACGGATCGATCTTCACCGCGCCGGTCGCCTGAGTGTGGTCGTCAAAGATCGGTTCGAACGTGATCCCCCCATCTTTCGATTTCCATACGCCGCCGGTCGCCGTTGCTACATAAACGACGACGGGATTCGATGCGACGGCATCCATGCCAGCGATCCGTCCGCTCATCACCGCCGGGCCGATAGGCCGTGCCCGCAACCCCGCGAACGTGGCGGACTCGATCTGAACCTGGGCCTGGGCGAGAATCGGCAGGCCCGCTACCGCTGCCACCAGCGCAAGGCTACGCCAGAGGTACTTCACGCGGGTACTCATATACGCACTCCCTCCCGGATATGACTGACTTTGGTTGGAGCTCTTTTCCTAGCTGCAACAAGGGCCAGCCCTATGGCTGGCCCTCTCCCTCTTCTGCCTCCGGCATATCGAATATGGATTCGTCGACATCGACGTTCAGCTCGATCAACTCGATAGTTATCGTCTGGCCTTGTGGCGAACCCTTCGCCCTCGTTTCCATTGAATGCGGGAACATCAGGCCATTAACATCTTTGTAGTCACTCAACACCTGCTCGGTCTCAGTGACCACGCCCATCTGCTCGGATGTGCCCGTAACCAAGATGGGGATGTAGTACTCAGCATCGAGGTAATAGTTGCGTATCTCGCCGTCCTCCTTGGTGAGCTTAATGTGGTGCACTTCGGTCCCCTCGATTGTATCGAGGCCGACGTACTCCACCTGGTGCCCCTTCTCCTCGTAGTTGATAAGCTCGCCCTCGATCTCGGCCATCTCCTTGATGTCCTCAACATTCTCCTCGGGGACGGGCTCGGGCTCCGTCTTGCCCATGAACGGCATGAGCATCCACGCCGTCTCGCCATCATAGGCCTGAATGCCCGTCATGCCCTGGAACGTGAATTCCATTCGCGCCTTGGGCTTCTTGACCGTCAGAACGAAGGGAGCCTCGACGCCCGGTCCGATCATCAGGCTGCCAGTAGCCCGCATCGAATTGACGGCCAGCCAGGCATCGACACCGCCGATGGCCTCGTAGTAGTTCTCCAGCACGTCGTCGAGCGACTGAGCCTGGGCCGGTACGGCCAGCAGCGCGCTCGCTAGAGCCAGTAATAGAGTCTTTCGAATCACGGATCTCCTCCTCCGTTAAGTAGGGCTCACCAACACAAAAACGGGCCAACCCTAAGGCTGACCCTCGCCTTCCTCTTTCTCGGGCATCACGAACTGCTCATCATCGAGCTCGATGCCGATTTCAACGGTCTGGATCGTGACCACCTCAGCGACCGGCTGCCCCGTCGTCGAAGTCTCGATCGCGTGAGCCATGATCAATCCACCGACTTCTTTGTAATCGCTCAGGGTGGTCGCGTAGTCGACCATCTGACCCTGGACTTCGCGCGTCCCTTCGACCTTTATCGGGATGTAGTACTCAGAGTCGAGGTACCAAAATTCTACGTTTCCATTATTGCGGGTGATCTTCAGCTTGTGCGTCGCTGTTCCTTCCATGTCCTCCTGGCCGATCAGCTCGACCGCGTGGCCGTCTTCCTCCCAGTTGATCAGTGCGCCGTCGATATCGGCCTGCTCCTTGAACGTCTCGGCGATGAAGTCCGGCATCTCCTCCGGATCGGTGCTGCCCATGAACGGCATGATCATCCACGCCGTCTCACCATCGAAGGCCATGACGGCCGTCATTCCCTGAAAGGTGAACTCGACCCGAAACATGTCGGGGCGCTTGGCGGTCATCGTGAACGGCGCCTCAACGCCGGGACCCAAGATCCGCGTCCCTGTCATCTTGACCGACTGGACGGCCTTCCAAGCGTCCTCGCCACCAATCGCCTCGTAGTAGTTTTCCAGTACCTCGTCCAGCGACTGGGCATGGGCTGGAACGGCCAGGGCCGCGCACGCGAGCGTTAATAGCAACGCCTTGCGAATCATCGAACTCCTCCTCAGGTGAGAATCGGGCACATAGACACACGGCCGGACCGCCCCGGGGAAGGGTGACATCCAGCTCCGCACAACAGTTGGGCCATGCTACACACTACGAGCGGGGCGGCCGAAAGTTCCGGCGGTTCCCCGACTCGCCGGATCCCCCCGCAACAGGCCGCGGTTTGGCTAGTCCGCTGCACGACCGCCGATCAGGCGGCCGGGAGCTTCTGGGTTGGAGCAATCAACGGGAATGATGACCGGCCGAGCCCGGTCGGGCAAGACACATCGCGGAGCCTACCCTCCACCCGCCGGCATCGAGAACAGGGCATCATCGATCTCAACGTTCAGCTCAACTGTCGTGAAGGTTACAGTCCTTCCACCGCCACCCCGCCCTTGGCCGCGGCCACTCCCGCCGCTGGCCTGAACAGAGTGGGCGATCAACAGCCCATCGACTTCCTTGTAGTCGCTGAGGGTAGTGGCGAACTCCATTATGTTACCCTGGATCTCCCGGCTCCCCTCGATGCGGATCGGCACGAAGTAGTCAGCGTCGAGGTAGTAGTACACCACGTCGCCTCCCGCCAGCGTGACCTTGAGCTTGTAGGCCGTGGTGCCCTCCGTTTCCGCCAGCCCCTCCAACTCTAACTGGTGGCCCGCCTCCTCCCAACCGACGAGCACACCGTCGATGTCGGCATCCTGTCGCAGCCCGCGGGCTTGCCTGTCCTCAATAGCCTCGGGTTCACCGCTACCCCGCATGGGCATGATCCGCCAGCCGGTTTGCCCGTCGTAAGCCTGGACTACCGTGTTGCCCTGGATCTCGAACTCGACACGGATCTTGTCCGGCCGCTTCACCCAGCGCGTGAAGCTCGGCTGCATCCCGCGGCCCATCGACATGGTGCCGCTGATCTTCATCGACTCCACCGCTTTCCAAGCTTCGAGACCGCCGATCGCCTCGTAGTAGCTGTCCAGCAGCTGATCGAGGGTCATCTCCTGTGCTGGCGCGGTCAGCGGCATGAGGACGCCGGCTAGGACAAATACGGCTGCTTTCTTCAGCATCGCGTGCCTCCTGGTGGTACCGAGTTACCCTAAAGACAGCCCAACACCGCCGGACGTTGAGCGTCATGCAACCCTTTCCTGCGAAGCTCCATCCTAGTAATGGACCGCGTTCCTGACGAATATGCCGTCACCATAAACCGCTTGACCTAGCCGGCGGATGCTACAATTTTAGCAGTTGCTAAAAATATAGCATCACAGCGGTGGGCGGACTGCCAATCGGAGCCTGGACCCATGACAGCAAGCACGACATCACAGAACCGTCATTCGCTCGCGTCTATCTTGACCCTGCTCGCAGGCCTGGCGGCTTGCGCCGGCCAGGACGGTCCCGCGGCCCACGACTGGAAGGTCGTTCACGATACCGCCGGCGACACGGTCATCGTGCGGACTGTGAGCGGAAGCGTCTGGGGAGACACGGCGCGCCTGGTCGCCGACCTGACGATCGGGACGTTCGATGGCCCCGACGAGTACATGTTCGGCCAGCTGCGCTCCCTGGCGGTGGCGCCGGACGGCACCATCTACGCGTACGACAGCCACGCGAAGGCGCTCCGCAAGTATGCGCCTGACGGGACATATGTAGCGAAGCTTGGGCGAGAAGGAGGTGGGCCTGGCGAGTACAATCGGCCCGACGGAGGCCTGGCGGTACTCTCGGACGGCCGAGTCGTTATCCGCGACCCGGGCAACGCCCGGCTGACCGTTTACGGAGCGGACGGGGAGTTCCTGGATACCTGGAGGATCCGCGGGAACTTCAATACGTCACGCCGGATGTACCTGGATGGCGCCGACAACGTCTACCCGATGATCCTGCTCGACCCCGCCGCCGACGTGACAGATTGGACCTACGGTCTGGTGACCGTCTCGAGCAGCGGGGAGATCGGCGATACGATAGCTGCCCCCGTCTATGACTACGAGCCCCCGTCTCTCGTCGCGCGCCGCGAGGGAAGCACCAGCATGAACTCCGTCCCGTTCACTCCCGATCAAGAATGGACGTATAGCCCTCTGGGTTACATGGTGGGCGCGCTGGCGACGAGTTACGCCATCGATTTGTTCCTGGCGCCCGATCGCGTGCTGCGCATCGAGCGCGCTAGCTGGGAGCCCGTGCCCGTCCTGGCCGCCGAGAAGGCAGAGCGCGAGGAGAGGGCCACGGCCAACATGCGCAACACGCAACCCAACTGGAAGTGGAACGGGCCGCCGATCCCGGACACCAAGCCGCCGTTCTCGGGCGTCTCCGTGGGGGAGCGCGGCCGTATCTGGGTGAGGCTGCATCAGGAGGCGTATCAGATCGAAGACGACACCGACCCGGCGGACCTGGAGCCGAATGCCATGCCTCCTCAGACCTGGTTCGAGCCAGTGGCTTTTGATGTCTTCGAGCCCGACGGACGCTACCTGGGGATGGTCCGGGGACCGGAAGGGTTCGCGACCTGGCCCTATCCGGTAATGCGCGGCGACACCATCTGGGCCGTGCAGGAAGACGAGCTAGAGGTCCAGTACATCGTTCGCTTCATCATCACACACGAGGTAGAGGCAACCAACTGATCACCGCCGGTGATCTCCTTGAAAGGAATGCATCGTGGGCAAGACGACATGGGGTGGCGGCATCCGCGCGATTTTGTACATCGCGATGTGCGGAGCTCTGGCTGCTTGTACCGGAACCGAGACCTCGGACGCGCCGACGTGGGAAGCCACCCACGACACGATCGGCGACACGGTCGTCGTCAGGACCATGGGTGGCAGCCTGTGGGGAGACACGGCCCGCCTGGAGCCCGAAGTGACGATCGGCGAGCTGG
>JBDHJS010000059.1:0-15490 GCA_039586795.1 Gemmatimonadota bacterium
TTGCGGGCAGACTTGTGGGTATGCCGGGTCGCGAGGCAGATGACCGAGCCCGCTTGTTGTTGGAGCGTCTCGAGATGGGGCACTTGGCGGCACGGTTTCCAAGAGAGCTGTCCGGCGGAGAAGAGCAGCGGGTGGCCGTCGCCCGGGCTCTGGTACACCGACCGCCCATCGTGTTGGCCGACGAACCGACCGGCAATCTAGATGACCAGGCCGGCCAATCCGTCACTTGCGCCCTTGAAGAGCTCAGCGCGTCGAGCGGGACCGCTGTGATAGTCGCCACCCACGACAGTCGCCTGGCAACTTTTGCCACGCGACACGTTTGTCTTCAGGATGGACGCGTGGTTGCTGATTGATGATAGCGCCGGCCCAGCTTCTCATAGGCAGATTGAGAGAGCAGGCGGCCTCTGCTCTGTTCGCTTCAACCTCCAATCCCGGGGCCCGCTTCGATTCTCAGAAATGACGCGTGAAACCCAGCTGCAGGTAGTGGTCCCGCCTGAAAGCAGAAAGCGGCGGCCCCGAGCCCGCGTTCACGAACGCCCGCGCCTCTAAAGACACACTCCACGAGTCCCCCAGCCGCCGCGCGCCCTCCACGCTGAACAGCAAGGCGCCCGACTCCAGATCGATGATCGCGCCGGTCAACAACTCGCTGCCCTGCACGTCGTTGAAAGCCAACCGCGTGCCCAGGAACAAATCGTTCTGGAACGGTGTCGTCGCTTTGAGCCCCCGGCTGTCGTACAGATATTCGGCCAGAAGCCCCAGGTCGGTGGATGAACCAAAGACACCCACCAGGGTCCGCTCGAAGCCACCGGTGAACGCGATGTAGCGATCGCCGAACCCGCTTCGCGTGATCGCCTCAAGTTTCCACAGCCACGCCTCGCCGGTCATCTGGAGGTCCAAGCCCGTCTGGTTGATCAGCGGATAGAATGGTGCAAGAACGATCTCGCCGCCGCGCTGTTGAGGTACCAGCAGCGGCTCGCGACTCGTGCCGTTGAAGTGCGAGAGACCAATATCCCACGATCCTATCGTGTGGAACCAACGTATCGCCCAGTCGACGTGATTACGCCCCGCGCCGGACTCGTATATCGCGAAGTCCGGGTCCACGAGTGGAAGGAACCGCAACCGCCCGTTAACCCCGGGGAAGGTTCGTTCTCGGAAGAACGGCATGACGAAGAACTCCAGCGTCCCCCAGTCCAGGATGAGCGCCAGGTTCGCCATCGGCTGGCCTAGCTTTTCTTCGCCGTCAGGGCCTTCCACCAGGTCCGTCTGATTGATGATGTCCACCAGGTGCTGCGACTCGGTGACGCCCCAGTACACGGTGCGGAACCCCAGCCGCAGCTCCCACCAATCGCGGATCAGCGTCCAGCTCAATACTCGAAAGTCGAAATGGGTACGGCGTGGGTCGCTCGGGTCGTAGCGGAAGAAGGGCTCGACTTCGAACAGCTGGTCGCCGTTCGCCCAGTCGACATCATACTCCGCCCGGAGCGCTATCGATGTCCCGTGCTGCTGCTGTCGTGGGTCGGCGGGCGATTTGGGAAACGCGCGCCCCTGAAGCTCCAACTCCGCCCGCAGACGGCCGGGTATGCGCGCCAGCGCACTCAATGGCCCTTGCCCGAACCCTTCGCTCGCCGGCCACAACATGAGAAGGAACGACAGCGCCAGGGTCCGGGTGGCGGCTGCGCGCCGCCACCTCATCGAAATCGTTCTCGTAAACATGACACGTCCTCCTTCCGCCAGCTCAGCGGGCCCGCTTCAAGCCGTTCTGGTTGAAATCTCGATCCCGGAGCCCGGTGGCAAACTCGTAACTGTGCCACTGCAGCTCGGTACTCTTGCCGGTCTGGTGGTTGACCATCTCCATTCGATCGGCTCGCCAGTACTGGCCCAGGTACTGCTGGTATCCCACGTAAGTGAGCGTCTTCAGCAGGTCGCCCTTGCGGTCGAAGAACTCGATCTTCAGAGGCCGGAAGTGCTCCTTGTCCCGCCAGACGACGACCCTCGAGTAGCCGGAGTTGTCGTCAACCGGGTCCTGCTCCACGACGTAGGTCTCCACTCCGCCTAGCAGCTCGTCACGCAGGTAGCGGTACGTGTATTCCTCTACTTCCTGGGACGAGATGTCTTCGTACGAGAACTCGCTCCCCATGAAAGGGCCCGACTTGTTGTTGGTGGCGATGCGCTTCACCCGCTTGAGCGCCGGCAGATAGATCCACTGGTCGTCCGACCCGGTGGTGTGGCTCCAACTCAGGAAGGCCGTGCCGGCCACGTCTCCGGGGCGGTCGAAGATGACCAGCGACTTGTCACCGTCGTCTTCGACTTCCAGCGTCCGCGTCCGCATTTCCCGGCTGCTCTCTTCGCCGTGTCTGTTGCGCAGAATCATCGAGAGCTCGGCGAGGAAGTCGCCGAAGCCGGTGTCCCGACGATCCGCCTCGACGGCGATCGCCAGGCCCTGCTCTTCGGGTGTGGCGTCAGCCGGAAGCGTCCAGGTCTCCTCGGCCGCCTCGCTGCTCTCCTCACCGGCGGCCGGCCCCCGCGCCTCCTGTGCGCGGAGCGTTCCCGCCGCGAGAGCGAGGATGACCGCCAACGTCAGGGCCGTGATCCAACGAACTGTGGTCTTCGAAGTACGCTCGACAGGTACCGTTGCGACCTGCACCTGAGCGGTCGGGTCTGCTTGTCTATTGAAAGTCATCGTCTTTTCCTCCTCTATCGTGCTCGCCTGCGCCCGGCGCGCTGAGGTCAACAGCAGTGACGGCAGCAGCAGGAAATCGGTAACCAGGGCGAAGACGATGGTCATCGCCGTCAATTTCCCCATCCCCGCGTTCAGGTCGAAGGACGACCCGGCGAGCACCAGGAAACCACCGGCGAGTATGATCGAAGTGAAGAGAAGCGCCGGGCCCACCGTGTTGAAGGCGTAGCGCACGGCCTCCGCGGCGTCGGCGCCCTTTTCGCGCCGCGCCCGCAGGTACTTGCTGAGGAAGTGAACGGAATCGTCGACCACGATCCCCAGCGTCATGGCCACGACCGCGGATAGCGCGATGTTGATCTGACCCACCGTGAGGCCCCAGGCTCCAAACGCCAGGGCGGCGGGAGCGATGTTCGGGATCAGGCTCAACAGCCCGAACTTCAGGCTGCGAAACGCGAACACCAGCGTGATAGAAACCAACACCAGCGCCAGAAAGCTCGCCGTTAACATCCCTTCGATATTTCGCTTCGAAAGGTGGGCGAACATCACCGAGGGGCCGTTGGCCTTGGCGTGCATCTCAGGTGGCGCGTTCTCCACCAGCCACGCTTCGCCGGCGGCGGCCAGCGCCCGAATCTCTCTCGTCGAGATGTCGTCGAGTGTCACGACGAAACGTGTGCCAGACTTGTCGACGTTGATCTGATTGTTCAGGTCGAGCCCGTAGGGCAGCGACATCTCGAACAACAACAGGTACTGCGCCGCCAGGTCTCGCGTCTCCGGCAAGCGATAGGCCGCCGGGTCGTCACCGTGCATGTTCTTGTTCAGCCGCTTGAACACGTCGGTCAGCGACAGAACGTGCCGCACGTGAGTTTGATCCGAGTACCAATCGGCAAACTCGCCAACTGTCCTCAGGTACTCCGGTTCGCTGATCCCGCCGCTCTCCGACGCCCGGAGGTCGAACTCCAGCTGGTATAGACCAGTCAGTCTCTGCGTGGCAAAATCTGTGTGCTGGCGAAACACCACCGAGTTGTCGAAGTAGTCCACGAAGTCGTCGTTCAGCTCGTTCGTCGGCACCACCGCCGCCAGCGCCAGGGTCGCCAGCGCCGAAGCGACGAGCAGCGGCCGCCGGTGTCGCGTGACGAAACTGGCGAAGCGATCCGTCCACGCCGTGCTCAGGCTGCGTGTCGCTCGTGCCTTCAGCGGTAACAGCGAGACCAGGGCAGGGAGGGTGAGCGTCGAGAAGAAGAACGCCGCGATCACGCCCGTAGCCGTCATGTTCCCCAGGTCCCGGAACGGCGGCGAGTCGCTCATGTTCATGCTGAGGAATCCGATCGCCGTGGTCAGGCTGGTCAGGAACACGGGCAACAGGTTAACACGCAGGCTTTCCACCAACGCGTCCCGCTTGCCGAGGCCCCCGTTCATGCTGTGGAGTGTCGTCGTGAGAATGTGGATGCTGTCGGCGACGGCCAGCGTCATGATCAATACCGGCGCCGTCGACGACGGCGGCGTGATCGGGATACCCCACCAGCCGGCCAGGCCCATCGCCGTCGCGGTCGAGACGCCGATAACAAACACCGTCGAAAACGTCGCCGAGCCGGATCGCAGAAGCAGGAAGATCAGGATGATCATGCCGAGGTACATGAGCGGCATCAGCTTCGCCATGTCCCTCCGCGCCATCTCGTCGAAGGCATTGTTCAGCATCGCGATCCCGGTGAGCCGGATATCGACGGCGGGATGCTCCGCCTCGATGCGCTCGGCCAGCTCACGGGCCGCCGCGACGACGGGTGGCAGGGCTTCCGTCGACTCGTCGGGGAGCTGTAGAGTCACGTTCACACCGGCCACATCACCGCGCTCGGAAACGATGCGGTTCTTGACCAGCGGCTCCGCCAGCGCCACCTGGCGCACCCTTTCCCGCGCCGCGCGGTCCAGGGCGGCCGCGTCTTCGACCAGGTCGTCGACCACCAGGTCGTCGCCATCCGCTTCGCTGTGTTGGAAGTTCGTTATCCCGTCGACGCGGATGGCGTACGGGATCTGCCAGGCGCCGTTCGTCAGGTCTTCCAGGGCCACTAGAGCATCGTGGCTGAAAGCGTCTCCCGATTTGGGCTCGACGACGAACAGGATGTTGTCGTTCTTGGTGTAGATCTTCTGTAGGGCCTCGAAGGCCAGTAGGTCGGGGTTGTCCTCGCTGAAGAAGACCCTGTAATCGCTGGCGATTCGTAGCTTGCTGGCACCGGCACCGGCCGCGAGGGCGACGAGTGCGGAGAGAGCCAGGATTGGCCAGCGCCAGCGCAGGGTCGATCGGGCCCAGCGGGTCGCGAATCCGTCGGTCAGCTTCTTCGAATCTGCAGTGTCCATGTTCCGGTCTCCGATGGTTGGGGCGTTTGGACCGACTAGTCGGTCTAGTTGGACGTCAAAAAAAAGAACCCTCTCGTTCAGGGTGTCACCGATTCTTGAGCCAACATCTCTACATAGCGCCTGAAGTTCTCTAATGCCGCCGGCACCCGGGCCCAATCGTCGTGCGCCTTCGCCAGCACGATCGACCCCTCCAGAGCCGACAGAAAGAATTCCGCTAACTCGAGCGCGCCCGGCGAATCATCCCGATCGTCTTCCACCACGACCGCGAACATCTCAGCCAGTCGTCCGGCGAGCTTCTCGAAGATCTGGGAGATGCGCTTGCGCATCGTTTCGTTCGTATCCGCCAGCTCCACCGCCATGTTGCCCAGAAGACACCCATTTCCCCAGACGTCCTCGGCAATCGCCTGCGCGTGCTCGAGGAACCCGAACAGCCGTTCCCGAGGGTCCTCCAGGCTGACATAACTGCCCGCCTGCAGTGCTTGGAAACCCTTCTGGCTGTAGGCGTCCAGGGCTGCCAGTCCCAGCTCTTCCTTGCTGCTGAAGAAGTGGTAGAAGCTGCCCTTGCTCACGTCCGCTTCGGCGCAGATCTCGTCGACCGTCGTAGCCGGATACCCCTTCGCCAACATGAGGCTCAGGGCGGCTTCAATCACTCTGTCTCGGGTGCTCGCTTTAGCCATATCTCTTCGTCCTTTCAACTGCTCACAGAATATACCAACTAGTCGGTATAGTCAATACTTTGTTGTAACTTCCCTTCCCGTATATACTTACGGGTAAGGGGCCACGCCGACGCCGCCCGTCGGGTCGGGAAGCCCCAGCTTGGGATAGCCGATTGTCGGCGCCTTCCTCGGACCCGGCGGCTCGGGATTGCCAACCGGAGCCCTTCTGCCAACTTTCGCGTACGGAATAACGCTAGAATATGACTTGCTGCCGGGCAAAGACCGCCCCGGTGCGGGATCTAGATATCAGTATATGAAGAGAGACTACTACGAAATCCTGGGCGTCCAGCGGAGCGCCGACGGCGACACCATCAAAAAGGCCTATCGCCAGGCGGCGCTGAAGTACCATCCCGACCGCAACCCCGACGACGCCGAGGCCGAGGCCAAGTTCAAGGAAGCCACGGAGGCTTACGAGGTCCTCCGGGATCAGGAGCTCCGGGGCCTGTACGACCGCTACGGCCATGACGGGGTGAAGGCCGGCGTCCGTGGCGGCGGCGGAGGGTTCGGCGGCTTCAGCACCTTCGACGAGGCGCTGAACATCTTCATGCGCGAGTTCGGAGGTTTCGGGTTCGATGACCTGTTCGGCGGCGGCGCCCGGCGGCACGGCGCCCAGATTCGAGGCTCCGACCTCAAGATCCGCGTCAAGCTGGCCCTCGAGGACGTCGTGACCGGCGTCAAGAAGACCATCAAGATGCCGATTCTCGATACCTGCCCGGACTGCGAAGGCTCCGGCGCCCGCGGCGGCGAACAGTCGACGGCCTGCTTGCAGTGCGGCGGCAGCGGCGAAATCCAGCAGGTGCAGCGCTCTCTGTTTGGCCAGTTCGTACGCGTCGCGCCATGCTCCAACTGCGGCGGTGAAGGCCGGGTGATCAAGAACCCGTGCTCCACCTGCCAGGGCGAAGGCCGGCTGCGGCAGCAGAAGTCGCTGGACATCGAGATTCCCCCCGGCGTGGCCACCGACGATTACCTGACGCTTCGCGGCCAGGGCAACATGGGCCCCCGCGGCGGTCCGCCCGGCGACCTGTTGGCGGTCATCGAAGTCGAGCCCGAGAGCCCGATACGCGCTTCACGCGCCGCGGCGCTGATCTCATACACGACCTGCCCATCACGTTTAGCCAGGCCGCCATCGGCTCGACGCTGGAAGTTCCCACGGTGACCGACGAGGTGAAGGTGAAGGTTCCGTCTGGCGTCCAGACCGGCCACGTCATCCAGCTGCGCGGAAAGGGTCTGCCGCATCTGCGGCGCGGTGGAACCGGCGACCTCTACGTTCGCGTCGTCGTCGTCACGCCCCGCAAGCTGAGCGATGAGCAGCGCAAGTTGTTCGAGCAGCTGTCCGAGATCGAAGCGCCGGCGGAAGCGGGCGAAGACGGCGTCGGGTTCTGGCAGATGATCAAAGAAGCGTTGTTTGATTGATTCGTAGTTCGAGAATAGGAATCGAGTATGAGTGAAGATTGCCTTTTCTGTAAGATCGCGAGCGGTGAAATCCCCGCCGACACCATCGCCGAGGCCGACGATTGGATCGCGTTTCGCGACATCAATCCCCAGGCGCCGACCCACGTGCTCATCATCCCGCGCCAGCATATCCCAACCCTCAACGATGTGGGGCGCGAACAAGCGGGAATTCTCGGACGGCTGTTTCTAGCCGCGAAAGAGATCGCGGAAGATGAGGGGATCGATGAGGACGGCTACCGGACGGTCCTGAACTGCAACGCCGACGCCGGTCAGTCGGTCTTCCACATTCACGTCCACCTGCTGGGTGGCCGGGCGATGGAGTGGCCGCCGGGCTGACATTGACGACTGCCACAGCAGTCGATTACTATGAAAGGCTACGGCACCACCGGACAATGAAACAGCAGCGAGCTTTGCGGCCCTGGAATGGCTGATTTGAAAGCGACCCTTCGGAATGATATGAACGAGGCGCGCCGCGGCGGCGAAAAGACCCGCGCGCGGCTTCTCGGCACCATCCTGTCGGACATCCGAAACAAGGAGATCGCGGTAGGTCACGAGCTCGAAGACCCCGAGGTCCTCGACGTGCTGGCCAAGGCCGTCAAGCTGCGTAACGAGGCCGCCGAATCGATGGCCGCCCGACCCGAGAAAGCCGAGGTCGAGCGTGCCGAGGCGGAGACGCTCAAGGCCTACATGCCGGAGCCGATCGGCGAAGATGAGATCCGGCAGGTCGTTCTCGAGGCCGTCGAGGGTGGGGCAGGCGACATCGGCGCGGTCATGAAGGCCGTGATGCCCAAGCTGAAAGGGCGGGCCGATGGAAAGGAGATCAACCGCATCGCCCGCGAGGCCATCGCAGGAGGTGGATCGGGTGACTGATCGGGTCTTGCTCCGAATCGGCAACGACCTGAACGTGTTTCGAACACGGGGGCGTCGGTGAGCACCACACCGGCGCCCCCGGTTCCTTTTTAGAGGCAGGGCTCGGACCGGCAATGAACGAACATGCCCTCTCCGCACTCGAGTTCGACCGCGTGCTCGACATCGTCGCCGGCTTCGCCACCAGCGAGCCCGGCGCCGATGCTGTGCGCGCCCTCGAGCCGGATCCGGCCCAGACCGCCGTCGCCGACGCCCTCGACCGCGTCGACGAGATGGTGAGCTGGCTGATCCGCGACGAGGGGTGGGCGCCGCCGCTGATCCCCGACATCCGCTCTGGCCTCGATCTCCTCGCCCTCGAGGGGACCGTTTGGTCTGAGAGCCAGCTCGCTGGCGCGCTTCGCCTGCTGGGATCGGCCCGGACCGTGCGCAATAGCTTTGTGCCACAGGCGTCGGAGTTCCCGCGCCTCGGCTTCATCGCCGACGGCCTGCTCAAGGACGAAGCGCTGCGCAAGCAGATTGCCGATGCGATCGATGAAGAGAACGAGACGCTCAAAGACAGCGCTTCTGTCGAGCTCAAGCGTGTCCGCCGCTCGATCATCTCGGCGCGGACCGATCTGGTGCGTGCTCTGGAAGCCATCGTCGCCAAGCTGCCCGACCGCTTCGTCGTTCCCGATGCATCCGTAACCGTCCGTGCGGGGCGCTACTGCATCCCGATCCGTAGAGAAGGCCGTTCAGAGGTCGGCGGCATCGTGCACGACGAGTCCGCCAGCCGCGCCACGCTCTTCGTCGAGCCGCCCGCCGCCATCGAGCCGATGAACCGGCTCCGCGAGCTCCACATGTCGGAGCAGCGTGAAGTCGAACGCATTCTCCGCGAGCTAACCGACGAGCTGCGCCCGCGCGCCGCGGAGCTCGCCGACTCGTTCGATCGTCTGGTCACCGTCGATTCGCTCTTTGCCCGCGCCAGGTACGCACTGGCCCGCGGCTGCACGCGCCCGCAGTTGGTTGATAGGGAGAACGATGGTTACCGGGTCGTCCACGGCCGACATCCGCTCCTCCTAGAATCACCGGAGCCGCTCGTGCCGTTCGATCTGTTGATGAACCCGGGCGAGCACACGCTGCTGGTCACCGGCCCGAACGCTGGCGGCAAGAGCGTGCTCATCAAGGCGGTGGGACTCATCTCGGCCATGGCGCAGGCCGGCGTTCTGCCGCCCGTCGGGCCCGGCTCGCAGATCCCGGTGTTCACCGGGATCTTCGCCGATATCGGCGACGAGCAGAGCATCGATGCTTCGCTCTCTACCTTCACGGCCCATCTGCGCAACATGCAGGAAGTGCTGGACGAGGCCGACACGAACTCGCTCTGCCTGATCGACGAGATCGGCGGCGCCACCGATCCCGTCGAGGGCGCCGCCCTCGCCCGGGCCGTACTCACCGAGCTCGCCGACCGGGGATGCATGACCCTGGCGACCAGCCACCTGGGCGAGCTGAACACGCTGCCGTCCGAATACCCCGGCATCGTCAGCGCCGGTCTCGCTTTCGATGCGGAGCGCCTACAGCCGCTCTACCGCCTCATCAAGGGCCGGCCCGGTCGCAGCTACGCCCTGGCCATGGCCGAGCGCGTCGGATTTCCGAAGGGCGTGATCGAGACGGCCAAGTCATCGATCAGCCAGGAACGCCTCGATACCGCTCAGCTCCTCGCCGACCTCGAGCAGAAAGAGACCGAGCTGGAGCAGGGGATTGCCCGAGTCGAGGAGCACGAACGTGAGCTGGCCAGCCGCAGCCAGGCACAAGCGCAGGAGGCGGCTGAACTGGAAGAGCGATCCCGCCGGCTGGAGCGCGAAGCCCATGAGCGGGCCCGAGAGTTTTTACTCCAGGCCCGCAAACAGCTGGATGAGGCGCTCAAGGCCGATCGTGAGGCCGCTTCGCAAGCGCGCCGCGAGTTGGAGGCGAGCCTGCGCCAGCACTCACAGGCGCTTCAGGAGGGCAAAGATCGGCCGATCGCTGCGGACGGCGGCAGATTCGAGCCCGGAGACCGGGTCTGGGTCTCGTCGATGGAGCGGGAGGGAACCGTCGTCGAGATGCGCGGCAAGGACGTGGTCGTCGAGATGGGGAGTATCAAGCTCCAGCTCACGACCGCCGTGCTCAGCAAACGCGGGGAGCCCAAGAAGCAGGTGAAGGAAGTAGGGATCTACGGTGGCGACGAGCCCCACGCCAGGCACGAAGTCGACCTGCGTGGCATGGTGGCCGAAGACGCGCGCATGGAGCTGATTCGTGCCCTCGATGCCGCGGTGTTGGCGGGACTTGGCGAGCTGCGCGTGATCCACGGCAAGGGAACCGGCGTACTTCGAGAAGCGGTGAATGAGTATGCCAGGACGGACAAACGAGTGAAGTCGCATCGGCTGGGCGCCCACTACGAGGGTGGCAGCGGTGTGACGATACTGGAGTTGGGTTGATTCTGGTCGCCTCATGGTAAGCGACGAACTGCTCGAAGAGATAAGAGGGCAAGCCGATATCGTCCAGATCGTCGGCGAGTACGTCTCGCTGCGGCGCAGCGGCCGGACCTATCGCGGTCCGTGCCCGTTGCACGGCGGGGAGGGCCCGAACTTCTCGGTCGATCCCGAGCGCGGTCTCTTCAAGTGTTTCGTATGTGGCGAGGGCGGCGACGTCTTCTCCTTCCCGATGAAGCTCCTGGGTCTCGAGTTCATCGATGCGGTCAAGTTCATCGCCGAGCGTTGCGGCATCACCGTACCGGACGTAGACGAGCGGCGCGAGGAGGATCCTTACCGCGATCTGAGAGAAGCGATCGCCCTTGCCGGCGACTGGTTCCAAAAGCAGCTCTGGGACCCGAAGACCGGTGAAGCGGCGCGAAAGTACCTGCTCGTGAAACGCGGGCTACCCGAGGAGACCGTCCGGCGTTTCGAGTTCGGCTATGCGCCGGACTCGTGGCGCGGTCTCCGAGAGCACGCGGCGAAGCACGAGATAGAAGATGATGTGCTGCTTCGCGCCGGTCTCATCAAGACCAGCGAGCGAGCCAAGGAGCCGTTCGATCTGTTTCGCAATCGCCTGATGATCCCGATCTACAACCTGCGCGGAAAACCGATCGGGTTCGGCGGCCGATTGCTGGGCGATGCGGAAGATGCGCCGAAGTATATCAACTCGCCGGACACACCGATCTTCCACAAAGGGAGGATCGTCTACGGTCTCAACTGGAGCCGCAACACCATCCGTCGCGAAGAAGTCGTGCTGGTGGTCGAGGGCTTCATGGACCTCGTATCGCTAATGAACGCCGGCGTTGAGAACGTCGTCGCACCCCTCGGAACCGCGCTCACCGATCACCAGGCGCGGCTGCTGGGTCGCTACGCTAAGAAGGCGCTGCTGCTCTATGACAGCGATCGTGCGGGTCTTGTCGCCACGTTCAAGGCGGCGGACGAACTGCTCCGCGCCGGCGTGCACCCCAGCGTCGCCACGCTGCCCCGGGGTGAGGACCCCGATTCCATCGTCCGCAAGGGCGGCGGCGACGCGCTGAAGGAATACACCGACGCCGCCATCGATGTGCTCGACCGCAAGATCCAGATTCTCGAGAAACGAGGGTACCTCGACACTACGGAAGGGAAGCGAAGGGCGGTCGACGGGTTGCTGCTCACCGCTCGCGCCGCGTCGGACGAGGCGCTGCGCGACATCTATCTCGATCGCGTGGCCGAGGTCACCGGCGTACGCCGTGGCACTTTGGAGCGCGAGATACAGCGCACCGCGGAGCCCCCTCGACGTCGCCGACCGCCACCAGAGAAGGAAGCCGAACCCGTGCCCGTCGAGGTTCCCAAGCTGGGCCCGGAGCGAAAGCTCCTACTGCTTCTGGTTCGGGATCGGGCGTTGCTCCCCGGCGTGGCTAAGGAGGTCGAGCCCGAGGTCTTCGACACACCTGTATACCGCGAGATCTACCGCGCCTTACTCAGCTCGATGGATAAGGGGACTTCGGAACCGGATGCGGACGGCTCGCTGGACTGGGCGGCGGATCTGCCGGGGCCGATCTACGAACGCGTACGCGAGCTTGCCGCCGATCCAGAGGAGCTGACCAACCCGGAAGCGGTGCTCGACGATGCCATAGCCCGGCTGCGCGCTCGCGTTCTGGAGAAGCAACTGAACGACTTGATGAACGAAGTGTTGGTCGCCGATACCAAGTCGGGCGTCGAGCTGGCATCGGAGATCAAGAAGATTAGACAGGAACTATCAGCGCTGGGCATTCGCACGCCCGGCCGTGGACTTTTCAGAGGCTAGATGTGGAAACCAACAACAACCGGCCAGGGATCATGACAGCGAACGAGACTTTGTTGCAGCAACTGTTGGACCTGCACGCGATCGATCAAGAGATCGTCGGCATGGAGAGCGAGATTCGCGAATGCCGCGGCGAGCTGGAGACGATGGAGGACGGCGTGTCCGGAATGGACTCGGCACTCGAGCGGCTGAATGTGGAGCTCGAGAAGGCTCGGGTGGAAAGCCGCTCCGTCGAGCGAGCGGTGGACGAGAAACGGGACGCGCTGGCCCGAGTGCGCCAACGCACCGACCAGGTGCAGAACGAGCGACAGTACAGCGCTGCCAGCCTCGAGTTCGATCTCGTACGGCAGGACCTTCGCAAGCTGGAGGATAAGGCGCTCGAGAAGATGCAGACTGTGGAGGAGCTCGAGAATCTCCGCAAGGAGAAGCTCGAGGGCCTCGAGGGTGCCCGTGCCGACGCCGGCCCCAGGGGCGAAGAGCTTCAGGGGCGCATCAAGCAACTGCAAGAGGATCTCGAGGTCAGGCGCGACAAGCGCGACAATGCGGCAATCCGAATCGACGAGCGCGCCCTCGGCCTCTACGACCGCATACGCGCGGGCCGCTCCCAACTCGCGATGGCGCCGTTGACCGAGGAAGATGTCTGCGGTTACTGTTTCACGGCGGTTACCGCGATGCAGCGAATGCAGATCAACGGGATGGCGACCCTGGTCTGCTGCGAGGGTTGCGGCGTGATTCTCTACCCGGGCGATCTCGGCGCGTGAAGCCGATCCACAAACTCCCGGAGCTGGCAGATCCGGCCAGCGTCGAGGTGTTAGTCAAAGGCCTCAAAGTCCCGGAGCCCATCGCGGCGGTCCTGGTCGGCCGCGGTTACTCCGAGATCGAGACCGCAAAGGCATTCCTTCGCCCCGAGCTGGCCAATCTTCACGATCCTTGGTCGCTGGCCGGCATGGAAGACGCCGTAGCGCGCCTCTCCAGGGCTATCGACGACGGCGAGCGGATTCTCGTGCACGGCGACTATGATGTGGACGGCGTGTCGGGAACCGCGTTGTTGACCCGCGCTCTCCGTTCGCTGGGCGCGGTCGTCGAGCCGTTCGTTCCGCATCGCCTGAAGCACGGTTACGACTTCGGGCCCGCTGGCCTGGCGCGCGCCATCGCCGTCGATGCCTCCCTCGTCCTGACTTGCGATTGTGGAATCGTCTCCCATGAGACGGTGGCCGCAGCAAGCAGCGAGGGGATCGACGTTATTGTCTCCGATCATCACACGCCGCTGCCAGAGCTGCCGCCGGCCGTCGCGGTGATCAATCCGCAACGCCCCGACTGTAGCTATCCGGAGAAAGTCCTCTGTGGTGCCGGCGTCGCGTTCAAACTGCTTCAGGCGCTGTACGATCGACGCGGCAAGCCGGTGACCGATCTGTACCGCTACCTCGACCTCGTCGCCATCCCGACCATCGCCGACCTGGTGCCGCTCACGGGCGAGAATCGCATCCTGGCGCGCTTCGGACTCAAGGTGCTGGCACGCACGCCGAATCCGGGTCTGCGCGCGCTGCTCAACGTTGCTGGCATCAGAGGCGACCGCCCGATAAACGCGGGCCAGATCGCGTTCATCATCGGACCGCGCATCAACGCCGTCGGCCGGATGGGCGACTCGATGCGCGGCGTGAAGCTTCTACTCACCGATGACGAGACGGAGGCACGTGAGATTGCTGCCGTCGTAGATGAGGAGAACCGCATACGCCAGGAGGTCGACCGAGCGACCCTCGAGGAGGCGAACGAGATCCTGGAGGCATCGTTCGACCCGGAACGCGATCGCTCCATCGTCCTCGCCTCTCCAGATTGGCATTCGGGTGTCATCGGTATCGTCGCCTCTCGCATCGTCGAGAAGTACTATCGCCCCACCGTGCTCATCGCTCTCGACGGCAACGCGGGCAAGGGATCCGGCCGGTCGATCCCCGGTTTTCACCTTTACGAAGCGCTCGATAGCTGCAAGTCGCACCTTGAACAGTTCGGCGGTCACCGTTACGCCGCCGGCGTGCAGATTCGCGCCGACAAGATCGACGACTTCCGACGCGCCCTCGATGACGTGGCGCACGATCGGCTAACCGAAGACGACCTGATACCCCGGCTCCGCATCGATCGCGAGCTACCTATCTCACAGGTCTCGGCCGAACTGTGGCGTTTCCTCGCCCACTTCGGACCGTACGGCCAGGGAAACCCGAAACCCGTCTTTCTTGCTCGGGACGTCACGCTGCGCGGACCGCCGGAGATCGTCGGGAGCGATCACCTCCGACTCCGGGTCGAGGTCGGCGATGGGGCGAGCCCCGAGGCCATCGCTTTCGGCCAGGCCGACGAGTCCGAGTGGCTGGACGAGTCTTCCCGCGTCGACATGGCGTATCAGGTGGGCGTTCGCAGCTGGCAGGGGATTGAGACCGTGCAGGCACAGGTGATCGACCTGCGACCGAGTGAGACGGTGTGGGCGACATCCGAATCGTAGCCGGCCAGTGGGGCCGGCGTCGGCTAAAGGTCCCGCGGAGTCCGGCGATTCGTCCCACGGCGGAGCGGGTCCGCGAGGCCTGGATGAACGTTCTGGCCCCCCAGTTGGAGGGGGCCAACGTGCTCGATCTCTTTGCCGGGACCGGCGCCCTGGGCCTCGAAGCGCTGTCGCGCGGTGCCGGCTCTGCAACCTTCGTCGAGAACGACCGCCGTGTGCTCATGGCGTTGCGCGCCAACATCGATGCGCTCGGCGCGCGCCAGCAGGCGAAGGTGGTGACCGCAAACGTATTCCGATATCTGGACGAGTTGGGCCGCGGGGTCTACGATATCGCCCTCGCCGACCCGCCCTACGGCAAGGGTCTGGCGGCGAAGCTGGTAAGGCGCTACATGAAGGTTCCGTTCGCGAAACTGCTCTGCGTAGAGCACGCGCCGGACGAGCAACTCGAATCGCCGCACGACGCCGAGCAGCGACGATACGGTGACAGCGTCGTAACGTTCCTTAGCTGCGATGTCGTCGATGACGGGCCGGCAACCGAACCGCCGGGAGAATGAAATCATGACCAAGCCCCGGATCGCCATATACCCAGGATCGTTCGACCCTTTGACGCTGGGCCACGAGGACATCGCGCGCCGCAGCCTGAAGTTCGTTGATAAGTTGGTTGTCGGTGTG
>JBDHJS010000059.1:15504-57713 GCA_039586795.1 Gemmatimonadota bacterium
CGGTGTGGCTCATCACGCGACTCAAGAGAAAACGCGCTTGTTCAGCGTGAATGAGCGGACCGAGATGATCGCCGAGTGCTTCTCGGATGAGCCGCGGATCGAAGTGACCCAGTTCAGCGGGTTGCTTGTGGAGTTTTGTCGCACGACGGGAGCACAGATCGTGGTTAGGGGACTGCGCGCCGTCAGCGACTTCGAGTACGAGTTTCAGATGGCGCTGATGAATCGCGAGCTGCAACCCGATCTCGAGATGGTGTTCATGACGCCGGCCGCCGACTACACGTTCCTCAGCGCATCCCTGGTGCGGGAGATCTCGTCGCTCGGCGGCGACGTCTCGCAATTCGTCTCACCTCCCGTCCTCGAACGCTTGAAAGCCAAGCTCGCCGGCTGAGCTGCCATGGGATTCCTCAAGCAGCTCGCTCAGCGTGCCGAGAGCGCTGGGCGACGTATCGTCCTCGCTGAAGGTCACGACGAGCGTGTCCTCGAGGCTGCCATCCGTCTGCAGGAACACGGGCACATCGACCCGGTTCTGCTCGTCCCCGACGGCACCGTTCAGCCCCCGGCGGGCTGGAAGGGTCCGGTGCGTTGTCCTGTAGATGATCCCGAGCTTGCTCGCTACGCCGAGCTCTATCGCCAGATCCGGCCGCAGGAGGCCCTCGACGTACGGACGGCTCGGGAACGAGCGGCCGATCCCCTTTACTTTGCCGGCTTGATGGTCCGTGCCGATGACGCCGATGGGGCAGTGGCGGGCGCCGACCATGCGTCCAGCGACGTCGTGCGGGCCGCCTATCGATGCGTCGGCACGGCCGCCGGTCACACGTACGTCACGGGCGCCTTCTACATGGTCGTCCCTTCATTTCGTGGAACCGACGAACCGGAAGTGCTAACCTTTGCCGACGCGGGAGTCATTCCTCATCCCAACGCGGAGCAATTGGTGGAGATCGCTCTACAGGCGGCGGAGATGCGACCCGTCATCGTTGGCGATGTCCCCCACGTCGCTTTCCTCTCTTTCTCGACCCATGGCAGCGCCAGGAGCCCGGCGGTCGAGAAGATGAGGGAAGCGCTGGACTCGCTCAGACAGCGCAACCCAAGTCTGGCCGCCGACGGTGAACTGCAGGCCGATGCGGCACTCATCCGTCACGTCGGCCAGCGCAAGGCGCCCAGCAGTCCTGTCGCCGGCCACGCCAACGTGCTTATCTTTCCCGACCTCGGTGCGGGAAACATCGCCTACAAGCTGGTCGAGCGGCTGGCCGGCGCCACCGCGATCGGGCCGATCCTGCATGGGTTGGCGCTGCCCTATAACGACGTTTCCAGGGGCGCCGATCCCGCGAGCATCGAGTGGGTAGCGTATGTGACGGCCGTGCAAGCCGGCTCTTGATATGAGAATCAGGCATCATAGTGTAAGGGAACGGTCCGACGCTGGACGGTACCGTCCGCTGTCCACCGTCCACCGTCCACCGTCTACCGAACACGGGGGCTAAATGAACTTCGAAGTCACCAAACAAGGCGATATCACTATCGTCGAAGTCACCGGCCAGCTCATCGTCGGCAATCGGCAGGAACTCAAAGACGACGTGCTCAAGCTGTTGGAGGGCGGAGCGCGCAAGTTCCTCATCGATTTCAGGGACACCGCCTACATCGATTCATCGGGTTTGGGAGTTCTTGTTAGCCTCTCGAAGAAGATCCGCGAGAAGGGCGGCGAGATGCGCCTCTCCAACCTGAACGAGGACCTGCGGACGCTGTTCGAGCTCACGAAGCTCGACACGCTGTTCATCATCGCCGATTCTCGGGACCGGGCTTTAGAGGATTTCTGATCCCGTCATGCGCGGCCGCGATGCTGGAACCGGGACCGCGCTCATCGTCAGCCAGCGACCAGATCTCGGCGAAGAACTGACCGCGGCCGTCGAAGGGCTCGGTTTCAACGCGCTGCTCATCTCCACGCTCGATCACCTCGAGTCACACGCCGATGCGCGCCCCGACCTGGTGCTCGCCGACATCAGGTTGCGGCCTAGCGCCGCGCAGTGGACCACGCTGGCGCAGCTCTTCCCGCGCTCCGCGCTCTGGGCCGTCGCCGACCCGACCGAATCGAACATCCGCGACGCCACCTTCGCTATCAAGCACGGCTGTCACGATTGCCTCACTTTGCCGGTTACCTCGGAGGATCTCGGTAAGAAGCTCGCTGCCCTCGCCCGGCCACCTGGCGCCAAGCCCGGCGAGCTCGACCGGTACATGTCGAACGAGATCAATCTCGAGTTACCCTCCGACGTCTCCATCATCGATCGCGTTGTCAAGTTGCTCGCCGGATGCGCACGCGACTATCGCAGCTATGGACCGCGCACCCTGGTCAACTTGCGGATCGCTCTCAGCGAAGCACTCTCCAACGCGATCCAGTACGGCAACGAAGGTGACCGCGACAAGAAGGTGAGGGTTCGCGCTAGCGTTGATGCCTGGCGCATCAAAGTCCAGATCACCGACGAAGGAAAGGGCTTCGATCACCGGGACGTCCCCGACCCCCGCAGCGAGGACGCTATCGAAGCGCCCGGCGGCCGCGGGCTATTCTTGCTGCGTCAGCTTGCCGACGACGTGACCTTCAACGAGCCCGGTAATGCCTGCACGATCACGCTGCGCAGCGAGTGGGAGGAGGCCAAGGTCGGCGAAGCGACGATGCCCGCCAGCCGCGATGCCGAATCTCTCGCTGGGATCGTGGAGCGGCTTCGCGTCAGCACCGGCGTCGACCTTCACCTTTGGTCAGAAAACGTCGATGGTTCGCTCGAGCACGTAGCACCGGCCGACCGACGGCTGACCGAAGTCGACGGCACGCTGCATTGGCTCCATACACCGGGCATGCGGTTCGCTTTGCAGGCGCGACCCGAGAACCCGGCAACTCAGAGCTGGGCCGAATTCGCGCGCGACCTCCTCGATGAGGCTCTCTCCTACGAGAGACGCCTCGCCGAAAGTCGCAGGGATGCCGCCGAACGCCAGGAAGAGATCGAACTGCTGCACACGATCACCGAGACCCTCGGCGCATTCACCAAACTCGAGGACGCCGCTCGGCATATCCTCAAGGGGATCGTTCGCGTTACCGGCGCCGACCGAGCATCTCTCTGGATCCACGAGGCGGAAACGGAAGAGCTGGTGCTCGCCGCCGCTGAAGGTCCGCTGCCCGTCGCCAGTGGTCGCGTTCCCGTACAATCGCCCGCATCCATCTCGGCGCTCGCGTTCCGCGAGAACCGCACGATCCGTCTCGATGAAGCCAACGACCTGCCGCCGGAGCTCAAGCAGCGCTTCAGCGCCAACCCAATGCCCTGGGTGGCCGTGCCCGTCACCTCAACCAGCCCCGAAGGTGAGCGTCGTACGGTAGGCGTCCTCAACCTAATCGGCCGCAGTTCCGGTGCTGTCGTTTCCGGGATGGGTGAGACCCGGTTGCTGACGACGCTGGCCCGCCAGATCGGACGCGCGGTCGACAACCTGCGACTGTTCGAGGGGATCGTCGCCCGGGAGCGACTGATCGGTGAGCTCGAGCTTGCCCATGACTTGCAGACCAAGTTGCTACCCGATCTTGCTGAGTTCCGCGAGATTGCAGACGTGGCGGCGAAGAGTGTACCGGCTCGCGCGGTGGGCGGTGACTTCTACCAGCTGTTCAAGCTTCAAGACGGCAAGATCGGCGTCATGCTCGGCGACGTAACGTCACATGGCTTCTCCGCTTCCCTCATCATGGCCCTGACGATGAGCGTCACCGGCATCTACGCTCGGGCGGTCAAAGCGCCCGGCGACTTGCTGCGGGCGATTCACCAGGCCCTGATCCAGAAGCTGGAGAGCACCGAAATGTTCATGACGGTGTTCTACGGTGTGATCGATCCGGGGAACGGGACGCTGACTTACGCCAACGCCGGTCACGCGCATGCCTTCCGCCTCCACGCTGATGAGGCGCCCCAGCGTCTCGGCGCGACCAGCCCGCCCCTCGGGCTGGCAGAGCTGGGGGCATACGGTGAGGCTTCCGTACTGTGGGAGGTGGGCGATGTGCTCAGCCTGTTCACCGACGGTCTTACGAACCCGTCGCTCCGCACCACGGAGGCCGCCGTGCTGAGCGCGGCATCACGGGCTCGCGATCTGCCTGCGCTGCTGATCGTCGATAAGATGTTCGAGGCGCGAGGTGAAGAAGGCGGTGAAGCGCCCGACGATCAGACGGCGATGGTGATACGAGTCTGATGTTGAGGCCAGGCGAGTGAACTCAGAGCATCACCGGGCGAAGCGATCGCTAAGTCAGAACTTCCTCATCGACCCTAACTTGCAGAGGAAGATCGTCGAGGCGCTGGATCCAACGCCTGAGGATCGGGTCATCGAGATCGGGCCAGGGCAGGGCGCGTTGACGAGGCACCTGGTTGACCAGGTGGCGGACCTGCGATTGGTGGAGTTGGATGATCTCTTGGCGGCTCAGCTGCGTGGCGAGTATGGCGGCCGCGAGAACGTCGACATCGTTCACGGCGACGCGCTCGAAATCTCCGTCGCCCGCCTTGCCAAGGGTCAACCCTTCAAGGTCATCGGTAACATTCCGTATGGAATCACGACGCCGCTCATCTTCCACATTCTCGACGAGCGACCGCGCCCCGATGTCATTGTGTTGACCGTGCAGAAGGAAGTGGCGGATCGTCTGGTTGCCAAGCCGGGAAACAAAGACTACGGCGCGCTGACGGTGGGTGTACAGTCCGTCGCCGACGTAGAGTCACTGTTCAAGATTAGCCGCGGTGCTTTTCGACCGCGCCCCGATGTCGATTCGACGACGATTCGTATCGTGCCCCAGAAGCCGCCGCCACTGACTCCGGAAGAGGAAGGATCACTGCGTACCCTCACCCGAGCCGCTTTCATGCGGCGGCGCAAACAGCTCCAGAATGTCCTCCGCCAGGCGCCTGAGTACGCTCAGACAAACGAGAAGCTGGCATCCATCCTCGAATCCCTGGGCATCGACCCCGCGGTTCGGCCCGACGCGCTCCCCGTTGTCGATTACATCCGTTTGTCAGCCGCCCTCCGGTAAGCCACCGTCGCCTCTACAAAGCGTTCCGAACTAACGGGCCATCAGCACGTGCTTCGCCATCTCGGCGAACCCTCTACCACGGTCTTCGCTTGTTACGAACTTGGGTTGCGCCTTGAGCCGCGACAAACAATGACGGACGTTCGCGACGCCGACGCTCAGGGAGAAGAAGTCGAAAGCTGACCAGTCGTTCGTGCTGTCGCCGATGAACAGCCAGCTCGATTCCTCATCACTGATATTCACGCCAAGCGCATCGCGCGCACCCCGTTCGATCCCTTCCGCCTTGGTCCAGTCGCCGGGGATGACATGCGCGTGAACGCTCGATGCAGCGGCGCGGGCGCCTTCGGATTCGATCAAGCTCCTGAGAGCCGCAACCTCGACCTCCGGCAAGTGGACGGTCTCGCCGATGTCGAACGCCATGTCGCAGCGCCGGGCACGCTGGTCCATCGCCGGTTTCACGTGGGGAAGCTCTTGCTTCACACGGGCACGTACGCGCTCGAACAGGTCTGGGTAGGCTTGTCGTCGCTCCTTCGAGTCGAAGTAGCCTTCGTGGATCGCTGAACCATCCCACCAAACCCAACCGGCGCCATTCTCGCCGATGGCCAGGTCTACCGGCCAGTGTTGGGCGATAACGTCCACCCAGCCTAGTGGCCGACCGGTCACGGCGATGAGACGTAAGCCGGCGCTGGCCAGGCGGTGCATCGCATCGAACGCCACCAGTTCTAATCGACCGTCCCGTGTAACCGTGTCGTCGACGTCGAACGCCACGCCCTTCAGCGCTCTACAGCGTTCCGCGTCCAGCTCGGCAAGAGGTCTGATCGTCGCTACTCCCGCTCGACGTGGGAAGTTCTAGGGGCTGGGCAATACGCGAGGCGAAACCATGCCGGGCAACGCACCGTCGCCGGTGAGTATCCGGCGATGGTAGTCGATCTGCCCCAGATGATAGGCCAGGTGGCTCGCCAGGTGGACCATGAACTGTCCCGTCGTCAGCGTTGCACCCCCCAGCGACTCCGGGTACTCCGCCTCGAGGGCGCTGTCGTCCATTTCAGGCAGGTTCTCTAACGCGGTCTGCGCGGCAGCCAGTTCGTCGAGAATCACGGCGCGTGGCACATCCCGACGACTGAACTCCGCATCACGGTCGCGTACATAGTCCGAGCCGCCCAGGTGCTTACCGATGTAGTGCCGAATGTTACCCGCGATATGGATCGCGAGAGTGCCCGGCGTGTTGCTGATGCCAACCACGACTTTCCATATAGCGGCTTCGTCCTCGTAACCTTCGATCTGCTCGATCAAGCAGCGTAGGTCCCGCGCCATCACCTCGTAGATCCAATCAGCTGTCATCTCGAATCTCCGCTGGTGTAGCTCTGGATAGACATGGGGCTCGCCTCGCACGTGGTCGTTCCGATGTTGGGTTGTTGGGTACACTCAGTCTACTACCGAGGAGCAACAGCGAACAAGCTCATACGCTGCCATCGCTAAGCCTCCGAATATCGTGCGCCCCGAATCCCAGAATTTCGCAGGAGTCATCTCGCGCGCCATCTATCGACCAACAGCAACATTAGCTCCGCCGTGCTCTGGCTATAGACGAATTTGCCACCCGGCCCCCAGATCCGGTCGTATGCTTCAGGTTCCTCCACGTACAGCCAATTGGCGAACGAAGCCACGCTGTCGGCGAACGCCTCGATGCCACCCGGCTGGCGGATCTCTTCTTTGCGCACGATCAAACCATCGCGAAACACGAAACGCGTATGGTGCACGAGCTCGTGAATACCCAGCGCCATCAAGACACGGTTATGCTCGGCCATTTCGAACTCCGCCGTGTCGCCACGGGCCGTTATCTCTCGCAATTCGAGATGCGTTTGTGCTCCTGTGTCGAAGTTCAGTGGGGCCAGTACCTCGTGTTTCCCTGTCAGCGTGTCGGGCCCCAGGAACCATACGACTTCATCGGCCAACATCGCCTCGACCGCCTCCAGGTCGTGCCGATTGGCCGCCTCGACGTAGTGGCGCACCCGCTCATCCGGCGTCGGTCCGCAGCCCGTCGCGAGAATCGCGACACAAATGATGACGAGCGCACCATTACACCTGCTCCACGAACAAGGCCAGTACCGGGCCATCGATCACCCTCGCTTTGTGCTTGTGTTTGTCGCCGGACGGGATGAAGACTCCATCGCCGGTCTCATATATGAGTGTCTCGGATTCGAATTCGATCTCGATACGTCCCTCAATGATATGGCCGACGTGTCCACGATCACACCAATGTGGCTCCATCCCGTCGCCGTATTCTACCAGCCGCAGCCGCACACCGCGCCGGTCGATGATCTTGTGGCGGACTCCATCCATCGGCGAGTCCCAGGGCACTTCGTCGAATCGTATCCGGTAGTCGCTCATAGTCACGTTCCCGGCCGTCCTCGGCCACGCGGGCGGCCGCTTGGCACCCAACGCTTTCATATGGTCAGGCCCTATCAGTACTCCCCGGGGTTCGTTCAGGTCAAGCAGAGGCCCGGAATGGGAACCTGGACGCCGGGAAGGCGGTTATCCCGGTATCTCCTGGGGCCGTCGGGCTCCGCCTACACCCAGTCACTGCCCCAACCGCGAAGGAGGTTTGTCATGGCCATCCGCTTGGGCGACGATGCCCCTAACTTTAAAGCTCAAACCACCGAGGGAGAGGTGGACTTCCACTCGTGGAAGGGGAACAGCTGGGCCGTGCTGTTCTCCCACCCTGCGGATTACACACCCGTTTGCACCACCGAGCTTGGCACCGTGGCCGGACTGAAGAACGAGTTCGTCCGGCGCAACACGAAGGTGATCGGACTCAGCGTGGATCCCCTCGCCTCGCACGAAGGCTGGGCGAAAGACATCGAGGACGTCACCGGCAACGCCCTCAACTTCCCACTCATCGCCGATCACGACCGCGCGGTATCTGGCCTCTACGACATGATTCACCCCAGCGCCGACGACACACAGACCGTGCGCTCGGTGTTCATCGTTGGACCGGATAACAAGATAAAGCTCACTCTCACATATCCGGCGAGCACCGGCCGCAATTTTTATGAGCTGCTCCGCGTCATTGACTCGCTGCAGCTCACCGCGGAGCACGCCGTCGCTACACCGGCGGACTGGGAACCAGGCAGTGATGTGATCATCGGCACGGGTGTCACCGATGAGGAAGCGCTGGAGAGATTCCCCGGTTACGAGACGGTGAAGCCCTATCTGCGAGTCACGCCGCAGCCACGTTAGTCACGGCATTTCTCGGCTCGGCGAAGCCCGCCCGTGGGTCAACGACTGTGGGCGGGCTTCTCTGCATCAGGCGCGCTTCCAATTGCGGGTCGTGGCGATCAGCAACAGAATCGCCGCGGCCAGAAGCACCGGCGACGAGTACGTCCCTGGCACGATCTGGCCCAGCCACAGCGTTCCTACCATGTGACCCAGTGCGTTCAGGATCATGAAGACGGAGAAGACGATCGCCAACGGTCTCATCCAGGACGAGCGGCCGATCGCGAACGGCGACAACGTCAGCAGCACCAGAAGAGCTGCCGCCAGCCCCTTCAACCACGCCTCCGTTTCGAAGACGGGCAGCGGCAGCCACGGCAAACGGTCACGAAGGGCGGAGACCGCCGGGTTATAGAACGATAGGAAATCGTTTGCGGCCTCGTCGCCTACGTGGATCGCCAGCGCCAGGCAGAGGATGATCCAGGCGATCCCCGGGTCCGCAAAGGGACCGAGTCGCGATCTTGTCGTAGTGTATTCCATGTGGTTCGGCGGCTTGCGGTGTCCGCTAGTGATGCAACGGTTCCGCTTTCCTCGTGAAGATGCTCCGAAAGTACGACCAGTAGGCCACGACGAGGAACGCGGTGAGCGCGAAGATAATGATATCCAGGACGAGGAAGCTCCGGTCAACGAGAATACCGTAAAGAGCGATGTTGGTCGCGATAGGCCCCAAGACGACCAACGCGACTGGCACGTAGAAGTTTGCCACAAGCATCACTCCGCCCAACACCTGCAACGACTTCACTACGATGAATAACCCGGCGTCCGACATGATCTGGATGAACGGATGCGGCACGCCGAACGATATGATCTCCACCCAGTCGTTCAACCCGAACGTGATGAACACGAGACCCAGAAAGAGGCGGGCACCGGTCGCGGCTATCTTCATACTCCCTCCGTGGTTGGGGCTCCCACAAGTTCTCGCCAAACACCCTGGTTAGGCAACCATCGTCACCGGCGACGCTCGATTGGAACAGCGGTAATCGCTGGGTCGACGTCGTTTGGATCACGGGGTACGCGCTTGCCTGTTTGTGGATCGCTTGGGAATGGCGTGAATGGAGGCTGCCCCAGGCTTTGCGCCGACGAACCGGGGCTGCAGGTTCCGCTTCCCAGTGGCCTCGGTCGAACGGGCTGGCGTCCGGACATTTTACGTAACATCACACACTTTTCTATGGTCGCTATGTAAACAACACTAGGAAATTTCACCAAATTCGACGACCCCGCGTTATCGGCCGTTCGCTCGGCGTGGGGCCGTTTGCGCCACCCCTGACCGGGCCGTATTTTCTAACAGTTTAACATCCTGCGGGGCTACAGCCCGCCGACCGTCGGTCGTCGGGAGGCCCCCGGTGCAGGTACTGATCCTGACAGCCCCAGCCTGACCCCAGGTCCGGAACGACGCGTCCGCGGCCAAAGCGTCCCGCCTCTTTGGCGGCTCTGCGTCCAAAGGACATACCACTATATGAACGGTGCGCTAGGCGTACGCTGGGACGATCTACCTCTGCTTCGTGATCGCGCCGTCTCGCTGCTCGAGACGGGGCCGGCTCGCGGGCCGGCATTGGCGGAGGAGATGTTCGGGATGCGGTATGGGCCGACGCGGCTGGCGACCTCGTTAGTGCGAGAGGTTCTCAAGCCGGACCCACGGTTTCTGTCGAATCGGGGTCGCTGGCGGCTCACTTTGGGCGAGTCGGCCGTGACCGAGCTGCCGCTCCGGGACATGGAGTTCGTAGTCGTCGACGTCGAGTCGACGGGCGGCTCGCCGAAACGGGGCGATCGGCTGACCGAAGTGGC
This sequence comes from Gemmatimonadota bacterium, assembly GCA_039586795.1. GTDB lineage: Bacteria > Gemmatimonadota > Gemmatimonadetes > Palauibacterales > KS3-K002 > Kutchimonas. The sequence goes on from JBDHJS010000059.1 coordinate 25,586, forward strand.
GGCGGTTCGAATGGTAGGCGGCGAGGTCGTCGACTGTTGGGAATCGCTGGTTAATCCGCGGCGACCGATCCCGCCATCGGTGTCACGGCTGACGCAGATCACCGACGAGATGGTCGCCGGGGCGCCGACGTTTGGCGAACTGGCCGACGAACTGCGGGGCGCGTTGGAAGGTGCGGTTTTCGTCGCCCACAACGTCAGCTTCGACTGGCGGTTGTTGCAGGCGGAGTACGAGCGCTGCAAAGGCGGGCGGCTTGACGGTGAAGTTCTCTGCACGCTGCGCTTGGCTCGGAAGCTCCATCCGGAGTTACGGCGCCGCAGTTTAGGGGCGCTGGCGGACTACTATTCCATCGGGTTTGAGGACTGGCATCGAGCGGGGCCGGATGCCAGGGCGACTGCGGAGTTGCTGAGTCGGTTCTTGAAGCGACTGGAAGATGAAGAGGTCACCGATTGGGGGCGCTTGCAGTTGTATTTGAAGGGGCAGTGGCCCGTTGAAGACGAGGGCGCGGGCGCGGGCGCGGACGGGGCGACGAAGAAGACGAAGGGAAAGACCAAAGGTCGCCGAAAGGGCAATGGCAGGAAGAAGAAGCGGAACGGAAAGATGGGAGATGTGAACACGCGCCAACTGGGTGATTTCCGATTGCATTCTCTGAACGCGGGGATGCAGCGGCTGGACGGTGGCGCAATGTTCGGGGTTGTGCCCAAGCCGCTCTGGGAGAAGAAGATCGCGCCCGACGACCGCAACCGAATACCCCTTGCCATGCGACCGCTACTCGTCGAGGCCGGCTACGAGCTGGTGCTCATCGATACCGGCGCCGGCAACAAGGAAGACGACAAGTTCAAGGACATCTACGGACTCGAGAACGAAGGTGAGCCTTCGGCCCTCGAGGACTCGATCCGTGCTGCCGGCTTCAACCCCGGCGATGTGACACTCGTCATAAACACGCATCTCCACTTCGATCACGCGGGCGGCAACACGGTCCAACTCCCCGACGGTGAAATCGTCCCGGCGTTCCCCGGTGCTCCCCACGTCGTTCAGGCGGCCGAGTGGGAGTTCGCCCACCTGCAAAACGAGCGGGTGAAGGCCAGCTACCTGCTTCACAACTTCGACCCGGTGGAAGCAGCAGGGCTGTTCGAGACAGTGGAGGGTCCCAAGGAGATTGTACCCGGCGTTACAGTTCTCCCGACGCCGGGGCACACGCCGGGACACCAGTCTGTTCTGATAGAGTCGGCGGGCGAAAAGGCCCTCTATCTGGCCGATTTGGTGCCCACCGCGGCCCACCTTCCCCTGGCGTGGATCATGGGCTACGACGTGGAACCGCTGATCACACTTGAGATTAAGCGGGGCGTGCTGGGAAGACTGGAGCAGGAACGGAGTTTGCTGGTATTTGAGCACGACCCCAACACATCCTGGGGCTACCTAGCGCCTCAGGAAAAGAAGCCGACTCTGGTCGCCGAGCGGCCAGACTGAGACATAGGTGTGACTGTTATGTCCGACGCAAAGACCACCCCGGTTATCGTTAGCAGCGCCAGGACGCCGATTGGCCGGTTTCTCGGCGGTCTGGCCAAGTTCAAGGCCCCTCAGCTCGGCTCCCTCGTCATCAAGGAGGCGGTGGAGCGAGCCGGTATCAAACCGGACCAGGTAGAGGACGTGATCATGGGCAACGTCCTGCAGGGCGGTGTCGGCCAGGCGCCGGCCCGGCAGGCGTCGATTGGCGCGGGCATCCCGGCCAGCGTGCCCGCGGTGACGATCAACAAGGTGTGCGGGTCCGGTCTCAAGTCCGTTATGCTCGCCGCGCAGGCGATCAAGGCGGGCGACAACGAGGTTATCGTCGCCGGCGGCCAGGAATCGATGTCCAACGCTCCCTACTACCTGTTTGGCTATCGAGACGGCGTGAAGTTCGGCACCAAGAATATGGTGGACGGATTGATCCACGACGGCCTCTGGTGCGGCTTCTACGATTGCCATATGGGTGGCCACGCCGAGTACACGGCCATGAAGGCTGATGTGTCGCGCGCCGACCAGGACGAGTTTGCCTACCAGAGCCACATGAAAGCGGTTGCGGCGATGGAGGCCGGCAAATTCGACAACGAGATCGTCAAGGTCGAGGTGAAGGGTCGCAAGGGGAAAGTCGACATCGTCGACAAGGACGAGAACCCGCGAGCTGACACCACCGTAGAGTCGCTGGCTAAGCTGAAGCCAGCATTCGGTGACAGCGCACCCGAAGAGGTCAAGGAGTACAGCGTGACCGCCGGCAACGCGTCCGCGCTAAACGACGGTGCCGCGGCTGTGCTCGTCACCTCCCAAGCATTCGCGGAAGCGAATGGGCTCGAAATCATGGCGCGCATCAGGAACTACTCGGTTGGCGCGACGGAGCCCAACGACCTGTTCTTTGCCCCCATCGACGCGGTGGAGAAGTTGATGGCGAAGGACGGGACCAAGATCAACGACTACGACCTGATCGAGGCTAACGAGGCGTTTGCCGTGCAAGCCATCGCCGACGGTCGCGGACTGGGTTGGGACTTTGACCGCGTCAACGTGCATGGCGGCGCCGTAGCTCTCGGGCACCCCATCGGCGCGTCCGGCGCGCGGATTCTTGTGACGCTGCTTGGCGCCATGCAGGATCGCAACGCCAACCTCGGGTTGGCCACGCTGTGCTTGGGCGGCGGCAACGCGGTAGCCGTCAGCGTAGAGCGCGTATAAGGGTAACTAAGAGAGAAGACGAGAGACGACGCCGTGGAATCGAACTCCGCTATACGGGACACGAACACCAGTCTGACGCGACCGACTGGCGCGGGGTCGTCTCTGTCTGTACCGGTAGTCCTACTGGCTTTGGTTCTGATTACGACCGATTCGCCGTATTCAGCCCTCGCGCCCCATTAGGCCGAGGGCTTTTTGTTTGACTCGTGCGCGCCCCATACCATCCAGCAAGAAGGCGAGAACGAGATGAGTGATGCAATGAAAGTCGCAGTTATCGGCAGCGGAACGATGGGCAACGGCATTGCCCACGTCTTCGCGCAGAGCGGGTTCGACGTCGCGTTGATCGACGTCGATCAGAGTTTCCTGGAAAAAGCGATCGCCACGATTGACAAGAACCTCGGCCGTCTGGTCAAGAAAGAGAAGATCGACGAGGCGACCAAGGACGCGACCCTGGGCCGCATCACGACGTCAACCGACCTTGCTGATGCCAAGGGCGCGACCGTCGTCGTGGAGGCGATCACCGAGGACGAGGCCCTCAAGGCGGAGATCTTCCAGAAGCTCGACAAGGTCGTCGGCGACGACACGATCCTCGCCAGCAACACCAGCTCGATACCCATCACGCGGCTGGCCGCTCACACCAGTCGGCCCGAGAAGTTCATCGGCATGCACTTTATGAATCCCGTGCCGGTGATGAAGCTGGTGGAGGTGATCCGCGGGCTCGCAACTTCTGACGAGACCACGGAAACGGTCATGAAGCTCTCGGCCGACCTCGGTAAGACACCGGTCATCGCCAACGATTCGCCCGGCTTCATCAGCAACCGGGTGCTGATGCCGATGATCAACGAGGCGATCTTCGCGTTCCACGAGGGTGTCGCGGAGGCCGAGGCGATTGACGAAATTATGAAGCTCGGCATGAACCACCCCATCGGGCCGCTCGCCCTGGCCGATTTGATCGGTCTGGACGTCTGCCTGTTCATCCTCAACGTCCTCCACCAGGATCTGGGCGAGGACAAGTATCGGCCGTGTCCGCTGTTGAGGAAGTATGTGGACGCGGGCTGGCTGGGAAGGAAGTCGGGGCGGGGATTCTACAGTTACGAGTAAGAGGTAAAAGGAGTAAGGGGTAAGGGGGCAGGAGTACCCCACACTCCTCACCCCGTACCCCTTACCACCTATGCGAGTGAATAGATGAAACGCGACTACACTCTAAACGAAGACCAGGAGCAGATCCGCCAGCTCGCCCGCGACTTTGCCGAAAACGAATTGCGGTCGCGGACGGTGGAGTGGGATCGTAACTCTCAGTTCCACGGTGAAGTGATGCCGTTGATGGCGGAGCTCGGGTTCTTCGGCATGCTGCTGCCCGAGGAGTACGACGGACTCGGGTTGGGCATGCTCGATTACCTGGTCGCGTTGGAGCAGATCGCGTGGGGCGATGCGTCGGTGGCCATCACAGTTTCGGTGCACAACTCGCTGCCGACCCAGATGATCCTGAAGTATGGCAGCGAAGAGCAGAAGAAGATGTGGTTGCCACCCATGGCGCGGGGTGAGGCGTTGGGAGCGTTCGCGCTGTCGGAGGCCGGATCCGGCAGCGATGCTGCCAGCCTCAAGGCTCGGGCCGAGCCAGACGGCGACGGCTGGCTGCTCAACGGTGAAAAACTCTGGGTGACCAACGGCGGCGAAGCGAAGATATTGCTCGTCATGCTGCGCACCGACACCGCTCGCGAGCGCCGCGGGCCTCGCGGAATCGGAGCCTTCGTTGTGCCCACGGACACCCCGGGCTACATAGTGGGCAAGAAGGAAGACAAGACCGGCTTGCGTGGGTCGGAGACGGTGTCTGTCAGCTTCGACAACTGTCGCGTGGGCCCGGAATCGCTGCTCGGCGAGGCGGATAAGGGCTTCATCTACGCGCTGTCCAGCTTGGAAGGCGGGCGGTTAGGCGTCGGCGCTCAGGCGCTGGGGATAGCACAGGCCGCGTTCGATCACACGGTCAGCTACGCCGGCGTCCGGAAGCAGTTTGGGCGCCCGATCAAGGACTTCCAAGGACTGGGATTCAAGATCGCCGACATGAGTACGCGCATCGAGGCGTCACGGGGCTTGCTCTACAGGGCCGCCCGGGCTTGGGACGCCGGCCGTTCCGATATGCGCCTCTCCAGCATGACGAAATTGTACGCCAGCGAGACGGCGGTCTGGGTTACGTCTCAGGCGATCAACATCTTCGGTGGTTACGGCTTCATGAAGGAGTATCCGGTGGAGAAGCTGTTTCGGGATGCGAAGGTCACAGAGATCTATGAGGGCACCAGTGAGATCCAACGGTTGGTGATCACCAAAACCCTGTTTCAGGAGCAAGTGAAGGACTAAAACGCGGACCTGATAAATAGAAAGACGAGGTGTCGAGATGGAAGTCTTTAAAGGCATGGGTAAATGGGGCCACGAGCAGGTTCTGTTCACCCGCGAGGAGTCGATAGGCTACTACGGCATCATCGCGATCCACGACACGACTCTTGGGCCTGCGCTCGGCGGTACACGCCTCTGGAATTACGCCTCCGAGGACGAGGCGGTCATCGATGTTCTGCGCCTGTCGATGGGGATGACCTACAAGGCGGCGGTCGCCGGCCTCAACCTGGGCGGCGGCAAGTCGGTGATCATGGGAGACCCCGATCAGCCGCGCCGCGAGATGATCTTCCGAGCGCATGGTCGAGCCGTCGAGACGTTGAAGGGTCGCTACATCACAGCGGAAGACGTGGGTACGTCTGTCGAAGATATGGACTACGTCCACATGGAGACGGAGCATGTCGTCGGCATCGCCGGCCGTTCCGGCGATCCGTCACCCGTCACCGCCTACGGCACCTATCGCGGGATGAAGGCCTGTGCCTTGGAGAAGTACGGCGATGATTCCCTCAAGGGCAGGACGGTAGCCGTACAGGGCGTCGGCCACGTCGGATATTACCTGTGCGAAAACCTCGCCGCCGAGGGCGCCAGCCTTATCGTCACCGACATCAGCGACGACAAGGTCGCCCGCTGCGTCGAGGACTTCGGCGCCGAAGCGGTAAAGGCGGACGAGATCTACGCCGTCGATGCGGACATCTTCGCACCCTGCGCGCTGGGCGCCATCGTCAACGAAAAGACGCTGCCTCAGCTCAAGGTCAAGATTATCGCCGGCGCGGCGAACAACCAGCTGGCCAAGCACGAAAACGCCAAAGCCGTTCAGGAAGCCGATATTCTTTACGCGCCCGACTACGTCATCAACGCGGGCGGCCTGATCAACGTCTACTCAGAGCTGGCCGACTGGACAACTGATCGCTCGAAGCGCAAAGCCGGCGAAATCTATCAAACGCTGATCGAGGTGTTCGAGTTGGCACGTGAGGAGAAGCTGACGACGGCTGACGCCGCGGATCGCATCGCTGAGCGGCGGATCGAGACGGTCGGGCGACTGCATCGTTCGTGCGGCTGAGTCTTTCAAAGGGGGACAAGTAGACGAGTCAGGATCGTCCACACGTCTACATCTAAGTAAGGTGCTAGGACCGTGAAGAACCTGGAACAAGTAGATCACGACGTCTTTCAAGCGATCATCGACGAGACCCATCGGCAGGGCGAAGGGCTGGAGCTCATCGCCAGCGAGAATTTCGTTTCGCCCGCCGTTCTGGAGGCCATGGGCTCCGTCTTCACGAACAAGTATGCCGAGGGCTATCCTGGAAAGCGGTACTACGGCGGCTGCGAATACGCCGACGTGGCGGAGGATCTGGCCCGAAGTCGCGCCTGCGAGCTGTTCGGCGCCGACCACGCCAACGTGCAACCCCACGCCGGCGCCCAGGCCAACATGGCCGTCTACTTCTCGCTCCTCGAGCCTGGGGACGCCATCCTTGGCATGAACCTGTCGCACGGCGGCCATCTCACCCACGGCTCACCGGTCAACTTCAGCGGCCAGCTCTACAACGTCGTCGCCTACGGTGTCCGCGAAGATACGGGCTGCATCGACCTCGATCAGGTCCGCGAACTGGCGAAGCAACACCGGCCGAAGCTCATCGTCGCTGGCGCTAGCGCGTACCCGCGCGTCATCGACTTCGAGAGCTTCGCCACCATCGCCAAGGAGGTCGATGCGCGCTTGATGGTGGATATGGCTCACATCGCAGGACTCGTCGCCGCCGGGCTCCACCCATCGCCCGTACCCTTCTCGGATGCGGTCACGACGACCACGCACAAGACGCTGCGCGGACCTCGTGGTGGGCTCATCCTCTGCACGGAGGAGCTGTCCAAGCCCATCGACAAGGCTGTCTTCCCCGGCATGCAGGGAGGTCCGCTGGTCCATGTCATCGCCGCAAAAGCCGTCGCCCTCAAAGAGGCGATGAGCGATAGCTTCCGTGAGTACTCCCAGCAGGTGATCGATAACGCGGCCGCGCTGGGCGACGAGCTGATGGAGCGCGGCTACCAGCTGGTGTCGGGCGGCACCGATAATCACTTGCTCCTCGTCGACCTTCGTAACACCGACCTCACCGGCAAGGACGCCGAGGAGGCGTTAGGCCGCGCCAACATCACCGTCAATAAGAACACCGTCCCCTTCGAGACTCGCTCGCCGTTCGTGACGTCCGGTATCAGGATCGGTACACCCGCCCTCACCACCCGGGGCATGGGCGTCGCGGAGATGCGTCAGATCGGCACCTGGATCGACGAGATCCTCCGGGCCCATACCGACGAATCGGTCGCCGAGCGCGTCTGCAAAGAGGTCCTCGCCATGTGTGAGGAGTTCCCGCTGTACGAGAAGTGGGTGGCCGGGACCTTCACACGGCCTGCTGGTATGGGCAGGTAAGCTGCCTAGATTCTGGGATTCGGGGCTTACGAGAGTCGGGGGTTGGCAATGTTCAACCCCCGATCTTCGTAACCCCAGAACCCCCAAATCCCTGAATCAGCGTGCCGGCCTTGACTCACGTCGATCTCGACCAGAGCTTGTAGGGGTGCCCACGGAGGGCGCGGATCATTGGGGGATCGCTCATATGCCAAGAGCCACCACACTTCTCGGGACGTCAGGACGCTGAGGCGGGGCGGGGTGCGATGGTAGGAGACAACGTGCTGGCCAGGCTTCACGAGCAGAATCCGCGCTACTCGGAGACCGCCTACCTGTTTGTTCTTACCGCGCTCCAGTTCGTCATCGACCGTCTCGAAGAGCCGCGACATATCACGGGCCAGGAGCTGGCCGCCGGATGTCGCGACCTGGCTCTTGACCGGTTTGGGCCCATGGCCCGCACGGTTCTTCAGCATTGGGGCATCCACTCGACCTGCGACATGGGCGAAATCGTCTATGCGCTCATCGAGTGTAACGTGCTCACCAAGCAGGAGAGCGACAGTCCAGACGATTTCCTCGATGTTTTCGATTTCGAGGAGGCTTTCGAGCGCGACTATCCTTGGGGAAGGGTCAAGCCGAAGCGCTAAGCGCAGCGGTCGGGCCGCGGGAGAAGTCCTACCTTTGAGTGGGGGGAGGTGAGCCAGTTGGACCGGGAGCGGGAATTCCCTAACTGCAAGAAGTGCAACGACGGGTGCATGGTCCCACTATCGGACTACGGGCGCGAAGGTGCGCCGATCATGTACAAGGCATGGGTCTGTAGTAACCCGGAATGTGGCTTCAACATTCGGATCGACAACGGCGAGATCAGCTTCGGCCGCAACGTACAGCAATCCTACAAGTAGCGGACGCCGGTTCGCCCCCGCTAGCCCGAACCCTGTTCATACGGTGAAGCCATGAGCGACCTCTACGGTGTGGAACGGTTGCCTCTGCCACGGGCTCAGGAGATGGCGGAGATCGATCGTCGTGCCCGTGAAGAGCATGGCATCCCCGAGCGGCTGCTCATGGAAAGCGCCGGGCGTGCCATCGCCATGGTTGTGCAGCACCTTTACCCAACGGGCCGGGTGGTGGGCGCCGTGGGAAGCGGACACAACGGCGGCGATGCGTACATTGCCCTCCGCTCGCTGCACAGCTGGGGTCGAGATGTGGTCGCTGTTCAGGCGGGCAGCCAGGCGCCCGACAACTCACTGACCCATCGTTGGGACGTACCCCTCCGCTCCGCCGATTCCGCCGAACTCGCTTTTGGCTCCGCCGACGTCATCCTCGACGGCATCCTCGGTACAGGCACCAACGGCGCGCCCAGCGAGAAGGCGACGAGACTCATTGAAGCGATGAACGCGGCCAACGCCGTGCGCGTTGCCGTTGATGGCCCGTCTGGCATCGACTTCAGCAGCGGCATCATTCCTGGCGCCTGCTTCAACGCCGATCTTACCGTCACCCTCGGCTATCCAAAGACGGGCCTCCTCTTCCAGCCGGGACGTTCTCATTGTGGGCGCATCGTCGCCTGCGAGATCGGTTTCCAACCAGTGGCGAACGAGGATGTCTCCGCCTTCGTGCTGACGCCCGACTGGGCTCGCGAGCTGCGGCCTGGCCGAGCACCTGAGGCGCACAAAGGTGACGCCGGCTACTTGCTGATCGCCGCCGGTCGCAGCGGCATGTCGGGCGCGGCCGTGCTCGCCGCGCGAGGTGCTCTCGCGATGGGCGCTGGAATCGTTCGCATCGCTTCCGATGCCGACAACCGCACGATCTGCCAGACCACCGTGCCGGAGGCCATCTTCGTCGACATCGATGATGACGAGGAGATGGAAGAGGCGGCGCAGTGGGCCCACGCCGTCGTCGTCGGACCTGGCCTCGGTCGCGATAAGCTGGCCCAGCAACGCTTCGGGCGTGTGCTGACTTCCACCGGATCGCTCCCCGTTCTCATCGATGCCGACGGTCTGAACCTGTTCGCCGGTCGTGCTGGCGTACTGACCGAGATGGCCCGCAACCGGCCCGTCGCCATCACGCCGCACCCCGGCGAGATGGCGCGACTGGTCGATCAAAGCATCGACGCGATCCGTAGTGATCCTGTGGCCGTCGCTGCCCGCGCCGCCGAGCAGCTCCGTTGCGCGGTGCTCCTCAAGGGCGCGCCATCTGTCATCGCGCTCAGCCACGAGCCGGTGCTCGTCTCTTCGGCGACATCCTCGGCTGCCGCCTCTGGCGGATCGGGCGACGTTCTCTCCGGAGCCTGCGGCGCCATGCTCGCCGCGCGCATGCCCCGGCGTGAGGCCCTGGGAGTAGGTCTCTTCTACTGCTCCCGCGCTGCTATGCTGGGACCGCTCATCGGGCGCAGCTCGCTCCAGTTGGTCGACGGCCTGGCCGCTGCGCTGGAAGACCCCGGCGCAACGGAGCCGATCTTACCCAGCGTCCTCTTCGACCAACCGCCACCGCGGTGAACCAGACACCTCTTGGACCCGGCTCCGAGTTCGATATCATCCGCCGCATCCTGAAGGACGCCGCGTCGCCGGGACCGCAGGTCGCCCTGGCATCGGGGGACGACTGCGCCCTCATCAACAAAGGCGACGGTGGCTACCTGGCTGTCAGCGTCGACCTATCCGTCCAGGACGCACACTTCGTCATCGAGTGGGGCACGCCGGAGCTCATCGGCGAGCGCGCCGTTCGCGCTGCCCATTCTGATGTCGCGGCCATGGCCGCACAGCCCTTCGGCACGCTGGTCAGCCTCAACGTGCCGGGAAAAAGCGGTCCGAGTCTTGCCGAAAGAGTCGCTATTGGATGCCGCGCGGCCGCCGAACAGTTGGGCGCCCCCTTGATTGGCGGCGACCTGTCCCACGGCGGCGCGTCGCTGGTCGTCGATGTGGTCGCTCTGGGTGTGGTGGAGAAACCACTGCTGAGGAGCGGCGCGCGACCCGGCGACGAGATCTGGGTGACGGGAGAACTGGGAGCGGCTGCGGCTGCGGTTCGCGCCTGGAAAGCGGGAGAGAGCCCAACGAACAGATGGCGACGCGCGTTTTGGGAGCCTGGCTCGCGGATCGGCGAAGCTGTCTTCCTCGCCGAAGCCGGCGCCTCCGCCGCCATCGATCTCTCGGATGGGTTGCTCGCCGATGCGGCGCATATAGCGGCGGCATCTGGCGTCGGCATCGAGATCGACTGGGATGCGGTACCTGCCGCGGAGAACGTGGAGACCGAGCTCGCCCTGGCCGGCGGCGAAGACTACGAATTGCTCGTCGCTGTCCCGGGTGGCATATTGAACGACGAAAAGATCGCGGATTTTGCATCCTTCTTCGGCATCCCCCTTTCCCGCGTCGGCCGAACCGTCAGTGGTTCGGGTGTGCGGGTTTTTCGTGATGACGCAGAGGTCGAACTCGACTCCATGGGCTTCGACCATTTCGTGGACGGGTAGATTGGCTGGCATGCTAAGGTCGATTTGGACGGTTACCGTCGCCGTTTCGGTCCTCGCGACGCTTGGTGTCGTTTGCGTTATCGGTGCTTACCTGCGATTTCCGCGCCGGTTCTATTCCTGGTCAAGTCGATTCTACTCCAAAGCGATGCTCTGGGCGTCCGGGACGCCGGTCACCGTCATTGGTATCGAGAACATCGATCGGGATAACCCACAAGTCGTGACCTGCAACCATCAGTCGATGTGGGATATCTGGGCTCTAGCCGCGAGCATCCCCAGGCGCAACCACTTCGTCGCAAAGAAAGAGATCCGCAAGATCCCGATCTTTGGTAGGGCATCCGCCGCGGCGGGGCACGTCTATGTCGACCGTGGCAACTGGGCCGCCGCCGTCGAGTCGCTCAAGGTGGCAGGCCGCCGCATCAAGGAAGAGAACAGCACGGCCGTCACCTATCCCGAGGGCACGCGCTCCCGCACCGGCGATTTGCAGAAGTTCAAGAAAGGACCCTTCGTTATGGCCATCGAGGCTGGCGTGCCGGTGGTGCCGACGGTGGTCGAAGGGACCTTCGAGATATTGCCTAAGAGAGGCTTCAAGCTGAACCCGCAGCCCATCACCTTGCAGTTCGGCACGCCAATCGACACGACGGCTTACACGCACAACGATCGCGACGCCCTCATCGCCCGCGTCCACGCCTTGATGGCGGAGATGCTGGCCGAGCTGAGGACGCCGGACGGATATACCGGGCCCCAAAGATTGACCCCTGAACCGGTTGGGTGAGACATCAGATGACCGAAATAGCCAAAGTCCGCGCGCGCGAGATCCTCGATTCCCGGGGCAACCCGACCATCGAGGCCGACCTCTTCTTGAAGAACGGCATCATGGGCCGCGCCGCCGTTCCCAGCGGTGCCTCGACGGGCGAGCACGAGGCCGTCGAATTGCGGGATGGCGATAAGAAGCGCTACGGCGGAAAGGGCGTGCTCAAAGCCGTGAGGAATGTCGAGGAGGTCATAGGGCCGGCGATCCAAGGTATGGATCCCGTGGACCAGATAGGCCTCGATCGGAAGCTCATCGAGTTGGACGGCACGCCCAACAAGTCGAAGCTGGGAGCCAACGCCACCCTTGCTGTGTCTCTGGCCAACGCCCGGGCCGCCGCTCAACAGCTGAACCTGCCGCTCTATCGCTATCTTGGCGGCCCGCTGTCTCGCGTGCTGCCCGTTCCGATGATGAACATTCTGAACGGCGGAGCGCACGCCTCCAACAACGTCGACATCCAGGAGTTCATGATCATGCCGGTCGGCGCGGATAGCTACAGCACCGCGCTACGCTGGGGTGCGGAGGTCTTTCACTCGCTAAAGAAACTGCTAGGCGAAAAAGGGCTATCGGTAGCGGTGGGCGATGAAGGTGGTTTCGCTCCCGATCTCGAGTCCAACGAACAGGCCCTCGAGTATGTCCTCGAAGCCATCGTGCGCGCTGGCTACCTGCCCGGTGAGCAGGTCGCGCTGGCCCTGGACGTCGCCGCATCTGAGCTGGGCCGCGACGGCAAGTACAAGATCGAAGGGCGCGACGGTGTCTCGGCCAGCCATCTCACCGGGATGTACTCCGACTGGTGCGACCGGTACCCGATCGTCTCCATCGAAGACGGCCTGGGCGAGGACGACTGGGACGGCTGGAAGACGCTCACCCACGACCTGGGTGATCGAGTGCAGTTGGTCGGTGATGATATCTTCGTGACCAACACCGAGATCCTGTTGCGTGGCATCGCCGCCGACGTGGCCAACTCGATCCTCATCAAGGTGAACCAGATCGGAACGCTCGCCGAGACGCTGAAAGCGATAGAGTTGGCCCGCACCGCCGGCTATACAGCGGTCATCTCACATCGCTCCGGCGAAACCGAGGACACGTTCATCGCCGACCTGGCGGTTGCCACCGCGGTCGGCCAGATCAAGACAGGAAGCCTCTCGCGGTCCGACCGGACCGCAAAGTACAACCGGCTCCTGCGTATCGAGGAAGAACTCGACAGCCAGGCCGAATATCATGGCGCGCGGGTCTTGAAAGGCGGGCCCAAGTAGGGTTTCTTTGTTCTACTGCAGTTGGGCACGTGCGAGGGAGGGGTAGCGGAAGTGGGGAAAAAGAGCGCCAGGAAGAAGCCCGTCAAGAAGAAGCCTGCCCGGCGGAAGGACTACGAATCGCCACGCGATCGGCGCATGCTCGACATGGCAATCGTCGCCATGTTGATGCTCGCTGCCTACTTCGCCGTCTTCGGCGGTGAATACAGCATCTTCCAGATCAGGAACCTCGAGAAGATCGAGGCCGCCTCTGGAGCCGAGCTGGCCCGCACTCAGGCCGAAATCGATTCCCTTCAAGCGCTGGCCAACCAGATCGAATCCGACCCCGCGGCCATCGAGCGCCTGGCCCGCGAAGAGCTGGGAATGATTCGTGAGGGCGAGATCCTCTACCGCTTCCGCGAGACCGCCGCTGATAGCACAGCCGCCGATTCTGCTGGTGGACAATAGGCAGTAGACGGTAGACAGTGGGCGTTAGAGCCGCGCTAACGTCTACTTGTCTGCTCGCCCGATTGCTGCCTATTCTCCGTTGCCCGTTGGCCCCCGCCACAACAAACCCGATCTACAGGCGGAGCATGTGTCGTCAACGCTGCTAGCGCTCCTCGCCATCGCCTCGCTCTCAAGCCCGACCCGGAAAACGCGAGCACCTGGATCCACGTGGTCCGCGTCGACCAGTTCTTCGACCGCCCACCCTTCGGCACCATGCAACTTGCCTACCAGCAAGGCACCGCCGAATTCGGCGAGCGCTCCGCCCAGGGTCACACGGTGTTCTGCAAGGTCACGGCGGTTTTCTGAGCCCGTGAGGCCTCCCTAGCCGCCCGGACCGGTGGTCCTCATTTTAGTGTAGGCCGGCGCTCGCCAGCCGCTGTCGTCAGCACGAGGTGATCGTGAGTAGTACGTTGGCCGACCGAACCCCTGTCGTCGTCTCGGCGAAGCCTTCGTGAGATCGAGACGCCCTTCGTGGCGTGGCAGACTTGGATCTACGATCTCTATCTGGTCGCTGTCGTTATCGGCGCGCTACTCATCTTCATCCGAAACTGGAGCATGCCGGCGCTGCTAATCATCGACTATTCGGTGGTCACCTTTTGCATCCTTCTCTCGTTCTTCATCTCCGTCGTCTTCGACCGCAACCAGATCCCGATATTCGCCATGTCGATCCTGCTCCTGGTGCACGCGGCGTTTGTCCCCGTACCGGTGCGCTATCAGGTGGGCTTAGCATTGACGGCGGCACTCGGCTTCAGCCTGGTGGCCGCACTGGGGTGGGCGTACGTCCCGGGTATTCGAGACTACTGGGTGGCGAACGAGGGGGCAGCTCAATTCCGTGCGCCCCTGTGGGAGGGGACATTTCAGATCGCCGTCCTCGGAGCGATCTCCGTCGTCTTCACCAAGCTCCTCTACCACATGCGAATGCGCCTGCACGAGGCGCAACGCCTGGGGAGCTACGTGATCGAACGCGAGCTCGGGCGGGGCGGCATGGGAATGGTCTACGTCGCCCAGCATGCCCTCATGTGCCGCCCCAGTGCCGTGAAGGTCATGCAGGCGGTGCCCGGCGAGGGCGACCTGTCGCTGATCCGCTTCGAGCGCGAGGTCCGCCTGTCGGCCACCCTATCACACCCCAACACCATAACCGTCTACGATTTCGGTCGTACGGGGCAGGAAACGTTCTACTATGCCATGGAGTACCTGGTGGGGATGAATCTGGAGGAACTGGTGAGACGCTTCGGACCCGTTACACCAGAGCGTACCGTCTTCATATTGAGCCAGGTTTGTGGCTCGTTGGGGGAAGCTCACGCGAACGAGATCATACACCGGGATATAAAGCCATCGAACATCTTCCTCACCCACCGCGGTGGCCTGTTCGATTTCGTGAAGGTGCTCGACTTCGGCCTGGCAAAGCGTGTCGCGCCCGACCCATCCTCGGACATCACGACTGCCGGTGCCGTGATGGGAACCCCGGCCTTCATCTCACCGGAAGCGGCTTCCGGCATGCAGAGGGTCGGCGCTCGCGCGGATATCTACGGACTCGGTTGCGTCGCCTATTGGCTGCTTGCAGGTCGACCGCCGTTTGAAGCGGCGAGTAGTGTCCAGATGATCGTCAAGCACGTGCAAGCGTCGCCAACTCGCGTTGCTGATATCTCCGAGGTCCCGCTCCCCGACGAGCTGGATGCGATCGTAATGCGGTGCATGGAGAAGGATCCGAGCCAACGATTTGCCACGGCCGTCGAGTTGGAGGCGGCGCTGCGCGCGGTGCCGGTGGAACGACCCTGGACGCACGAGAGGGCTCAGGACTGGTGGACGATGCACTGCCCCGAGCTTGCTGGAGCAGACGAAGCCGCTGGATTGGATTTCGCGGGCGCGGGCGACGACGCGTTGAAATGAAAAGGGGCCGCTTCTGTCGAAGCGACCCCCCGGAATTGCCGTCCGCTAAGACAGCTCAGGCGTCAAGCCTCACGACATTCTGAGCCGCAGGACCCTTCTGGCCCTCGACCATGTCGAACTCCACCCGCTCGCCTTCCTTCAGGGTCTTGAACCCGTCGGCCTGGATCGCGGTGTGATGGACGAAGCAGTCTTTCTCTCCGCCCTCGGGCGTGATGAAGCCAAAGCCCTTGCTGTCGTTGAACCACTTGACGGTTCCGGTCATACGCATCTGCCGTACTCCCTTTTTGTTGCTGTAATCGGAGTCCGGCAGTGCCGCACATACCGACTACATGTCCTGCACGGTCCTTGAGCCCCCGCGCTGGGCTCGCCGCCGGCGGCCCGCAAGCCAAACCCACGACGGTACTGAGCCGAGAACGCCAAAAAGGACCTGGAAACCTGAGCCAGGTCCCGCGTCATCCAAAAATATTCTCAGCGCCAGAAAGATTGCCCTGGGTCCGTTCCGCGTCAAGGAAGGGTACCCATGTCAGGGAACAAGTGTTTGTCTTCCACACGCTGGTATCTCCCGCGCCTCAACTATATCTTCCTGACGGCTAGATCACCGTGTCCAACCACGCCGCCCCCAACCCAACTTGATAGCCCTGGCTCATATGAACGATAGCTCCCAGATCTCCGCTGAATCACGATTCGGTCTTGCGCACGGTAGGTGGACGAAACCGCTACTCGCCCTCGGTTTCGTACTCATCGCCCTCACCACCTACCACCGCACGCTGCAGGTCCCGATGAGTAGCGACGCCCGCTACCTGACCTACGACAACCAGTATAACCGTGAGGTCAGCGGCCTGGCCAAGTTCTGGGTCTCCGACTACTTCGCCGGCGCCGTCACACATGGCGTGCCCGCCGTGTCAGGCTATTACCGGCCCATCGCCAACACGTTCTTCTGGCTCCAATATCGGCTGGCCGGCCACAACGATGTCGTCTACAACGTTCTCGAGGTCGTCCTTCACGGAATCTGCGGCTTTCTCGTCTGCCTGGTCTGCTGGCGGTTGAGTCGGAACCCCGTCGCGGGGTTGGTCGCCGGACTCTTCTTCGTCATGCACCCGGTGAATGCATTTGCCGCCACCGAGCCAGCGGCCGGCGCTGACGTACTCTTCCCTATCTTCTACTTCAGCGCCATGCTCACCTTCGACGCGGCGCTGCGAAGCAGCGACCTGAGGGCGGCGGCAGGGAAGATTGGGCTGACGGCGCTTCTCTACATGATGACGCTGCTCACCAAGGAGATGGGCGTCACGTTGCCGGCGGTGCTCGTGCTGATCGCCGTGTATCGACATTTCACGGACGGCATCGCATGGAAGCGGGTGCTGTGGACGGTCCCTGCGTGGCTAACGTTCGCCGCCTATCTGATCCTTCGCTTTGGAGTCGTTGGCGTCGAGACTCAGATGGTCGGCTACAGCGAGGTTCACCCGACCTACGTGATCGTCCTGGGCGCCATCAAGGGGATCTTGATTCACTTTTCGCGAATGTTATTGCCGCTGGGCGCAACCTACCCCGAGATCAACCCGTGGCTGGTGAACTTCGTCGGGTCACCATTTACCGATCCGCTCACCTATGTCTCATTGGCGGTAGTGGGAGCGATCGCCGTACTGGCGCTCATGTATCGATGGAACGCCTATATCGCGTTCTGGAGCGGCTTCTTCCTCGTGACCTACTCGCCGCTGACCCGCGTCGATAGCATCGCAGGATCGTTCGGACACAACATCGTGCTCACGGAAGAGCGCTGGATCTATCTGCCCGCCGTCGCCGTTGCCGCCGTGATTGGGTACGGTGTTGCCAAGCTGGCGGTGATCGTCGGGAGAAAGTGGCCCGCCCGTAACGCGCAGGTCGCGATGTTCAGCGGCGTTGCCATCGTATTGTTGTTGTTCGGACGCGCCGCTTACCTGCATGCTGGTCGCCACGAGGACCCGCATGCTCGGCTGCGCCAACTGTACTTGTTACCCGAAGAAGAACTGCACCGTATGCAGCGGGCGAACAAGCTGATGCTCTACGCCGAGTGGGTGGCCACTCCCTCCGGAGACCTGGAGGAGGCGGAGCAACGCATGCGGGAAGCCTACGAGTGGGTCCCCGACTCACCCATCACCGCGGGCGCTCTCGCCACGACGCTCAGCCGACGCGGGAAGTGGCAGGAGGTCGTAGATGTGTTGCAGCCCTGGCTCTTCCCCGATCCGCAGATGCTCATGGACGAGAAGGAGACGAACTTCAGGGTCGGTGATGACTACAATCGCGTCAGCACGATGATCCCCATCGTGCTCGCCAAGGCCTACGCCCGCCTGGGCGCCGGCCGCGCTGCCGCCGGTCTGGCGTGCGAGTCGGTGGTCCGCGAATTCGACCAGACGCGTATCGCGGAAGTTCTCCAAGAGAACTGGGCGCTCAACGGACCGGCGCGCTGTATAGACGCGCCCGATCAAGACGCCTGTATTCCCAGCGTTCCGCTTCCCCCGGATGCTGGCTGGGAGCCGCCGTACACATGGCAGGCCTGCGCGGCTTGGCCAGAGACCTGGGACCGTTTGACGAGCGGGGACTCTGGCCAATGAACGACCGACCCGTCTACGAGGAGATCGTACGTCTCTCGGATATTCTGAAAACCCTGGCTAGCGGACCCGACGACCGCCTTTTCAACAAGGCGGAGAGGGTATCGGCATGGAGTGTCGCCGATCACCTGGATCACCTCGCATTGTCCAACCTGACGATGGTCCGCGTCATCGAGGACGCTCTGGCGGAGGATGCGACCGCCGCCGGCGGTCTAACCGTCGTCGGTCGTCTTGTCATGCTTACCGGCTGGATCCCGCGTGGAAGAGGGAAGGCGCCGGAGTTTGCTCTACCGGAGGTGAAGTCGGGAGACGAGTTGCGCAGCCGGGTATCCGATGCCCGGGAGGCTGTACTCGGTCTGGCGGAACGACTACCGCAGATCGAGCGGTCCGACGGCCGCCGCAACCACTTTGCGTTTGGGGATCTCACGCCATCTCAATGGCTCAGGGTGATCGAGATCCACACGCGCCATCACCTCAAGATCATCGACGCGATCGAGCGGAACCGGTGACGGCTGCTTGGAGGACTAAACCGTGACCCTGTTACAAACCCTGCGTTCTGCGACGCTGACTATCGCACTGACGACCATCGCGATTGGCTGTAACGACACATCCGAACCTGAAGACGAAAGCGTCTTCGGCGAATCATTCTACACAGCTAACCGGCTGCGGACCTACGTGCTGCGGCTACCGACCGGCCACAATGCAAGCCAGCCGACGCCGTTGCTGATAGCCTTTCACGGAAATCCTGACACCGGCGAATTCTTCGAGCAGCGTACGGGGCTGACCGAACCTGCTAGCGATGCTGGCTTCATCATCGTCTACCCGGACGGTCTCGAGTACACTTGGGGGCCCTGGGACTGGAACATCGCGTCGGACCTGATCGCCCACATGGCGGAGAACGTGGCCATCGACTCGAGTCGCATCTATATCACCGGCTACTCGGCGGGTGGGACTCGCATGCAGATCATCATCTGCGACCACTCGGATCTGTTCGCGGCTGCGGTCAGCGTGGGCGCCACGCTGGAGCGAGCTACCTATTCTACGTGCGATCTCCCGCAGCCCATCCCCATCCTCTTCGTGCACGGCACCGAGGATACCGCCTTTCCGTGGGACGGTGCAGTGAGCGGATCGCGAGAACGGTATTCCGTGGCTGGAACTCTGCTCCGCTTCGGTATGATGAACGGGTGCGTTGGTGACCCCGTGGTCGATACGCTTCCCGACCTGGTCGACGACTCTACTTGGGTCTGGACGGAACGCTGGACCGACTGCGATGCCAATGCCGAGGTCATGTTGTACGGCATCAGCGGCGGCGGACACACCTGGCCTTCAGGGCCGGGCCCCTTTCCGCCGGGCCGCATCACTCAAGAGATCTCAAGCGACGAGATCATTGAGTTCTTCCAGGGTCACACTCTGGGGGTGAACTAGGCCGGCAGCGGCCCTCCTTCGCCCACTTCTGCGTCTCCTGGCTTGGACTCGACGCCGGCGGTAGCGCGAACGCGGTCGAGCAGCTCGTTGAGTCGATCTTCGACTTGACGGATCTCCACCTCCACTTGATCGCCGGGACGTGTACCGCGCTTCTCATCGACGACCAGCCAGTTCAGTCGTCGAATCTCGGCGAGCATCTGTACCACGTTCGCGCGGAGCTTCAGGAACCGGCGCTTGCGTACAAACTCCTTCTGCTTCTCCACTGCACCGATCATCGGGCCGAGGCGCACCGCTGACCAAACGATCAATACCAAACAGGCCAGGCTGAACGCGAGCCGATCCGTAGGTCGATCCACAAGGACCACAACCCCGATCTGTCCGGCGAGACCGACGAGAAGAACGACAACTTCGAGCGTCAACCGCTTCGGCATTTGAGCCTCCTTGCTCCATACCTCCCCGACCCTCGTAACACCCGTATCTCAGAACCTCCGACGCTACTGCCTCACGCGAACCGGGAACGCCGGCCGCGTCAACCGCTCCACCGGATCCTCCGCCAGCTGCTGCAGGATCACCTCGATCGCTCGCTCCAGCTGCGGATCACGCCCAGCGATCACGTCCGCCGGCCACTGCTCGACCTCGATATCCGGTGGCACGCCCACGTTCTCCACCACCCAACCGTCCTCCGTCCAGATCGCCAGGTTGGGCGCCGTGATGCCTCCGCCATCCATCAGCACCGGGAAGCCCAGGGTTCCGACCAGGCCGCCCCATGTCGGACGACCGATTAATGTACCCAGCTCGAACTTGCGGAACATCCAGGGCAGCAGATCGCCGCCGGAGCCGGCCGTCTCATCGATCAGCATCACCTTGGGCCCGAAGATCGCGCCCTGCGGCGTCAGCAGATCCTCGCCGTAGCGCATCGCCCAGTAGGAAATGTACTGACGCCGCAGGATGTTGATGTAGTAGTCGGCGATCTGGCCGCCGCCATTATGGCGCTCATCGATGATGATCGCATCTTTGCCAGTCTGTGGGAAGAAATAGCGCTTGAAGTAGGTGTGGCCCGAGCCCGCCGTGTTCGGCACATAAACGTATGCCACCCGGCCATCTGTCGCCTCGTGCACCTTCTTCAAGTTGCCTTCTACCCAGTCACGATTGCGGAGCGCGGACTCGCTGGAGACCGGCACCACGTTGACCGTACGCGCACCGGAGCCATTCGCGTTGGGTCCGACCGTCAGCTCGACGATCATGCCCGACGTGTTCTCGAACCGCGCGAATAGATTGTCCGGCGGACGCAACTCTTCGCCGTTCACTGCCAGCAGGTACTCTCCTGCTTCGATCTCGACGCCCGGCTCCGTCAGCGGCGAGCGGAGCTCCGGGTTCCAGTTGAGCCCACCGTAGACCTTGGCGAAGCGGTATCGCCCGTTCTCGATCTCGTAGTCGGCGCCCAACAAGCCACCGGGCACGAAGTCGGCGCTGCGTGGAAAATCACCGCCGCCCAGCCGGTGATGTCCTACAGCGATCTCGCTGTGCAGCCACATCATCACGGTGTTGAGTTGACCGCGCGTGCGTACGTGGGGCAGGAAGATAGAGTACTTCTCGCGCAGCATCTCCCAGTCGGCGCCGTGCATGTTCGGATCGTAGAAGAAGTCCCGGTTGATGCGCCACGCTTCATTGTAGATCTGCACCCACTCGACGGGCGGATCGATCTTCACTCGGATCTGGTTGACCGCCAGCCGGCCGTCGCCAGGCTTGACCGCGGACGCGCCCGAGATGAACCAGCTGTCGTTGGAGCGATAGAGAACCTGCTTGTTGTCGGCCGAAACGGTGAAGGCATCTACATCTGAGGCCAATGACTTCTCCTCTCGCTCGCTCAGGTCGAACATCGTCAGGCTCAACTCGCCGCCGCCGCCGCCGAAGAAGCTGAACGGCTCTTCCGACTTCAGGTAGTAGAGCTTGCCCGCCGGGCCCGGCGTCAGGCTGAAGTACGTCGCCGGCTCCAGCGGTAGGTCGAGTATCCGCTGGTCCAGCCCGTCAAAATCGATCACCACCGTACCGTCGTCGTCGCCATTCGCATCGCCACCACTCTCCGCGTCGGCCGGGTTTTCTTCATCGCTCTCCTTCGCCAGCGGTGATGGCGTGCCCTTCTGAAGCACGACCAGGTAGATGGAGCTGTACGCTTCCAGGTCCTGGTTCGATTGGGCGAACCACTGGATCACCGGGCCCGCGTCCGTCGAGGCAACCAGATACAGGTACTTGCCGGACGCGTCGAACACCGGCTCGAACACCTCGCTCATCCCATCGGTGATCGCGTGCGACTCGTTCTCCTCCAACGAGTAGACGTACACCGTGTGGAGGTTGGTCGAGTTGTTCCGCGTGTAGGCGATCCAGCGCGAATCCGGCGACCACGAGTGGTAGGGCCCGTTCAGCGGGCTGTAGACCTGGTCTTGCGAGATCTTGGTCATTCGACCACTCGCAACGTCCAGCCAGTACAGGCTGCGCGAGTTGTCGGTGAAGCTGATCTTCTCGCTGTCCGGCGACCAGGCGGGAGAGTCGTAAAACCCCGACCCGTCGAGCTCGATGCTCCGCGTCTCGCCCTTTCCATCCTGGGGCGCGATGTGCAGCTCGTACTCGCCGGACGCGTCGGAGAAGTAAGCGATCCACTTCCCGTCCGGCGACCAGGCCGGCGAGCGCTCGTGAGCGCCGGTCGACTGGGTCAGGTTGCGGAAATCACCCTTCTCCTTCGGTACCGTCACGATCTCGCCGCGGAACTCGAACACGGCCCGGGCGCCGGACGGTGAGATGCCGTAGCCTCGAACGAAACGTGACCCGCTCACGTAGCGCGGACGTACGTCTACCAGGTCGGGGGTTACCGTGATCGGGACCGGCGAACTCGATGCCGATCCGGGATCGAACAGGTGTACGTAGCCCGCCTGCTCGTACGCGATGCGACCGGCGCCTGCCGAGGCGCTGACAACGGGGAAGTCGTTGTGGTTCGTCAGCTGCTCGACCTGGCCCGAGGCCGGATCGAACGAGAACAAGTTGAACTCGCCATTTCTGTCTGAGCGGAAATAGACCCGGTCGCCGATCCACATCGGATCCGTGTCGTTGCAGCGGTCCTCCGGCTGCGGGATCTGCACCACCGAATAGTCCGACATGTCGATGATCCAGATCCGTGTGGCCGTTCCACCGCGATAGTTCTTCCACTGGTTGAACGCCTCGTAGAGTGGCGTGTAGGCGATGTGCGTGCCGTCAGGTGAGTAGGTCGCGTTGAAGGCCGTCGGGATCGGAAGCTTCTCCGGGAACTGCCCGTCCAGCGTGACTGTGAACAGCTGGCGATGCCGACCGGTATAGACCGAACGCGCCGAGGTGAAGAGCACCGCGCTGCCATCCACGGTGAAGCCCTGCACGATGTCCGAGCCTGGGTGCCAGGTCAGTCGTCGGGGCACGCCGCCCTCGACCGGCACGACGAAGACGTCGGTGTTCCCGTCGTACTGGGCGTTGAACGCCAGCGTGCGACCGTCCGGCGAAAAGCGCGGATTCGACTCCGATCCTTCGTGAGTCGTGATACGTCGAACGCCGCTGCCGTCGTGCCGGGCGATCCACAGATCCCCGGCGTAGTAGAACGCGACGTGTTCGGCGCTCACCGCCGGCTGGGCCAGCATCAGGGTCATCCCCTCCTGGGGCGGGATGCTCTGTGCCGTGGCGTCCGCCGCGACAAGAGCGAATAGGGCTAGCCCGGACAATACGTAACGCATGTGCAGCTCTCCTCTATCACAGGCAGGATTCCTGGCCCGTCCAGCGTTGCGGCGCGGGCGGGCTTATCTTTCGCTTCCGGGTTTGACGGTGATCTCTTCCTCTAACAACTCCTCGAATGCTTCGAGTAGCGTCGGATAGAACGAGACGAAATCGGTGTATACATCCCGTTGCGCTTCGTAGACTTCGAGTTTGGCAGTCAGCGTCGGTACGTACATAAACCCGCGGTCCGTCTCCAGCTTCATCGCTCGGTCGCCTTCCTCATCGCCATCACGGTTGTACGCCATGCGCGTCGTCACCGCGCGGATGATGTGCTCGTTGACGCACGACTCCCAGTCCTCGTAGGCTATCGCGGTCATCGCTTCGCGGATCGGCTCGTACAACGCTTCGTAGCGGGCGACATCTTCTCGATACCGTTGGGTCGTTGGATTCACGAACGAGTGGCCGAACTCATGCAGCGCCGCGTGCCGCAGGTCCTCGGCGGAGCCGAATGTCGGGTATCCGTCGACGACGCCCCTGGGGCCCGTGATGTTATAGAGATCGAAGCTACCGTCGGTTCGCTCGATCCGCGGACCGAAACCGCCCTGGTGGTAGAGCGGTGCCAGCACGAAGTGATAGCTGTGCTGCTGCATCCTGTAATAGTCCTCCAGGATCTCTATGTAGTCGGCACCCTCCGTTAGCGCCTCCGTGCGGCTCACCATTTCCGCGATCGCCGGTGCCTGTTCATCGTAGAAACGCATGAAATCCGATTCGCGAGCGAAATCGCGCATCAA
This sequence comes from Gemmatimonadota bacterium, assembly GCA_039586795.1. Lineage (GTDB taxonomy): Bacteria > Gemmatimonadota > Gemmatimonadetes > Palauibacterales > KS3-K002 > Kutchimonas. The sequence continues at coordinate 49,485 of JBDHJS010000059.1, forward strand.
CTCTACGAAAGCGTCCAGGCGATCCGCGCCACCAGCCTGAGCGATCAGGTCATCAGGAAATTCCGGGTTCACCTCGAGCGCCGGTGGCTCCGATAAATAGAGCATCACCCGTGGTGGTATGGAGAACGCGAAGCCTTGCATGCTCATCGCGTCGAACATCTGTACGACCGGGTGCCCTGCGAACGCCGTGAAGTGAGCCTCCATCGCCGTCTTGTACTCGAAGTCGAACCTGGTCAGCAGGCCGAACCGATCGTTGTAGGCGGAGAGCATCTGGATCGCGGCCAGCAGCTCTATGCGCGGGTCCACGCTGAACTCGAGACGGCGCGCCGCGTCTGTGGACGGTGCGCAAGAAAGGCAGAAAGAGCACAGGGCGAGCCCGACCGACACCGTCTTCACTCGGGTGGATTTCTTGATCGCGCGGGTGGAAACACGCATGGTCGAAACTCCGGGTCAGCGGGACAAAGCACGCCAGGCCACAAGTTAGGGCTAGCCGACAGGCCAGGCGAGTCCTGCGGCGTGTAAACATCAGTTTTCGCGACGGGATCGCCGGATACGCTTGACCCCTCAGGCCCGGCGGTTATCATCCGGGCGCGATTGTCAGCGATCAGTCCCAAACTCAGGAGTGAAAACCATGTCCTGGAAGCTGTTCCGCGGTGCCCTTCTGCTTCCGCTTGCCCTGGTGATCCCCGCTCTTCCCGCCGCCGCGCAGTCAGGTGCGGAGGTGCTCGAGGCCGCAACGGCTCGATTCATGGAGCGCATGTCCGGTATCGACAACTACACCATCGTCATGGACGTGATGGGCTACGAGGTCACCAACTACTTCGAGCGACGCGAAATTGGCGGGGAAATTACCTACGTGCTCGTGAACGACGGCGGCTACGAGCAACAGGGACCCGACCTCTTCTATAACGGCTTCATGCAGGTTGCTGACCGGGCGCAGCTGGAAGGAAAAGAAGATGTGGACGGTCACGACTGCCACGTCGTTAAGGTCGACGACTTCTCGGGGATCGATTTCGATCCGGAAACGCCGGACGAGGAAGAGGACTTCAGGCCAGAGACAGGTTGGTTCTATCTCGATTCCAGCGAGTACTTGATCCGCAGGATGAGTATGAAGGGGCAGTTCCGGCGCGATGATGAGTGGCAGCCGATGACGATGGAGATCCTCTTCAAGGACTATCGCGAAGTCGACGGCATGCTCCACCCCTTCGTCGCCGAGATGAACGTCGCCGGACTCACCGACTCCATGTCCGAGGAAGAGATCGAAGAGGCTCGCAAATCACTGGAAGAGATGAAGGCCCGGATGGCCGAGCTGCCCGAAAGCCAGCGCGCCGCAGTCGAGCGCATGATGAAGGGGCAAATGGAACAGCTGGAGAACATCGTCAATTCCGGCAGCATGCGGATCACCACCGAGGTCAAAGAGCTTCGAGTAAACAGCGGCCCACCTAGCTAGTTGCCCGGCGCGGTCCGGGTGTCCTGGTGATAGATCGCGGGGGGTCGAGCATGACGGGGACCCCCCGCTTCATGTCGCGCGGCACCGGGCTGCTATCGCATATGGGGCAGGGCGCTCCAAAAGTCCGCTAAGGGGTCCCCGTCATGCTCTCCCTATCGTGCACATGACCTTGCCGAGTCGACCCGCCGGTCAGTATGCGATCGGGAACCCGTGGCACAAACAGGGGGCGTGCCAGGTCCTCCAGCGACCACTCGGTCCTGTTGGGGAGGGCGCAGCCGGGGGGCCATGAGCGGACTTTTGGAGCGCCGCGGCCCGTGAACGACGGTTGCCCGAGCCGCGCGACATGAAGCGAGGCCCCCCGGCTGCGCCCTCCCCCCACCAACCGCCGCCAATGCGAACCCACAACTGGCAACAACACTCCGCGATGAGCGGCGCATAACGTCGATAGGCGGCGATAATGGCTGGCGAGAGACGCGGGCCAGCGTTACGCCGCTTTCGTGCTTGCGGCGGTGCTCATCATCGGATACAGATTCATCCGGAAGATCGGTCTGGAGACGGTAGAGAGTATGAGCGAAGCTAAGCGCGACAACCTCACCTCGCGGGCGAGTCAGGCTCACGACGTGGTTGATGCACCCTTGAAGCTGGCCAGGCGGTGGTCGTTTTGGGCTATCCAGCTGGTCGCGTGGGGCGCGTACGGCTTCCTCACCTACCTCTCCGACCTCCCCAGTCTCGCCGAGGCTCAGATGTTCAGCATGCTCGGTGTGAAGCTCGTGCGCGCCGCGCTGGGCTTGGGACTCAGTCTGCTCCTTTACCTGCTTTATCGTCACGTGATGATGCGGCGCGCCAGCATCGCCGCGATCGCCGGGGTGGCGGTCATCGCGTCGCTGGCGGCCAGTGTGATCTGGCATCTTCTATATGATTGGCTGACCGCGACGCCTTCGCTTGACTGGGGCAAGTTCCGCATGTCTCACCCCGAATACGCGTTCGTGATGCTCGCCTGGAGCGCGGCTTACCTGGGAATCGAGTTCTGGCGCTACTCGAAGATACAGGAACGCCACGCGCTGGAGGCCAAGGCGCTGGCCCGAGAGGCTCAGTTGGAGAGTCTCTCCTACCAACTGAATCCTCACTTCCTCTTCAATGCGCTCAACTCCATCCGTGCACTGGTTCAGGAAGACGGAAGCAAGGCGCGGGAGATGGTGACCCAGCTGTCCGAGTTTCTCCGCCACACTCTGGTCAACGGACCTGCCGAGGCGATCCCGTTGTCCGAAGAAGTGAGCGTGCTGAGCCAATACCTGGAGATCGAGCAGACCCGCTTCGAGGACCGTCTTTCCGTCACCATCGATATCGACTCCGATATCGCGGAAACGCCAGTACCGCCGCTCATTCTGCATCCGCTGGTCGAGAACGCGATCAAGTACGGCATGCTCACCAGCCCTGAGCCGCTGCGGATCGCCATCAGGGCCGGACGCGAGGGCGATGCACTGCGGATCGAGGTGGCGAATACCGGGCTCTTCGACGAGGCAGCGGATCGACGGGCCGGTGCGGAGGGCGCGGGAATCGGTCTTCGCAACGTGCGGGAACGGCTGGCGCGCCAGTATCCCGAACGCCACGACCTGCAGGTCATCCAGGACGACGGATGGGTCCGCGTGGTCATCGAGCTCCCCACGGACTAGACTCATGTCGAAAGATGTGGCAGCCGTAATCGTCGACGATGAGCGGCTCGCGCGGAGCGAGTTGCGCTCTCTGCTGGCCGCGCATCCAGAAGTGCGGGTGATCGGCGAGGCAGAATCGGTTCAGAAGGCGGCAGAGGTGATCAACCGGGAGCGACCCGACGTCGTCTTCCTGGATATTCAGCTGGCGGCAGAGACGGGATTCGACGTGCTGGAATTGATCGACATCGAACCGTCCGTCGTTTTTGTCACCGCGTACGAGCAGCATGCGATCCGCGCCTTCGAGGTGAACGCCCTCGACTACCTGCTCAAGCCGGTCACGCCGAAGCGGCTGGCGGCGGCGATCGAGAAGCTCGAGTCGCTCAAGCCAGCGCCGGCTATCAAGGAGCCGCTGCAGTTCCACGACAGGCTCCTGCTCAGGCTCGACAACGGGATGGCCTTCCTGCGGATCGATGAGATTAGGTACATCGAGGCGGCCGGTGACTACTCGTACGTGCATCAGCTGAGCGGCAAGAGGCACCTGGTGCACAAGCCGCTCAAGGAGTGGGAAGCGCGCCTTCCGGGGAACTTCTTTCTGCGGATCCACCGCTCGACCATCGTGAACATGGAGCACGTGGAGCGAATGGAGCCCTGGTCCAACTACAGCTACCTGGTCTATCTGCGCGGGGTGAACCAGCCCCTGAGCATGAGCCGGAGATATGCGCTCAAGGCCAAGGACCGCCTCGGCTAGCTCTCATTCGTCCGTCGGTTCAACCGCTTATCGAGCCGTCCAACCACTCGCCGATTCTTCCTTCCCGAGACCTGCTCAGCCCTCTAGAGTTGCCCCGTAGCTCAGCACAACCAGAACCAAGCTATGGGAGACAGCTATGATTACGAGACTGCTTTCAACTGTGTGCGCCGTACTCGCGCTGACCGCGTGCGATGATGACACGACGGCCGTCGACGGCGCGACGACCTTCGAGGTGCGGATCGAGAACGCCTCGACCGTCTACGACTTCGGCGCCTCCGGCGTCTTCAACACCCCGGTCGGGGCGGGCTCCCCGGCGCCGATCTTCCCCGGTGAGGCTTACGAGTTCAGCTTCAGCGCCGCGCCGGGCTCGAAACTGTCATTCGCCACGATGATGGTGCAGTCGAACGACTTCTTCTACGCGCCCGGCCCTCAGGGAATCGAGTTGTTCGACGGTGGCGGCATGGCGAACAGCGGCGACGTGACATCGCAGATCATGCTCTGGGATTCCGGTCACGAGGTGAACCAGGAGCCCGGCCTCGGCGCCGATCAGGCGCCCCGGCAAAGCGGCCCGAACACGGGCGCCGTTGATGCCGACAACACGGTGCGCCTCGCGCCCGACGCGTTCGGCAACCTGCCGGCCGTGTCCGACGTGATCCGCGTGACCCTCACCGCCACCGGCGCGACCAGCTTCACCGTGCGCATCGAGAACGTTTCGACCAGCATGACGCTCATGACCTCCGACATGGCCACCCACGCCGTGCCGATGGCGCCGGGAGTCTGGGTCGTTCACACGCAGGACGCTCCGATCTTCTCCATGGGTCAAGCCGACCGGGGCGAGGGACTTGAGGCGCTGGCGGAAGACGGTGATCCCTCAGGTTTGGCAGCGGCCCTCGACGCTCGTACCGGTTTGACGGTGCCGCTCTCGCCTGGCGTCTGGGCCGTGCATACCGGTGACGATCCGTTCTTCACCGCAGGGCAGGACGACCGCGGCGATGGCCTGGAGATGCTGGCCGAAGACGGCGATCCCTCCGGTCTCGCGGCGGCGCTCTCGAGCGAGACTGGCGTCGCGTCGAGCGGTGTCTTCAACACGCCCGAGGGAGCGACGATGCCCGGTGTCATTCTTCCCGGCGGCGCCTACGTCTTCGAGGTGACCGGCGAGCCCGGCGACCTGCTCTCGCTGGCCACCATGTTCGTCCAGTCGAACGACTTGTTCTACTCGCCGGACGGCGATGGGATCGCCCTGTTCACCGCCGGTGGCGCTCCAATCTCCGGCGACATCACTGCACAGTTCTCGCTTTGGGATGCCGGCACCGAGGTGAACGAGGAGCCGGGCGTCGGGCTCAACCAGGCCCCGCGCCAGGCGGGAGCGGACACGGGCGCCGACGAGAATGGCACGGTCGGCCTGGTGAACGACGGGTTCACCTATCCGGCGCACACGTCGGTCATCCGCATCACGATCACGCCACGTCAGTAGCTGGAACGCCTTTGTTGTGCGGAATGGGCCGCGCCGGGCGGGCAACACCCGGCGCGGTTCAAGGCTATTGTACGGTTAGAGTCCCATCTTCCTGAGGAAGTCGACAAAGCGAGAGTCAGAACGCACCCCGTCGTAGACCGGGAGCGCGTTCGTCATCGGCAGGTAAGGCTGCCGTTCCCGGTAGGCTTGCTCGAGAACTTCGATTGTCTCCTCCAGCCGCCCCAGCGTGGCCAGGTAGCCGGAATTCTCGATGAAACGGAAGACGTCGTCGCTGGCCAGCGCCAGTAACGCCGCATCGACCTTCTCTGGGTTCGTGAGCGCCGCGATATAGGCAAGGTACGGCGCCGGATCGGTACCGGTCCGCTCGGCCAGCAACCGGAAAGTAGAATCCGCCCGGACGATGTCGGCCTGATGGACGTACGCCATGGCCAGGAAGTAGTAGGCCAGGGTGAAGTCAGGCGCCAGCTCCAACGTCGCTTTGTACTGAGCGACCGCCTCGTCGAACAGCCCGGCGGTCTCCAGGTTCAGCGCCAACACCAGGTTCCCGGCGGGGGCCAGCGGGTCGAGCTCGTACGCCCTGCGGCTCTCCAGTAGCGATTCTTCGAACCGGCGCTGCGACAGCAGCAGCTCGGCGTACCACTGGCGCGCCGTGGCGTAATCGGGCTTCAGGGTGATCGCCCGCTGGAAGTCCGCTTCCGCTCCGGCCCAGTCCCACTCGAACTGGTACTTGCGGTAGCCGGAGGCGGCGTAGGCCTCGGCCAAGTTCGGGTCGAGGGCCAGCGCTCGCTCGGTGGCAGCCCGCGCTTCCGGTAGCACCTCAGCCACCGCGGGACCGCCGTACTCGGGCAACAGGACATAGGTCTTGGCCAGGCCGGCGTAGGCGCGTGCGTAGTCAGGATCGATGGCGATCGCCTGGTTGTATTCTTCAATCGCTTCATAGAACGCTGGCAGCGTGCGTTGATTCCAGAAATAGCGCCCGCGAAGATAGTGATTGTACGCCTCGAAGCTTTCCGTCGAGCCCGGCACGAGCGAGCTCGGCTCGCGAGTCAGGGCGACTTGTAGCGACGTCACGATCGCCTGTGCGATCTCCTCCTGGATAGCGAAGATGTCGGTCAGCTCCCGGTCGTAGCTGTCGGCCCAAAACGGAAATCCGTCACCCACATTGATCAACTGTGCCCGCACGCGTACCCGGTCGCCGGCGCGACGAATACTCCCCTCCAGCACCGTCGCCACACCAAGCTGCTCGCCGATCTGGCGCACATCCTCGTTCCGACCCTTGAATGCGAACGCCGAAGTCCGGGCCGCCACCCGGAGATCCGGTATGCGACCCAGGGCGTTCATAAGCTCCTCGGCCAGACCGTCGCTGAAGTACTCGTCCTGCGGGTCGCCGCTCAGGTTCACGAACGGGAGCACGGCGATCGATCGATCGATGTCGGTGCCGATCGGCGTTCGGTCGTCCGGCGCGTCGCGAATCACCCACCAGCCGCCCACGAGGAATACGACGGTGGCCAGCAAGGCCAGAATGCCGGCGCTCCACCGACGCGCCCGCGGTTGGGCGACAATCGCTTCCAGCTCTTCTTCTGTGGCCGGGCCCGTGCGCTGCACGCCCTTGGGCGTCAGGTCGAAGATCCACGCCAGCGCCACGGCGAACGGAAAACCGGCAATCGCGGTGAAGGCAACGGCCGTCGCCATGGTCTCCGGGAGACGCAGAGCCGGGAGGAGGAAGTCCGCGGCCTGCATTACGGCAAATGCCGCCGCGGCATACACCGCCACGACCTTGAGGACGTGGCGACGTTTCAACTCCGCCATGAATTTTTGGTAACCTGAGCTTTTCGTCATGGTAGGTCTGGGGAACCTGCCTCGAGCAGCATGGCTTGCCGAGCGCTCAGCGCCCGGCGTTCGACTCACTTACCTGCATCGGCTCGCGCCTCATTCGCCTCCTCGTCGTGGGTGGCACCCCATAGTAGCACCCCCACCGCCGCGATGCACAGCGCGGTCACCAGGCATCCAAACAGGAATACAAAGATGTCCTCAGACATGCTCTCCTCCACACGTGGTTGGGTCGCCGCCGATCAGAACACGCCGCAGCCGGTTCGGCCTACTTGCGACCCGCCAACAGCAGCGCCCCCATCGACAGAATCGATGGGACCCACAGACCCACGAAAAGACCCGTCTCCCGCTGCCCGTTGAACCACAGAACCACCGAGAGTACGAAGGACAGGAACGCCGCCAGCCCGAACAGAAGCTTGGCTTTCGCTATTCTCGACATCGAATGCTCCTCCAATGATCACGGCGAATCGTCGTGTCGAAGTGCCCAGCACAAAGTAGTCCAGGTATTATAGACTGTCAGCTCTGGTTGTCAATACTTTGTCTAGTTGTTTGCTGGACAATTAGGCGACACTGCGTCGACGTCGACCCAAAGTGCAATTCAGCAGCCCACGACGACGGCCTCCAATTCCGCGCTTGACATCTCCCACGATCAATTGTACTATAGCACTAGAACACTAGAGTACTAGCTCATACAGTCACCGGGAGCCTAGGACTTTGGCCATTCAGATCGACAGCAAGAGCGGCGTACCGTTCTACAGGCAGATCATCGAGCAGGTCAAGTTCGCCATCGCCAACGGCGACCTCGTCACGGGCGATCGGCTCCCCACGGTCCGCCAGCTCGCCGTCGACCTTTCCATCAATCCAAACACCGTAATCCGCGCCTACCGTGAGCTCGAGATCGAGGGAGTGCTCGAGACCCAGCAAGGGTCCGGGACCTTCGTCGGCGCCATGAAGCCGCGTATCGACGAGCTCGAGCGGCAGCGGATGCTGGACCAAATACTCACGGAGCTGTTGGCGCGCGCCGGAGGCTACGGGTTCACGGCGGACGACGTACTCGATGGGCTGCGCCAACGGA
>JBDHJS010000099.1:0-4383 GCA_039586795.1 Gemmatimonadota bacterium
GGGTGACAGCAACAGCCAGCAGTTGGACAGAGGAGCCGGGTCGTATCGGTACTTCCCTTTTAGCCAGTCAAAGAACTTGGTCGCGGTGAGCGCCGATACACGCAGCTGGCCAAGGCCGTATCGCCGTCTGGCCTTCGGCGCTTCCGGGTCACGCGAGCCATCGAGGTGACGATAGTCGCTTACGCCGATCACCATGGCAAACGTTCCGGGGCGATCGGCGTAGCGCGGGTCGACCCAGTGTCCGGTCCGTGCGTCCTCGAGTTGAATTGCCATTCGCTACCGGTACAGGTTCTCGACGGCTGCGATGTCGCCATCACTCAACTCAACGCGCTGCCCGATGTCGCCAGGTCGCGCGTCCTTTGGCACGATCGTCAGCAGATCCGGTGCTCTTGCGAACGCGTTTGCCGGGTAGTGCATGATCGAGGCGAAATCATACACCCCGACGTCATCACCGTCCGTGACGTGCTGATCGAAATTCAACTGCTTGCCCGGCTGTATATTCTCTTCGCGGATCTCGACGTTCTCGTCCCGGTCCTCGCGGCTTTGCTCGTGCCATAAACCGATGGCGTGCCCGATCTCGTGAATCACGTTTCCAACCGTGCAAAACACACCCAGTGTGATCGCCTGCTCGCCGCCTTGCTTGCCTACCGCGCTCGTACACTGTTGCGACATCCCACTTCGAAACGTCACGTAGTCCTTGATGTCTGCGTCCGCGCCGGTGAGCTGCCAGAACCGAATCGCAGTGCGCTCTTCCCAGTGACGAATCGCCTCCGCGATTCGGTCCGGTTCGTATACGCGCCGGTCCACCTTGTAGGGGATCTCCCCATCGGGCCAGCGGTACTCGTCGCCCGAGATCACCGCACCTTTGGTCACGAGTCGCGGGTCGTCGGCCCGGCCCAGGATGATGTCGCCCTCGAACACGGCGTCTCCCCTAACCTCGACGTAGCGGATCTCTTTGCGGAAGGTCTTGCCCGCCAGCTCGGCCGTCTTGAACTCCGCCTCGCCGGGCTCGTAGGGAACGTGCTCCAGATGGCAGGGCATCAGGGCTAGTGTCCCCTCTGCCCCATCGGCGCATGGAGAAGCTGAAGGAAGGCGAGAGATGTCAGGCGGCTGAACGTGTCGCACGTCCAGCCAGGGAAAGAGTCTTCCAGGAGTATTCTAGACACGGCTCAGCTCCATGAGCGGTAGGATTGCTCACGTCCGAACCTCGGCCCATCACCCAATTAGTCGAGTATGTTAATAATTGCTTCAAGTAGCAAACTAAAGAAATAATCAATAGTGATAGCCAAAAGGCACCACACTCGTTGCACGGCGCGGCAAGAACCCGTCAGCGACATGACGGTCAGGAACGGCACATTACTTCTACTTGTTCTTGATTGTCGAACAGACACCGAGTCCTACTAGTCGCTGGGAAGCAGGTCCTGCCTGCCCAACTTGAGCAGCCGGGCTCGATAACGCTCCGCCAGACGCTGATCACCCATTTCCACTGCAGCCCGATAGCGAATGGCGAGACTTCCTGCGAGAAACGGCAGATAGATGATGGGCTGGTTATGGTCGAAGACCGTCGCCACGTCGTGGGCCCGCTGATACTCGCCGCGACTCAACAACAGCTCGGCGAGCAGCAGCTTCTCGACGGCCAGCGGCTCGGAGAAGTGCCACAGTATCGGTGTGCCAGGCGGCGCCGTCGGCTGGAGCTCCTCGAATAGACGGATCGCTTCCAGCGTGTCCTTCCTGACGTAGGCCAGGTGGCCGGCCAGAGCGTGAGCGAGAAGCCGGTCCTTGCGTTCACCCGTTTCCTCCGCCCGCGCCTGCACCGCCGCCGCGATGGTGTCGGTCACGCCAACATCCCTCGTGCGCGCGTGCCACGCGCCGAACGCCCACTGCGTCTCGCTGCTGCCGCGCTGGTAGTACTCTCCGAAGAGCTCTCTCCCGAATGCCGCAGAACCGGACGCCTGCGCCTCGAACGGAGCACCTGCCAGATGATCGATCACGTAAAGCATCTGGACCCGAGACACGCCGGCGGCTTTCACCGAGTCGAGCAATGCCAGCGCTTCATTATATCGCGCCTCGCTCACCAGCAAGCCCTGCAACCCGAGCACGGCACCCCAGGCGATGCCAGGCGATACACCGGGATGCCGCAGGATGGCTTTGAAGCTTGCCTCCCCGCAGTCGGGATGGGCGCCCGCTGCAGCCAGATGTGTACCGGCGTTCAGGACCGGCCACTCGCCTTCCTGCAATGCCGCTTCCCAATCGACGGCAGCGGGGCCACTGCGGACGCACTCGATCATGATCGAGAGCAGCAACTCGTTCTCTTCGTCGAACGCTTCCATAGAGCGCATGTGGTCGATGGCCGCCACCGCCCGGTCCGGCTCGTTATTCATGATCGCGATCTCGGCGGCATGCTTGAACGAAGGGGCAAACCCGCTATCCGCCTGGGCCGCTCGATCGAAGTAGAAAGCAGCCAACGAGTCGGGTCGTGGCTCTGACGGCATGAGATGATAGTAGACCTCACCCAGCCAGGTGAGCGCCTCGGCCCAGTCCGGATCGTAGGTCAGCGCCTCACGACATTCGCTGACGGCGCGATCGGCGTCGCCGGTCTCATAACCTTCGATGCAGCGGGCAAGATGCGCGTAGTGGGCCGGGAGCAACGAGTCCTGCGAGACCGCGATACCGATGAGCTTATCCGCCGCCTCGTACTCTCGTTCCCAGAAAGCCGCCAGGGCGCCTTTCATGGCGGAGAGCGCCAGCAGCGAATCGCGCCCGACCGACCGTTGATACAGATCGAGGGCGTTTGCGAAGTGTGCCAGACGATATTCTCGCTCACCCTGGATACAGAGGGCGATAGCGCCAGCCTCGCGACCCGCCAACACGGGGAGCACCGACTCGCGCCCGGGGTCCACGAGGCTGGGCAAAAGATCGAGGGCCGCCTGGATCGCTAGCGCTTCCACCGACGTGCTGCTCGCAAGACCGCTGGCCGAGGCGCGTTCGATAACCGTGTCGGCTCTTCCATCGTGCAGGTTGAGCAGCACGGCTATCGAGTCGCCCGGCGCCGTCAGCACACCGTCTATGTAATAGGCCGCCCGACGATCAAGCGTGATACTCCGGCTAAGATCCGCCGTCATCAACAATGGATCCCTGCGAACGTCTTCGGGCAGTCGCGCCCAGCCATCGATCCACTTCAGCGGATGCGACTGCTCGAGTGCGATTTCGATGGCAATCGCCGCCGACTGCCCCGCGCCGGATAGTAAGCCCGTGGCGTCCCGCTCGGTGATGGGGAATACGACGATGCTGTTGGGATCGAGTTGCGGTTCTCGCGTCGCCAGCCACGTTGTGGCCGCCGCTCCGGCTGTTACGACGATCGCGATCGCTGCAACACGCCAGCGCGCTCGACGCGACCAGCGCCGCACGCTCGCACCGATCTGCAGGTCAAGGGCGATGCTCAAGTCCTCAGGTGTATCGAAACGATCGCCCGGTTTCTTTGACAGTCCTTTCTGCACCGACTTGGCGAGCGGCGCCGGGACGTGTGGCGCAACTTCGTTGACGGGCTTCGGGCGCTGGAGCATGTGGCCGGAGATGAGCGCCTGCGCCGTCTCCCCCGTGAACGGCGGCCTGCCGGTCAGCATCTCATAAAGCACGCAGCTGAGTGAATAGATGTCGCTGCGACCATCCAGTTCCCGCTCTCCGCCCGCCTGCTCTGGACTCATGTAGGTCGGCGTGCCCACCGTGTGCCCGCTGATCGTCAGGCGTTCATCGGCCGCATCGCCGATGGCGCAGGCGATCCCAAAATCGGCAACGACCGCGTGCCTCTCCTCGAGAAGAATGTTCTCAGGCTTGATGTCGCGGTGTACTACGCCGTGCTTGTGCGCATAATCCAGGGCATCCGCAACCTCACGGGCGATGCGCACCGCTTCACGCGGAGGCAGTGGCCCGTCCCGCAACAGCCGGTCGCGCAGCGACTCGCCCTCCACATACGGCATGACGTAATACAGGAACCCGTTTGCGCCGCCGGAATCAAAAACCGGAAGTATTCCGGGGTGCTGCAGGTTGGCGGCGATCTCGATCTCGCGTAGAAACCGATCGAGCCCCACGGCGGAGCCGATGTGCTCCTGGAGGACCTTGATGGCGACGCGGCGATGGAGCTTGGTATCCTGCGCCAGATAGACGAGGGCTGTTCCGCCTCGACCAAGCTCACGAACGACTTTGTAGCGCGGGCCGAGCTTGGCCTGGAGCCGATCCAGCTCGTCAGTGTGGTGGGGTACTTCTTCCGAGGTTAACACGACCGATCCCTTGCAAGCGGGCGATTCAGGGAACCACGACCGTGCCTCAACCCTATCTTGGACTAGTACAGTATGTGGCCAGGAAGACTATTGCACAACGATTTAT
>JBDHJS010000060.1:0-35715 GCA_039586795.1 Gemmatimonadota bacterium
GTCTACCGTCTACCGTCCACTGTCCACCTCCAACCCCTCCATTTGCCCCGACGGACCACCCTCACCAGATTTACCCCGGCCCCCAACAGAAACGGAAAACTCCCACACATGCGCATATCCAAACCTCTGAGCATGTACGCGTTGCTCTCCGTCTGCCTTACGGCGGGGTGCGGAGACCGGTCAGGGGCCAGCGTTAGCCGAGGCGACCTCACGCTGGTCGTGTTGGTAACGGTGGATCAGCTCCCGTCGTACCTGTACCAGCGCTACGACTCACTCTTCACAGGTGGTTTCCGACGGTTGCAGGAAGAGGGCCGCTACTATCCCCGGGCCGTTCACGACTACGGCGAGACCTGGACGTCGGCAGGTCACGCCACGCTGGGGTCCGGCGTCTACCCTTCGCGCCACGGCATCGTCGAGAACGACTGGTGGGAGGAGATCGACGGCGAGATGGTCAACATACAGAGCGTTGACGATCAACGTGTCGAGGTCGTAGGTCATCCGAACGCGACCGGTCGCTCGCCGATGAACCTGAAGACGACGGGGTTGGCGGACTGGCTCGCAGAGGCATACCCGGAAGCCGAGGTGGTGTCGATCTCGGCCAAACCGACGTCGTCGCTGCTCATGGCGGCGAAGTCGCGCGGCCAGGTGTACTACTTTGAGGAGTCGGTCGGCCGCTTTGTCACGACCTCCTACTACCGGGCCGCCTACCCCGACTGGGTAAACCGTTTCAACGATGAGCGACTACCGGACTTCCTCGCGGATTCCGTCTGGGAGTCTGAGGTTCCCGAGGCGCTCGTTGGGCTGGCGCGACCCGACGCTGCGGACTACGAGGGTGATCGCGTGCACACCACTTTCCCGCACCGTTACTACGAAGAGGTGCAAGACCGAGATAGGTCGGATGCCTACTACAAGTGGTGGGCTGACACGCCAGCTCTCGACATGGCCACGCTCGACTTCGCGCGCGAGGCATTGGCAGCCCTGTTTCTGGGTCAGCGCGATGCCATCGACTTTCTCGCGGTGGGCTTCTCACAGACCGACAGGGTCGGCCACAAGTACGGACCATACAGTCTGGAGCAACTGGACAACCTTATCCGCGTCGACCGGTTGATTGGCGAGTTTCTGGATTTGCTGGACCGTGAAGTCGGCGCGGATCGCTACGTGCTGATCGTGACATCGGACCATGGATCCCCGGGAGCAGCTCCCTACCTGGTCGAGCTCGGCGAGTCGGGGAGGCACGTCACGCGCGCCGAACGACGCGCCATTCGAGCCGCGGCTGCGGAGATCACGTCTGGAGAGGGCTCGTACGAGGAGAAGCGAGCCGTATTGACCCGGATGCTGGAAGCTCTGGACTTTGTTGAGGACGCCATGACAGTAGACGAACTTGCTGGTGGTGAGCTGGCCGACTCGTTCATCGCCTTGTATCAGCGCTCGTACTATCCCGGTCGAGTCCCCGGGCCCTTCGGACGTTACGGCCTGGTGCTGCGCTACAAGCCGGGCACCAATTTCAGCTCCGATGTAGCGATGCACGGTTCGCCTTATGCGTACGATCAACAAATCCCACTGTTCGTCTTTGGCGCCGGGATAGAGCCCGAAATACGCGAAGAACTCGCGCGGTCGGTTGATGTGGCGCCAACATTGGCGGAGTTGGCTGGCATCCCGTACCCGCACGACCTGGACGGGCGTCCCCTCGTCACACGATAGAAGGAAAGGGCCAGCGCATGACGAATGCCACGCGCCTCTTGATCGCAGCCGCGGGTTTCTCCGCTGTCTTCGGCGCCCCTCCGCTCGTCGCTCAAGAGAGCGGTGACGTCGCCATCGTCGGCGGTCGAGTCATCGATCCGGCCAGCGAAACCGACCGCATCCGCAACGTTCTGATCCGCGGCGATCGCATCGTCGCCATCACGGACGCTCCGATAACGGCTGACCGAGTCATCGACGCCGCCGGCCTGGTCGTCGCTCCGGGCTTCGTCGACATACTCGCCGGGATCTCCACCAGCGCAGAGCCGCAACGCTACAAGGTGATGGACGGCGTGACGACGGTGATCAGCATGCACGGCGGGCCCGTCGACATGGAAGAGTATTTTTGGGCCTTCCGAGACGCTGGATCGCTGGTCAACTACGGCGCGACCGTGGGTCATGCGGCGATCCGCTCAGCGGCCGGTGCCGACGATCGATACGCGCCGGCGACCCGGGAGCAGATCAGCGAGATGCGTGAGATCGCGGCCGGTGCGATAGAGGCGGGTGCGCTGGGCGTCGGTTTCGGTATCAACTACGTCCCCGGCTCCTCGTACGAAGAGGTCGTCGCGATGTTCGATGTCGCCGCCCAGCACGGTGTGCCGGCGCACGTCCACTCGCGTCACAAAGGTTCGGTCTTCCCCGGGACGATCGTCCAGTCGGTCCAGGAGCTGATCGCGGCGGCAGCGATCACCGGCGCCAGCACGCAGATCGTCCACCTGGCCTCCTCCGGTGTCGGTTCGATGGCGGCGTGTTTGGAGATGATCGAGGGCGCGCGGCTGCATGGCATCGACATCATGGCCGATATCTATCCGTACAACGCCAACAGCACGCGGCTCGAGTCGGCGTTGTACGATCCCGGTTGGCAGGAACGGTTCGGCGGCATCACCTACGACTCGATCATGTTGGTCGAGACGGGTGAGCGGCTCAACGAAGAGACCTTCGCGCATTGGCGCGAGGAGGGCGCCACGATCATCACGTTCTTCATCCCGGAAGACGAAATGGTGATGGCGCTCGAGCATCCCCACGTGATGGTGGCGAGCGATGGCACAATTCGGAACGGTCGTGGCCACCCCCGGGGCGCCGGGACTTTTGCACGCGTGGTCGGACGCTTCGTGCGTGTGGAGGGCTATCTGACGCTGATGGATGCGCTGAGGAAAGTGACGATCATGCCGGCGCAACGCGTCGAAAAGGCGGCGCCATCGATGCGTCAGCGCGGCCGGCTCTCAGTGGGAGCCTTCGCCGACATCACCGTCTTCGATCCCAACACGCTGATCGACCGCGCCACATATCGCGAGCCCGCTCGGTACTCCGAAGGAGTGCACTACGTGCTGGTCAACGGTACACTGGTGGTTGACGACGGCGAACTCGTCCCCAATGTCGCACCGGGTCGCGCGGTCCGCCACGAAGCGCACCGCGCGCGTTGACTGCGCTCGCGTCGCTCAGCCGTTCGACCGCGCCTCCACTTCCTCGAGCTTGGCGGTGTCCCGTTCGAGGGCCGCTCTCAAAGCGTCGCGGCGCTGGTAATGGGTCCGTGTAGGCGGATATAGACTTCCCTGTCGTACGCCTCCGCCGTTGAACGCCCCCGCCAGACCGTAGGCCTGTTGGCGGAGACGGCGCAGCCGCTGCGCTATCGCCGTCACGGAATCGGCGTAAACCGCCAGATCATCGCTCAGGTCTCCCGCCTGTTCAAGCAAGTCCCGTTCTGCTGTGACCCTACTCCTCAGCTCGGCCGCTCGCTGGTCCGCATCCCATGCCCGACGCTGCAGCCCCAACACCCCGAGCAGAAACTGTTCGCGCTGAATCCATGATTCCGCGCTGAGGTCCATGATCGGGTCGCCCTTCACTTGCAACGTCTGGGTCGCGGTCTGTCCACCGGCTTCGAGCGTCACCGTGAACGTGCCTGGCGCGACGAACGGACCCTGGGGAATTGTCGGTCGTGGCAACTCCGGCAGCACCTGGAACGCCGAGTTGTCGCCGCCACCCTGCTGAGCGGGCGGCGGTTCGTGACGGAGGTCCCAGTTGACTCGCTGCAACACGCCGCCGGCGCCGGGTACGCTCAGCCGACGAACGATGGCGCCGCGATCGTTGCTGATGACCAGGCGGACCGAATCGACATCACTGCGCAAGTAATAGCTGATGATTGCTCCGTCGACAGGGTTTTCTCCCGCGAATGCCGCCTGGCCACGGTACGAGGTGTCCTTCCAGTACTGGTAGATCGTGGCGTCACGGATCGCGAACAAGTGCGCCCGAGAGTCCTCCACCGCTTCGTTCCACTCGACCAGCGGCGTGATATCATCGAGGACCCAGATGCTGCGGCCGTGGGTCCCAAGGATCAGATCGTTCTCTCGCGGGTGAATCACCAGATCATCGTATGCCGTAATCGGCAGATTCGGCATGAACCCCATCCAGCTCTGTCCCGCATCCACCGAAACAAACAGCGATTGCTCGGTTCCCAAGAACAGTAGGTTCGGATTCTCGGGATGCTCCCGAATGACGTTGACCGAGCCCTCCGCTGGCAGGCCTTCAACAAGTGGAATCCAGTTCGCCCCGAAATCACGGGTCTTGAAGACGTAAGGCGCGAAATCGCCGTCGCGATGGGCATCGAACGTCGCGTACGCAGCGCCGGCTCCGGCTGCCGAGCTCACGACACGACTCACATACGTGCCATCGGGCAAGCCCGGGATGTTGCGCGACACTTCGCTCCACGTCGCGCCGCCATCCCGTGACACCTGTAGGTTCCCGTCGTCGCTTCCCACCCAGAGGATCCTCGGGTCGAGCGGCGACTCGGCGATAGTCGTCAATTCACCGAACGAAGACGTGCCGTCGTTCTTCGACAGCATCGAATCGGCGCCCATCACACCCATCAACTCCAACGTGTCCCGATCTATCTGTCGAGTCAGGTCCTCGGTCCTTTCCCAGCTGACACCGCGGTCCCGGGAGATGAACAGTCGGTTGCCGCCGAAGTAGACGACGCGAGGATCGTGCTGCGACACCAGGCTCGGCGTAACCCAGTCGAAGCGGTACGACGACTCGCCGTCTGGAGGATACGGACGCACATCCAGGTGATCCCCCGTTCGCGGGTCGAGACGTACCAAGCCACCGTTCTGTGAGTTGCCGTAGACGTATCGATGATCGCTGGGGTCCGGCTGGTGGTACATCCCATCCCCAAAGCCGATCTGTCGCCAGTCGTCGTTGATGATTCCGATGTAGTGACGGGTGCGGCTCGGCGCCAACCACGAGTGGTTGTCCTGCATCCCACCGTAGATGTAGTAGGGGTCCCGCATGTCGACGCCGATCGCGTAGAACTGCCCGATCGGCATGTTGTTGATCTTGATATATGTCAGCCCGCGGTCCCACGACTCGTGGAGACCGGCGTCGCCGACCAAGTAGAAATGCCGCGAATCGTTGGGATCAATCCATAGCGCGTGGAAGTCGCTGTGTACGCCGACGTCGTAGGTCGGGCGCGTGGGAAGCGTCCTGAACGTGCGACCGCCGTCCTCGCTCATATAGAAAGACGTGGCAAGGGAGTACACGCGGTTCTCGTCGGTGGGATCGATATAGACATGACTGTAGTACATGGGCCGCTGATTGAGCGAACTAACCTTCTCCCATGACTCACCGCCGTCCTCCGATCTATAGACCCCGCGTTCCTCGGTGTGCTCGATTATCGCGTTGAGCACTTGCGGGTTGGATTCCGCCAGCGCTAGCCCAATCCGACCGAGATCACCTGCAGGCAGGCCATTCTCCAGGCGCCGCCAGGTATCACCTCCATCGATGGTCTTGTAGATGCCGCCCCCCGGTCCACCTCCATTGAATCCCCACGTACGACGCAATCGCTGGTACATCGCGGCGTACAGCGTGCCCGGGTTGCTGGGATCCATCGCCAGATCGACGGCGCCGGTGAGCGTATCGACGAACAGTACATGCTCCCATGTCGCTCCACCGTCCGTTGTCCGGTAGATGCCGCGCTCGCGACTCGGCTTCCACAGGTTGCCCAGCGCCGCCACGTACGCCACGTCTGGATCGTCCGGGTGCACCCGAACACGCCCGATGTGCCGGGTGTTCACCAGGCCCAAGTGCGTCCACGTTGCGCCGCCATCCGTCGATCGATAAACGCCATTCCCCCACGAAGTGCTCTGGCGGTTCTGTTGCTCACCCGTGCCCGCCCATACCACTAGCGGGTCCGACGGCGCAATCGCCAGATCGCCGAACGTGGACACGGGCTGGTCGTCGAAGATCGGCGCCCACGTCGTTCCTTTGTTCGTCGTTTTCCAAATACCACCCGATGCTGTGGCCAAGTAGATCGTCGACGGGTCGCCGGACAGCGATTCCACATCATGGATCCTACCACCGGTCACGGCGGGCCCGATCGACCGAAAGCGAAGCTGCGACAGTAGCTCCGGAGTCGCAGCCCGCGTCTGTGCGGAGGCGTGTAGCGGAACAAGTAGAGACGTTACAGCGACGACCAACAGGCGAAGAGGACTCAACATCGGGTAAACCTCTCTGGTTTTTGGCGATTGGTGAAGATCGGGAAATACAGCCCCGACAACCTTAGGGCTGCGTGCCGTTGACATCAAGCGCTCGATCTCCTTGACAGGTCTGCCACGGGGAGGCATCTAGGCAGAACGAGTTCTACCAATCGAGCCCAGGTTCGACCCCAATTTCACCCTATGGAGGCACTATGAGGCCCCTCCGCACGCTCGCTGTATGCGTCCTGACCGCCCTCGCCTTACCGACCGTTGGCCTGACGCAGGCCTTCGAGGGCAAGATCACTCAGCGCCAGATCATCGTGTCCGCCTACGGCCTTTCCGAGCTGCTGTCGACCGACGACCAAGCGGAAATCAACGCCGACGCCCTTTTTGCCGTGCCGATGGAGCAGATTCTCGCCCTCGCCGAGCGACTTGGCGACCCGGCGGCGGAGGTCACGGATCTGACGTACTACGTGACCGAGGACATGATGCGGATCGAGAGCCCGAGCTCGATGATGCCCGGTTTCATGTTGATGGACTTCGAGTCGGGCGCCTTCCGGATGGTGATACCGTTTCAGAGGATGTACCTGGAGATTACCAGGGAGGATGTGGAGCAGCTTCGCGAACAGTACGGTGACGAGGCCATCGATGACGAGGTTACGGCAAGCCCGGAGATCGAGGCGCTCGGCATGTCGAAGAACATTAACGGCATGCAATGCGACGGCTACAGGGTTACGCAGGGCGAGGACATCTCCCAAGTTTGGGCTTCGCCCGAACTCAAGGATGTAGTGAACGCGTTCGCAAGTTTTGTCGAGCGCATGGAGATCTTCGCCATGGAAGGCGATGAGGAACAGGAGCTCGAGGTCTTCGAGCTACTTCGGGAACACGGCTTCCCCGTTCTCGAGCAGACGCTGCGCGCCTCCGGTTTTGAGCCGGAATACGAGATCATGGAGATGCTCACCGTCGAGCGGATGACGCCGGACCCGGAACTGTTCGTGGTGCCCGAGGACTATGAGCGCCGGTCGTTCCTCGAGATGATGGAAGGCTTTGGCGGGGGGTAGTCTATTTCGACAGCCGACAGCGGACAGCCGCGTACCGACGGCCGAGGACTATTCGACTACCGACGTCCGACGCACTATGCGCGTCGGACAACGTCGCGCGACGGACGTCGGGCGTCGATCGCCCAACAGGACTCGGCCGTCGAGCGGTGGCTGACCGCTGTCGGCTGTCGAAATAGTCCTTGAGCTTTGCTACACGGCCGTCCACTGCTGTCCGTCGAAAGTCCCGATCAGCGGTTGCGCGTCGATATTACACCAGCGACATTACCCGCGGCAAGAACGCTACCTGCATAGACCTCGCGTTTTCAACAGGCCCCAAGAACAACTCCGGCAACGAGTTACGATGTCAGCCGTTGCCGCAACGCCATTTGGGAAGCTGCTCGAACGCAGCTCGGAGATGAGCGATGCTGAGAGGCACTCCTTTCCACTCAAGAACGGCGCCGCTCTGCCAGGGTCATAACTGGCGGAGATGGTCCGGCTACATCGTGGCGGGTTCTTACGAACTGACCCACGAGCGCGAGTACTACGCGATCAGAAGCGCCGCCGCGCTACTCGACGTGTCCCCGCTGCAAAAGTACCTGGTGCGCGGATCGGACGCGGAGCGCTTCCTGAACCGAGTCATCACGCGTGACGTCTCCAAGTGCGATGTCGGCCAGGTGCTTTACACGCCATGGTGCGATGAAACTGGCAAGGTGATCGACGACGGAACTCTTCAGCGCCTCGGAGAAGACAGCTTCCGGTTGACCGCCGCGGAGCCAAACCTGCGCTGGTTGTGCGAGAACGCCCGCGGACTACGCGTGACGATAGACGATGAGTCGGACAACGTGGCCGCGCTGGCCCTCCAGGGGCCCTTGTCCCGCGATGTTCTCGGTGCCGTCGCAGACGACGACATCGGCGATCTCGGCTTCTTCCGACTGGCGTATACTCGGATCGCCGGTGTCCCGGTCACCGTAACACGCACCGGCTACACGGGCGACCTCGGCTATGAGATATGGCTCGAGGCTCGGCATGCGGAAGTCGTGTGGGACACGCTGATTGATGGAGGAAAACCCTATTCGATTACGCCGACGGGAATCCTGGCACTCGATATCGCCCGCGTCGAAGCCGGCCTGATACTGATCGGCGTCGATTACATTCCGGCCAACCACGCGCTCATCGACTCGCGAAAATCATCCCCTTTCGAGTTGGGGCTCGGCTGGACGGTACGCCTCGAAAAAGACTTCGTCGGCCGCGACGTTCTGCTCGCCGAATGGAAGCGCGGCCCGGAGTGGCAGTTCGTAGGCCTCGAGCTCGACTGGGAGTCGCTCGAGAGTGTGTACGAAGAGTTCGGACTGCCGCCTCAGTTGCCCGGCGTCGCCTGGCGCACGAGCGTCCCGATCTACGCCAACGGGAAGCAGGTGGGTTACGCGACCAGCGGTTGCTGGTCACCTACTTTGAAGAAGTACATCGCGATGGCGCACGTGGCTTCGGCGCAAGGCGCGCCAGGGGCGCGCGTTGAAATGGAGGTGACGGCGGAGCACCAGCGCAAGCGCGCCAAGGCCAGGGTGGTGAAGACGCCGTTCTTCGACCCGGAAAGAAAGCGGGCCTGAAGATGAACGAAACGAAACGCTACGACGCCATCATCATCGGTGGCGGACATAACGGGCTGGTCACCGCAGCGTACCTGGCCCGGGCCGGGAAACGAGTCCTGGTACTCGAGCGACGGCACTTGCTGGGCGGCTCGGCAGTCACGGAAGAATTCTATCCGGGCTTCAAGTTCTCGACGCTCTCGTACGTCGTCAGTTTGCTGCGCCCGGAGATCATCCGGGACCTCGAGCTGCCGAGGCATGGCCTGGAGATCCTCCCGTTGGAGAGCACCGTGACGCCGATGCTCAACGGCGACTATCTGGGCCGCTGGTCAGACCACGACCAAACGCGCCGCGAGCTCTACCGCCACTCGCCCACCGACGCGGAAGCCTACGATGACTTCGGCAAGCTGATGTACCAGCTCGCCTACGCGATGAAGCCCATCCTTGGACTCGTGCCGCCCGATCCCACGTCGCTCAGCCCCAAAGAGCTTCTCAGCCTGGCCCGCATCGGCAAGCACTTCAGGGATCTCGGCGAGGAGCAATTCTACGCGCTCTACAAGCTCATGACGATGAGCTCCGCCGATTTTCTGGACGAGTGGTTCGAGACCGAGCCGCTAAAGGCGACCATGGCCTGCAGCGGTATCATCGGGACGTACCAGGGCGTGCGCTCACCCGGCACCGCTTACGTGCTGCTGCACCACTACATGGGTGAGATAGACGGCGTGTTCCGCTCCTGGGGCTTCGCGAAGGGCGGCACGGGCGCGATAAGCGAGTCGATCGCCGGCGCCGCTCGACGCCTGGGCGCGGAGATCCGTACCGAGGCGTCGGTTGCGGAGGTGAAGCTCAAGAACGGACGAGCGACGGGCGTCGTGCTGGAGAACGGTGACGAGTTCGACGCAAAGATTGTAGTCACCAGTGTCGACCCCAAGTTGAGCTTCCTCAAGTTCATCGACCCCGAGGAGCTGCCGGAAGACTTTGCGGAGGCGATACGCCGTTTCCGAATCAGGGGATCGTCGGGCAAGGTGAATCTGGCATTGGACGGGCTGCCAAACTTCACGTGCCTGCCTGGCGAAGGTCCGCACTTGCGGGGCGCGATCTCCATAAGCCCGACGATCGAATACCTGGAACGGGCATTCGAGGATGCCAAGTACGGCAACTTCTCGCAGCAGCCTTTCATGGACGTCATCCTCCCGTCGATGATCGATCCGGGGATGGCGCCCCCTGGCAAGCATGTCATGTCGATATTCGTCCAGTATGCGCCGTACGCCTTGAACGGCGGTTGGAACGACGAGAAACGCGAAGCATTCGGCGATGCGGTCGTTAACACGCTTTCGCTGTTCGCGCCCAACATCAAAGACCTGATTCTCTATAGGAAGGTTCTGACGCCATGGGACATGGAGCAGGAGTACGGACTTACCCAGGGCAACATCTTCCAGGGTGAACTGGCACTCCATCAACTCTTCTTCATGCGCCCGGCGCCGCAGTGGGCCGACTATCGAACGCCAATCAAGAACTACTACCAGTGCGGTTCTGGCACGCATCCCGGTGGCGGCATCACGGGCGCGTCGGGCAAACTGGCGGCAGACATCATACTCAAAGACTGGTAACGATGAACGACGCTTACGATACCATCGTCATCGGCGGAGGGCACAACGGCCTGACGGTCGCCGCGTACCTCGCGAAAGCAGGTCAGCGGGTCCTGGTGCTCGAGCGGCGTGAGCACGTTGGCGGTGCCGCCGTCACCGAGGAGATCTACCCCGGGTTCAAGTTCGACACCGGCGCGCACCGGATCGGCCGCCTACAGCCCGAGGTCGTCCGTGACCTTCAGCTGGCGAAGCACGGTCTGGAAGTGCTCCCATCCGATCCGTCGGTGTACGCTCCCCTGCCAGACGGCGGCGGGCTGACGCTCTGGCGTGATCCTCAGAAGTCTGCCGAGGAGATCGGTCGTTTCTCCAAGCAAGACGCCTCCCGCTACGGCGATTTCGCCGCGCTGATAGACAAGGCGACCGGGTTCCTAGCCTCGATCTACGGTGAACCCCCCATCGACCCGGTTTCGACGAAAACGGCCGACACGATGGATGGCCTTCGCATCGCCGGCCGCCTGCGCCGCCTGGGCAAGCACGACATGATGGAGGTGCTGCGCATCCTGCCGATGAACATGGTCGAGTTGATGGACGACTGGTTCGAGACCGACATCCTGCGCGGCACCCTCGGCGCGGCTGGCATCACGGGCATTCGCCAGGGGCCCTACTCCACCGGCACCGCGTTCCTGTTCCTTCATCACCACGTCGGCATAACGACAGGCGCACTGCGAGGGATACTCCGCCCGCGCGGGGGGATGGGGTCGTTGAGCGCCGCATTCGAGGCTGCGGCTACGACAAACGGAGCAACGATCAAGACAGGATCGTGGGTTGAGCGTATTGACGTCGAAAACGGAAAAGCGATCGGCGTGACGCTCGTATCCGGTGAGAAGTTCGCCGCCAGGCGGATCGTCTCAAACTCGAATCCGCGGCACACGTATCTCGACCTGCTCGATCCGATGAACCTCCAGCCTGCGTTTCTCCACCGCGTACGCAATATCAGAATGAACGGTGTGTGCGCCCGAGTGAACCTCGCGCTAGATGCGCTGCCCGAGTTCAAGGACGCGCCGGCTGGCGACGCTCACCTGCGCGGCGCGATCTCGATTAGCCCCAGCCTGAATTACCTCGAAAAGGCATACGACAACGCCAAGCACGGCGAGCTATCGGAGAAACCGTACATCGAAGCCGTAATTCCTTCGCTCAGCGACCCCACGCTGGCGCCGGACGGCAAACACGTGATGTCGATCCTGGTGCAGTACGCGCCATTTGACCTCAAAGAAGGCGTCTGGGATGACGCCAATCGCGCCAAGCTGGGCGACCTCACGCTAGAAACGCTCGCCGAGTACGCGCCCAACATCGAGTCGATCGTCGAGCACGCCCACGTCCTCACGCCGCTCGACATCGAGGGCATGTTCGGTCTGGCAGAGGGCAACATCTATCACGGCGAGATGACTCTGGACCAGATCTACTTCATGCGGCCGGTTCCGGGATGGGCGCAGTATCGAGCGCCGGTCGAGAACCTATACCTCTGTAGCGCTGGAACACACCCTGGCGGCGGCGTCACGGCGGCGAACGGATACAACGCAGCGCAGGTGATCCTGGAAGACTCGAAGAAGAAGAAGTAGTAGGAAAAGAGGGAACCGCTGTAACTCGCTAGAAGCTCACCACCACGGGGACAGACGGCCGAAGATCGACCCGGCGGCCTTGGTTCCCGCCGTCCACCTCTACCCTTAGCAACGGCTCCGGGCCACGGTCTATCTGGACCAGGCCGAGCTTCGCGAACGCCTCTAACTCGGCTGACGGAGGATCTCCGAACGGAAACTCCAGCGCGACTCGGGTGATCCGTTTTGCCTCGTTGAGATGGTCAGGTGGATCGGGCGGTGGCCCCGTCCGCCATGGCAGGTAGAACAACATCGGCTCGTCCAGCCGTTCGGAGTTGAGACCCACTGGAATGAACAGATCGTCGGGCAGGTAGGGCGGTCGGAATTCCCACGTCTCGAACGGCATCTCATCCCCGCCTGGCTCGCCGGAACGGATACAGATCCCGAACGGATTCGCCGGGTCCATAATGTCGACGCGTTCGCAGAGATGCGCCCGTGAAATCGGAGCTGAGGCCGCCGTAGCGACGTCGGTCAGCCAGATGAACTCGAGATAGGCGTTACGAAAGAAGATGCCCCGGCTGGCCGTTCCCTGCCCCGGATGGTCATTTTCGCCGCCCTCGACGAAACCCTCCGATACCAGGCTCCCGATCTCCGGGGCACCCACCGATGCCGCAACAAACAGATGATCCAGCTCAAACACCTACACGTCCCAAATCACTTCAGCTTCCAAACTCTCGAATCCGCAATCCCGAATCCGATTCGATAATTCCCCTAGTCACGCAACGTCAACATCCTCACACAGATAGACATCCTGAATCGCATGAAACAGCTCAACCCCTTCTTTCATCGGGCGTTGAAAAGTCTTCCGACCCGAGATGAGCCCCATGCCTCCCCCGCGCTTGTTGATCACCGCCGTGCGTACCGCTTCGCCGAGATCGCCTTTCCCCGTCGAAGCGCCGCCCGAATTGATCATGCCCACTCTACCCATATAGCAATTGGCGACCTGCCAACGGACCCAGTCCACCGGATTATCCGCTACCAATTCATCGTAGACCAACTTAGACGTCTTGCCGAAGTTAAGGGCCGGGTAGCCACCGTTATGTGAGGGCAGCTTCTGCTTGACGATGTCCGCCTCGATCGTCACGCCCAGGTGATTCGCCTGACCCGTCAGGTCAGCCGCGGCATGGTGATCGACCCCATCCTTCTTGAACGCCGGGTTGCGCAAATAACACCATAGGAACGTCGTCATGCCAAGCTCATGGGCGCGACTGAACGCCTCGGAGACTTCTTGAAGCTGGCGGCGCGACTCTTCGGAACCCCAATAGATCGTGGCACCCACCGCGGCTGCGCCCAGCTCCCACGCCTGCTCGACGGCCGCGAACGGCACTTGATCGAACTGGTTCGGGTAACAGAGCAACTCGTTGTGATTGATCTTCACAAGGAACGGGATCTTGTGCGCGTACTTGCGCGAGACCGCACCCAGCACGCCGAGCGTAGATGCCACAGCGTTGCAGCCACCCTCAATAGCCAGCTCGACGATGTTGCCGGGGTCGAAGTAGATCGGATTGGGCGCGAACGACGCCGCCGCGGAGTGTTCGATCCCCTGGTCCACCGGCAAGATCGACAAGTAGCCAGTGCCGCCCAGTCGGCCATGATCGAACATGCGCTGCAGGCTGATCAACACCTGGGGATTGCGATCGGAGATTCCGAGGACGCGATCCACGTAATCGGGCCCGGGAAGATGCAGTTGGTCCTTCGGGATCCCTTTCGCCTTGAAGCCAAGAAGCGTGTCCGCTTCGTCGCCAAGCAAGTCCTGGATCGCCGAAATGGTGTTTGCGGTCATCGTTGCCATGATACTTCACCTCTCTCGTCAGTTCCGGTCGAGCGGCGCCTTCCGCCGACTACCGTATGTCAGGCGCGCACGGCTCAGCCGTCCGTCAACAAGCGGCCGGCGGCGCGATCGATATACCAGTGCAACTCCCCATCTCCCGGCTGGACGAGCTGGGCGGGATACTGTCCGGCGGGACACTCCAGAACCGCCTTCAGTATCTCCGCTTTGTCGTCACCCGACACCAGGAACATGATAAATGCAGCGTTATTGAGGACAGGGCAAGTCAGACTGATCCGGTGAGCCTCGAATCTCTCGATCCACGGCGTCACGACCAGCCGCTCCGTCTCTTCCAGAGCTTCGGTCCCGGCAAACAAAGAGGCCGTATGCCCGTCGCCACCTAGCCCCAGAACCACGAGGTCGAAGCGCGGCAACTGGCCGGGCATCAACCGGAAGCGGTGCCGCAGCTCGGACTCGTACCCTGCCGCCGCCTCCTGAGGGCCCAATTCCGCCTGGATCCGATGGATGTTCGCCGGCGGCACGGGCACCTTCGAGAGGAGCAACGAATACGCTGACCCGAAATTGCTCAGCGGATCGTCGGGCGGCACGCTCCGCTCATCGCCCCAAAAGAAGTGGATCAACTCCCAATTGATCTGGCTGGCGTACGGCTCGGCAGCCAGCAGCGCGAAGAGCCGCTTCGGCGTTTCGCCCCCAGACAGCGCTACGTTGAAGACGCTGCGCTCCGCCGCGCAGGAATCGACCAGCAGCGCGAACCGGTTGGCCGCGGCCCGAGACATGGCATCAGCTGTATCGTAGGTGTGGATTGTCTTCACAGATGTCTCCAGCGGCGTCCGTCGTTCCGCATCAGCTCGCCGGCCGCCTTGGGGCCCCAGCTGCCAGCGGCATAGTTGGGAAAATCGCGCGGCGGCAGCGTGCTCCACACATCGAGGATCGGGTTCACCACGCTCCAGGCCGCCTCCGCATTGTCGCCGCGCTGGAAGAGGCCGGCGTCCCCGTTCATGCAATCGTACAGGAGGGTCTCGTAGCCCGTCGCCGGCGTGCCGGCAAAGTAGTCGACGTTGCAGAAGTCCATATCAACCCCACCGATCTGCATCACCTGACCGGGAACTTTGGCGTTGAATGAGAGAGCGATTCCCTCATCAGGCTGAATCCGCAACACCAGAACGTTCGGTCTTAGCTCTTCGATCGGTGTATTCTCGAATAGAATCAGCGGCACGCCCTTGAACTGGATCGCGATCTCCGTGTAGCGCCGCGGCAGGCTCTTTCCCGTTCGGAGATAGAACGGCACTCCCGCCCAACGCCAGCTATCAATCCAGAGCTTCAACGCAACATAGGTTTCGGTCGATGAGTCGGGCGCTACCCTATCCAGTGACCGATAGGCCGGCACGTCCTCGCCCGAAGGCAGCATGCCTGCGTCGTACTGACCGCGAACCGCTTCGCGTAGCACCTCATCGGGATCGATGGGATTGATCGCGCGAAAGATCTTGCCCTTTTCGTTGCGAACCGCGTCCGCCTCGAACGAGATGGGCGGCTCCATCGCGATGAGGGCGAGCAGCTGGAAGAGGTGGTTAGGAACCATGTCGCGGAGCGCCCCGGCGGAGTCGTAGTAGCCCCCGCGCGTGCCCACACCAACGCTCTCGGCCACCGTTATCTGCACATGGTCAACGTACCGCCGGTTCCAGATCGGCTCGAAGATGGCATTGGCGAAGCGGAAGACCAGGATGTTCTGAACCGTCTCCTTACCCAGGTAGTGATCGATGCGGTAGATCTGCGTTTCGTCCAGCACTTCCAGCAGGCCGCGGTTCAGCTTCCGGGCCGACTCCAGATCGTGGCCAAACGGCTTCTCCACTACAACTCGTCGCCAGGCATCACCCTCCTCGCGCGTCAGGCCAACGCGCTGCAACTGCCTCGGAATCTCGGCGAAGAACTGTGGCGGCGCCGACAGATAGAACAGGTAGTTCCCTCCCGTCCCGTGCTTCTCATCGATCTCGACCAACTTCTTCTGCAGCCGCTGGTAGGCCTCCGGATCGTCGAAGCCCCCATCCACGCGGTGCATGCGTTCGGCCAGCCAGTCCCAAATCTCCTGCCGAAACTCCGCCGTGAGATGCGCCTTTGCCTCATCCCTCATCCGGGCAAGGTAGGCCTCATCGCCCATTCGCCGGGCGAACCCCACAACCGCGAACTCGTCCGGCAGCAACCCGCTTTCGGCGAGATTGTACAGCGCCGGGATCAGCTTGCGCCGCGTGAGATCGCCGGCGGCACCGAAGATGATCAGGACGCAGGGACCCGGCGGTATATTGTCTTGGCGAATTGACATGATCGGTCCTCATCATGACTCCCTACCTCCTACCCTCTACTCCCCACCCCCTACGCTCTACCCCCGCCCCCCGGCTCCACGTGCCCCCCAAAACCCTGCCTCATCGCCGACAGCACCTTCTCCGCAAACGTATGCTCCTGTCGCGAGCGGAACCGGGCGAACAGCGAGGCCGCCAGCACGTCGGCCGGAACGCCCTCTTCGACGGCGGTCTGAATCGTCCACCGTCCTTCTCCGGAGTCCTGCACGTATCCGCTGTACCCAACCAGTGCTGGATCCTTGATCAGCGCAGCCGCCGTTAGATCGAGGAGCCAGGAGGTGATCACGCTTCCGCGTCGCCAGAGCTCTGCGATGTCGGCGAGATCCAGGTCGTAGCGCTCGACGCTATTCATGAGGTCGAAGCCCTCGGCCATCGCCTGCATCATCCCATATTCGATTCCGTTGTGGACCATCTTAACGAAGTGGCCCGCTCCGGATGGACCGCAATGAAGGTAGCCTTCTTCGGCAGTGCTTGATTCTTCCGCCCGACCCGCCGTCCCGGGGATATCCCCACGACCCGGCGCCAGGGTCTTGAACAGCGGATCCAGATGCTGGACGGCGTCCTCAGGGCCGCCGATCATGAGCGAGTAGCCGCGCTCGAGCCCCCACACGCCGCCGCTGGTTCCCACGTCCACATAACGAATACCCTTCGCCTCCAGCGTCTCCGCGCGACGGACGTCATCTTTGAAGTAGGAGTTGCCACCATCGATGATGATGTCGCCGGCTTCGAGGCGACTCGCCAGCGCGGCTACGGTGCTTTCGGTCGCCTCGCCGGCCGGAACCATCACCCAGGCAATCCTCGGTCTGGTCAAGGCCTCCGCAAACTCATCTAGAGACGAGGCGCCGTTCGCACCTTCACCCCTCATCTCCTGGACGGCATCGGCGCTGAGATCGAACACGACACAATTGTGGCCGCCGCGCATCAGGCGGCGGACCATATTCGCACCCATTCTCCCCAGTCCGACCATGCCGAGTTCCATGGATCGTCCTCCGAGGTCTCTTCGTCTTAGGTGAGTGCTTCTTCGATCAGCTCACGCAGCCGGTCGAGGCCCGCCGCCACATCCGCTCCCAGGTGTACGCGAAGAGCGCGCCGGCCACGCTCGGCCAGCACATCGAAGTCGCCGCGTGCCTGGGCGGCCTTCACCACTCCAAACGAATAGGCGCGTCCCGGTACCGGAAGGTCGGCGACGTCATCGCACGTGATCTGCAGAAAGACGCCGGTGTTGGGTCCGCCCTTGTAGGCTTGTCCCGTGGAATGCAGGAAGCGCGGGCCAAAGCCCAGGCACCCCAGGCACGTCGCCACGCGTCGAGAATCCCGCACCCGGTGACGGATGTCCTGAAGTCGCGACTCGTGCTCGTCGTTCATCTCGACATAGGCCAGGATGCCAAAATAGTCACCCGGTTCGAGGCGGCCGATGTGCGCCCGCAGGTATCCGGCGACACTGTCCTCGCGCGCTTCCCGGGCCAACTCATCGGCGTTCCGCTCATCCGCGAACAACTCGATGCCGTCCCCCCGCAAGATTGGCTCCTCCGAGGGCAGCGTGCCGCTCTTCTCGTAATCGTCCGTCAGCGCCCGCGTCGCTATCTTGCTCGCGTCGACGTCCGGCTGGTTGAACGGGTTGATGCCAAGGATCGAGCCTGCCACGGCCGTCGCGAACTCCCAGCGGAACAACTCACCACCCAACGCATAGCGATCCGGGATGTCAATGCGGACCACCGGCTGACCCGCCGCTTCCAAGCGGACGATACCATCTCCTTGATCATCATTGTCGTCGAGCAGCCGCAGATATACGAACAGCCTGTCGTTGCCGTAGCACTCCGGCGGACCCAGCTCTTCTCGGTCGACCGGTATGAGGGCTACACCTTCTTTGCCCGTCGACTCCGCCAACAGCTGTTCCAACCACGCGCCCAGCCCACGCACACCAGGCGAGCTAATGAGCGTCACCTTGTTACGCCCCAGAACGCCTGCAACGCCCAATGTCACGCCGAGGCGCACACCAGGGTTCTCGTCGGCGTGCACCGCCGCCGAGCAGGCCTGAACCATCCCCCGCGCCGACAGGAGCAAGTGCTCGACGTCGAGTCCCATGGCTGCGGCGGGTACCATGCCGAAATCGGACAGCGCGGAGTAGCGGCCACCAATGTCGGGAATTCCGTGGAACACGTATCGGAAGTTATCGCGAACGGCCAGGTGCTGAAGCTGCGAACCGGGATCGGTGACGGCAACGAAGCGACTGCCGGCTTCCTCACCGACCGCCTCCCGTACGCGCTCGAAGAAGTACTGGAGAAAGATGTTGGGTTCGAGCGTCGTGCCCGACTTGCTGGAAATGACAAAGACCGTTCGCTCGAGGTCGATCTTGTCTTCGAATGTCTTTACTTGTGCCGGGTCTGTCGAATCGAGAACGAAGAGCTCGGGGTGATCGTCGACGGTCCCGAAGGTCATCTTCAGAACCTCAGGGCAGAGGCTGGACCCGCCCATCCCCAACAGCAGCATGTGGCTGAAGCCCTCTACCCGCGCCGCCTCCGCGGCGCTGAACAACGGCTCCAGGTGGGCTAGCTGGTCTTCGACGATCCCCAGCCAGCCGAGCCAACTCGCTTCATCTCCGCCCGACCACAGGGTGGCGTCCCGTTCCCACAACCGATGCGTCTTGTCGGCGTCCTGCCACTCCTTCAGCGCCTGATCGACATCGGATGCCAGGTCCGCGAGGCCGTTGAAGTTCCCGGCCGGCACGCCACCGATCATGTCGCCTCCCCCCAGGTCAGGAGCCAGGCTTCACCTGCCGTTTCGCTGCCGCGATCACATTGTCGGTCGTAAAGCCGAAATGCTTCTGGACGTCTGTTATCGGCGCCGATGCCCCAAAGGTGTCCATGCCGATGACCTCACCTGAGCGACCCACCCAGCGCTCCCAACCGAGAGACACCGCTTGCTCGACCGCGACCCGAGCCGTGACCGACGGTGGGATAACGCTATCCTGGTACGCCCGATCTTCTCGCTCGAACAGCTCCCACGACGGCATGCTCACGACCCGCGCCTTGATTCCATCCCTCGCCAGCTGATCTCTCGCATCCAGACAGAGCGGCACCTCGCTACCGCTCGCCAACAGCAACACATCCGGTTCGCCATCCGTATCAGCGAGCACGTAGGCACCGCGGCGTACACCGCCTGCCGGCCCATACTGTGAACGGTCGAGCACCGGCAAGCCTTGCCGGCTGAGGGCGAGCGCCGCCGGTTCGTGCCGCAACTCCATCACCAGGCGCCAAGCCTCCGCGGTCTCGTTCGCGTCGGCGGGACGCAAGACGATCAGTCCGGGGATGGCGCGGAGCGCGGCGAGATGCTCCACCGGCTGGTGCGTCGGCCCATCTTCGCCTACACCGATCGAATCGTGGGTGAAGACATAGACGACGGGAAGTTCCATCAACGCCGCCAACCGGATCGACGGCCGCATGTAGTCGCTGAATACCAGGAACGTCGCGCCGTACGGCCGCACCTTGCTGTGAGAGAGCCCGTTCAGGATCGCTCCCATTGCATGCTCTCGCACACCGAAACGCAGATTGCGCGGCGCGTAGTTCCCGGGCTCGAAGTCGCCCGCCGCCCCCTCGAACGTTAGCAGCGTCTTGGTCGACGGCGTCAGGTCCGCCGAGCCCCCCATTACCCACGGTACGTGCTGCGCGATGGCGTTCAGTACCTTGCCGCCCGCCGCCCGGGTCGCCACTCCCTTCTCGTCGGCCGGGAAAACGGGTATATCGCTGTCCCAACCGCTCGGCAGTTCGCTCTTCTGCATCAGCTCCAGCTGCGCGGCAAGCTCGGGATGCTTCTCTTTGTACGCCGCGAACCGCTCCATCCACTTATCGCGCAGAACGCGGCCCCGAGCGCCGACGCCAGCGGCGAAATGGTCGGCGACACCGTCCGGCACCAGGAACTGCTCATCCTCCGGCCAACCATAGTTCTGCTTGGCGCCTCGGATCTCCTCTTCGCCCAACGGCGCGCCGTGGGCGTCGGCGTGATCTTGCTTGGTT
The DNA here is from genome assembly GCA_039586795.1 of Gemmatimonadota bacterium. GTDB lineage: Bacteria > Gemmatimonadota > Gemmatimonadetes > Palauibacterales > KS3-K002 > Kutchimonas. Next base: position 20,230 of record JBDHJS010000060.1, read on the forward strand.
GGTGCCCCGAACGCGATGTGCGTATCGGCGACGATGAATGTCGGCCTGTCCGTCGTTTCCTTGAACACCGTGAACGCGTTCTCCAGTGCGCCGAGGTCGTTCGCGTCCTCCACGCGCACCACGTTCCAACCGTAGGCTTCGAACCGATCGGCGACGCTCTCGCTGAACGCCAGGTCGGTTGGACCGTCGATGCTGATTCGGTTGCTGTCGTAGATCCAGCACAGATTGGACAGCTTAAGGTGGCCTGCCAGCGATGCAGCCTCCGACGATATACCCTCCATCATGCACCCGTCACCGGCGAGGGCGTAGATGTCGTGGTCGATCAGGTCGAAGCCCGGGCGATTGAAATGCTCGGCCATCCAGCGAGCCGCGATGGCCATACCGACGCTGACCGCGGCCCCCTGCCCCAACGGACCCGTGGTCGTCTCCACACCCGTGGTCAACCGGTACTCAGGATGTCCCGGAGTTCGGCTGCCCAACTGGCGGAAGTTCTTGATCTGATCGAGGGTTACCGCTGGCTCGTCCAGCACGTTATAGTCGTCATCAACCTGCTTCACACCGGCGAGATGGAGAAGCGAGTAGATCAGCATAGAGGCATGTCCAGCCGACAGAACGAATCGATCTCGGTTGAACCACAGGGGGTCGCCGGGATCGAAGCGTAGAAACCGTTGCCACAAGGTGTAGGCCACGGGCGCCATCCCCATCGGCGCTCCGGGGTGGCCGGAGTTCGCCTTCTGAACGGCATCCATGGATAGGGTTCGGATCGTGTTGATGGCTAGCTGGTCGAGGTCGGTCGCACCACCACTCATTCGTTTCCTCCCAATGCCCCGATAGCGTGAGGGCCATGACAGTATCGGATCCCGGGCGATCCCCGGGGCCGACCCGTGGACCCGACGGCCTTGATTGAAATTCTGCTACTGATATGACGGCGACAGTATATCCGGCGGCTGCCCTTCGATCAACACGGTCGAAGCCGGTCTGGCCCACCCTACGCGCAGCCTCTAGCTTCTCGGCGGGGACCGACCATGAGAATGACCCAACTCTTCGGAGAGACACTGCGTTCCGCCCCGGCTTACGCCGAGGACGAAGGCCACAAACTGTTGCTGCGCGCCGGCTACATGCGGCCGGCGGGTGGAGGCGGATACAGCCTGCTCCCCCTGGGCCTCCGGGCGCTGCGCAAGATCGAAGCGATCGTTCGGGAGGAGATGTTGGCGATCGGCGGCCAGGAGGTCGCCATGCCCCTTGTCCAACCGGCGGAGGCCGCCCAGCGGTCGGGGCTGTGGGACGCGGCCGGCGACGAGCTTGCGCGTCTCACCGATCGGGCCGAGCGGCCCTTGGTTCTGGCCCCCAGCCACGAGGAAGGCGCCGCCGCGCTGGCCGGAGGCGTGGTCGCATCCTATCGGCAGTTACCCGCCACGCTTTTTCAGATCGCCACGGTGTTCCGGGACGAGCCGCGTCCGCGCGGCGGACTGATGCGGACCCGAGAGTTCACGCTGATGGACTCTTATGCCTTTGCCCGCGACGCAGAAAGTCTGGAAGAGCTGTACGGGAGCCACCTGGAGGCGTTCGCCCGAATGTTCGAGCGACTGGGCCTCGAGAGCGTGGTCGTCACCGAGGCCGGCGGCGGCGAGCATGAGTACGCCTTCCTAACCGACACGGGCGACGACGCCGTGGTTCTGTGTGAGGGATGCGGATACACGTCAAACCTGCGGGCGGCGCGCTTCGCGCGTTCCGAGCCACCGATCGAAGAGCCACAGCCTTTAGAAAAGGTCGCCACGCCCGGCACGAACACGATCGAGTCGCTGGCCGGTTTTCTTGGCGTGCCAGCCAGCCGTACCGCGAAGGTCGTCTTCTTCTCGGCCGACCTCCCGGCGCGAGGAGCGGTCGTGTTGATGGCTCTGGTCCGCGGCGACATGGAGGTGAGCGAATCGAAGCTGCGATCAGCGATAGGCGCATCGGGACTTTGCCCCGCCGATGAGGAGTCAATTGCCAATATCGGCGCCAGCGCCGGATATGCATCACCGGTGGGCCTCACGGCGGCGAACCTGTTCGTGGTCGTCGACGAATTGATCGCCACATCACCCAACCTCGTGTCCGGCGCCAACCAGGAAGGTTTCCACTTCATCAACGTCAACTTCGGCCGCGACTACGAGGCCGATCTCGTTGCCGACATCGCCCACGTGTTCCGGGACGCCGCCTGCCCCGACTGCACTGCGCCGCTGGAACTAGCCAACAGCATCGAGATCGGCAGCCTGCACCGGTTCCCGCTGGAATACGCCGATCGGTTGGACGCATGCTTCCAGGATGAGGACGGCGAATCCAAGCCGATGCACATGGCCTCGTTCGGCATCGGGATCAGCCGGCTGTTGGGTTGCCTGGCAGACGAGCGCCGCGACGACAACGGCTTGGTCATGCCATCGTCCACCGCGCCGTATCACGTACACCTGGTATCGGTTGCCGGCGGTGACGCGACGATCATCGAGAAGGCCGATCGGCTCTACGACGAGCTGCGAAAAGCCGGGCTCGAGGTACTATTCGACGACCGAGACACCCGGGGCGGCGTCAAGTTCAACGATGCAGACCTCATAGGGTTGCCCGTACGGATCACCATCGGAGCCCGGTCGATCGAGGCGGGCGGCGCGGAAATCAAGCGCCGGGATAGCGAGGACCGGGAGACCGTCCCTCTGGCCGAGGTCGCTCAGCGGGTCGGGCAACTGGTCGATCCTAGCACGACAACATGAAAAGACCCGGCAGTCGCCGGGTCTCAGAATAATATACGCCACCGGAATCGCTTCTCAGATTCCGAAATCGCGGGTCGCCTGTATCCTCCCCGTCTTCGTCTTGATCTTCAAGATGCCTCGGGCACGCTTCGCCAGGCGCGTAGCGACCAACACGGCCTCAGGCTTGGTGTCGTAATGACCTTCCAGAGCTTTCTTGCCGTGCTTCTTGATGATCCACTCACCGGAGAGCATCTGAACGTAATAGACCGGCGCCTTCTTCTTCGGCCGCTTCCCCGTCCCATTCTTCTTCCGCCTCGTCGGTCGAACCTTCCTCGCCGCCATCGCCATCCTCCCCTTCGGATGTCACGACCTGAACAAATGACGCTGCCTACAGTACGGGGGTATCATCGCGTGGCGCAAGGACTGCCGGGTCGTCTTATCGAACTGCGGAACCGCTTTGCCTGAGAGCCAATCTGGGACCAGAATACCTGCGTGCCTGAACTACCCGAAGTCCGTCTATATATAGACGCCCTCGAGCGCCGCATACTCGATCGGCCGCTGCAGCGGATACGGATCCGCTCCGCCTCGCTGCTCAAGACCTACGAACCGCCGATCGCGGTGGCGGAGGGCCGCAGCGTCAGCGGGATCATGCGCATCGGCAAGCGAATCGTTTGGGCTCTGGAAGGCGATCACTACCTGGTCTTCCACCTGATGATCGCCGGCCGCTTCCAGTGGAAGGGCCTGGGAGCGGCGGTGCCGAAGAAGCTCGGTCATGCCGCCTTCGACTTTCCCGCCGGGACCGTGTTGCTGACGGAGGCCGGCTCCAAGAAACGGGCCTCCCTGCACCTGGTGCGTGGCAGCGAATCCCTCGCCCACTTCGAACGAGGGGGCCTGGAAGTGCTCGACGCCGACCTGGGCGCCTTCCGCGATGCGCTGCTGAGGGAGAACCGGACTCTAAAGCGGGCGCTCACCGACCCGCGCATCCTGAGCGGTATAGGCAACGCCCATTCGGACGAGATCCTGTTCGAGGCGCGGCTGTCTCCCGTGAAACGGACCCGACAACTCGAAGAAGACGAGATCGCCACGCTGTACGAAGCATCGCGCCGGTCACTCACTGAATGGATCGATCGACTGCAGGCCGAAACCGGAGACGCCTTCCCGAAGAAGGTCACCGCGTTTCACCCCGCGATGATGGTCCACGGCAAATACAACGAGCCATGCCCCAGATGCGCCTCACCCATACAGCGGATCGTCTACGCCAGCAACGAGACCAATTACTGCGCCCGTTGCCAGACAGATGGGAAGCTGCTGCGCGATCGGGCCCTGTCGAGACTGTTGGGTGAGGACTGGCCGCGGACGTTGGAGGAGCTGGAGGGGGAGTAGACGGTAGACGGTTGACGGTAGACGGTGGACAGTGGACGGTGGTGCGACTGTCTACCGTCCACTGTCTACCGTCTACCGTCTACTCAGCTAACGTTCTTCAGTATCCCCAACAGATAGTCCCAGAACTTCTCCACCGTATCGATGTAGATCATCTCGTCGGGCGAGTGTACCGCACGCATCGTGGGGCCGAACGACACCATATCCATGCCGGGGTACTTTTCGCCGATGATCCCGCACTCGAGGCCCGCGTGTACGGCGGTGACTTCTGGCGTCTTACCGTACAGCTCGCGGTAGGTGGCGGTGGCGACCTTCAGAATCGGCGAGTCCATGTTCGGCTTCCATCCAGGGTAGCCGGAATCCTGAACGACCTTGGCGCCGCCCAGCTCGAAGATGTCGCTCACGGTCTGAACGATCTCGTCGATCGCCGAGGCGACAGAGCTGCGCTGGCTCGTCTCCAGCGAGATCTTGCTCTTCTGCGTCGTGATCACGGCAACGTTGGTCGATGTCTCGGCGAGGCCCGGGATGTCATCGCTCATCCGGGTGACGCCGTGCGGCAACGCCGAGATCGTTTTGACGATGGCCGCTTGCTCGTCCTTCTTGATCACCTGACGCTCGACGTCGCCCGTCTCCTTCTCGAGGGCGAGCGTCACGTCGGGGTCGACGCCGGCCAGCTCCGCTTTGACGATCTCGTCGAACTTCGACACGGCGCTCTTCGCCTTCCGGACCTTGTCCTTGGGGATGAAGACCAGCGCCTCCGCCTCTCGCGGAATGGCGTTCCGCTTGTTGCCGCCCTCGATGTGTGCGAGGCGCGCGCCCAACTCAGCCAGCTCGGCCAGCGCGCGGTTCAGGATCTTGATCGAGTTGCCGCGGCCTTTATCGATCTCCAAGCCCGAATGGCCGCCCACCAGACCCCTCACCTGCAAACGCATCGGCACCGATCCGCCGGGGGCCCGCATGAAGTTCACCCGCCAGGTCCCGTTCGTGTCACGTCCGCCGGCGCAACCGACGAACAACACGCCTTCGTCTTCCGAATCGAGGTTCAGCAGCGTGTCGCTCTCGACGAACCCCGGCTTCAGGAACCCGGCACCGGTGAGCCCGGTCTCTTCGTCGATCGTGAACAGGAACTCCAGCGGCCCGTGCTCCAACGAGTCGTCCGCCATGATCGCCAGGCTCGTGGCGACAGCGATACCGTTGTCCGCCCCCAGTGTCGTGCCGTTCGCCCGCAACTCGTTGCCATCTCTGACCAGCTCGATGGGGTCCTTCATGAAGTCGTGTTCCACACCCTTGTTCTTCTCGCATACCATATCGAGGTGGCCCTGCAAGCAGACGCTGGGCGCCGAATCGCGACCGGCCGACGCGGGCTTCTTGACCACGACGTTCAGCGCCTTGTCGCGCTTCGCCTGAAGGCCAAGCTCTTTGGCCACACCCATCACGTAGTCTGAGATCTGCTGTTCGTGCTTCGAACAGCGGGGGATCTCGCTGATCGCGGCAAAATACTTCCACACACCTTCCGGTTTCAGTCCAGCAATCGCGTCAGACATCAGATACTCCTCCCGGGGTCGCAGAGGGCGGCGCTCGTCAGGCGTCGCCGCCGGCCATGCGGCCGATGAACAGGATTGTTGTTGTGCTGGGGCCTTCGAGGCACAAGATGAGTTGGCGGCCTGCGGGGAGCAATGCCCCGGCGCCGGCTCAGAGTCGCCAGCCGAGCTCCAGGACGTGCTGCGCGTTTCCGCCCAGCACCTTCTTGATGTCGGTCTCCGGGACGCCCTTGTCGAGCATCATCCGGGTCAACTTGCCGACCTGGGAGGCATCCCGCAGATCGTCCGGCGGGTCGGTGAAACCGTCGAAGTCGGTGCCGATGACCACATGGTCCCAAGAGCCCGTGACCTCGTGGATATGCTCCATCGTCTTCCACACGGCTTCGAGGCCATCCTGCGGATGGCGGTCATCCAACCAGTAGGTCATGAAGATAACGCCGATGGCGCCGCCGGTGTGGGCGATGTGGCGGATCTCGTCGTCGGTGGGGTTGTAGGTGTCGTTCATGAAGCGCCGCACCCCGACGTGGCTGGCCATCACCGGCCGGTCGGTCCCGACTTCCGCGTAGATCTCCTCCCGGGCTTCCGGCGTGCAATGGGAGACGTCGACGATCATCGATAGCTCGTTCATCTTCCGCACCAGAGTACGGCCGAAGTCGGTGAGCGGCGGCGGCTTGCCGGCGCCGACGTTCAGCTTGCAGATCTTGCGGATGAACATGTCCTTCGGGATGCCGTCCGTATGCGAGGCGACGCCGTTGGGATAGAAGTGACACAGCGTGATCATCGCCACCCCTCGGCTCGCCAAAATTCCCAAGTTGTGTTCCATATCGTCGGGGCTGTCCTCGAAGACGTGGGCGCCCTCGACGCAGTTTACCACGGCGATCTTGCCCGCCTCGCGGATCTGTTTCACGTCGCCCGCCGAGAGCGCCACGGCGACCCTGTCGGGCTCGCGGTCGATCTCGTCTCGCATCGCATCCATCATCTCCAACAGCCGGTCGAACTGATTGCCGGAGATCTTGCGTTTTAAACCCGGGACCAACGCCGTAGCCGCCAGGCGTGCTGCCAAGCACTGCTCGAACAGCTCGCGCTCCGGGATATGGTGGGCCGCCCAGATGACGCCGACGCCACCCTTCGTCAGCATCTCGAAGTCGGAACGCGAAGCGAACGGGTTCCATGCCGATCCCGAAAAGTAGTGCCGCCACAGGTTGCGATTGTACAGGTAGGCCTTGAGGGAAGGATGGATGTGAACGTCGGTGAACGGCGCTTCGTTGTGAATACGTGCGATATCGTCGTCAGCCATAGTCAACAGGTGCTTTGAGCTAGAGCTTTGCGAACACTTCGCTCGCCAGGTCCGCCGAAGCGATCACCTTGGGCTTCGGTTTTCCGTCATCGTCAGGCCAGCGAACCAGCTGGATCTTGCCGTCGACGATCTCGAGGCCCGTGATATCCCCGTCGCCAAACGAGCAACATCCCGAGTTGAAGTAGCACGGCTTCACCGCCGCACCCAGCGCTTCGCTAGTCCCGGGAATACCGCCGTCCTGCGCCTTCACCCATTCCAGTTCAGCGCGCAGCTCCGCCGCCCGCTCGCCCGTTGCCGTCGACAGCTGGCGCTCCAGCTGGGCGTGGTGCGTGATGCCGCTAAACACCGGCCGGTGCGTATGGCCGACGATCAGTACGGTCTTCTCCTGCTCTTCCGCCCAACCGTACATGGCCAGATCATGCTTCTCCCGGAGGATGAAATCCGTGGCCGGCGTCGTCGACGGTTTCTTGAGCAGCCGCTGGACGGGGCGCCAGACGTTCCGCACGACGAACCTGGAGATCCACTTGTACTTGTCGCTCATCGTCGTGCCCTGGTGGCCATGCGCTAGAAAGATCGTTCCGATGTCCGCATCGCCCTTCCGTACCCTGAAGCGCGCGCCCTCCTTCACCTCGAGTCCGGGATAGAACTCGTCCAGAAACTTCATCACCGACCGGGGCGACTCCCACTGATCGTCATGGTTGCCGAAGAAACGCAGGTAGCGACCGTCGCGGTGGAAGTTCGCCTCCAGCGCCAGCGTGTAGCCGTAGTTCGCGATGACATCCTTGGGGCGACACTCCCAGAGCTCCTCAACGTCGCCCAGAGCCATCAGCGTGTAGCCTTTCGCGAAGTAGTAGCCCAGGGCGGCGTTGTAGGCCCGCTCGCAGCGCCGGAAGTCGTCGGCGCCGTCACGCTGTCCTTTGTGCTGATCGGAGAAGACTATGACGCGGGCTGACTCGAGGTCGAGTACTGTTTCGTGCTGCGCCTCGGAGTCGAACAGCTCCTGTAACTGCGCGTGGATTCGCTCGCGCTCTGCAGCCATGTTAGAACGCTCTAATGAGCAACAGAGCCAGCCAGATCATCAGCACAATCGCGAGCAGTACAAACTCGCGCCGCTCGACTCGCTGTCGACCTGTCCTTCCGTGATACCAGGCCAGAACGAATACTACCGGCGCGCCGGCAAGATACGAGATGAGAACGATGTCAAACGCAAGCTCGCTCAGGATTCCTCTTTCCTTCAGCACTAGAGCGAGCTCGACCAAGAGCCAGCCGCCTGCCATGTACGCACCAAGCCACTGTAACACGCGGCGTCTTATCAGCCGATGGAACCAGCCGCCGGGCAACTGCACCGGACCCTCTTCCGAAAGGATCTCTGCCACACGACGGGAGCTGGGGCGATGCGTGGGCTCTTTGGCCAGGCAACGCTCCAACAGCGCCGCCAGGCCGGGATCGACGTCAGGGCGCAAATCGATCAGCGACCTTGGCTTGTCCCTCACAATTGCCGCGTAGAGTTGCTGCCGTGTCTCGGCGTCGTAAGGGCCACGCCCCGCCAGCAGATGGTAGCCCAGGAGACCGACACTGTAGACATCGCTCCGCTCCGTGGCCGGCAGATCCCGCGCCTGCTCGGGGCTCATCCACTCCGGATTCCCGACTAACTCTCCCGACTCGGTGATCTTGACCCCCCGACCATCCGAGCTACTGAACATCCCGACGACGCCGAAGTCCGCGAGGTAGGCGCGGCCCGATTCCTCATCGTAGAGAATGTTCTCCGGCGTGACATCACGATGAACCAACCCACGCTGGTGCGCGGCGGCCAGCGCCCACGCGATGCACTTCAGTATGCGACGCGCCTCGGAGACCTCGAGCCTACCCTCCTGCTTCAGCCGCTCGGCAAGTGAGGTCCCCTCCACGTAGTCCATCACGAAATACGGTAGCCCGTTCGACAGCGATCCCGCCCACAACAAGCGCACCGTATTGGGCTGGGTGAGCGAGGCGATCGCCTGCACCTCGCGCTGGAAGCGCACGTGTGCTCTCCGGTCCGCCAGCAGCTTCGGTGAGAAGACCTTGACGGCCACCATGCGAACTGGAACGATCTCCCGCGCCAGGTACACCGTCCCCGAAGAGCTCTCGCTCAACTTGCGAATGATCTCCAGACGGGGCTTCAACTCCGTCCTGATGATCTCTTCGAGCTCTTCCGGCGCGATAGACTTGGCCGGCGCCTGTACGGGTCCGGGCCCATCCCCGCCGTGCGAGTCCGTGGAGGCCGAACCCCGCAACAGAGGATTCGACGGAAGCGATCCGGAGCGGATTGCGTCGACCAATTCCACAGTCTCATCCAGCGGCTCTACCTGCATCTCGTTCCGCAAATGCTTCCGAAACGCCTCATACTGGGCGAGTGCATCGGATCTGTTACCTGACGCGGCGAGCGCTGCGATCAGCGCGTGTTGCGCCTCGTCCTCCAGCGGCTCCTGTTTCGCCCACCGCATCGCGACCTCTAACGCGCCTTTGTAGTCACGCTTCTCGAAGCGCGCACGAATCACTTCGGTGAAACCGCGGCGTCCCATCGCACCGACCCACGCTCGCGTCCGCGTCTGCCACTCTTCGAAGCCCGGCGAGCCCGGCAAGTGGAACTGATCGAGGAACGGCCCGACGTAGAGCTCGACGACTCGCTCCCAATTCTCTTCCTCCGCCGCCTCCTCCATCAGGCGCAGATCTACGTCGATCCGGTCGGGGTCCAGCGCAACCCGGTCGCCAACCACGCGCACGATGTCCTGTCCGAAGTCCTTGCGGAGCGAGTGCAGCGCCTGGGAGAGGGCGTGCCGAGCTTTGCTCTCTTCCCGTTCGGGCCAAAAGAGCACGAGCAGCCGGTCGCGAGAGACCGACCCTTCCACAGCCAGGTAGGAGATGAGGGCAAGCTTCTGCCGGTGGGCGGCGATACCGGCCAACTCGGTACCGTTATGCCGGATAGAAGATACACCGAGGGTGAGAAGATGGATCATGGGGCGCTCACCGGTTAGTAACCCAAGATGCAACTATGCCAGTCAAACCGCAACAAAGACTGCGAAAGGCGATCGATAGTCAGTAGCGTTATACCGCCGCCTGGCGCCAGCTACCGGCAACATGCTTGCGCGGCGTGAAGCGGCACCCCATTCTATTAGAGAATCATGGGATAAGGGCTGAGGCTCGGTCGTGAAACGTTCCTCCCAATCTGTGGGCGCCTCGGTTAGTGGTGGAGCTGTCCGTTGGTCTATTTCCCGCCCGCCCCAAGGCTTCCCGCCGCCACGCCTCTTGGTTTGACTTCAAGTCACACAGTTGTGGTAATTATTACATGTTCATCCGGACCGGTTCGCCCGGCCCGGCAAGGTGAAGAACCATGCGTACGTCCCCTTACCTCAAAGTACTCGGTCTCCTTGCTATCGCGTCTATCGCCGGTCTCGTAGCCGCGGGCTGCGATGGCAACGACCCTAATCCCTGCTCCGACCCCACGGCTCCCGGGTGCGGGGAAGACGGGCCGCTCGAGCTCACCGCCGAAGTCATACAGTCGCTCTGCGTACAGCCGACGATCACCGAGACTTCCGACCTGCAGACGCTGGCCGTTTCAGCGCTTTCCGATACCGACTGTTACAGTGGGGACCTCGGGCAAGAAGGTGGATACTTCGAGACGTGGCACCTCTACCCCAACCGGACCGAGACGGTGACGTTCACCGCGCAGTCCCAATTCGATAACCTGCTGATGCTGGTCGAGGTGCTGAGCGCGACAACCGACCGGGTCAATGTGAGAGTCATCGCGCAGAGCGATGACAGCGGCGCCAGTACCACGAACGCCAGTATCACCGCACTGCTCAGGGCAGGGACGAACTACTTCCTCCGGGTCTATGGCTTCAACGAAGACGAGACGGGTCAGTACACGATTACGGTGACGCGGCCCGCTCAGGCGCCGCCACCGCCGTCGACAGGATCGCTCCGGGTCAACGTCACCACCAGCGGCCCGGCGCAGCCCACGTACACGGTCACCCTGAACGACCAGAAAGCGAAGAGCGTCTCCGCGAACGGGAGCGTCACGTACTCGAACATCGTCACCGGCGACTACGATGTCGAGCTTAGCGGTCTTGGTACCTGCGTGGTGAATGACGATAACCCGCAGACCGTGACGGTAACAGCGAACCAAACCGTGAGCGCCAACTTCAGCGTGACCTGCGTGCAGGTTCAGCTCACGGTCAGCGGCAGCGGCGCTGGAAGTGGTACGATCACGGACGGTGGCAACATCAACTGCAGTTGGGATGGCTCGACGAACAGCGGCACCTGTAGCGACGTATTCCCAGCCGGGACCAACGTGACGTTGACCGCGACGCCCGACGCGGGATCGGCCTTCGTCGCCTGGAGCGGTGCCTGCTCCGGCACCGGTCAATGTCAGCTATCAATGAACCAGAACGAGAGCTTGACCGCGGCCTTCGATATTGGAGCGTATCAGCTGACCGTATTCGGCAGCGGACCCGGGAGCGGTACGATCACCGACGGCGGCAACATCAACTGCAGCTGGGGTGGCCAGAGCAACACCGGAACGTGCAGCGATGTGTTCACCGCCGGGACCACCGTGACGCTCACCGCAACAGGCGACGCCGCTTCCTCTACGTTCAACGGCTGGAGCGGCGCCTGCGCCGGCGGCAACCCGTGCCAGATCACGCTGAACCAGTCGGAGAGCGCGTCGGCGGCGTTCATCCTCAACACCTACCAACTGCAGGTTTCCGGCAGCGGAAATGGCAGCGGCACGATCACCTCCAACATCGGTGGCATCAACTGCAGTTGGAACGGCACGACCACCAGCGGAACATGCAGCCAGACCTATGACCACGGGACGGTCGTGACGCTGACGGCGAACCCGTCGGCAGGCTCCGGTTTCACCGGGTGGAGCGATGCGTGCACGGGCGGCGGATCCTGCCAGGTGACGATGGATCAAGGTCGTAACGCTACGGCCAGCTTCGCCCTCGACATGTACCTCCTCACGGTGAGCGGCACCGGCACCGGGACCGGCACGATCACCGACGGCGGGAGGATCAACTGCACCTGGGACGGCGCAATACACAGCGGCAACTGCGTCGATTCCTTCGCTGTGGGAACCACCGTGACCCTCACCGCGACGAATGACGCGGCTTCCTCAAGCTTCGACGGTTGGAGCGGCGCTTGCACTGGTGACAACCCCTGCCAGATAACCATCACCCAGGCGGAATCCGCCACCGCCAGGTTCACGCTCCTGCCACGGCAGCTGACGGTCACCGGGAGCGGCACCGGCACCGGCACGATCACCTCCGACGTCGGCGGTATCAACTGCACCTGGAACGGCACAACCCAGACCGGCGTCTGTTCGCAGACGTACAATCACGGGACCGTGGTGAACCTGACGGCGACCGGGGGCGCCAGTTCCGGCTTCACCGGCTGGAGCGGCAGCTGCACCGGCCTCGGTCCGTGCCAGGTCACCATGGACCAGGATCGATCATCCACCGCCAGCTTCGTTCTGAACCTGTATCAGGTTACGGTTGCCGGCAGCGGCAACGGCAGCGGCACGATCACCGACGGCGGAAACATCAACTGTAGCTGGGATGGTGCGACGACAAGCGGCATCTGCAGCGACTCGTACCCGGCCGGCACCCAGGTGACACTCACCGCCACCAACGACGCCGCGACCTCCGACTTCGGCGGCTGGACCGGCGCCTGCACCGGCGGCAATCCCTGCCTGATCACCGTCAACCAACCGGAGGCCGCCACCGCCAACTTCACGCTCACGCCTCGACAGTTGACGGTCTTCGCCAGCGGCACCGGCAGCGGCACGATCACCTCGGACGTCGGCGGCATCAACTGCACCTGGAACGGCTCTGCACAAAGCGGCGTCTGCTCGCAGACCTATGACCACGGAACCGTCGTGACGCTGACCGCGACATCGGTGGCCGGCTCCGGGTTCAGCGGCTGGAGCGGCGCCTGCACCGGTGGCGGTCCGTGCGTCGTCACGATGGACCAGGGCCAATCGGTCGTCGGCAGCTTCGCTCTCGATATGTACCTGCTCACGGTGAGCGGCGGCGGCAACGGGAACGGCACGATCACGGACGGTGGAAACATCAACTGCAATTGGAACGGGTCGACGACCAGCGGCACTTGCAGCGATGTCTTCTCTTCCGGTACCCAGGTGACGCTCACCGCCACCAACGATGCGGGAACGTCGCAGTTCACGGGTTGGTCCGGCGCCTGCACCGGTGGCAATCCTTGCGTGGTTACGATGAGCCAGGCGCAGTCGGCCACCGCCGGCTTCGTGCTCAACACCTACCAACTTCAGGTCTTCGGTAGCGGAACGGGCAGCGGCACGATCACGTCGAACGTTGGTGGCATCAACTGCACCTGGAACGGCACGTCCCAAAGCGGCACGTGCTCGCAGAACTACAACCACGGGACCGTCGTGACGCTGACGGCGAGCCCGGCTGCAAGTTCCGGCTTCAGCAACTGGAGCGGCAGCTGCACTGGCGGTGGTCAGTGCGTCGTCACCATGGACCAGGTACGCTCTGCCACCGGTAGCTTCGTTCTGAATACCTATCAGTTGACGGTTAGCGGCAGCGGGAACGGGAGCGGCACGATCAGTGACGGCGGCAACATCAACTGCACCTGGAACGGGTCGACGACCACCGGCATCTGTGCCGATATCTTCCCCGCCGGCACCCAGGTGACCCTCATCGCCACAAATAGCGGGGCAACCTCGGAGTTCACCGGCTGGTCCGGCTCCTGCACCGGTGGTAACCCCTGCGTGATCACCATCAACCAAACCGAGTCCGCCACGGCCAACTTTGTGCTCCTCCCGCGGCAGCTGACGGTCATCGGAAGCGGAACCGGCAGCGGCACGATTACCTCTGACGTCGGTGGTATCAACTGTACCTGGAACGGCACATCGCAGAGCGGCGTCTGTTCGCAGACGTACGACCACGGAACCGTCGTCAACCTGACGGCGACGCCGGGCGCCAGCGCGACGTTCAGCGGCTGGAGCGGCAGCTGCTCTGGCACCGGCGCATGCCAGGTCACGATGGACCAGAATCGGTCATCAGTTGCGAGCTTCGCGCTTATTACGTTCCAGCTGACCGTGAGCGGCAGCGGGACCGGGAGCGGGACGATAACCGACGGCGGGAGTATCAATTGCAGCTGGAACGGGACGACGAACAGCGGCGTATGCAGCGATATCTTCACCGCCGGCACCCAGGTTACGCTCATCGCCGCGGACGACGGGGCTACCTCAGACTTCGGCGGTTGGTCGGGCGCCTGCACCGGTGGCAATCCGTGCGTGATCACGATGAATCAGACCACGGCCGCCACTGCCAACTTCGTGCTCGCCACCCGGCAACTGTCGGTCATTGGCGGCGGAACCGGCAGCGGCACGATCACCTCGGACGTCGGCGGTATCAACTGTACCTGGAACGGCACATCGCAGAGCGGCGTCTGTTCGCAGACATACAATCACGGAACCGTCGTCAACCTGACGGCGACGCCGGGCGCCAGCGCGACCTTTAGCGGCTGGAGCGGTAGCTGCACCGGCACCGGTGCGTGCCAGGTGACGATGGACCAGGGTCGTTCCGTGGTCGCCAGCTTCGCCATCGACATGCTCCTGCTCACGGTGAGCGGGAGCGGCAACGGGAGCGGCACGATCACGGACGGCGGAAACATCAACTGTACCTGGAACGGGTCGACGAACAGCGGCACCTGCAGCGACATCTTCCCCGCCGGCACCCAGGTGACCCTCACCGGAACCAACGACGGTATCACATCGGAGTTCACGGGTTGGTCCGGCGCCTGCACCGGCGCCAACCCCTGCGTCATCACCATGAACCAGCCCACGAGCGCGACGGCGAACTTCGTCCTCGCCCAGCGGCAGCTGACGGTCCTCGGCCTTGGCACCGGCTCGGGCACGATCACGTCCAACGTGGGTGGCATCAACTGCACCTGGAACGGCACCACCCAGACCGGTGTCTGTTCGCAGACGTTCGATCACGGAACGGTGGTGACGTTGACGGCAACCGCCGAGGCAAGCTCGAGCTTCACCGCCTGGAGCGGCGCTTGCACGGGCGGTAATCCGTGCCAAGTCACGATGGACCAGACCCGTTCCGCCACGGCCAGCTTCGCGATCAATACCTGGCAACTGCAGACCTTGGGCGCCGGGGCCGGTAACGGCACGATCACATCGAACGTCGGTGGCATCAACTGCACCTGGAACGGTACCAGCCAGAGCGGAACCTGCGCACAGACCTATAACCACGGTACCGTCGTGACGCTGACGGCAGCCCCGGGTGTTGGCGCCACGTTCACCGGCTGGAGCGGCGCCTGCACCGGGACCGGGCAGTGCGTCGTTACGATGGACCAGGCTCCTTCGGCGCCGGGACCGGAAGCGGCACGATCACATCGAATGTGGGCGGCATCAACTGCACCTGGAACGGTACCAGCCAGAGCGGAACCTGCGCACAGACCTACAACCACGGTACCGTCGTGACGCTGACGGCAGCCCCGGGTGTTGGCGCCACGTTCA
>JBDHJS010000061.1:0-17860 GCA_039586795.1 Gemmatimonadota bacterium
CGCGGCCCGGGGACGGGCAAGGTAGGTAGGGGATGGGGAGTAGGGGGTTGGGGGTTGGGGATCATCTTCTGCACCCCCGGCCCGCCACCCTCTACCCCCTACCCTCATTCCCCGGCTTCCGGGTGTAAATGGTCACGAATTTCAGTAGCGCTACCAGCTGACACTCGTCACAATCATCACCCACATCCTCACGCTGCACCGGATCCGCACACACCTCGTAGCCCAGCTGCTCGTATAGCGCGATCGCCTCCTCCGCCCGGCGGCCGTCGGCTATGAAGCGGCGTTCCCAGCCATCGGCGAGACGTTGTGGGTCGCCTTCCAGTACGCGCTCCGATAGGAGGCGCTTGGCTTCCTGCTCGACCAGCGGGCCGAGAGAAGCGGCCAGCTCGCGCTCGTCCCGACGATCGTCTTCGGTCACGCGGGGTTCGTCCCTTCCGCGGCCAGGCGGCTCAGTCGGCGCTGGCCCAGCACGGCGGCGCCGAACGCCGATGTGAACTGGACCAGGTCGTCTGGCGGTACATTGACCTCGGTGCCCAGTTCGTCCTTCACGACATCCGCCATGCGCTGGAAGCGCAGGATGCCTCCTATTAGAGTGAACTCGGGTTCCATACGCACCCGCTTCATCAGCTGGACTGAGCGACCGACCAGCGAGACGATCGCGCCGTGCATGATGTCGGCCGGCGCTACGCCCTGCGACAGGTGGTTGATCACCTCGGACTCGGCGAAAACGGCGCAGACGCCGGAGATCGGGATCGCTTCTTTCGACGTCGAGACGAGGGGTCCGATCTCTTCCGTCGTATAGCCCATGTAGCGGGCGGTTTTTTCCAAGAAGGCGCCGGTGCCGGCGGCGCATTTGTCGTTCAGTCGGAACGACTTCACCTTCGCGCCGTCGCCCAGCCGGCTGGCCTTCATCGTCTGGCCGCCCACATCGAGGATCGTCCGCGTCTCCGGGAACATCAGCGTGGCTCCGCGAGCCGCCGCGGTGAGGTCGGTGACCTTCACGTCGCTGATCTCGGCTTGATGCCGACCGAACCCGGTGGCGACGATGTAACGGACGTCCTCTCTCGATAGCTTCGCCTCACTAGCGGCGCGCTCGAAGACTTTCTCCGCAACCTCAGTCAGCTTGAAGCCCGTCGGTTCCATGGCCCGACCGACAACCTCGTTCTGCTCGTCGACGATGACGGCTTTCGTGTAGGTCGACCCCACATCGAGTCCGGCGGTATAGACCATCAGGAGCCCCTTTCCGTCTTCGCCGGAGCCCGGCTGGCCAGTATGTGATCGAGAGCGAACAGCGCCGCGCCCAGCGCGCCCATGAAGTGCGATTCCTCGCTCACGTTTACTTTCAGTCCCAACCGGTCGTTTAGTGTCTCGATCATGGCTACGTTGCGCGCCACGCCGCCTGTGAACGTCACTTCCTCTTCGATTCCGACCCGACGCAAAAGCCCAGCGGATCGCGCCGAGATCGACTGGTGAACGCCGAGCAGAATGTCCTCGATCTTCTTCCCCTTACCCAGCCAGGACAGCACCTCGGACTCGGCAAACACCGTGCACGTCGTGCTGATCTTCACCGGCCGCTCGCCGCGCAGCGCCACGCCGCCCAATTCGCCCAGCGGGATATCCAGGGCGCTGGAGGCGGCACCGAGGAAACGACCCGTGCCCGCCGCGCACTTGTCGTTCATGCAGAAGTCGACGATCTCGCCTGTGGGCGCCACGCTGATCGCCTTCGTGTCCTGACCGCCCATGTCCACCACGGTGCGAGTGCCCGGGAACATGTGGACGGCGCCGCGGCCGTGGCAGCTGATCTCGGTGATCTGCGTGTTGCCGAACGTCACCTTGTAGCGACCGTAGCCGGTCCCCACCACGTACTCGACCTCTTCTTCTCGCAGATCGCCGTCCTTCAACGCCTCCTCAAACGCGCCCTGCGCCGCACGGATCACGTTGGCACCCGTCTCGGTGAGGGCTCGGCTGACGATCTCCTGGTCCTCGTTGATGACCACGGCCTTCGTCTGGGTGGACCCGACGTCCACGCCCGCTGCGTATGCCATAACTCTCCTCTTCCCTGGAACCTACCGGGTGCCCGCCGCTTCCTGCTGCTTCCGGGCGGCCAGACCCTCGAAGAAGGCGTCGATGCGGTTCTTGAGTTGCGCTTCGGATACAACGCGACGATCCATCATGTCGGACTCGATGAACAGGCTGGGGATGTCTCGCCCTTCCATCAAAGCACGACGACTGTCCGCCATCCCTGTTGACGTCGTCCGACAGCTCTTGATCGGGTGGTAGACGACCCCGTCCGCGTCGTAGTCGGTGAACATCTTGGCCAGGATCTCCGTCTGGAAGAACATGCTGTCCATGGCGTCGCGCACCCCGATCAGCACGCCCTCCGCCAGGCTGTCCAGCGGGTTCGTCAGATCGTACTGGAAGCCCAGGTTAGAGCCGCCGGATGCAAAGTACAGATACGTCGAGTTGACGAAGGTGCCGCCCCACTCGGTGAACAGCTCGGTGAAGCGGCGAAAGATGGGGTAGCACGGGACGCCGACGAACAGCAGACGGTACTTCTCGTCGACCAGCGTGCCGATGCCCTTGTCCCGCTTGTACTCCATCTCTTCGACCAGGTCGTTGAAGTACCCGGCGCCCTCCGGAGACCCGCGCAGGCAGTTCGAGACACCGAGGTAGATCGTCCCATCGGAGAGCGCGTTGAACAGCGACGGCCGCGATCCGTTCAGCTCTAGCACGCGTTGCCAGCCCAGGCTCATCGTGTTGGCATGCTGCATGTTCTCGCGCAGCCGATCGATGTCGAATTTGCTGCCGGTGACCTGCTCGCAGAGGCCGATCAGCTCCTTGATCTGCGCCGCAACGTAGCGACGGTCGTTCTCGAAGTCCGGATCTCCGGGCCAGGTCTGAGTCCCTGCCGCTCGTGTCCCCGGCACGTCCAGCGTGAAGATCGGGCAGTCGTACATGCGCTCCCAGATCTCCGCCCACTTGATGTACGTGTTGCAGGCGTTGGTATAGACCGCCAGCGACGGCTTGGGAATCCGCCCCATCGGCAGCTCTCCACCCCGCAGCTGCGTCGCCACGTCGGCCTTCACATATCCACAGATGTCCGGCGAGTAGCCGTAGTCCTCCGCCTCGTCGAGGTACTCGTGGGCGACGCGCCGCACCGCCGTCTGCAACGAGTTGATCTCCGGAAACACAACCGGCAGGTCGAAAGCGCTGAGCAGCTCGGTCATGCTACCCATCACGAAGACGTACGCCGCGCCGCGATCTTGCTCGGCACACTGGCTCAGCTCTCCGAACCAATCGCGGAATAATCGCGCGCCTTCTTTGTTGCCGCGCCCGACGATGGTGTCGTCTACTGCTGGGTTCGTCATGTACTCTCCTGGGGCTAGTCGAACATCAAGTTTTCGACGAACGTCTCGAGCTGGATTTCCAGATGATCGAAGCTCGTCATGTTCTCCTCGAACTCGCTGACAAAGTACGGAACGTTCGCCTCATCGAGGGCTCGCGTATAGGCAACCTGCTCCTCCAACCCCGGCTCGCACATCTTGGCCGCCGTCACGATGGCCGCCTGTGCGCCCGAATCCTCGATGCGCTTCAACAGCATCTTTTCTTTCGGCTTGCGAAGATCGTGCTGCACCGGGCTGTACGACGACGTCTCCAGGTAGGCCCGCGCCATGTTGAACAGCGGATCGCCATCGACGGGCACATCCTCCAGGATCCAGCGCAGGCCGATGAGCAGGTCGTCGTCCACCACATAGCACGAGCGACCGACGGCTCGAATGAGATCGAGGGGCGGCTGCTCGCAGAACCCGCCCTCGAACACCACGCGGATGCGGTCCTGCTGTTTCGCTTCCCTGTCCTCCAGCAGCGGCAACACTTCCGTGAGCAGCGCGTTGTGCTCCTCACGGGGGATAAGTCCGGCGATTGCCGTGAGCACGTAGGCTTCCTCCGCCGACACCAGCCACGGCGTATCCCGCTTCATGGCATAGAGTCGCCTGAGCAGAGCCCGATTCTCGTTGAACACCTCCAAAGAGCGGCGCAGATCATCGTCGCCGATCTCCCGACCGGCGATCTCCTCGATTCCCCGCTTCAGCCGTCCGTATTCGTCCCGCAGGTATTCTGCGGCATGAGCCGAGTTTGCGTTCTGCGGCAGATAGAGGATCTGGCAGGGATACGAGAAGTTGCGGCCCCAGACCGCCGCCAGGTTGCGCGCCGCGTCGCAGATCGGGTGGGTCACGAACATCTCCAGCTCGACCTTCCCGCTCAGCGCCAGATCCAGCGATGTCTTGAGGATCGAGCAGAGGTACGAACCGAACCGCGAGTCGGCCTGTACCGGCTCGATCGGCGCGCCACGCACCTTGAAGGGCAGAAGCCCTGCCGCGTGGGCGATCTCTTCCGGGAAGTAGACCTGGAAGTGGCCGATCACTTTGCCGCCGCCCTCGCGCCAGCGCTTCACCGTCGGGAACTCGGTGTCCTCAAACAGCTCGCGACAGTGCCACAAGATCTCGTCCAGCGGCTGGCCCTGCCACTCCGGGAAGACCCGCACCTGCGTCATCGATGCTTCCATACCGACTCACGCTTCTCCAAGAAGGCCTGTAGCCCTTCGTTCGCATCCTCAGTCGCCATCAAATCCTTCACGTAGATCTTTCCGGCCTTGTCCATCGCGCTGGTCACGCTCGCTTCTATTCCGGCACGCAACGCCCGCTTGGTCATCCGCAAGGCCGCGGCGCTGTGCCGCGCCATGCGACTCGCCAGAGCGATCGCCTCCTCCTCCACTTCGCCATCCGCGACCACGCGTCGCACGACACCCATTCGGGCCGCCTCTTCCGCGGTGATCGTATCGCCCGCCAGCACCAGCTCGGCCGCCAAACCCGGTGGACACAACTCCGGCAATAGCGCACAGGCCACCGGCGGGGACACGCCCAGCATGATCTCCGGTTGACCGAAAACGGCGCCTTCCCCGGCGATCACGATATCCGCCGCCTGCACGACCTCGAAGCCGCCGCCCAGGCAGCGCCCTCGTACGGCGGCGATTACCGGACTGGGGAAGTCGTAGATCGCTTTGACCGTCTCGATGAACTCCGGAATCATCTCCTTGTATTCCGGCGCCAAGTGCTCGCCGACGTCAGCGCCGGCGGAGAAGTGCTTGCCCTCCGCCATCAGAATCAGCGCGCGCAACGATTCCAAACCACCCAGCTCAGAGAGCTTCTCCCGCACACCGGCCATCACTTCTCGCGTCAGGATGTTGAGCGGCGGGTGGTTCAGAACCAACCGGCCGATCCCATCCTCGAACGATGCCTGGACAGTCATGTGCTCACCCCGCTCGCTTTCGACCAAGTGGTCCCCGGCTGCTCGAGGCTATAGTACACCTTGATCTCCTCCGACTCATCGAAGATCTGAGGCACGATCTGTAGCTCCATGCCGATCTCGATCTCGTCCTCGTAGATGCTGTCGCCAAACCAGGCCAGCGCTTTTCCACCTTCCTCCAGATCGACGACCCCCACGATGTAGGGCACCACATCCTCGAACCCGGTGGGTGCTGCCACGATCTTGGTGTAAGTATCCAGCGTCGCTTTGCCGCTCAGCTCGAAAAACTCGAAGTCGCCGCTCATGCATTCCAGGCAGTCGGCCCGCGGTGGGAACGACGTGCTCCCGCAGCTCTTGCAGCGCGACGCCATCAGCTGGCCGTCCTTCAGGTATCGAGCGAAGTCGCTGACCTTGGTGTACGGCGTGTAGTTGACCTTCCCGAACCATTTGAACATGAGTCAGTCCCTCTTCATGACCTGGACGAAGCAATACTGCCCGATGCCGCCCACGTTGTGAGTGAGGCCGATATCGGCGTCGGGAACCTGGCGATCCCCGGCTTCGCCTCTCAGCTGTTTGGCTATTTCGTAGGTCATCGATACGCCGGTGGCGCCGATCGGATGACCCTTCGCCTTCAGGCCACCGTCGACGTTGACCGCGACCTTGCCGCCGATATAAGTCTGGTGCTCCGCCACCATTGGGCCGCCCTCGCCCTTCTTGCAGAAGCCCAGATCCTCGATCGCCATGATCTCGGCGATCGTGAAGCAGTCGTGTACGTCCGCGACTTTCACGTCGACGGGCAGCACGCCGGCCATCGAGTACGCGTCGGATGCTGCTTTTTCGGCGCTGGGCAGTCCAACGAGGCTCGGACGTCGCAGCACCGACATGCTCGCCGTCGCCACGCCCATGCCATCCAGCCAGACCGGCTTGTCCGTCATCTCCTTCGCCCGGCCTTCGCTGGCCAGGATGACGCAGGCCGCGCCGTCGGCGTTGGCGCAGCAGTCATAGACCTGGAACGGCGTCGCCACCTCCTCCGACGCTGCCGCCTTCTCCTTCGTGATCTCTTTCCTGAACAGCGCGTACGGATTCATCGCGCCGTAGTGGTGGTTCTTGATCGCCACTTCGGTCAGCTGATCCCGGGTCGTGCCGAACTCGTGCATGTGCCGCTTGGCAAACATGGCGTAGTAGCCCGGGAACGTCGTCCCGAAGCCCGACTCCCACTGCACCTCGCCGACCCGCCCCATCAGAGCGAGGATCTCGGCCGTCTCCAGCTCCGTCATCTTCTGGCAGCCGATGACCGCGACCACGTTGTGCACGCCTGCCTTGATCGACATCCACGCGGTGCGCATCGCCGCGCTGCCCGAAGCACAGGCGACCTCGGTCAGCCACGTGGGCTTGGGTACCAGGCCCAGATACTCCTGCACGACGCCCGCCATCGAGCGCTGCTTGTGGTACTCGGGAACGGCGCCGATAACCGATGCATCGATGGCGTCCCGGTCGATCCCGGCATCCTTGATCGCGTCACGGAAGGCCTCGAAGGCCAGTTCCTGAACCGTCGCATCGCTGCGCCGACCGAAGACGCCATGTCCAATCCCGACAATTCCGACTCTAGTCATATTTGCACCATCCCTACATGTACTGGCCGCCGTCGATCTTGATGACCTCACCCGTGATGTGCCGTGCCCGATCGGAGCAGAGGAACGCCACGATATCGGCGCACTCCTCCGGCGTCGCGAACCGGCCCAGCGCCGTCTCGTCCATCGCCTTGGTGAGGAACTCGGGAGGTATACTCTCGGCCATCTCCGTCATGACCATTCCAGGCGCCACGGCGTTCACGTTGACGTTGAACTTGCCGAGCTCTCGGGCCAGCGACTTGCTCATAGCGATCTCGCCGCCCTTCGATGCCGAATAGTTCACCTGCGCGAACTTGCCACGCATCCCGTTGATCGAGGAGATGTTCACGATCTTGCCGCCTTTCTGATCCTTCATCACCTGGGCGGCCGCTTTGTTGTAGTTGAAGTAGCCCTTTAGGTTCACGTTGATCACCGTGTCCCACTGCTCTTCCGACATCTTCCAGATCACACCGTCCCAGTTGATGCCGGCGTTGCAGACCATGATGTCCAGACGGCCGAACGTCTCGACCACCGTCTTCACCATGTTCTGGGCGTCGTCGTAGCTGCTCACGTCGGCCTTCACCGCCAGGCCTTTACGGCCCATCGCTTCGATCTGGCGAACCACTTCGTTCGCCTCGGTGTCGTGGCGGCGGTAGTTGATGGCGACGTTGCAGCCTTCCCGCGCGAGGCCGAGCGCGATGGCAGACCCTATGCCAACGCTGCCTCCCGTGACTATGGCGTTCTTGCCTTCCAATCCCAGATCCATGCCTAACGCTCCCTATCGCTCTCTGGCTTCATGCGACGAGCTCACCCCTCTTGCTGGTACTGCGGCGAGATCGCGCGAATCAGGTCGTCGTCCCACGGGTGGCCATCGGCCAGCAGTTGGCGCAGCTTGATGAAGTCCACCTCGCGTTTGCCTTTCGGCCCCTCGTTGAAGGCCCGGAAACCAGCCTTCGCTTCAGTCATCATGTTGAGGGCCAGCCACTCGCGGTTCGTCACATTCGTGTTGTCCCAATGCCACTGCTTGTGCTTGCGCAGGCCGTTTACGGTCTTCGAGACGCAGTCCGGCATCAGCATCAGGATCTTTGTGCACAACGCTTCCACCGCCTCATCCAACCTGCTGAGGTCAACCTCCGCTTTGCCCATAACTTCCTTGGCCGCATCCTTTTCGGCGCCTGTCTTGTAGTCGCCGTACACGATGTTGCCGAAGTCGTCCAGGAAGCGGTCCGTGATCACCATCGGGTTGGGGATCCACTCGCCGTCGACCTTGAGGACCGGTGCGATCTCGCTCAGCAGCCCCAGGTACATCGCCTTGTGAGCGCTCCACGTCTCGCATAGGATGCCGCTCTCCATCGCCCGCGTGAAACCGACATACAAGGGCAGGAAATCGGTGGAACCGCCGTCCGGCGCCGATCCATGCTTGGGACCCGCCTGTCCAAAGCGCGCCGTGTCGGCGGAGACGCTGAAGTCGCACGCCATGCCGATCTCTTGACCGCCGGCGATGCGCATCCCGTTCACCCTGTTGATCACGGGTTTGTCGCAGCGCAGGATCGAGTCGATCATGTCGTTGAACAGGCGCATGTACTGCTTATACTCCTGCGGATTGCCGGCGTAGTACTCGGCGTACTCCTTGGTGTTGCCGCCGGTGCAGAACGCCTTGTCGCCCACCGCCGTGAACACGCAAGCGACGACGCTACGGTCCATGCTGGCTTGGCGGAACGCGAGGATCACTTCCTTCACCGCGTCGGTGGTATAGCTGTTGAACTGTTTCGGGTTGTCTAGCGTAATCCAAGCGTTGTACAGCCCCTTCACCGGCGCGCCGCCCGGGTCGAGGGCCGGTTTCAGCTCATACTGGATCTCCGTGAACTTCTGCTCGGGAACGAGCGTGTGGCTATTCAACATGACGTGTCCCTCCACTCACGATGCCCAGTCGGGCATCAGAATCGCGCGCTTGTCTATCTGATGATCAGCGACCTGCTGCATGACCGCTGGCCCCTCGCTCATCGGATATGGCTTGATGAACGGCTTGAGCGTGATCTTGCCGCTGGTCACCATGTCCAAGGCCTCGGGATAGAGCTCTGGCTTGCAGCCCCAGGTCCCCTGCACCGTGGCGTCGAACGCCATCAGATTGCTGAGTCGGAATTCACTTTTCGCCAGCGTGAAGCCGACGACCAGTAGCGTACCCGCAAAAGAGAGCAGCCCGAACGCGGTCTCCTGGCCGCCCGGGTGACCCGAGCACTCGAAGATCTTCCAGCTGTGTTTGGTGCAGCCCCACTCCTTCGCCATACCGCCGACTTCTTTCTTGAGCGATTTGAAGTCGGTCTCCCCCGAGTTGATCGTGCCGGCGGCGCCGTGATTCGCGATGGCGTCGAGCTTCGCCTGGTCCACATCGATGGCAACGACCTTAGCCCCCATGGCCGCCGCGATCTGAACGCAATACGTACCCACACCGCCCACACCCACGACGATCGCCACGTCTCCAGCCTGTAGGCCGCTACGCACGATCGCCTGATAGGGGGTCGTCACGGCGTCGGCAATCACCGACAGCTCGTGCAGCTCGTAGCCGGCCCGATCCCCGACCTCGCACAGCCCGCGGCCCGGCGTCACGATGAACTCGGCGAACCCGCCCTCGATGTCGTTCCCCGGCATCATCTGCCCGCGGCAGACGTTACCACGCCCGCCCTTGCACAGGTCACACTCCCCGCACGGGATCACCGCCGGAACGATCACCTCCTTGTTGAGCAGACCCTCGAATCCCGCGCCCGCTTCCACCACGGTCCCGCTGACCTCGTGACCAAGCGTAAGCGGCAACTCTTTCTTTGTGGGAACACCGTCCTTCCAGAAGCCGATGTCCGTGTGACAGACGCCGCACCCGGCAACCTGGACGAGCACTTCTCCGTCGCCCGGTGCCGGCCTGTCGACGTCCTCGATAACCAAGGGTTCGTCAACCGCCACAAGCCTCACTGCTTTCATAGTCTCCTAACCCTCACATCCTGACTTTGAGAAACACTAGAAAACCCTCATCCCTCAACGCTCAAGTTGATGTTCGGAGTCCTCCGATTAGATAGTCCGCGAAACGATCGCCCAGCTCGGCCGCGTGCAGTTCGCCTTCTGGGCGATACCAACGCGCTATCCAGTTTATCGCTCCGAGGATGCCGAATACCGCGAGCTTCGGATCGACCTCACGAAACTCGCTGTCCTTTATCCCTTTCTCTATAAGGTCGCGCAGCACCTGCTCGTAACGGTCGCGCGCCGCGATGATCTCAGCCCGACGTTCGCCCGAGAGCGCCGGGACTTCGAACGCCAACGGCGAGCCCTCCAGCGTTTCGGTCATGACACGCACGTGCTCGCGGATCAGGTAGCTGAGACGCTCAGCCGAGGTAGTGCAGCAGCATTCCGACGCTTCGATGAGTCGCGCCATCTCCGCCAACGACTCGCGGTGACATTCGTAGAGGATCGATTCTTTGTCGGGGAAATAATGGTAGAGCGCGGTGCTCCGGACGTTCAGGCGCTCGGCGATGTCGTCCAACGTGGTGCTGTGGTAGCCGTTCTCGCGGAACGCGATGAGGGCGGCGTGGAGGATTTCCGCGCGACGGCGCTCTCGCTTTTCGCGGACATGGGGTGAGGGGCCAGCTGAGCCGTTTTGCGGCATGTACGGGCTCCGGTTCTGTGTTTTTGAACGGACGTTAGAAAATTGAATGCGTGGTAAGATTTGTCAAGAGGTTGGCTTCATTGTTGAGTCGCGGGCGCGGGGCGTGAGGCGCGGGCGACGACGCAGCGTCGACGTCGGCGAGCTTTCCGTAACCCATATTACGTAATAAGGCGGCGCACGATTTCCGTGCACCGCCCTAGCCTGGCGGGAGCTATTTGTCCTCTAATCCGTCCCGGCTAGCGCTTGCGGCTGCCGTCTCCGTATTGGTAGGCCGGCTCCGGGCCCCGCAGCGTCCAGACGGCGATCGGGGTCAACGCCCAGCGAGCGACCTCGACGACGCCCTGACCGGCGAAGACGAGCGAGCGCGCCACGGCCGGAATGCCGTAGCGAATCGCCGCGTAGGCCACACCTATGATCGCGAAAGGCACGAGGGGAAAGACAGCCCATAGCATGAAGGCGGAGAAGACGCCAAGCACCATCAGCGCACCGCCAGCAATCTCACCAACTCCAAGCATGATCCTCACTCCCTGGCGAAGGTTGAGGCCACAATGGAAGATAGGCCTAATCGACCTCGATAGCCAGTATCAGTAGCATGTATAGGGTTAGATTGCGCGGCAGAAAAGCGAGGACCCAGCGGGTGTCTGTGATCCGACTTCGTGCTATCATCGGCGCCGCTATCAGTGGATCATTGGCCGGGAGCCTCCGTGGTTACAAAGGTCCCCGATACGTTCACCACCCTACTGGAGTCTTCGTCGGTCAGCCGCGTATAGTGCCCGCTCATATCGAACTCACCCCGCACCGCAGTCGGCGTAACCTCAATGAAGGTTATTGACCCACCTGTCATCGTGTACCCTGCGAAGTTGGTCGCGTCCAGCCCGCTATAACCTCCTCCGAACTCACCGGCGGGAATGGTGTCACCGATGGCGTATCCACCCAAGTCGTAGGTCCCCACACCCGGTGCCTCTGCGCCAAACTTGTAGATCAGCGTCCCGGCGAGCAGGTTCGAACCAGCGGACTTCGGGAAAAGGGCGATCGTGAAGTACTCGAGTTCGGTGTCAAACGAGCTGTAGGTCGAAATGCCGTGGTACGCGTTCGCCTCCCAAGACTCAGTAATGTCGCCGGTGACGGATACCTGAGAAGCCCCCGCTTCTGGCGCGGTGGAATCGCTACAGCCGAACAAGGCAAGGAGCATAGCGAGCGCCAGCGCGCTGGCTCCTGACAGCAGTCTTTTCAACTGATCCCCCTCGTCAGGACGATAGATGCGTGAAGTAGGCTCACCCACTGGTACTGAAGCGGATGGCTGTGGCCTGGCCGTAGGCCCAGCCGCACTCCTCTTTGTCTTTATCAGGCCCGCACGTGCCCGATGCGGTATTTATGGAAACACCAAAGATCGCATCCGCCCCGAACTTGCGCGCCTCCTTGGTCAAAGCCTCGGTGATTTTGTCTCTGGCATAGCCTTCGGTGTCCTCCGAGATACTGACACACCCAAATTCGACCGGATCCGTTGACGCCTCGGCATCAGCAAACACCTGACCGATGACTCGGTACCCCCCTGTCTCATTCTGCACGGCGTACCATTCCGCTTCGTCAGCGTTCTTGAAGACAATCATCTCCTGGTCATCAGGCCTGGCCGGGTAGATTTCATCGCCGCTTCTGATGAATCTCGAGTCCGTCTTGACCTTCGGACCACAGCTCATTGCCAGGGCTACGCACATCAGGATGACACACAACTTCGCGGATATTCTCTTGTTACTTCTCATCGTTCGTTTCGCCGCCTGCGTCAAAGACCACTGCCTTCGCCCGACCCAGAGCATACGCCCCACTCCACGTCACCGTGAAGTCGATCAGGGCATCAGCTCCACGTTTCCTGGCTTCTTCCTTCAGTACATCGAGAACATCAGCGCTCACATCCGCACTCGTGGCCGGATTAGTGAATCCCCAGTAGTCCCGAGTATCGAAGTAGACGCTTCCTATGACTCGGTAGGTGGTGTCGGGCTCGTCGCCCCGCACGAAGACCACGACATCGTAGTCCTCGGGCTTCGGCGCGAAGGTCTCCTCGCTCTCAGGGGCATATGTCGCCTCCACTCCCGAAAACCCACCCCACGCTGTATAGCCGTAGCACTTAGCGCCTACCAGGCAGGCCCACGCCAGGACCCAGACTGCCAGTCTTTTCATCTTGCTCCCCGGATCACCCATCGGGCAGAAAGATCAGGTGTACTATGGCCCTGTACACGTCTCCTTGAATACCCTACCGGCGATCGCCTCGTAGAACATGATCCTCCCCTCCTCATCCCGCTCGACAGTAACCTCCCAGGCCTCCTCGCACCCGTCGAAGTCCATGCAATAGTGGGACTCGGACGTTTGATCCTCCCCGACAAGCTCGGTGTTTCCACAGCAGTCGCCCCAGAGCGTCGTGTCGTCATTCCTGAGGTGTAGACTGTCACAGTCCTCTTGCGAGCCCGTAGGCAGACCACAGCCCGTCGTGCTTATCCCCACGCCGCCAAAGAGGACGGTCGTGGCGAACACCAAGATGACCATGCGCTTGCGCATCGTGAACCCCCTCGCAGTCTCCAAAACGTCAAGAGAACTCCGTTATCGCGCAGCGTTCTATATCACATGTTCCGCATTGTACATTCGATACGTCAAATAGCGCAACAAATATCGATAACAACTATCGTTAAGTTCTGCCGCACTAGTATGGTGTACGTTCTTCACCCTGCTACTCGGAAGAACTGGAGATAACTACACAAGACTCACGTCAGTTGATCGCGTGCGCTCTGCCACACATATTGGAACCGCGATTCGAGCACTTCCCTACTTAGCTCCGATTGCAACCGATCCTCGTGGAGCGCTGGGGCATGTCGCATCTACTAAACGATCCTCCGGATACGCCCGACCCGACCAACCGGCCGCATGACCGAAACGGCCAGTTCGAGATCCTGAAGACGCGCGGCGCCCTTCGATTTCTCGGTTTCATCCTCCTGGCTATTGCAGCGCCGGTCAACAGCCTCATCGCCCAGCAAGATCTGCCGGTCTCGCCAGGTGATCGCGTCCGAGTATCCGTACCCGACGAACGCGCCGTGGGCATCGTAACATCGATACGGGCTGATTCGCTCGTGCTGAATGTAGAAAGTCGCGAGGCACCTCTGGCGTTGGCGTTTGCTTCCTTGACGAAGCTTGAAGTGAGCCGGGGCCAGAAAGCACAGACTGGCCAGGGCGCTCTAATAGGGATGGGCGTGGGTGCGGCCGTTGGAGCAATCCTCGCCGTCTCAATATGCAGTGATGGGAACTGTACAGAGTCGACGTCCAGTGACGACCAGTCGGGTCTTGCCCTCGCAGCCGCAGTGGTCCTTGGCGTGGGCGCCGTAGCCTTGGGTGCCGGCATCGGTGCTCTCATTGGATCGAATAGTAAGATCGAGCGCTGGGAGACAATCCCTCTGTCACGGTTGCGGCTCAGCCCGGCTCCAAGCGGAGGAGGGCTAGAAGTCTCTTACTGGCTGATACCATGAGCACCGACCGCGCGAATCAGACGGCGGCGGCTCTGTTGTGGAGTCATGGCGACGCGAGCCGCGCGAAACGCCGCGCCGATCCGGGGAAATCAACTCCCATAGCGAACCCGGTGAGCAACCCGTAAAGTAGACCGGCCACCGCGACCCGCGCATCTAACGCGAAGGCGAGGCCCGGCGACTGCCCACCGGGAATCATCGTGAGAACGATACCGAAAGCAAAGGACAGAACCGCCATCCACTGATAGATGCGTAGACCACCGACGATCATCGTCTGCGGTTCGCCCCGATACGACTCCTCCACGAAGCGCGCGATCCCGGCGAGCATCAGGTAGACGCCGGCGATGATCCCGTACGACGCGCCCAACGACCAGAGGCGCAGCAGCAGTACGCCGATCACGAAGTTCCCCAGAATCGAGTAGAGCGGCGTGGGATGAAGCGGCACGCCGCGCAGATCACCCAGCACACAGACGCGCGATCGCGGTTGCGAGTAGCGAATGCCAACGGCCTCCGAGGCTTCGGCTCCATGGCAACATCCCTGGACCAGGCAGCGCAGTCGACCGATCGACTGCAGCCACGGTGCCTCCATCGTGATGAGAGCGAAGAGCAGGATCGTGTTGCCGGCGATGGCTCCGGCGACTATCGCGCCGGCGATGCACCCGATGACGCCGCCATAGTAACCGAACGGACGCGACAGCTTGGGCGAACCTTCCAACTTCTGCGCCCACAGGCCGGCGCCCAGCAAACCACATACATGGACGAACACCAACTGCCAGAATACGTCCGGTCCACCCAACGATGCGGCGACCCAAAAACCAACGGCGCCAGCCAGACCGGCGTAGAACCCGTGGTTGATCAGACGCACACCGCCCCAACGCCACTCGCGCCACGAGTCGGCTATCGACTCCGCCGCGCGCCGCATCAATTCCCAGATTCGACGACTCTGCAGCAGCAGCACGAACACGACGGTGGCCGCCGCGATGTCGGCCAGGGCATGCATCCCCGTCGTGATACAGCTGATCGCGATGAGGATCGCCCACGCCCAGCCGGCAATCGCCCAACCGCGAGATCGCGACGCCCACGCATCCGCCGCGATGAAGCTCCAGATGACGTGAAACGCTGGGAACGCGGCGACCGTGTTCGACATCGCCCGTTCGAACATCAGGGCATGGCCGAGGAACGTCTGAGGCTCGAAGGGGCGCGGCGGCGCGATCAGCGGCACGGTCAGGTAGATGAGCGTGACCACGGCGGTGGAGATGAGCCCCAGCATCGCCAGGCGGCGCAGCGCGCGCTGCGTGGGAACGATGAGCGGAGCGGCGAGCACGAACAGGTAGATGCTGCCGTAGACCGCTTCGGTCCATTCGAGAACCGGCCAATCGTTTTCGAACGGCAGGTACGCCACCACGGCGTCGGCGGGCACGCCCAACCGATAGACGGCTTCGAAAGCCACCGACCAGGGGATGAGGACCAGGATATATATAGACGCCCGATTCCAGCCGCTCGGCGGGTTCGGGCCGTCAGGGGGCAGCGAGATGAGTGGACGGTGAATGGCCTCTGGACCGAAACGCCGGCGCAGATCGTGGCGCTCGAACCCCAACACCAGCGCCGCCGCTGCCAGCGCTACCATCGGCGTCACCAGCCAGATCCCGCTGGGCGACTCCATGAAGATCGCCACGCCCAGGCAGGCGCTGACGAAGCCGACGTAGATCGGATGGGCCGTGTAGCGGTAGATACCGCGCCGCACGTATTCGGTGGGCGGGAACGGATTCATCGGTAGCCCGCGACCGTGAACCATCAGGGCGACCATCCCCGCCGCGATCAGTGCGACGCCAAAGGCCAGGAGTACATAGCCGCCCTCGGGGTATGGAATCACGGGCAAGGGAACGACCGGAGCGGCGGCAGCGGCCCAACCCAACAGCAGCGCCGGGACAGCCACCACGAACAGGAACCCGTAGGCAAGCTTCCCCACAGTCGAACCACTCATCTCAACCGAACGACCTCGTGCATCACCCAGCCCGAGGTGGACCGGGACCCCATCCTCAGTTCACCACGCGCCAGCCACCTCGTCTCATGCGCGTCCCTCACCCTGGGGTGCAGCCAGAGCGACGTGCCGGGAACGACGCGTAGCGCCGTCTCGGCCAACCGCCCATCCCTTAGCACGGTCGCGTCACGCAACTCCAACGCTTCCCTATCACCCGGCAGTTGGATGCGGTCCGAATCGACGATGACCCCCTCTAACTCCGAACCATTGTGAAAACACCAGCTCGCTGACTCTTCTCCGCGCCACTCGATCCACGTCAGCGCATCCTCCGCTGACACGAATCGCCCCCATCTCAACTCATCGAACGGCAGGCGCCAGGGCTTCACGTACATATCAAGATGTTCCGCGTAGCCCTGGCCGGAGAGGATCCGGCCGGCCAGATCAACGCGAGCGTCGGCGCTCGGAATGTGGCATGACCAGGTGATCGATCCGTCGGCCGTTTCGAGCAGCTTGCGGTGGATGGCCGGAGAGCGGCCGGTCCATACGCCCCCCAGATGGAGGCGACGACAGTTCCACCGCAGTTCCCTGTTGCGGATGCGGGGGCCGGAGCAACGTCGGATCGAAAATCGCTCTCGATTGGGGCCGCCAACCGGGCGGTATAGGGTCGCCGCGTAGGGAATGACGACCGGTCCCCAACGCATCCGGGCCCAGTAGCCGATGAATGCGGCGCCGTCCTCGCTCACCAGGTCGGTGTACCACTTGGATAATCTGAACATATCGATCCGCCGTTAACATCACGCGCCGAACGCTATGGCGCCAGCATGGGTCAACCCCGTCAAGCGGCGGTCAAGCGCTGTCGACCATCACCCGGCGCCGGGGCCTTTCAGATAGCCCTCAGCAAGTGCATTTTCCGGTCACGGGGGCGTCTTGGCGCCCCTGTCATGCATGCAACGGACGACTCAGGAACCATTCCCCCGGTGATATGAGCATCCTCGACCGCAAGCCGACATTCAAGACTCCAGAGGTCCTGCAGCGCCAGCGCTGGATTCTTCTGCTGCTGCTTCCCGTCCTCTTTGGCTCCTTGATCGGCATCCTGGTGCTACACCCTATCAACGAGTTCGTCTTCTACGTAGAGCACGGACATGAAGATTTCACGTCCGCCCGGAGCTTCGTGCTCTCGCAGTTGTTGGACTCCCTGGGCGGCAGGAGCCTGCCCAAAACGATGTTCTATGCCGGCATCGGCGCGGCGCTGGGGTTGCTCAGCGCCTTCATCTTCAATGCTCTGTACAAAAGGGCTAGAGAGATCCAGCAGTTGAGCGCCGAGCTGCAGAAGGACATCCAGGCGTTCATCGGCGAGGGCGAGAGCGGTTCGCTGGAGTTCAAGTCGTCCTTTCGCTGGGACATGAAGCAGGAGAAGGCGAACAAGGCGCTCGAGGCCGTGGTCGTCAAAACGCTGGCCGGGTTCATGAACGCCGACGGCGGCACCCTGCTGATCGGAGTAGACGACGACGGGAAGGTCCTCGGCCTGGACAAGGACTACGGAACGCTCAGGAAGAAGAACCGGGACGGCTTCGAGCAGGCGGTCATGGGCGCAGTGGCGGCAGCCATCGGGACCGATGCGTGCCGCAACGTGCAGATCGTGTTTCACGACATGCAGGGTAAGGACGTCTGCCGTGTGATCGTCCGGCCGTCCCCGCGGCCCGTCTACATGAAGCAGGATCAGACGGCGATGTTCTTCCTGCGCGCCGGTGGCGGAACACGCAGGCTGAACGTCGAGGAGGCGGTGGACTACATCGAGGACCACTGG
>JBDHJS010000062.1:0-26212 GCA_039586795.1 Gemmatimonadota bacterium
TACGCGGGCAACGTCCGGGAATGGTGCTGGAACGCAACGGATGGCTGCGGTGACCACAGGTACAGTGTCGGAGGTGCGTGGAGTGATTCAACATTTGCGTTTATGATACCGCGCATATTGTCACCTTGGGACCGATCGCCGGAGAATGGGATTCGAACTGTCCACTATCCTTTCGGCGCGGCCACCGTTCCGGATGAGGTTCTCAAGCCCATCGCACCGGGCCGCGCGCCCGAGCCTTCCATCGCGCCGATCTCCGATGATGCTTTTCAAGAACTGGCTGCCCGGGTCTTCTCGTACGATCGACTAGAACTGAACGCTGTCATCGACTCGGTCGATGATAGTTCGCCACTTTGGCGAAGGGAGTTGATCTCGTTCGACGCCGCGCGTGGAGAGAAGCGGATGAAGGCGATTCTGTTCCTCCCCAAAGGTGCAGAGCCGCCCTATCAGACCATTGTCTACGGGCCCAGCGGGCTCGCTGCGAGCTCCTCTGTACGGTCGTGGGACGTCGGCCGGGCTCAGGGGATGCACGACTACTTCTGGGAATTCCTCGCTCTCAGCGGCCGGGCGATCATGTACCCCATATACTGGGGGACATTTGAACGGCGGCCGGTTGGCGGGTTCCCAGCTGACGCCGAGCCTGCTGCGCTCAGGGATCGATACGTTGAACGGGTTCTCGACTTCAAGCGGTCTGTCGATTACCTGGCAAGTCGCTCAGACATCGACATGGAGCGGCTCGGTTACTACGGAGTGAGTTGGGGGGCAAACTACGGACTGTCGTTCCTCGCTGCAGATGATCGGATCAAGGCAGGTGTGACACTCCTTCGCGGCTACCCTTATCGGCCGCGGTATCCGTATCCGGAGGTCGATCAGAGAAACTTCGCTCCGCGAGTCTACGCCCCGGTTCTCTTCATCGATGGCGAAAGCGATCTGTTCTACGAGGAGCTTGCAGGTCTGACGCCGCTGGTCGATCTGCTCGGCACGTCGAGCGAACATAAGCGTCGCCTGCTGCTTCCGGGAGGTCACGGAATCTACGGTCTGTTTGGGCACAAGGCGCGTATCCACATAACGGAGTGGCCGCGGAGGCCGCGTGAGGCGTACGGCGGGTCCGATCCCCCCTCGTGCTCGCCTGCAGGGGGACCGCTGTTGGGTCGAGACTGCGGTTGTCCCGCACGCTCGCGTTGCAGCGCTCTCTCCCCGCGTGTAGATTTCTTATTGTCATCATTGAAGTTACGCGACATAGTGTGTCTTTCTGCTCTCCCAGGTTCGATCATGGATCCCATGAGAAACATTTGGCGAATGCTCCTCGCGGCGATGCTCCTCGTCGCGCTGCCCGTTTCGGTTCACGCCCAGGAGGTGGTGCGGATCCCCATTGAGGGAACCATCGACCGCGGCCTGGGGCCGTTCGTCAAGCGGGCGCTGCAGGAGGCGACGGAAAGCGGTGCGAGGTTCGCGGTGCTCGACATCAACACGCCGGGCGGTCGGGTGGACGCGGCGTGGCAGATCGTCGATGCGGTTCAGGACGCCGGCTTGCCGGTCTACGCATTTGTCGACCGGGCACTATCGGCGGGCGCGATGATCGCGTTGTCCACGGACGCCATCTACATGCGACCGGGCGCGACGATGGGAGCGGCAACTCCCATTCTGGGGAGCGGCGAGAAGGCGTCGGAGAAGATGGTAAGCGCGATGCGCTCCGAGTTCCGCGCCCTCGCCGAGGCGCGCGGGCTGGACCCGCGCATCGCCGAGGCGATGGTCGACGAGACGATCGAGGTTCCGGGGATCGTCGCAGCGGGCGAGCTGCTGACGCTGACCGCGGACGAGGCGGTAGAGGTTGGCTACGCCAGCGCCATCTACGAAGATCTCGATGCCGTGCTGGCGGCACAGGAGGCGTCGGGAGCGACTGTGGTGTCGACGACGGTTAACTGGGCGGAGATGATCGTTCGCTTCTTGACCAACCCGGTCGTGGCTCCGCTGCTTCTGTCCCTCGGCTTCCTGGGCCTGCTGTTCGAGGTGAAGACGCCGGGCTTCGGGTTTGGCGGGGCGGCGGGCTTGATCGGGCTGGGACTCTTCTTCGGCGCCCACCTGATCGTCGGGTTGGCGGGCTGGGAAGAGCTGATCCTGATCGGTGTGGGTCTTGTTTTGATCGGGCTGGAGGTGTTCGTCATCCCGGGCTTCGGCTTGGCGGGCGCGCTGGGCATCGTGGGCGTCGGGTCTGGCCTCATCCTATCGATGCTCGGTAGATTTCCGACTCTCATGGATATGGGCACAGCGTTTACGGTCGTCGTGGTGGCGATGGTGCTGACCGGCGCCTTCGCCTATGCGTTTCTGCGGCACTTGAAGTGGACGCGGAAGTTCGGCGGCATCTTCCTCCGGTCGGCGACGACCAAGGAAGCGGGCTACATCTCGGGTGATGTGCGAGCCGATCTGGTCGGGCAAATCGGGCTGGCGGCCACGTCGTTGCGGCCTGCGGGTGTGGGCGTATTCGGGAACGATCGCATGGACGTCGTGAGCGAAGGCCCGTGGGTCGAAGAGGGAAGCAAGATTGAGGTGATCCAGTCGGAGGGTTACCGGCACGTGGTTCGTGAAGTGGAAGACGATGGCGAGTGATTAAGGCATGACATCTCGATAACGGAGAATACGAAAGATGGAAGAGTGGTTCGTAGGCACGACGTTTTTCCTGGTGATCGCCGGCTTCGCGCTGATTCTTTTCATCCTGTGGATGGTCCCGGTGCGACTGTGGATCACGGCGCTGGCATCGAGCGCCTACGTGCCGCTGACCACGCTGATTGGGATGCGACTGCGGCGCGTGAGTCCAGCTACGATCATCTGGCCGTTGATCGCGGCGACCAAGGCCGGTCTGCACCTGAACATCGGTGGGCTGGAGGCGCACTATCTGGCCGGCGGTAACGTGAGAAACGTGGTCAACGCGTTGATCAGCGCCGACAAGGCGAACATCGATCTCGACTTCCAGCGCGCCGCGGCGATCGACCTGGCCGGTCGCGATGTGCTCGAAGCGGTGCACGTGTCGGTCAACCCGAAGGTGATTCAAACGCCCAGGGTCGCGGCGATGGCGAAGGACGGTATCCAGCTCATCGCGATAGCCCGCGTAACGGTTCGCGCCAACATCCACCGACTGGTAGGTGGTGCGGGTGAGGAGACGATACTGGCGCGAGTCGGCGAGGGAATCGTCTCGACCATCGGCTCGGCCGATACGCACAAGGCGGTGCTCGAGAACCCGGATTCGATCTCCAAGACGGTGCTGGAGAAGGGGCTCGACTCGGGAACCGCGTTCGAGATCCTCTCCATCGACATCGCGGACGTGGACGTCGGCAAGAACATCGGCGCCGAGCTGCAGGCCGACCAGGCGGAGGCCGACAAGCGGGTCCATCAGGCGAAGGCCGAGCAGCGGCGCGCCATGGCCGTGGCGGCGGAGCAGGAGAAGAAGGCGCTGGTCGAGGAGATGCGCGCCCGCGTGGTCGAGGCGGAAGCCCAGGTACCGCTGGCGATGGCGGAAGCGTTCAAGTCCGGGAACCTGGGGATCATGGACTACGCCCGCTTCAAAAACATCTCGAGCGATACCGCGATGCGCGATTCCATCGCCGAGGGCGGCCGCGAGCTTCCACCGGGCGGCGGCAAGGGCACCGGCTAACAGTGACCGCCGGTCGGAGTAAGCACCGTGGATGAGTTCATCGGCTTCATCATCCTGATGATCCTGCTGACGGTCTTCGAGCGCATCATGAGGGCCGCCCAGAAGAAGAAGACGCCTGCCTCGGAATCGCCCGAGGAAGAGGGCGCGGAAGTCTCGATGCAGACGGTGGGCAAGGACATCCAGGACCTGATCGCGGAGGAATTGGGGATCAACCTGGAGCGGCGACCCAGCGTAGAGAAGCTGCCGGGGCCCGAGACGCGAGACGAACGAGACGAGCTCGCGCGCCGGCACCCGACCAGAGAGGATCAGCCCACCCGGGAAGGGTTTGGAACTGAGACGCCGGCGCCCACGGCGCAGCGGGCTTCGGCCCAACAGCCTAGGGCCCTGCAGTCTACGACCCAGCAGCCTATTGCCCTGCCGCCCGAGGTGAAACCGCCCGAGCGGGGTCTGCAGCGCGAGGAGCTGGGCGCCGCGTCGCGCGCCGCGGCCACAGAGCGCGAGCGCGATCAGAAGGCGGAGGATCGCAAGTCGAATACCCGGGAGCGGGGTTACGCGCTCCAGCGCCGAAGTCTGCGAGAAGTATCAGAGCCCAAATCGCTCGAGGTGCCGCGTCGGCCGGAGGATCACGACCGCTTCCACGAGCGCTACGGCGTTCCGCAGCCGGTGCGCAGCCACAAGGAATTCCACGACCGCTACGTGGATGCCGAAGGTCGTCCGGCCGTGCGTCGACGGTCCCCAACCGTGCTTCCCGATCGGCTCGATTGGAGCGCCGCACAGAAAGCGATCATCTGGGCCGAGATACTCGGGCCACCGAAGGGCCTGAGCGAAGAGTGAGCGTAACCGCGGGAGCCCGAGCGCGCTCTTGAGCGGGGCCGTGCGCTGGACGATGGAGGAGGCGCGGGCCGCGCTCCGCCGGGACAAGGAGTTCCGTCCGCTCCTCAAGGCCGTCAAGCCGTTCGAGATCAAATCCCACCGTCCCTATTTCTGGGTGCTCTGCTGCTCCATCCTGTCGCAGCAAGTCTCGGGCGCTTCGGCCCGGGCCGTGATCAACAAGGTGCGCGCGCTGCATCCCGACCTTCGCTTTCCGACGCCGGAAGCGATTCTTGCCACTTCGGAGAAGAAGCTGCTGGGCGCCGGCGTGTCCCGACAGAAGCGGCGCTACCTCTACGCGCTGTCGGAGGCGTTCACCGACGGAGGGCTGGGCCAGGTCCGCTGGGCGCGGCTCAGCGATGAGGAGATCATCGGGCGCCTTACGGCTATCGTCGGCATCGGGCGCTGGACGGCGGAGATGTTCCTGATGTTTTCGGCGCGACGGCGCGACGTCTTCCCGGTGGACGATCTTGGAATCCGAAAAGGGATGGAACGGTTCTTCAGAAAGAGCGATGCGGGCACGATGGTGGAGCGGGCGGAAGTCTGGCGTCCCTATCGGACGGTCGCGTCGGTCTATATCTGGCGGTACCTAACCGCCGGCGGGATCTAGTTCACTAAGCCACTCCGTAGCTCATCGCCGCCTCGACGACGGTCTCCACGGCATCCTCGTCGAGGGTGGGATACTCGCGGCTGATCATTCCCCAGATCATGGCCCGGTCGGAGCCGGAGGCGACCAACTGCAGGGCGCGGATCCGCGCCTTCTCGGAGATACGCTGCACGACCGTGGAGAAGCAGGGTCCGCCGGCGTGGGTCGAACACTCGTCGTGCCCGTTGAGGCAGGGCTTCAGCTTGTCGATTGCCGCCATGACCTGGCGGCGGGTCAACCAGTTACGCCACTCTTCCGCGGTTTGCGGGTTCCGATGCATAGACGTATCGCGCAGTCCGGTACGGGTACGGGCCGATTGCGAGTCCAACTTTTTCACAGAAGGGTTACTAGTGGGGCATCCCGGTTGTCGTGTCAAGGCGTTTGCGCGACGCGCCTCGAGCACCGATCTTCTACGCTTGATCGTCGACAACCTGCGGCACGCTTCGAACGGAGGACGACCGATGCGCTGGGTACGGATGACCGTCGCTTGTCTCGCGACTCTGGGGCTGCTGTTTGCGCACCCCAACCTGGTACGATCCCAGAGTGAAGGTCAGCGCCGCACGGTGGAGCCGGCGCCCGATCGAGGGGCGAACGAGGGCGCGGGGCCGTTCGAGCGGCTGATCATCCGCGGGGCGACGATGATCGATGGGACTGGCGCGCCAGGGCAGGGGCCGGTGGACATCGTCATTGAAGGCAATCGCATCGTCCAGGTCCGCAACGTCGGCGCGCCGGGTGTGCCGATCGACGAGGAGCAGCGCCCGCAAAACGCGACGTACGAAGTCGACGCCCACGGGATGTACGTGCTGCCCGGGTTAGTCGACACGCACGCGCACACCGGCGGCCGCTCACAGGGCACGCCGGCCGAGTACGTCTACAAGCTGTGGCTGGGTCACGGCGTGACGACGATCCGCGATCCGGGTTCGGGGAACGGGATGGATTGGACGCTACAGTCCCGAGAGCGCAGCGCGAGCAACGAGATCGTCGCGCCGCGGATCTTCGTTTACGTGCGTCCCGGCGCCGGTTGGGATCGGGGCCCGATCGACACGCCCCAGGCGGCACGGGAGTGGGTGCGTTGGGCAGCGGATCAAGGGGTCGATGGCCTGAAGCTGGGCTCCTACGACCCGGAGATCATGGCGGCGCTCATCGACGAGTCGCAGAGGAGCGGCTTGGGGACGCAGGCGCATCTGGGTCAGATGGGCGTCTCGCGAATGGACGCATTGGATGCGGCGCGACTGGGCCTAGGTTCGTTGGAGCACTGGTATGGACTGCCGGAGTCGCTGTTCACCGATCGTACCGTCCAGGACTTCCCGTACGACTACAACTACAACGACGAGTACCACCGCTTCGGTCAGGCGGGCCGGCTGTGGAAGCAGGCGGCGAAACGGGGCAGCGAGAAGTGGAACCAGGCGATCGAGGAGTACTTGGAGCTGGACTTCGTATTCTCGCCGACGATGACGATTTACGAGGCGAGCCGTGACGTGATGCGAGCCCGGGAAGCGGAGTGGCACGACACGTACACGCTGCCGTCGCTCTGGCAGTTCTACCAGCCCAGCCGGCAGAGTCATGGCTCCTACTGGTTCAACTGGACCACCCAGGACGAGATCGAGTGGAAGCGCAATTTCCAGATCTGGATGAGCTTCCTCAACGACTACAAGAACGCCGGCGGTCGGGTCGTCACCGGTTCTGACTCCGGGTTCATCTACAAGCTTTACGGGTTCGGCTATATCCGGGAGCTGGAGCTGCTCCAGGAAGCCGGATTCCACCCACTCGAGGTGCTCCGTTCAGCCACGCTGTACGGAGCGGAGACGCTGCACGAGCCGAAAGGTATGCCGATCGAGTTCGGGATCATTCGCCCGGGCATGCTGGCCGACCTTGCCATCGTCGAGGAGAACCCGATCGCCGATCTGAAGGTCCTGTACGGGACCGGGACCATCCGGTTGAACGATGAGACGGGCGAGGTGGAGCGAGTGGGCGGCGTGAAGTGGGTCATCAAAGATGGGATCGTCTACGACGCGAAGCAGCTGCTGGCGGATGTGGCGCGAATGGTGGAGGAAGCGAAGGCCGAGGCCCAGGTCACGGCGACAGGCGAGAGCTGAGGATAAAAAAAACTGTGTGGCGGCTGACCCGGCACCGGGAGTAGGCAGCCGAGCCGGATGGAGGGACAGTTCCTACCTGCTGCCCAAAGCAGGCGCCGCCACACAACTATTTGTCTTTCCTACCCTGCAGTCTCCTTCTTAGACGCCTCGAGTGCCCGGATGGTTTGCCCGTTACGGGCCGCTACGGAGCATCTATCTTGGAGTCTCTCTCGCTTTGAATCGGATAGGGTTTCTACATAGTCAACGCGGGGTCTGGCGCTGGTGTTCCCCCGCGGGGCCGGGTGGGTTCCGTGCCCTCTTTAGTTAATACGCACTATGGGGTTGGGGTGTTTCGTACTCCGCGAGGCTATAGCTGATGGAGGGCTTCCGTCACGTAGTCCGGAATCGGCACAGCTTTCCGGCCCACATAATCAAAGGAAACGATGATCCCCGATCCCTCGGCGGCAACCGCATCCCCGTCCTCCGAGATCATCAGATATTCCATCGTAAACCGGTCTTCCAGAATGTCCGTCCCCCGCGCTGCTACGATCGCGGTGTCGGGGTAGAACAACGGCCGCCGAAACCGGCAGCTGGTCGAATGCAAAATCGCGCCAACCTTCTCCCGGTCGTACGCCTCCAGAAACCGGCAACGATCCAGAAACACGATCCGCGCCGACTCGAAGTAACGGAAGAACACCGTGTTGTTGACGTGCCCGTACGCATCCATCTCGCCCCATTGGACGGGGATGCGGATCACGACGGGGTAACCGGCCAGAAGCTCTTCGCTCAAGGATGTGGCTCCTCCCTGACCCGGTTGGCTCCGGGCCAGGCGGCTTCAAGTCTTGGGTGTCTGAAATCGGGACAAGCGGGCGGCAGAGATGGTCTCAGCGGCGTCCGGCAACGCGACTATTTGCGCTTGCGGCGCTTGTGCAATTCCTTGCGCTTCTTACGCCCAATCTTCCTGCGGCCTGACTTCTTCAGCTTTGGTCTTTTCCGACCCATGTGCCTTCCAGTAAAGGTAAACAGCCCGTCGGAGAACGCGGTTCTCCAGTGCGGCTGCGAATATAACCCGCAGCCCACACAGGGCAATGTCTGTGGAGAATTCGGGAGTCGGGGTTCTGATTCCGGGAGGTTGAGCTGAGTTGTCGAAGAGGATTCAACGATTGCGGATTCTGGAGTCGCGGAAGCGGAGGATTGTGTGGGGATAGCTAGCGTCGTACCTCCAGCTTAGATCCAAAATCCCCGACTGAGAGAATCGTTGAACGAGCTTCGATAATTCAGTTCGATATTCCGAATGACGATTCTATTAATCCTCCTCCCCCTCATCGTGAACGGGCTCGTCTGTGCCCCACGCCTGGCGGATCCGGAGCAGCAGCGCGCCTTCGCTGGGCTCGAACAGGCCGTCGGCGGCCGCGATGGCGAGGAGATCGTCGAGGGCGGCGGTGCGGGCCTCGACGTCCAGGTTATCGGCCACGACGCCGATCGAGCGGTAAAGGTGGCCGAGTTCTTGCTTCTCCTTGTCGTCGCCCAGCGCCGTGACGGTGGCCATCACGGTCTGCATGAGATTCTCCGGGTCTTCCTCGGGGATCCACTCGTGG
The DNA here is from genome assembly GCA_039586795.1 of Gemmatimonadota bacterium. GTDB lineage: Bacteria > Gemmatimonadota > Gemmatimonadetes > Palauibacterales > KS3-K002 > Kutchimonas. The sequence continues at coordinate 8,836 of JBDHJS010000062.1, forward strand.
AGCTTCTTGCAGAAGACCTCGAGCTCGTCGTTGGTGATCGAGCCATCGATGGATGCGATGGCGGCGTAGACGTAGGCGAGATGGTGAAGAACGGTCCAGTCGTCGCGGTTCGGCATCTTGGCTTTGTGCTCCGTATTCTCTCGATCGAAAAAGCGAAGGGGCGGCCGAATATACCCGGGGGTCACGGGCCGCACAAGTCAGCCATATCGATGATCCTCATATAGCAAACGCGATGATGAAGCGCAGGGTTCTGTACTGGGCACTCGTGATTCGCGGAGTGCCCGGATCGCGATCGCCTTCATCCCGCGTAACGATACTGTCGTCTCTGCTTCCCCAGCCGTAGGCGAGACCGAGGGTCAGGTCCGCCGTCCCGATCTGGAACGACGTGCCCGCGGTAATGAAGTAGAGGTTCCAGCGCGTGAAGGTGATGTCGGACGGCGTGTCGGGGTCCGAGCCCGTGAAGTCGGTCCTGAAGCTGGCGTACCCCGATAGTGTCGGACTGAAGGTGTGTTCGACCCCGATCCCGGCGTTCAGCACTCCCTTGCGCGCGTCCTCGAGGTCGGCAGTGATCGTCTCCCCGCCGCTCTGGTTGTCGAACGGCTCGAGGTCCATGACCACGTACTGCGACACCGGAGCGTAGTACTCCGTTGCGAAGTGCACGGTGGTGTTCTGGTCCGGCGAGTAGGCGGTGCCCAGGCCGAGGGAGAGCGGGGAGCGGAACGTTGCGCCGAGGCCGTCTTGGAACGTCGCCCCGAAAGCCGGATCGCTAATACCGAACCGGGTACGATTGACCAACACGCGCCCGCTACCGAACAAGCTGAGGCTGCGGCTGGTCACCGTCAGCCCGAAACTCACGCCATGAAACTCGAACGTGACACCGGCCTTTAACAGCATGCGAAAATTCCAGTAGCTGCTGTAGGTCTGGTTGAGCACGATCGCCTGTGTCGTATCGGTGAACGTCTGTGCCTGCGACTGGCCACCGAATCGCTGACTGCGGTAGGCGCCGTACAGGGTGACGCCCAGCCCGACCTTACTACCCAGCAGCTTCGAGAAGGTGAGTCCGACCCAGTAGTCGGTGAGGTCCTCTTCGAAGCGGACCAAACCGAGGAAGTCGTCGGTGGGCAGGGTATCGTTGACTTCGTCCAGCGTGCCGACCGCCCCGGCGTCGATCGTCGCCTTGAAGCGTTGACGGGTGAACAGCGAGTAGCCCAGCACGTCGCTGCCCAGGAACTTGAAGGGGAGTCGGCCGCCGACGAAGCCCGGCGCGATGGAAAGCCGCAGGTTGTCCAGATCGACTTGCGTGCCGAAATCGGGCTCGACCTTCAGGCTGGCCAGATCGAACACCTTCGAGGTCACGATGATCTCCGCTTGCTCGATCAGCGGCAGCGCACCGGGGTTGTAGTAGGTGGCGCTGATGTCGACCACGCTGCCGATCACCGCGCCGCCCAGCAGGTTCGCCGCCGTGCCCCACTGGTAGGTCCAGTAGTTGGAGTCTTGGGCGCGCGCGGATGCCCCGGTGAACAGCGTGAGCGCCGCGGCGAGCGCGAGAAGTCGGGCGCGGGCACCGATCGTTTGCATTCTCGACGACTCAGCTCACCACCAGATCCAGATCTTCCCGGCGCAAATGAGCCCGCCGATCAATGCGAAGAACATGGAACAGAGCGAGCCCAGGATGGACGACCAGGCCATCGGTTTGTTCGCCGAGCCGTGGGTAACGTAGAGCTCCCAGTTGGGAAGCATCTTCAGCATGATCCAACCGATCATCGCCACCGCCGCCCCCGGCACGTAAAACGCCACTATAAGGGTGAAGAAGAGGCGCTCGCTGAGTCCCATGACCCAGCCAGGCACCACGCGGCCCGCCGACTTCGGGATCTTGAGGGACGCTCGCAGCGCGGCGACGAACCACTCCGTCAGCAGGGCGCCGATCACCAACGCCACTCCGAGCCCCACCGACCAGCGAACCAACGTATCCACGCTTCACGTCTCCCGGTTCAGGATGGATGCTGCCTATCGAATACCTCAAATTGAACGCGTGGCGCTGGACTCGACAAGGCGCCTGCCGGATCGCGGCCATGCGCAAAGCGACTCGGCGACTCGGCGGATAGTCATAGTTGTTATCTCTATTTGTTGCAATAACTTAGCGCATGTGCGATACTGGCGACCCGGGAGAAGGGCTGAGGTCGTGGCGATTTCACTTTCGCCGACACAGGACCCTCGGTCGTGGCCGAACCTCACAATCCTGCACACCCGCACAGTCGGTCGTCGTCGACGACCGGAGCGGATCGATTCATCCAGCGTCCTGGAAAGGCGCGTTTTTTTTGTCGGCGCGTGCGTGCTCCGCCGCGCGCTGCCTGAGGCAACACCCTAGTCGACCTCAACTGGCCCCAAAGGAGGCATTCCCATGCGTGCCCTGAAATCCCTCGTCGTTATCCTTCTTGCCGTCGCGTTCGCAATCAGCTGCGAGACCGCTTCGGAACCAGAGTATGCGATACCTGATATCAACCTCGACCAGAATCCGGTCCGGATGAGTGCGGTCGGGAGTGGACAATCCCATCGTCTGTACTCTCCCGATGTGTGGCGCACCTTTTCGTTCAATGTCAGGAAGTACCTGGATGACACCGTAGATGGGATGTTCCAGTGGAACAACCATGGGGGCAACTGGGGTAGCGCCGACGCCATATGCATGCAGATGGACGGAAACAGGGCTTGGATCGGAGGCATCGTCACCCGTCACTCGAATACCGAAAGGATAGGCGAGCCGGCTGTCTTTCGATTGGAGGACAACGGCCAGGGGGTGAACGCCGTTCCGGACAAGATCAGCTACGTATTGGTTGGTCCAGACGCTGAGAATTACTGCGCTGAACAGTACTCTTCGCCGTACTGGGTCAGGATAGAAGCGGGGAACGTTGTGCTCAGCGGGCCGACGAAGCCAAAACCCTGACTAACGTAATCCCTAGATACACAGGCTGACACGCGTCTTTGGGGGCGGTTCCTTCAGGGGGCCGCCCCGTTTCAGACCGCAGCGAGGCGCGAACGATGAAGGCGAAAAGAATTACCTATGTTCCGGGCACGGCATCCCTGGTCAGCCTCGCCGACGGAACGAGGCTGCTGTTCGAGATCGTCCCCGGCATGCTGCGCGTGAGGACACAAGGCAGATTCAGCGCCCGCGGCAAAGACATCTGGCACTATCGGTTTCCGTTCGCTTTGCGTGAGCGGTACCCGGCGGCCGAGGAAGCGCTGGACATCGCTCTCGATTCGATCGAGAACTGTGCGACGCTAGAGGACGTGGAACATCGGCTGGAGTCGCATGCGGCTCCTCGCCTGGCCGTGCTGGCTGTTGAAGGGGCGATCACCGTGGACGTCGGCGATGTGGCCCCGGTCGTTCCGCCGCCGCAGTTCGGGCAGTTCGAGTCAGGGAGTACTCGAGCTCGGTGGTTGACGATCTTGCTGGGCATCATTGTCGCGGTCGACTTGATAGCCGTTGTATCGGGCTTGGCGGAGTACATGCTGCTGGACCGGATGCTCCGAGGCGCTTTCGTTTCCAACGCCGAAGTGGCTGCGAACGATACCCGCCAGGCATTTGTCGCATTAGCGCAGACGGGGCTGTTTCTCGCTACTGCGATCGTGTTTTGCATGTGGCTACACCGTGCATACCGGAATCTTCCAACGATTGGAGTGGCAGAAGTGCGTTTCACTCCGGCTTGGGTTGTCGGGTATTTCTTCATTCCGATCGTGAACCTCTTTCGGCCGTACCAGGCCGTGAAAGAGATCTATATCAAGAGCGACTGTGCCTACGAGCCGGCCGTGGCAGAATCGGCGCCGATCGTCGGATCCTGGTGGGCCGCCTGGCTATTCTATAACTGGTTCTCCTGGAGAGCCCTCCGCATCAGTCTGACAGCGGGCGATAACATCGGTGATCTAGCGGCCGGAACCGTTCTGTACGTGGTTTCCGACGCCATCAACATTCTGGCGGCGATTCTGGCCATCGCGGTAGTCAGAGGGATCAACTGGCGACAGGAAGAGAATTACCGCGGCATCCTGGCGGGGAGCGCTTGATTCTTGAAAGCCGTCTAGATCCTCGCTTCTTTTATAGTTCCGCCGTTGTGGTTCGGGGCAGGCAGTGGTTCTGCAATGCTCGCTCTCCTGCTCCTACCTGGCCCGGGTCCTAGTTCACGCACACCAAATCAGCCTGCCTTGTGTTGTTGTTCTTCCGCGCTTCCGCAACCAAGCGGTTCGCATCGATCATCACTTTGACGGAGACGGTGTCAACGATCGACCGAGCTTTGAACGTGTACTGGCGTCGACCCGAAGGTGTGGACAGCAGTCTGTCTGGATCGAGTGCCGTGAGCGTGATCGAGTCCAACGGCTCATCATCGAACGACATTCTGAGTATCACCGACTCGTTTTCCCAGACTTCCTTCGGCAGATCGGCCGGGCCGCGATTGGCGACGTCGATGGTGACGTGACATAAGGTGTCGAGCCTCAGGTTCGAGACTGCCAGGTCGGGCAAGCGGTTGTAGGCAATCTCTTGCAAGACCTTTCGGGTCAGGTTCTCCTTGACTGACCAACTGGCGCCGCCGTCGTTCGTGATCGCGATCGTCCCACGCCAGCCCGCGGCGACGAATACACTATCTCGACCCGAGGTCACGGCCATCAAGCGTTGGGTCGTCCCCGATTCGACGACCGACCACGTCGCGCCAGCGTCTTCCGAACGCGTGACGGTCCCGTCCCAACCCACGGCGACGACGATCGCGCCAGCCGACGCGACGCCCTCCAGCGTCTTGCGCGTCTGCGTGTTCAATGCCGTCCACGTCTGACCGCCGTCATCAGACTGCGCCGCCTTACCCAGTAACCCCACCGCGACCCACCGGCTCTCACCCACGAACGCCAGGCCATTCACGTGAGCGCTCATGCCGGTGTTAGTGGTTGTCCAGTTTGCACCGCCATCGTCGGATCGGACGATTAGCCCTTGTGGGCCGCCGGCGATCCAGGTTCCGCTGCGGTCTGTCGCTACCGAAAGCAGCGCATCGGTGACTCCGGAGTTGGCCGCTTGCCACGTGTGTCCGCCGTCAGCCGACGTGAGGATCGTGCCTTTTGCACCAACGGCGACAAAATTCCCGTCATCGTCCGACGCTACGCCCTGTAACGTCTCCTCGGTGCCCGAGGCGATCGTCTCCCAACTCGCGCCGCCATCACTCGAGCGGATAATCGTGCCCCTGGCGCCTACGGCAACGAACCGTCCTCGGTTGTCGGAGATGACGCCGTTGATGTACGTGTCGATGGGTGTCAGAACCGTCCAGTTCGCGCCGTCGTCCCGTGTGTACAGTGCGGTTCCGTCGCGCCCGACCGCGATATAGTCCGTCAGGCTCTGGCTGCCGGCGCCCTGCTGTGCGGCTGCGGGTAACGCGACAGTAATCAGGAGCAGGGTCGCGAGACACGCCACCTTCCTCACCATCGGTCCAGTGGATCGCATGAGTGTCCTCCGCGCTGGTCGTGGCCAATGCAGGCTGCTTCTTACGTGCAGCACATGCCTTCACTCTTCGTACAGGAAAAGCACACGTGTCGGGATCAACCGTTAGTCAGGTTCATCAGCGCCGCACGTCACGCAGCGAGGCGTTTCTGCCCAGCGAGCCCTGCGGTCACTGAAATCTGTAACCCCAGTAGAGCGGTCATACAGCGGCCGAATCTCAGCCTGAACCGACAGTGAGGCCACATGAAACCTAGGAAAGAGGTGAGACCAGGCGCTTTTGCGTGGGCCGTTGCAGCAACTTCGCTTCTAGTCATTGGTGCGGCGGGGCTGCAGAGCGACGAGGCCCTCGACTGGTTGGGGGTCACCCGGTGGAGTGGGACTATCCGCGTGGAGGTTACTCAGGAGAGCAACCTTATGGATTCCGGAAAGGGCGTGCTGATCGCGTCGGCGAGCGGTTCGGTCAACCTGGAGCTGGCAGACGTGCGCGACGGTCCAAGGCGGGCGATCTGGGTGGGAGACGGCCTGGCGTTCTCGGCCACGCACCAGGCGAATTCGAGCATGGGAAACGGTACGATCGTGTTATCCGAGTCCGGAGAAGGCGTCTCTCAGGGGGGATCAGTCGAGCTGCTGATCGACGTCGAAAACCTCACGTACACGGTCGACTTCGATGTCGGTGACGGCATCCCGGGCCAGGCGACGATCGAGTACGTCGGTGGCTTTGGCAACGAGACGAAAGCCGTGGATCTCGGCCTGGATGAACTCGATGTACGCACTGACGATCTCAGGCTTCCCTCATCATCACCCGGTGATCTTACCGGGTCTTTCGAGATCGACGTGGGGACGCCTGATGGGTTCGGCATGGGAAGCGGGCGTAAGACCGGTACGCTCAGCTGGAGCCTGTTGCCTTGCATCGATGCGGAGACACGCAGTTTGGAGATCGATCCCTTCAATTGGGACGCCCTCGTGTTCGATATGAACGGGAGCGAACTCAACCAGGTTGCTATCGCCAACAACATCAACCCCGAAGAAGCGGAGCCCTCGATCTATTGGACGTTCCCCGAGATCGAGGGTGTCACGCTGACCACGGATCCGGAAGACGGTCGGGGCAATATGGTCGGCGTAGAGTACCAGGGGATGCCAGAGGACAACGCTGCCTTCGATGTGCAGGATCCGGTAAAGGTGACGCTGCCGGGGTGCAGCGAAGTGACCGCTGAGTTACCGGCCCGATTCTTCTTCAGCGTTGCAGGAAAGGGCAATCCTGACGACGAAGATGTTCCGAACTGGTTCTACTACTGGCGACAGACCCCGGCGGGACAGGGGCTGGCCAGATCGGCGGTGCGCTACGAGCAGGGCGAAATGTGCAACATGGAGAATGGAGGAGACGTGTATGGCTTTTACCCGCCCGGAGCCGACCACATCTATCTCTGTGATGCCGCATCAGGAACGGCGTGGAACAAGGTCACCGGAGAGTACACGGACGGCATCGATACCTACGCCGTAACGGTCCTCCACGAGCTCGAGCACAAGCGGCACTACGATGACTGGTGGAGAGAATTCGATGAGCAATGGAAGGAGGATAACGGGCGGTCGAGGTTTGAGGATACGACGGCCTATCGGGCCGACAGAAGAATCGTCGACCGTGACGGGGACGATATACCTGACGACAGGGAAGCGTCGCTGGGGATGGACACGGTCCCAGACACACACCGCTGCAAGATGACCGACGAGCACTACCTGGCGTGGTTAGCCGAGGGCCTATGGCAGATCGGCGCGGCCGACAAGGAAGACTGGGCGGCGCCTGGAAAGCAGCACGGGAAAGGTTCGCCGCCGGTCTACCCGGCAGGCGGCCCATTGTGCGGTATCGCGAAGACTGGGAGGCGTCGCGGATGAACACGATACGTCGGACGCCACTTCTCGTGGTGTGGATGCTAGTGCTGGTCGGACTGGGTTCGGCTGTTGGGTGTGGTGGCGAGAAGCCCGAATCACCGCCGAGTCAGGAGCCCGACGCATCGCTGCAGGATGCGGTAGCCGAGGTGGAGGGCGCGCTAAGAGATGAAGACGTGAACCGTCGCCTGGCTGTGGTTTGGACGCTCCCGGAGCGGCGAGACATCGATGCATCCACCAAGGTCAGGCTATTGCTCGACGCATTGGACAGCGAGATCAGCCTCCCCACACAAGCGACGCTTCAATACGGCACTTATCTCTCAAGCTCCGAATATCTCAGGTTCGTATATACCCGGTCCCTGGGCAATTCCGAGCCCGCTGGGCTAGAGGTTCTGCGAGAAGCCCTGCGCGGGGAGTCCGGGGAGCTCCGGGCACGCGCGGCTCTGGCACTCGGGTACGCCGGGGACCCGGCGGTCGTACCGGACTTGCTGGAATTGCTGAGAAGTTCGGAGATCGGAGACATAAGATCGGACGCCGCGTATCTGCTGGGTGAACTGGGTGGCGAGGAGGCCATTCCCGACCTGCGCCGGGCCATCGCCGCCGACACCTATTGGGTCACCGTGAAGAATCTGTCCGGAACGACGAGCGGCTTCTATCCGGTTCGGGCCGAGGCCGCGAGATCGCTGAAGCAGCTGGGGGTGAGCGTCGAGCTGACCGAGGACGGAGAATACCGCGTCAGCGAAAGGTGATAGTAAGCGGCGGCTGGCGGGTGAGCCCGCCGCTTCCGGATTCCTGTAGTTGCAGATGGGTGGACCGATGTCGGCTGTGCTGACCCTGACGCCGGATACGTTGTCGGCGATCCATCTCGGCGCGAAACACTGATTCAAAGGAGTGTGTCCCATGACGAACAGACGCATGACTCTCACCTGGCTCCTCATTCTGATGCTCTGTCCAACCGTCCTCTCAGCGCAGACGTTCGAGGGCACGATCAAGCAACGCACCATTCAGGTGTCTACTTACATGTTGCAGGAGCTGCTTTGGGCCGAGGAAGAAGAGCCGGAGTACGACAGCGAGGCCGAATACAACGCGGCCGTGGCGAAGAAGCTGTTTGCGATCCCGATGGCGCGGCTCGAGGCCATGGGACTGGATGGCTCTGCCGACATCAGCCAATCGACGATCTACATCAAGGGATCGCGGATGCGCATGGCAGGAGAGTCCGAGGACGAGGGGTTCATGTTGTTCGACTTCCAGAACGGCACCTACCAGATAGTCAACCCGCAAGAGCAGACGTACCTGGAGTTCTCGCGGGACGAAATGGAGCAACAGAGACGTGCTTCGGAGGACATGCTGGCGCAGGTCGGTGTGAACCCGGAGGAGACAGGGGAGATGTCCGAAGGTGGGGTCAAGGTCCAGGCTCTGGGCCTGACGGAGCACATCAACGGTTTCCAAGCATCGGCCTATGAAGCCGACGACGGCGAGCGGATAGGTCGCGGGTGGTGTGCCGAAGACGAAGCGGAGTTGGTGAAGACGTTCGAAGCGTTTGAGACGCAGGCGAGCTTTGATGAAGAGGAGGGTGACGACTTCGAGAGCCTGCTCTGCGAGGGACGCGTGCCGATCTTGCTCCAGGTATTCGAACCCTTCCTCGGCTCGTACGACGTCACCGAGATTCTGGCGATCGATCGAAGCGGTGTGTCGGATTCTCTGTTCGAGATCCCCGCGGGGTTCAAGCGAGTGAGCATGGGAGAGATGTGGCAATGACGGGTACGACGAAGTTGACCGTGTTACGAAGATGGTGTCTCGTTGTCTCGTGCGTCGCCGGGCTGGCGACGCCGGGACAGCTCTTCGGCCAATCGGTCGCCGAAGTCTGCGGAGACTCGCCTCTGGAGGCCTCGGGCCTCGAAGTCGGACGCTGGCTGGCATGGACAGAAGGCGACGCCAGCGGGCTCGAGATGCCGCCCAGCGTGAGCGGGCCGATATTCGAGCGGCACAGCGGGCTGCTCGAGCTGTTCCAGCAGATCCCCAACCTGCAGCCGCCCTGGGGCGTCGAGGTCCGTCCCAGTGGCGTCATCCGGGGTAGGGAGCGAGTGGGTTCGGGACCTTCCGTCGTTCACTCGTCGCTGCTGATCCAGGTCTTTCATCCCACGGTCCAGCAGGCCGGGGAAGCCAGCGCCAGCGTGCGGGTCGACGTCAACACGTTGACGCCTTTGCTGTACGACGGTAGCGGCGCCATGATCGAGGACTCGGCCGGGCCGATCTTCATCGAGCCCATCTCGGTGGTCGCCGTATCCACAAGCGGCCGCTGTGGCTTCCGGTCAGTCAGGAGCGATTCCTAGAGGCGCAGATTGCGGACATTCGACGGATGGCCCGGGAGGCGAACAGCGATATCGGCGGCGCGCAATCCGAGCCGCCCGCGATCGATGATGAGGCTGTGCAGGCGATGATCCGTCAGCTCCGGACGACCGATCCCGAGGCGGCCGACAAACTGGAGCGAGACATGGCCGCGATGAAGGAAGAGCTGGCGCGCCAGACCCGGGAAGTCGGGTCCGAAGTCGCCGAGGCGAACAGCGCCGTGGCGAAACTGATCGCCGAGTTGGAGGCGGAGCTGGCAGCCATGAGCCCGACGGAGCGGGCACGGCAGGCCTACGTCACCGGCGAAATGTCGGGGTCATCCGTGCTGGCCAAACCGGAAGCGGAAGGTGCCCGCGCACTGGTGGCCCCCAACCCGGCCTACTTTGACGCCGAGGCCGACCCCTGGGACTTTCAGTTGATCGCCGTTGGGCTGCGCAACGGAGCCGATCATCCGCCCGAGACCACGATCATCAGGTCGGTCCGATTAGGGCTGGACTGGGAGGCTGTTGCGAGTTTCCTGAGTGGTGGGCGTCCGCAGCGGTAGCGTTCGCTACCGCTGCGCGCTCGGTTCGGCGAGGTTCTACATCACACCGCAGAAGAAGCTGCCCTCCACGCTGATTCGATAGCCGGGGTCGGACTCGAGCCCGGTACCGGTAAACGTAACCCGCACGGCGTCGAATCCGACGTTGTCTTTCCCCGCATCCTCCAGCGTCAGCGTGCCGTCCCCATAGAAGCGATGATCCCGGCCCGCAGCGCGAACCGACTGAATCTCGGGAGGCGCGGCGACCATGAACCGAACACCATGAGAGCCCGGACCAGATCCGTCGGCGTCGAGGGAGAAGTTCCAGTCGCCAATCGTATGCGCCTTGAACCCATCAGAGGTCTCGCTGCACAACACGACTTCCTCCTCCCGGTTCGAAACTTCGACGTCTCCCGTCACAGTGTACTCGATATACGCACCCGACTTCATGGCGCCCGGTGCCGCAGCGCTGGTGGCCGCCGCCTCAATGTTGCTCTGCGTTTCCTCTGTCCGGGCCTCGTCGTCGCTGCCGGCGCAGCCGACGAGAACAAGCAGAGCCAAAGCGGATGGTAGGAGCGCTTTCATGATTGTCACCTCCGGTATGGGTTCACTGCTCAGCTGAGCCAGCCGGCGCTCGGGTCAGAGCACCCGTTTCGTGGTTCGCTGTACCGCTACCTGGAGTTACAGAATTGTGGGCGTGGCGGGCTCATCGACCGCTGCCGGCGGCGATGCGCAATGGCGAGACGAGGAGGAGCGTTTGTCTTGACGATAGGAGGGAGGCGCTCGCAGTTTGACCCCTATGCACTCGTCGGAGGAGATCACTGCTCGGCTGCGCGCCGCGCAACAGGGCGACCGCGAAGCCCTGGACGAGGTTTTTGCGGCGGTCTACGACGAGTTGCGCCGGCGAGCGCATGCCCAACGCCGACGCTGGGTCGGTGACCACACGCTGGATACGACGGCACTTGTCCACGAAGCCTACCTCAAACTCGTCAATCAGAGCCAGGCACGGTTCGAGGACCGAGCCCATTTCCTGGGCGTCGCCTCCAAGGCGATGCGCCACATCCTGGTCAACTACGCGGAGCGAAGACGAGCGGCCAAGCGCGGCGGAGGAACGCCTGACGTCGCGCTGGACGAAGCGAACCCGGTGGCAGAAGAAGTGGCCGAAGAGATTCTCGTGCTGGACGAAGCGCTGCGGCGTCTCGCAGAAGTGAATGAGCGCCAAGTGCGAGTGGTCGAAGCCCGGTTCTTTGCCGGGCTGTCGGTCACTGACACCGCGGCCGCATTGGGTACCTCTCCCGCCACGGTGAAGCGCGATTGGAGGCTGGCGAGATCCTGGCTCCAACTCGAGATCAAGGCGAATCTCATCTGACGTATGAAGCCTGAGCGCTGGGAGCGGATAGGTAAGATCTTCGCGGCGGCCCTCGAGCAACCTGTCGAGGCCCGCCAGCGGTTTGTCGCCGAGGCCTGCGAAGGGGATGGGGACCTCGAGGGACAGGTGACGGCGTTGCTCGATTCGGAAGAGTCTGCCGGTGACTACTTCGCCGACCTGGCCGACCGTGCGGGCGTCCATGCGGTAGACGACGCAGAGCCGGACGATTTGCAGGGCAAGCGCATCGGCAGTTACCGGCTGGTGCAGCTCATCGGCCGGGGCGGCATGGGGGCCGTCTACCTGGCCGAGCGCGACGACCAGCAGTTCGAGATGCAAACCGCGCTGAAGCTTCTGCCGGTGGGCCTGGAATCGGAAGAATCGCGTCTTCGGTTCCTCTCGGAACGACAGATCCTCGCGCGCCTCAAGCATCCCAGCATCGCGCAGCTGCTGGACGGTGGTGTGACCGAAGATGGAACGCCCTTCTTCGTGATGGAACACGTCGAGGGGGTGCCCATCGATGAGTACTGCGACACGCGCCGACTCGGGATCCCAGAGCGGCTGGAAATCTTTCTTCACGTATGTGACGCGGTTCAGCACGCCCACCAGAACCTGATTGTGCACCGAGATCTGAAACCCGGCAACATCTTGGTGACGGAAACGGGGGAAGTGAAGCTTCTGGACTTCGGGATCGCCCGGGTGCTGGCGCCGGGTGAGCACGGCGATGCCGGTTTGACCCAGACCCGGCGCGCCCGTCCGATGACGCTGGCCTACGCCAGCCCCGAGCAGCTTCGCGGTGCAACGGTTACCACGGCCAGCGACGTGTACGCGCTGGGCATCCTCCTTTACAGGCTGCTTACCGGCCGTCACCCCTACGAGCTCCCCTTCGCTTCGCCCAGCGATGCGGAGCGCGTGATCTGCGAGGAGCAGCCGCCTTCGCCCAGTTTGGCGCTCCGCCGGGCCAAGAAGGAAGCCGCGGCGGAACCGCCCCCGTCGACTTCCGACGCTGAAGGGTCAGCCCAATCACGCCGGTCATCGCTGCAGAAGTTGATCCGTCAGATCTCGGGCGATCTGGATACCATCACCATGATGGCTCTGCGCAAGGAGCCCGAGCGGCGTTACACATCGGTGTCGCAATTCGCCGATGACATCCGCCGCTACTTAGGCGGCCTGCCGGTCAGCGCGCAGAAGGACACGCTCCGCTATCGAGCCTCTCGATTCGTCAGGCGGAACAGGGTGGCGGTCGTCGTGGCCATCGCCTTCGCGGTGATGCTGGTCGGACTGGTCGGGATCTCGTTGCGTTACGCGGTGACATCGGCGGCGCAATCGCGGGCGGTGGCCCGGGAGGCCGAGACGACCGAGCAGGTCTCGACCTTCCTTGTCGACCTGTTCAAGATGGCCGATCCGGTGGAGGGATTCGGCGACACGGTTCGTGTGCGAACGGTTCTCGATCGGGGTGCCGAGTACATCGAGGACGCATTGCAGGATCAACCCGAGATCCGCGCGAGACTACTGAGAGTGTTGGGTGGAGTCTATGAGAACCTGGGACTGTACGATGAGTCCGTCAGGCTGTACCAGGAGGCACTGGATCTGCAACGACTCGTGCATGGTGAGTCTCATCTCGAGGTGGCCGAGGGCCTACATAAGCTTGCAGAAGCGGAGCGTTCAAAGCGCAACTTCGAGGCAGCTGAGTCTCTGTACGTGGCGGCCCTCGACCTGCGACGGCGCTTGAACGACGACCCGGTGAACATCTCGCACTCTCTGCGTGGTCTGGCGTTGGCCCTACGGGAGCTGGGCGCGGCAGATTCGGCAGAAGTGTTGGCACGGCAAGCGCTGGAGATCAGGACCGCGGAATTGGGCGCAGAGGATCTCTTGACCGTAACCTCGCGCCTGGACCTGGCCTACGTTCTTCGGGCCACCGGCGAGGTTGATTCGGCTGAGGTGTTGTACCTCGGCGCGATCCCGATTCTTCGCACCCACGGCGAGCCGGGCCGTCGACTGCTGGGTGGCACGTTCAACAATCTCGGGTTTCTTCACCGCTCGAAGAAGCAGTTCGCCGAGGCGGAACGCTGGTACCGGGAGGCGTTGCCGCTGGAACGGGCGCGTGGCCGGGAGCCGCACCTGGTCATTCTGCTCAACAACCTTGCCTCGGTGCTCTATCAGCAGGGTAAATACGCCGAGGCAGAGGAAGCTCTGCGTGAGCGGCTCGCCGTCTCGGAGGCGCATTGGCCCCCTGGAGACTGGCACATCGGCAACGCGCACGCTGCGTTGGGCAATCTATTCATGCTGATAGGAGATACGGCCCAGGCGGAGCCGTTCGTTCGCCAGCGGCTCGCGATCTATGAGGCCGCGTTTGGCTCCGACCACGGATGGACGGCGCAGGCGAAGGTGGCGCTGGGAAGCTGCCTCGCCGGACTCAACCAGTACACAGAGGCGGAACAGCTGCTCTTGGAAGGCTACCGATCATTGCGCGACAGATCGGGATTGGAGGATCGATACACACAAGGTGCGCTGACGCTGCTGGTCCGGCTGTACAGAGCGTGGGGGAGGGAGGATGCGGAGAGACAGTATCAGGAGTTGCTGGAGCCAGCCCGATAGTGACCGACTCGCCAGCATTGCGCTTGATTCCGAGCCGATTATTGGCAATTCTTCAGCCGCCCGACAGCTGAGATTCAATGTCGGCCAGCCCGGGTGGCGGAATCGGCAGACGCGACGGACTCAAAATCCGTTGGGCTTCGGCTCTTGAGGGTTCGAGTCCCTCCCCGGGCACTTTTCATGGCTTCCCAAGAAACGACCTCGAAAGCACATTCGAGCAGCTCACCCGGGCGGACCGCTCGTTTGGCGACGCTGGCGGTAGCCGCCACCCTGCTTGGCCTGTCCTGTTCCGGTCAAACCGACGACGGCAACGGCCCCGATGGCGAGAACACCGGTGCGTTCAGCGTGCTGGTGTTCAGCAAGACCGCCGGGTTCCGTCACGCTTCGATCCCCGCCGCGATCGCGGCGCTAGAGACGCTCGGGGCGGACAACGATTTCGCCGTCGAGACCACCGAGGACGCATCGATCTTCACGGATGCGGAACTCGGTCGCTTCGACGCCGTGGTGTTTCTCATGACGACGGGCGACGTGCTCGACGCCGGCCAACAGGGCGCGTTCGAGCGGTTCATCCAGCAGGGCGGTGGGTTCGTCGGCGTGCACTCGGCGACCGACACCGAATACAGCTGGCCGTGGTACGGCGGGCTGGTGGGGGCCTACTTCGAAAGCCACCCGGCCGTCCAAGAAGCAATCATACGAATACTGGATCACACGCACCCGGCGGTGGCGACTCTTCCCGACGAGTGGGTGCGAACGGACGAGTGGTACAATTTCCAGGCAGTCCCCACGGGAGTGGAAGTACTGGCTCTACTGGATGAAGGCAGCTACCAGGGCGGGAAGCACGGCAGCCCTCATCCCATCGCCTGGTACCATAACTACGATGGTGGGCGCTCGTTCTATACAGCCGGCGGCCACACGATAGACAGCTATTCGGAGCGGCTATTTCTGGATCATCTTTTGGGTGGAATTGTCTACGCCGCCACCGGACGGCTTACCACACAAAACTGACCGCCCACGTCGTGGCATGTCGATGTCCTAGATGAAATCGTACCTGATAGTGCTTGAGCCAGGAGGCGCAATGCGAAACCTGATCCACTCATCTGGTCTATTGCTCGTAGGATTCTTGGCTGTTGCGGGCGTCATCATGAAAGCCTCGAACGCGTCCGCCCAGAACCCGGAGATCCGGTTTCGAGATGGGCCGCTGCCGATAGGCTCGACACCGGGCGTGCGCTACGAGCGACTGGTGATTCGGAACGCCATCGTCGTCAGCGGTCGTGGTACGCCCGGCTCGAACCGCGCCATGCCGCCCGAGGGCCCCATCGACATCGTCATCGAGGGTAACAAGATCGTCGATATGGTTCCTTTCGATCCGGTGAACGCCGCCGGCTACGGGGAGGACTTCGGCCGCCCGACGGGCGATCGTGTGATCGACGCGGCGGGGATGTATGTGTTGCCCGGCTTGATCGAGCTACACGCGCACCTGCGGGGGAACGGTGGCTCCTATGGGCCGGACGCCCTCGGCTATGCCTATCGCCTTTACATCGCCCACGGCGTCACCACGGTACGCGACGCGGGTACCGGCGCCGGGCTGGAGACGATGACCGAGCAGCGGCGCCTCAGCGAGGCGAACGACATCGTCGCGCCGCGCCTCGTGTTGTGCCAGCGCTGGCCGTTACCCCTGCGGCATTGGGATGCGGGGAACACGCCGGACGCGGCCCGGGAGATGGTGCGGGAGTTCCAGCGCCAGGGCGCCGACTGCGTGAAGGTGAGCAAGAGTCCCGGGCACTACCCCGACGTTCTCGAGGCGATCGTCGCGGAAGCGGACCAGCTGGGCATGCCGGTGATGGTCGACCTGAAGGTCTCCGAGACAGACGCCGTCGTCGCGTCGAACGCGGGCGTCGCGAGCATCGAGCACTGGTACGGCGTGCCGGATGCGGCGCTCCCCGGCACACAGAACTTCCCCACGGATTACAACTACTGGAACGAGCTCGACCGGTTTCGCTGGGCGGGGAACCTGTGGACGGAGGCCAGCCAGTATCCGGAGAAGCTGATCGGCGTGCTGGAGACGATGATCGAGAACGGCACGGCGTGGGTGCCGACGATGACGGTGTACGAGAGCGACCGGGACTTCTCGCGTTACATGACGTTGCCGTGGCGCGAGACGCTGATGCACCCGAACGAGGCGGCGGAATGGGGCGCCGACACGACGTCGCACGGCGGGTACAAGACCGAGTGGAAGACATCGGACGAGATCATGTGGAAGCGCAACTTCCGCCTCTGGATGGACTACGTGCTCGAGTTCAAGGAGCGCGGCGGGCTCCTCGGCGTCGGAAGCGACGCCGGGGCGATGGGCGGACTGTTCATGATTCGCGAGTTGGAGCTGATGCAGGAAGCGGGCATTCACCCCATCGACATCATCAAGCTCGCGACGACGAACGCGGCGCAGGTACTCGGTCGCGACGACCTGTGCGGCGTGCGCGTCGGCTGCACGGCCGACCTGGCCATCGTGAATGGCAACCCGATCGACAACATGCGAGTGATGTACGGGATGGGTTACGGGTTCTACGGCATCGCGCCGGCGGCGGAGCAGGCGGACTGGGGCGGTGTGCGCTGGACGATCAAGGACGGAATCGTATTCGACGCCAGAGCGTTGCTGCGCGAGGTGCGTGGTTACGTGGAGCAAGAGAAGCGCCGCCTGGAGATGGCGGCGGCCGAGCTGGACGGCTGATCTCGGACGCGCGATTTGCGCCATACGATAGTCGGGCCCCGAGCGCCATCTGGACGCTCGGGGCCTTGGCACTGAGGCCTGGACGAGCTTTGCAGGCCGGCAAGCACGACTCTAGTGCCGCACCGTGCACGGCTCGACGAAGCGGTCGACGGTGATCTCTCCGTTTGCATTCAAGATGAACGTGGAACGGACGGGCCAGTCGAGAACCATGCCGGTTGTCGCGTTCTCCACGACATAGTGGAGCGTCCAGGACTGGTGCACGCCGACTTTCAATGTGGTGATGATCTTGTTGTGGAATCCCGAGACCGGATACCAATCCCCCGTCGCCGTGCCTCGAACGACGTAGTCATCGCCAGGCCAGACCTGCCACCTGATTAAGACTGCGCCGTCGTCCTGTATGACGCGGTGCCGTCTGCGATGGACCGTGCCCTGCTCGACGACGTAATCGTCGATGCACGGCGCGTAGTA
>JBDHJS010000020.1:0-57833 GCA_039586795.1 Gemmatimonadota bacterium
CTGGAGGTCGACCTGGGCGACGCCGTGTACTTCGATCGCGTCATGATCCAGGAGCCGATCCTCTTTGGACAACGGATCTCGGCTTTCGCGCTCGAGATTCGCGCGAATGGCCAGTGGGCCACCGTGGCTCGAGGAACGACGGTCGGCTACAAGAGGCTTCTTCGAATCGAAGGAGTCGAAGCGGATCGCGTTCGTATCATCATTGAGCAGGCTAACAACGTCCCCGCACTGTCGAACCTGGGGCTCTTCCGGGCCTCGGCTGGGGAAGCCGTGCGGGAATAGAGTAGGGGAGAAACCCATGAGCAGTCGCCGATCGGCTCTGATATCGCTCGCCCTGTTATGCGGTGCCACGAACGCGTTCGCCCAGCTCGTTCAGCCACCCGCCGATACGCTTGCCGAGATTGACCACTTCATCGAGGCCTACATGCAAGACGCCAATATCCCCGGGGGATTGGTGGCCGTGGCTTCCAGGGGCGAGATCGTCCATCTCAGGACGTACGGCTTGGCGAACGTGGAGCTGAGGGTGCCCGTGACGGACAGCACGGTGTTCGAGATCGGCTCGATCAGCAAGCAGTTCGTCGCGGCCGCCGCGATGCTTCAAGTCGAGGACGGCCTGCTCGATCTCGATGAGCCCATTCACCATCGCTTACCCGACCTGCCAAGCGAGTGGCTGGGCGTGACGATGCGGCACCTGCTGACGCACACCTCGGGCATTCCGGACTACGAAGAGATCATGACCTACGATGTGTACGGCTTCCGTCTGACGCCGGAGGAGGTGATTCGCGCCGCGCATTCGCGCCCCATGGACTTTGAGTCCGGTCAAGGCTGGTACTACAGCAACACCGGCTACTTCCTGGCCAGCATGATCGTGGAGCGGGTCGACGGCCGGCCGCTGGGCGAGGTTCTCGAAACTCGAATCTTCGGGCCGCTGGGGATGGGCCAGACACGTCTGGCGGATCCCGAGGATATCATTCCGCACCGGGCGTCCGGCTACTGGGTGAACAAGCTGGGCGAGCTGATCAACCGACGACCCACCGAGACGTCGTCGACGTTGGGAGCGGGTGGAATCCTCAGCTCGGCCTACGACCTGGCGAAATGGGACGAAGCGCTCTACGGAGACGAGCTACTGAGCGCCGAATCCAAGGCGACCATGTGGACCTCGACCGTGCTGCCCAACGGTGAAGACACAGGCTACGCCTTCGGTTGGGTCGTAAGGCCCTACCAGGACCACACCACACAAAGACACGGAGGACAGGTCGCGGGGTTCGTAGCGAACTTCCACCGATTCCCGGACCAGGAAGCCGTGTTCATCGTTTTCTTGAATCGCTATCGCGTGAGCAGCGGGCGCGTGAGCTCGGCCGTAATGCACAGGTTTATGCCGAGCCTCGGCCCGATCCCGTAACGAGACGGCCAAGCCGCGACCCGCCACCGGCTGACAGGTGACACTACCGTTCAGCTTGCACGGTTTGAAGAGAATGACATCAGGTAGGGTGTGATGGCTCCCGGCGAGATTGTGCAATGAAAGTGCTGGGTCGCGCGGCGCTGTCCGCAGTAGCGGTGGCCCTGACAGTTGTCGTGACATCCACGTTGTCGGGTCAGCAATTGGACGACACTGCAGATGCGTGCTTGCGATGCCACGCTGCGAGACCAGAAACCCCGGGCAGAGGCATCAGTGTTGAGCGGTTTGCGGCATCAGTGCATGCGTCGCTTGGGTGCAAGGTTTGTCATTCTACGGGATACGAGCGGTTCCCACACAGCGCAACCCAAGAGCAAAAGGCCGGAGATTGCTCATCCTGCCATATCGGTAACGAGCCCCCTTACCACTTTGGCTGGATCGCGAACGAAGTCCGTGCCAGCGTCCACGGTCGACTCGTGTCCGAGACCTTTGCCTGCACCGAATGCCATGACCCACATGAGTACCTTCCCTCCCACAGGTCGGCGGATCTGAGAGCGGCCATCGCAGAAGCCAACAGTCGCTGCCTGACATGTCACGCCCTGGAGGGTGAGCTGGCCGTAGAAGACGAGCGGCATTCCTTGGCCCAACTGAGGCGAGCTCACGCGTTCTTACCGCGCCTCGTCAGTCATGCAAGATCTGCCCGCTGCGTCGAGTGCCATACACCTGGCCGTGAGCAGACCGTGCATCTGATCCTCTCCGCGAAGAGCGCCGTTCGCGAGTGCGTCGAATGCCACACGGCGAACTCCGCATTGACAGAGAAACTCTTCCGCCACATGGCGACGGAGGATCGGCAGTCCGGCTTTCTTAACTCGGTGATTCTGAACAACTACTACATGGTTGGCGCGACGCAGAACAAGATGCTGGATGAGTTCATGTGGGGTCTGTTCGGGTTGTCGCTTCTGGGAATCCTCCTTCATGGCGCAACGCGCTTGGCAACAGGGAGGAAGCGCGCGTGAAGAAGATTCTACTCTATCCGACGTGGGTGCGATCCTGGCACTGGATCAACGTGATTTTGTTTGTGTTGCTCATATGGACCGGTGTGGAGCTCCATTTCGCGAGGCCACGAACGGCAGGTTTCGGCTTTCAGACCTCCCGCGTGATTCACAACGCGGCAGGCATTCTGCTCACCGTCAACTACCTCGTCTTCCTGCTCGGGAACCTGTTGACTCGAAACGGCAGGTACTACGTACCGAACCTCGGAGACATTACCAGGGGCATAGCACGGCAATTGCGTTTCTACGTATGGGGGATCTTCCGGGGAGAGCCGCCCCCTTATCCGCACAGCGAGGTACGGAAGTTCAATCCACTGCAAAAGATCACGTACGCGGTCGTGATGTACGCGATTCTCCCGCTGATGATCGTCGGCGGCTGGTTGATGTTCTTTCCCGACAAGATTCCGGGAGAGATTATCGGGATCCAGGGCAGGCTATTCTACGCCCTGACGCATACGTTCTTGGGGTGGCTCTTGGGCTTGTTCATGATGGTGCACATCTACCTCGGCACCACGGGCAATACTCCTACAGAGTTGTACAAAGGGATCCTCACGGGCTGGATCCGTGCGCACGACGGCGACGGGGCCAAGTAGGTCAGCGGGCGATTGCAGGGCACATCTTGTTGGGCACTTTGCGTTGAAGACCTGCGAGCCGCGATCAGAGCAACGCTGCGGCCAGTGTTGCCAGCCCCAGAAAACTCAGGAACCCAACCACGTCCGTCACCGTCGTCAGGATGATCGAGGACGCCTGTGCCGGATCCTGCTTCAGAATGGTCAAGACCATCGGTACCGCAGCGCCGGCCCATCGACCGGAACTCGGAGTTCCTGGACAGGATGGCGCAGATGCTGCTGCCGCCTCAATAGCCGCGCCCGAGCTGTGATGGTTCAGGGTCAGTAGAATGAGGCGTCTCCAGCTACAAGAACCAGGAGAAACGCCGGAACGTTAGAGCGACGAAAAGGACTGCGCCTGCTGCCGCCAAGAGGATCACGGTGTCCAGCGCGTCCAGGTCCTGAGACGTGCCGCCCGGGTCGACGGCCTCTTCTGCCCCCTCAGCCTGATCGGAATGAGCCGAGCAGAAGCGAGTACCCTCAGGGACCTGTCGTTTGCAGCGTGCCCCGGACTTCGTCTTGCCATGGCATCTATCCACGTTTCCGCCTCCTGTTCTCTTATCCTACGGATCCTGGACCAGATCAGATTCATGTGAGAGGATCAGAGTCTTGCGCTGACTGTTCTGTAAGTTGCATAATCGTGTCGACTCCAGCGATGGTCCATTCAGAGGGAGGGGAAGAGGATGGCGAAGCAGACGACTTACGTGATCCGGAGCAGTGCGGACGGGTGGGTGGTCCAGAAGGAAGGCAAGAAGTCGCCGGAGAGTAAGCACAAGAAGAAAGAAGTAGCGGTCAAGAAGGGTCGATCGCTGGCTAAGCGCGCAAAAGGCGTGCTGAAGATCAAAGCAAAGAACGGGAAGATTCAGGCGAAGCGGAACTACGGGACTTAGTTCCGGTCGGACTTCGCAGTCTGATCACACCGGGCGGTAGGCCGGACCCAGTCCAGGGTAGACGGAGGTGGGCGGCTATGGGGATGTGTTAATTCCCAGCGCCGTGCCGTCGCGCCGCACGTCAGCCACGCCCTGGAACCCGGGTCCTGCCTGCCGCTTGAGAACCGCCTGCACGCAACCCAGGTAATAAGCGAACGGCTCTAACGCACTGAGCTTGTAGCCGAGGGTGCGAAGGTAGTCCGTAACCTCTAGGTTGAACCGGCTCGCTTCCAGACTCAGCTTGCCACCGATAGAGCAGTGGAATCGCGGTTCCATCATCGCGGCTTCGATGGAGTCTGATCCATCGATAACGCGTACCAGGAACTGGGCCAGGGTTGAGAGAATGCGCTGGCTGCCGGGACTGCCGAGGGCGAGCCAGGCCTCCTTCTGCCGGAAGACGATGGTCGGTGCGGTCGAGGACCAGGGTGTGGCGTTGGGCCGCAGGTAGTAGGGGTGCGCCGGGTTGTCTAGCTCCAACGAGCTCATGTAGTTGTTGTAGAGAAACCCGAGCCCATCGGCTGCCACCTTTGCGCCATAGGTCAGCTCGATCGACTGGGTCATGGCCACCGCGTTGCCATCCGCGTCCATGATCGAGAAATGCGTCGTGTCGTCGGCTTCCGATCCCGCCGGCTCCTCGATGGGCAGCTCGGCGTCGATGTCATCGGCAATCCCCAGGGCGATCCGCCGGGCGAAGTCCCGACTCAACATCCGCTCGCCTCTGATTTGTGGATAGGTGTCGGCGTCGAATGGGCGGTCTTTGCGTTGTAGAAAAGCCTTGCGGAATGCCTCCGCCATGAAGTGAAAACGACTCGGCTCGCGTCGCCCGAGAAAGCCGGACTCGAGGTTGCTGAGGATCATGAGGACGAGAAGTAGCGTGCGTCCGGAGCCGGGCGGCGGCATCGTCTGCACCAGCAGGCTTCGATAGCGGCGGGCGAGGGGTCGGCGTTCGATCGGCCAGGGGATGAGCGCCAGGTCCTCGACTCGAATGAAACCGTCGTTGGCGCGCATGTCGGCGTCAATCTGCGCCGCTATCTCGCCCAGGTAGAAGGCCTCCGCTCCCTGGCGGGCGATGACCTCAAGAACGTTGGCTAGCTCGGGCTGACGAAACCGGTCGCCGGGCGCGTACGGCTCGCGGCCGCCTTTGAGGAAGTAGCGTGCGCCGGAGTGAGACTCCACGGAAAGCAAGCTATCCAGCTCTCGAAACTGGAGATTCTGCTGCAGCTGGGTGATGTGGTAGCCGTCACGAGCGATCCGAATCGCCGGCTCGAGCAAACTGGGCCAGTCAAGCCTACCGTACGTGCGGCTCAGCCAGGCATAGGTGGCTACGGTGCTGGGAACCGTAGCTGCGCGGAAGCCGATACGGCGCTGTTCGGAACTGATGCGTGAACGATGGGCGAGCGACGGCACGCGGCTGGACCCATCGATGGCCACAGTACGACCCTCGAAGTGCAGCAACCCGGTGCACTGTCCCCCCAGGCCGCTGGCCTGCGGTTCGCACACGGCCAAAGCCAGACCTACGGCGCATGCGGCGTCCACCGCGTTGCCGCCCTGGGCGAGCATCTGGATTCCCGCCGCGCTCGCGGCGGGGAAAGCCGATGAGACGATGCCTGCCTCACCGACGGCACACTTATCGTCGTGCGTTGGCGCGAAGGAGTCCTCGACGCGGCGGATGCGCACTCGTTACTCCGATTGCAGGCGGCAGTGGCGGATCACCATGGCGAGTAGCGCAGCGTGCTCGATGAGCGAGCTGCCTATGATGTACTCCCGTTCCGTGCGCTCGTCGCCACCGATCGGTCCCGCCCCATCGATCTTGGGGACTTCATCGGGAGCGAAACAGAGGTCGGACGAGTGCCACCGGTGACCGGCCAAAACGGGCACGTTCAGCCTTCTGGCGATCGCGGCGATCTCGTCGTAGAAGCCCTGATTGGCAGCGTTGCTTACTAGTGGCGGGCGACGCAGGCCGCCGGACACGTGGAAGCGCACGCCGCTCCGGGAGCGCTGTCGCCCGACGGTCCTGATACGATCCAGCAGCGCCGCGCCATCTTCGGGTCGGTTGAACCTCACGGTCACTGTCGCTTCGGCCGACTCGGGCAAGCGACCAAATGGAGCATCGACGCCGATTCGTCTCACGCTGACATGAATCCCCGCTTCGGGATCCGAGAGCTTCTGCAACGCGCTGAGGCGACGGAACAGGTGTCCGATCACTTGTTCCGCTGCAGCCTCAAACTTGCCCTTACCGTAAACGGCCTCCAGATGGAACGTGGCGCGCCCGGCCCGCGAGATGATGAGCTCGCCATGTTCACCCGCGGCTTTGAGGCCGACTACGTGGCGAGCACGTTTGGTGTGCTGTTCGACTATCGACCGTCCGTTGACTCCGTTTAGCGTGTCATCGCTCGTGAGCAGCAACCCGCAGCGGACGGAGGGTAGGGCCCGGGCGAAGCGCAGCGCACGCAGGGCGGCGAGCGCCACGGCGATGCCGCCCTTGTTTTCGGCGATCCCGCTGCCGAGCAGTCTGTTTCCCTGTCTGTTGAACGGCACGAAGGCGCGCTCGGGAATGGCCGAGTCCAGGTGCCCCAGCAGCAGGATGTCGTCCTCTTCCTCTTCGTGATTGGAGAAGTAGAGCACATTACCCACCTGTACCTGGGGATAGACGCTCACCACAAAGCCGATCTGTCGGAGTTGCGCAGCAAGCCACTCGCCGAATGCGTTCACGCGCTCCGCATCTCGGGCGGGCGTGCGCATGTTGACCATTTTCTCCAGCGTAGATTCGATGGTCTCCGCCTGACTGCGAAGGTAGGTGCGTATTCTGGCGGAGAGCTTTTCCGGCTTAGTTTGAGTCGCCCGCTTCGCGGACGCTTCTGTGAGATATTCCTGACCAAAATAGCGTACCGCGGCGACATCGAGGATACGATTGATGAGATCGTCGTAGCTGTATCCAGCGACCTTCGCCGCGTGCACAAACGATCCCGTGGGACCGAGGCTGGCCATCGAGTTGATCTCAAGGATGTACGGGTTGTCTGCCTCGTCCAGGCGGATGTCCACGCGGGCAAAGTCGAATAGCTGCAGGGAGCCGAAAGCTCGTTTCACCAGCGCCTGCAGGTCAGCCGTCAGCTCTGGCGTGAGTGGGGCGGGGCAGATCTTCCCGCGCGGTTCCTCGAGCTTGTCTTGAGCGCTCTGAATTGCAGTCGGGTCACCGTCCAGGTCGATCTCGACGACAGGGAATACCTCCGGATCCTGATTACCAAGCAATCCTATGGCCAGCTCACGCCCGCGGATGAACTCTTCGACGAGAACGTGTTGCTGGAATTCGCCTATGAGTTCCGCGACCGCTTCCCGGAGGTCCGCCTCGATATGCACGACTCGGATTCCATACGATACCGCCTCCATCTTCGGCTTCACGATGACCGGAAAGGTCAGATCCCCAAACTCGTCTTCGGGAGTGGCGAAGTTCCAGAAGCGTGGCGTAGGGAGACCAGCATCGCGAAAGACGATCTTGGCTATGACCTTGTCCAGCGCCAGGCCGTGGGCCATCGGGTTCGAGCCGACATAGGGCAACCCCAGCATCTCGAGCATCGACGGAAGATGCGTATAGCGACTTACCCCCTGGATTCCGTATGCCATGTTGAAGACCATGCCCGGGCGCTCGCCTTCGATGACCTGAGGCATGAAATCACGAAGCTGATCCACGACGTGCATGTTACCGTCGATGATACGAACGGCATGACCGCCCTTCTCGAGCGCCGACGCTACGCGCTCTACCGTGCGCGGGTTGTACGTTTCCCGGTTCTGGGGTCCGAAGACGTTGATGACGCCGGTCCGGTCGGTGTTGTGAACGACGGCTACTTTCATGTGAGATCGTGTTGGTCAGCCGTCTTGTAGAAACGGCTGAGGGGTCTGTGAGCCCGTACTATGGGCTTTAGAGCGAAAGCTATATCGATGGCGAAGGCACGGGAATATCTCTGAGGGCGGAGTCGAAGCTAGAAGGGGGCGCCAGTGAACCGGCGACCCCTTCCTATGCCGACCGCTCTGTCAGCTCTCACACGGCCATCGTTCGTGCGTACTCGGCTCCGACTATCCCCTGTCGGCAGGTATCGGAGTTCAGGAAGTCGGCGGCGAGCTTAGCCGAAACCTCCAACGCCGCGGAGAGGGGCAGGGCACCGGCCTGGTTCAGGCAGTCAATGATGGCGCCGCGGGCCGTTTCCATCTCCGGTGAGCCCGCGGGTGGAAGGTCGCCGAAGTCGGTGGGTATCCCCTTCAGCGCGCCTTCCTCGACGGGCCTCTGCTTTAGCCCGTGGTCACCATCGCTGGCCACCTTCCAGGCCATCGCCAGGGCCTGATCCATCGGTCCGGCGTAGTCGACCAACCAACCTTGGGCGTCGGTGGCCCGGATCGGTTGTCCGGTGAGCAGCAGGTGCAGCAACTTGGGCCAGTGGTCGGGGTCAGCTTTGCGCAGCGGCCAGTGGCAGCCCTCCATGCCGGGAACCACCGGCAGCGTCACTTCGGGCCAACCGAGCTGGGCATCATCCACCGTCACCAGGTAGTGACAGTGCATCAGCGCCTCGAGCATGCCGCCCAGGCAGCGCTTACCGTTCACGAAGCCGACGGAGACCTTGAACTCGTCGTTGAAGCGGCGTGCCGTCGAGGACCAGCCGTGGGTGATCTTGTAGCCGTCCTCGAAGTTCTCCAGCGCCGAGAAGAAGTCGCTGGTGTCGGCGCCGATCATCTGGGTAGCGATGTGGAAGTCGCCCGTGACGATCACCCGATCGATGGCCTCGGCCTTAAGCCAGTCGATGGCCCGGTTGAGCTCGTGATCGACGTCCCAGTTGTAGCTTTCACGATTAATCGTGATCAGGCCGACCTCGCCGTTGTGCTCGGCGTTGACGTACAACTGCTGCCAGTCGGCGCTCTCCATTCCGTCGAAGGCATCCGGGAACCAGCTCTTACCCTTCTTCGCTTGCGGGTGCAGCTGGTGATAGGCCTCGACGGTGCCGATCACCTTGTCGGGGCCCAGGTCGCGGACGACCGCCAGGATGCCGCGCCGGAACTGGGCGCACAGCTCCCCGATGGCGTTCAAATGCGAGAAGTGGCCGCGGTTCTCGTGGAGCATGAGGCTGGTCATCTGGAACATCGGTCCGAGGATCCAGCTCGCGAATTCCTCCTCCGCTCCGTCCTTCAGCGCCCAGTCGACCAGCGGCCGGAAGTGGTTGGGCGGATACCAGGTTTGACCGGTTTCCTTCCGCTCCTCCAGCACAGCGGTGGGTTGGAAAAGCTCGCCGTAGGTCCCGGCCAGGTGGTGCAGGCAGGACCAGGTCAGGAAGTCGGCGCCCTTCGCCCCGATGGCGTCGTGGGCCCGGAACGGGTTAGGTCCCAGCAGCTTGCGGGTGAACTTGTCGATCTTCCAGAACGGCATGTTACTGGCGTCGTGATAGCGCAGACCGGCCAGCGTCACGCCGCAGAACAGCACGTCGAGGATGAACGACCAGTTGTCGCTCACTGGTAGCGGGATCAGGCCCATCGACCAGAACATCTGGGTGATGGCGGACGGCTCGGGCTCGACGATCTCCCACACCTTGTTTATCTCGTGGGGGAACGCCGGGTGAGCGATGCCGACGCCCAACTCGGAGGCGGGGAAGCCGGAGGTGACGGACCGGATCTCGATTCCCGGTACGGCCTCGCGGAACATCTTGTAGTGCGCCCGCTTGATCTCGAGAATCTCGGGGATCGCCTCCAACAAGAAGCGCGGGTTGAGGGCGCTCAGTTCATCTGGAAGACGCTTGCCGTCGTAACTCATGCGGGTGATGTTGGCCATGATTCGGTCGGCGCCCTCGCGTCCGAACGCGTCAACCAGGCCCGGGTACTTGGCACCGATACCGTCGGGCGCGCTGGGGAAGTCCAACCCCACGACCCGCACGCCGAAGGGCTGCAGCCGTGAGCCGAGCTGCATCGCCTTGCCGGCCCCGACGATTCCGTTGGCTCCGGAAATAACCAGCGAGCCCCGCTGTCCCGAATTCCCGAACACTTGATCGACCAGGTCGCCGGTATCGGCGGGGGTCCGTCCGTTCTGAAATATGTCGATGACATTCCCCAGGCCCATCGTCTGGAGTGTCGGTTCTCTCATTGCCTTGGACATGTTTCTATATCTCCCTACGAGACCTTGAACACAGCCGCTATACCGACATCGCCTGCGGCACAACCAAAGATCAGAACGTGACCACCGCCCAGATCGACTGCTTCCTCGAGAGCCTCTATGATCACTCGAGTGAGCGTCGGGCCCTGGGGGTGCCCCCAGACCATCGAGCAGCCGGTGTTGTTCATCTTGCGCCAGTCGTAGCCGGTAATCTTGGAGAAGATGACGTCGTTTACGGCAAAGGGATTGTGGTTTTTAACCACGGCCATGTCGTCCATGGTCAGCCCGGTCCTGTCCAGCAGTTTCTGTACGGCGAATGCCGGCGCTTCCGGCATCAGGCTGGGTTGGGTCCGGGCCTCCACCTTAGCGACGAACTGAATGTCGATCTCGGGTCGAGAGCTGAGCTCCTTCGCCTTCTCCTTGGTCGTCACGAGTAGGGTCGACATGCCGTCGGAGGCGTGGGTCTGGCCGCCACCGGTAACACACGTATCGAGCTCGCGCATCGCGCGGAGCCCGGCCCGCGTTACCATGCGCACACCAAAGTCGTCATCGATGCGGCCCAGCGGGCGGCCCGCCACGTTCAGCACATCAAGAGGCACGAGGACGCGTTCCAGGAATCCCGACTCCTTGGCATCGAAGTACTGGTCGTAGCGCAGGAAGGCCACTTCGTCCGTCTCCTCGCGATCGCAATTGTACTTGCGAGCCGTGATGCCGGCGGCCGTGATCATGGCGTTACCCGTCGCCGGGTCGAAGCCGAAGTTGTCCCACACGTCGGCGATCGCCTGAGTGCGCTCGTGGGCCCGGCGCTCTGGGAAGACGCCTACGGGCGAGTCGCTGGTTCGGTCGAACGTGAGCACGCCGACGGTGTCGAAGGCGCCCGACTGGACCTCGGCGCCGGCCAGCAGCACCGCCTGGAGGCCGGTGGCGCAGGCCTGCTCGACGTGGTAGCCCGGGATCCGGTGTCCCATACAGCTGGCGACCAACGGCGCGTTCCAGAACTTCCAGTGCCAGGGTATCGTGGATCCGATAACCAGGTAGTCCAGCTCGCTCTTGGGTACTTTTCTGAGCCCCAGTATCTGGGCCATCGACTCGCCGGCGAACTGGCCGATGTTGACCTCCGCCAGGGCGGACGTCTGCCAGGCCGGGAAATAGCTGCTTCCCCAGGTTCCATAAGGGATTCTGGCGTCAGGGAGCATCTGGCGTGCCTTTGTCATAGGGTATCCCCCCTCAAATAGCTGATGGCTATCTGGTGAGTTGTCGTGCAGTGGTGGGGCAGGTTATCGCCCTATTTTAGCACCACAGAACCTAGTTAACAAACGCAGGGCGCGGTCAGCGGTTCTGAAGGTCGGGATCCCGTGCTCCTCCAGGAGCCGGGCCATGGGGTCGTACAGGGGGCCGCCGTCTACTGCCACCACCCAGGGCTTGTCTACTTGATCCTTCAGCCTGACAAGCCGCATAGCGACGGAGTTCTCGGCGTAAATGTCCTCGGCGTGGCTATCACCGGGGGCAAGGGTCTGTAGGGCGCCGGTGAGAGGGACGCAAGCGACAAGGGCCACGTCGACGTTGTCGTCCTCGAGGACGAGGCGCACCGCCTTCTCGAACGGGGCGTCAGGCATGATCGGCGTGATATCCACCGGATTGCGAACATCGATCACTTCGTCGAGCCGAGCCTCTTTCAGCAGAGCACGAAGACCGGTTTTCGTAGGCTCTGTGAACTCCGTCAATCGCAAGTCGGTGAGGTGATCGGAGATCGAGACGCACTCGAAGCCGGCGTTGGAGATGGCGCCCAGCCGTGAGCCATTGACCGTCTTCGATCCGAGAAACGCGAACAGCTTGACCATGTCCTCGAAATCGTCCGTGGTGTCGCAGACAATGACGCCCGCCGACTCGGCCAGCTGGCGGGTGACGGCGTAGTCGCCGGCGATGGAGGCCGTGTGGCTGGCGGAAGCGCTCTGGCCTTCAGCCGTACGGCCAGCACGGTAGAGAACGATGGTCTTGCCACGCTTGGATATTTCCCGCGCCGCGCTCAGGAAGCGCGCCCCATCCAGCGGTTGAAACCCCTCGACGTAGATGGCGAATATCTCGAGCTTCGGGTCATCCTTCAGATACGCCAGGTAGTCCCCGATGGTCAGGTCGGTTTGGTTGCCGACGGAGATGGCGTAACGGGGCGCCAGCCCGACCTTACCGCCTTTCGCTCCGTAAAAAGCCCCGCTCTGCGAGATGTAGGCGATGGGCGCCAGCGGCGCTTCGGGCATCGGTAGCTTTCGCTCCGGCAAAAACGTTGTGTCGTAACGGCCGGGCACCGATCGAACGCCCATGGAGTTCGCGCCGACCAGCAGCGGGCCACGCCAGTCACTGTCCCTAGCCTTGGCCAGAGCGTGGTGCAGCTTCTCCACGATCGCTGTGGACCCTTCTGTCTCACCTATGCCACCGGGAATGAGAACAACGTTCTCGGCCAGTTGCTTCTCTAATATGACGGCGAGCATCTCGGGGACTTGTCCGGCGGCGACGGCGAGCACGAGTTTGTCGACCTTTTCGGGCAGCGACTCCAAATCGGGATAGCATGCGCACCCTTCGATCGTGTCCGAGCCCGGCTTCACGACGTAGACGCGCTCGCGCTCGAACCCGGCACGCAGCGTGTTGATCAGACTTACGCGACCCGGGTTCATTCGCTCCGACACGCCAACAAACGCGATTGACTTGGGTTCGAACAGGTTCTTTAGCTTGCGAACAGGGCGGCTAGCCGGCTTCGCGGCTGTGGCCAGCGCGCACCTAGCGAGCACGTCGAGAGGTACGAGCCGCCCCTCGGAGATGACGAACGGGTTCACCTCGAACTCGCTAAGAACGTCTGGCATCGTCTCCCGCGCCAACGCGCCGAACTTCAGGAGGGTCTCGATGATCTGGTGCATCGCGATCCGCTCGTCCTGCCCACGTAGCTCTCCGGTTAGCAGCTTGGTAACTGCGACCCCGCGGATCAACGCCTCAGCGCTCGCCGGACTCAGGTCCTCTGCCGACGCAATGGCCACATCCCGGCTGGCCCTGAAGTTCTCAGCCAGGAATTCCGTGTAGACCCCACCCGCGCCGTAGGTGACGACAGGGCCGAAATCGTCCGTCCATCGAGCACTCATCAACAATTCGCCGCCGAGCGACGGGTCGTATTCAACGCACTCGACCAACAGGTATCCGCGCACATCCCGGCCGTCGAACGCCTCCTCCATAGACTGGATCGTCTGTTTGACGCTGTTGACCTCTTTTGCCGCGAAGACGACGCCACCCTCGTCGCTCTTGTGAAGCACCTCGGGCGATACGACTTTGACGACGACTTCAAAGCCCGGAAGCGCCCGCAGGTCGCCCTCGCCCAACTGCGCCGCGTCACGTACGAAGACGCACTCCGGCACCGCGATGCCAATGGCACGGAGTAGCTCTAATCCCTCTGTTTCTAGAAGATTGTCCCGCCCGTCGGACCGGGCAGCCTCAACGATCTTGGCAGGGCTCCTACCGCTCACCACTCACCACCTACCACCCACCACCTACCTCACCCTCCACACCGTATCAATCACCGTCCCATCCACCCACTTGATCACCGCCACCGGCTCGTCGGTCAAAGCTGCCTTCGCCGGCGGCCCACCCACCATCTTCTCCACCTCTTCCTTGATCTCCTCGATGGGCCGAATCGGCAAGTTCGATCCCTTCACGGCATCAAGCAAATCCGTGCGTCGCGGATTGATCGCCAATCCGCGTTCGGTGGCGATCACGTCGATCAGCTCGCCGGGCCCAGTCACGGTGGTGACCTCGTCGAGGAGCACGGGGATGCGGTCGCGGAACGACGGGACGGCGAGGATCGTGCAGCCGGAGGACAGGCAGTTCTGCCAGCCGCCGATGCCGTGGAGCAGCACGCCGTCGGAGTGGGTGTTGACGTTGGCGTTGAAGTTGACATCGACTTCTGTGGCGCCGAGAACCACGGCGTCGACCATCGATGCGAAGTTGCCCTTGCCGTGGTAGTTGTAGGAGGTGAAGGGCGACGTCGCGATGTGGCGCGGGTCGGAGGCGATGGACTCGACGGCGGCCAGGTCGAATGTCTGGCCGTCGAGGATGTAGTCGGTGTAGCCCTCGTTCAGCAGGTCGACCAGGTACTGGGTCGAGCCGCCGCGGACGAAGCGCGCTTTAACTCCGGCCTCCTTCATCATCTCCTTCAAGAAACCGACGAAGGCCAGGGCGATACCGCCGGCGCCGGCCTGGAACGAGAAGCCGTCCTTCATGATCCCGGCTTCTTTGAGGAAGCGGGCCACGTACTCGGCGATGAGCAGGCGGTCAGGACTCTTTGTGATCTGCGTAGTGCCGGAGACGATCTTCGACGGGTCGCCGATGGAATCGACCTCGACGACGCAGTCGACGTTATTGCCCTGGATCTGCCACGGGATGCAAGGGAAGGGGACCAGGTTATCGGTGACGACGATAACGTGATCGGCGTAGATCGAGTCGGCCAGCGCGAAGCCGAGAGATCCGCAGGCCGACGGTCCGTGGGACCCGTCGGAGTTGCCGAACGGGTCGGCGGTGGGCGCGGCGATCACGGCGATGTCGATGTGGACCTCGCCGTCCTGGATCGCTTGCCAGCGGCCGCCGTGGGAGCGGAGAACGCCCATGCCGCGCATCTTCCCCTCGGAGCAATAGCGGCCCAGCGGGCCGTTCATGCTGCCTTCGATATGATGGACGACGCCTTGGTCCATCAGGTCGATCACCGGGGCGTGGCAGGGGAAGGAGGCGCTGGGCAGCCACATGAGGTCTTTGGCGCCCAGTTCAGCGGCGGCGTTGAGGGCCAACAGGGCGACCTCGTCGCCGTTCCTCAAGTGATGGTGGGTCGAGATCGTCATGCCGTCCTTGAGACCGCACTTTTGGAGCGCCGTCTTGAGGTCGGCTACGCGCTTGTCGCCGCTGTCGGGATAGTCCTTTACGGATCGGATGGGCGGAGCCGCTTTGGTGCCTTGCGGCTGGTACGCGCCTGGTCCCTGGAAGGGGGCTTGTTCCTTGCCGTTGACGATCGTTGGGACGCGGCGGCCTAGAGAATTCTTGACGAGTTCCATGTTCTTCAAATCATCAATCATCAGTCGCTCAATGCTCAATCGCTCAGCAGATTCATGCGGCGCGCGTTGTCTACGAGGCGTTGTGCGCGGAGGACGACGGGTGGGTCGATCATCTTGGTGCCGAGTCGCACCACGCCAAGGCCTTTTGCCTGTGCTTCATCGAAGGCGGCGACGATCTTTTGTGCCTTTTCGATTTCGTCGGCCGATGGCGCGAAGGCTTCGTGAATTGGTTCGATCTGGCGCGGGTGGATGCAGCCCATTCCTTCGAAGCCGAGAGCGCGAGAACGAGCTGCCCATTCCCGGAGTCCTTCGACGTTGCCCACCTCGCCGTAGACGGAGTCGATGGCCTGAACGCCGGCGGCGCGGGCTGCGTTGACGAGGCGCTGACGGGCGAACAGCGACTCGCTGCCTTCCTGTGTTTTGCGGACGCCCATGTCGGCCGTGTAGTCCTCCAGACCGATGGTCAGCGCGACGATGGATTCGGCGGCGCTGGCTATGGCGAAGGCGTTTTCGATGCCAAGAGCCGATTCGAGGATCGGCATCAGCCAGATCGGGTGTCCGTCACCGGCCTTGGCCCGGACGCCGCGGATCCGCTCTTCCACCTCGGCGACCTGCTCGGCGTGTTCGACCTTGGGGATCAGGATCAGGTCCGGTCCTTCGGGAACGACGGCCTTCAGGTCTTCGAAGCCAAGAGGCAACTGATTGATGCGGACCATGCGCTCGGCGCCCATGAAGTCGACGCAGCGTAGCGCGTTCCGCACGATCAATCGAGCCGTGTCCTTCTCGTCCGGGTGGACCGAGTCCTCCAGATCGAGAATCACCCCGTCCGGGTGATGCAGCCCGGCGTTGACGAACAGCTTGGGTTGATTGCCAGGTAGATAGAGTCGCGACCGCCGGAGACGATCGACGGCGGTGGGTCCGTCGCGGGTAACGAGACGGTCCGGGCGCGCGTCGCCTTTCCGCTTAGCGCCGGCCCGGAGAGCCGCGGCCTCGACCCGAGCGGCGATGGTGAAGGGAAGGCCGCCGCCGTCATCGATCTCGACCCGAGCGTTCTTCACGCCCAGCGCGCCGAGCACGCCTTGGGTCGCTTCGCGGATCGAGTCGCCGTACATCGCGCCGACCTTGGAGCGGACGTCGAGCTCCACGCCGCCAGAGTCCGCGAGCTCGACGGCAACGTGGAGATCGGAACGAACGTCGTCGCCGACCGGGCCCGCTTCACCGCGGCCGGCTTTCGCGGCCTTCCCGCCCATGCTTTCCCTCCTCAGCCCAGGTGGGCGATGATCGCGTCGGTCACCTGGTTGGTGGTGGCGGCGCCCTGGGCGATCGACTTCGGTCCGCCAGGGATCTTCAGCATGTCGTAGGTGCGGACCTTACCCTCGACGACGACCGCCGCGATCGCACCGCGCATCGCCTCCGCCTTATCCGTTTCGCCGATGTGGTCGAGCATCATGGCGGCGCTGAGAACCATGGCGATGGGATTCACGATCGACGGATCGAGGGTTTCGTATTTGGGCGCCGAGCCGTGGGTCGGCTCGAACACCGCGACCTCGTCGCCGATGTTGGCGGAGCAGGCAAACCCGAGGCCGCCGACCAGGCCGGCGAACGCGTCGGAGACGATATCGCCGAACATGTTACCGGCGACGATCACCGAGTAATCCTCGGGGTTCTTGGTCAGCCACATCATCTGGGCGTCGATGTTGGTGGACCAATGTTCGATGCCGGGGTAATCCGGTTTGACCTCTCGAGCTACCTCTTCCAGCATGCCCGATGTCTCGCGGAGCACGTTCGGCTTCTCGCATATCGTCACCGACTTATAGCCGTGCTTCTTCGCGTACTCGAACGCCGCGGTGACGATGCGGCGGCAGGCGTTGCGGGTGAACACGCGGGTCGAGATCGCCATCTCCGGGCTAGGCACATGGGCGAAGCCCTTGAACTTGGGGTGCGTCGCCAACGCGTCCCGCACCTGGTCCGGCGGGTTCGTCCACTCGAGCCCGGCGTACAGACCCTCGGTGTTCTGTCGGAAGATCACCGCATCAACCTTTGGCTCCTCGTAGCCGCCGCCCGCCTTTTGGCGGATGAAGTTCAGCGGGTTGCCCGGGAAGGAGCGGCAGGGCCGAATGCAGACGTCTAGGTTGAATCGCTGGCGCAGCCCGACGATGGGGCTGTAGTAGACGAGTCCCTTGTCCTGAAGTTCGGGCTTCAGCTCCTTGGCCGCTTCGTTCTTAGGCTTCGAGGTGATCGCCCCGAACAGCCCCAACTTGTGCTCCTGCAAGAGCTCGATCGTTTTCTCGGGGAGCGGATTGCCGTCATTGATCCAGCAATCCCACCCGATATCCGCGTGCACGTAGTCGGCCTCGAACCCTACCGCGTCGAGGACCCTGATCGCCTCAGGCAATACGGTCTTTCCTATGCCGTCGCCCGGCATGCTCACTACTGTGTTCTTAGCCATGATCTCCTTACGTCTGCCTATTTGTTTTAGTTGTACGCTGCCAATTCTAACTTCATAGTCCAAGCTTGGTTTTCACCAGGTTCTCAACGCCGCCCGCCACGACCAACGATTGAGGAACCGAGCCCAGCGCCGGGAAGTTGTACAGCGCTTCACCGTGCCGCACAGTGCCGCTCTTGAAGTCGACCTCAAGGGTATCCCCTGGGATCAGCGTCAGCTCGCCGGCCTTTATCTCTTTCGTGTGCACATCGTAGAGTCGTTCAACGAGAGCTGGACATTCGATGCAAACGAAACCGTTGTTGAAGGCGTTGCGCAGGTACGTTTGCGAGAAGCTGCCGGCGATCACAAGCGGGATGCCCGCCGCCTGTAGCGATGTGGCCGCCTGCTCTCGACTGGAGCCGGTGCCGAAGTTGTAGCCGCCGACCAGCACATCGCCGGGGCCTGTCCGCTCGACGAAGGCCGGGTCGTAGTTCTCCATCACGACCTTCGCCATCTCGTCCCGGGTCAGGTCGCGATAGGTGTAGTCCTTACCGTAGATCCCGTCGGTGTTCAGGTTGTCCTGCGGCAGAAAGACGAGACGTCCCTCGATGCGATCGGGGAATCCGGCGAGGATCTCCACCTCGTCGTCCGCGTCGACCGGTTGGCCGACTCGTTCGAACGCGTAGGCAGGCGCCTGCCCATCCGACGGTTCGGGGCCAGTGATGTACCCGGCGACGGCGGAAGCGGCGACGACCTGCGGGCTGGCCAGGTAGGCCTGAGCATCCCGTGAGCCCATGCGACCCTTGAAGTTCCGATTGGTGGCGGAGATGCCGACCTCACCCGGTTCCAGCAACCCTGTGCCGAGACCGATGCAGGGCCCGCAACCGGGCGGCAATGGGACGGCGCCGGCATCGAGCAGGGCGCCCCAGGCGCCAGTGTGCTCGGCCTCGCCCTGGATCTCGGCGCTGGCCGCGGCGACGTACATGTCGACGCCATCGGCGATCTGCTTGCCGCGGAGCACGGCGGCGGCCGCCTCGATGTCCTCCAGCCGGCTGTTCACGCAGCTGACTAGGTATGCCTTTTGGATGGCGATCTTGTCGGTCTCGATGTCGGCCAGCGAGCGCATGACCTGCACGCTGTCCGGTCCCGAGACGTGGGGACTCACGGCGCCGAGGTCGATCTCGATGCGCGCCGCGTAACCCGCGTCTTCATCGGCGGCGATGGGATCGGCGGCCCAGCTCTCGAGATCGGCGTCGCTGTAACGCTCGACGCCCTTCGCCGCGAGAAGTGCCTTTCGCTTCTTCAGATACTGGAGGGTCGTGGCGTCGGCGGGGAACCAGCCGACGAGAGCGCCCCACTCGGTGGTCATGTTGGAGATCGCCATGCGCTCGTCCATGCTGAGCGCCGCGACGCCGGGCCCAGTGAACTCGACCGCTGCGTTCAGTACCTCCCCCTGATTGTACAGACCGCAGAGCGTGACGATCACGTCCTTGCCGGTGGCGCCGTCGCGCAGCTCGCCGGTCATCACGACCTGAACCGTGCGCGGGATCTGCCACCAGAACTCGCCGGTCGCCCAGATGGCCGCCGCGTCGGTACGGACCACCGGCGTGCCCAGGGCGCCCAGGGCGCCATACATATTAGAGTGAGAGTCGGAGCCGACGACGAGGGAGCCCGGGACCACGTAACCCTGCGAGACCATGATCTGGTGGCTGATCCCGGTGCCCGCGGGATAGAAGTCGACGCCCTGATCCTTGGCAAACGCCTCGATGTCGGCGTACTTGGCCAGATTGCTCTCCGACGTGTTCTGGATGTCGTGATCGAGAGCGTAGACCGGCTGCTTGGGGTTCTTGATGCGAGAAGCACCGATCGCCCGGAATTTCTGCATCACCGCGGCCGTGTTATCGTGGGTCATGATGTGCCGAGGCCTGAGCGATATGACGTCACCGGTACGTAGCGCCCGTTTCGGCCCCTCCGCCATGTGTCGTTGCGCGATCTTCTCTACAACTGTCTGACCCATCGTCCTGCCGACTCCTCTCAAGGCGAACAGCTACCGTTTACCGTCAACCGTCTACCGTCTACCGTCTACTATCTACCTACTGGTCCGCTCGGCACATCTCCATCAAATCCGTGATCGACTCGATCTCCTCCAGATTCCACACCGCGTCCTTCAGCCGCTCACGACCCGCTTCCGAGAGAACCGGCGCAGCTAGAGCGTCGAACTTCTCCTCCACCTCCTGGTCGGTCAGCGGATTGCGCGGATCACCCTTCGGGTAGTCGAGTTGCTCGTTGAACTCGCGGCCGTCGGTGGTCGTGATCGTCACGCTGACGCGCTGCAACTTCGGGAAGACGGCCTCGATCTCGGGATCGGCGACGACTTCGACCTTGTTCAGCTGGGCGCGGATCGTCGGATCCATGATCTTGTCCATCTCGAACTGGGCCGGCGTGACCTGGCGTTCCGCCACGGCAGCGGCGATCACATAGGGCAGGCTGTGGTCCGCGGTCTCCTTGCTCCGCGGATCGTACTTCGTGGGATCGGCCAGGATGTCCGCCGCCCGCGCCAGCGAGCGGATATGCACCTTCTCCACATCGTCGGCCGCCAGGTCGTTCTCCTGTACGATCTTCAGTACGGCGGAGATCGGAGCGTGGGTCAGCGCCTCGGTGGGGAAGGCCTTCATGCCGCAGCGCTCGATGCGCCAGGATTCGCCCAACCCGTCGGTGAGGATGTTCAGCTTCCACTCCGGTCCCATGCAGTGGACCAGGCCTTCCTTGCCATCGATCACGTGCTCGGGCCCGCTGTAACCCTTCTCGGCCAGCAGCGCGCCCATCACGCCTGCCTCGGTAGCCATGGGATCGACGGTGTTCTTCATCATTGTCAGCTTACCGGCCGTCACCGCGCCCAGCGAGCAATGATGCGACGCCGAGATGCCAATGGCGTGCTGGATCTTGTCCCACGGTAAGTGAAGCATCCGCCCCGCCACCATGGGCGAAACGAATGCGGTGAGCGTGGCGTGGTGCCAGCCTCGCTCGCGAATGCCGGGGAAGGCCGCCTCGCAAAGGCGCATCTCGAACTCGTGACCCAACACGATACCGACGACCAGCTCTTTACCATCGCTACCGTGCCGTTCGCCGCAGGCTATCGCTGCCGGGATGATGTCCGACGGATGCGACGGATCTTGCTGCCAATAGATGTCGTTGTAGTCCATCACGCGCACCATCAACGCGTTGGCAAGCGCCGCCGAGACCACATCGACCTTGGAACCGCTGCCCAGGATCGTTGCCGGCCCTGCACCCGCTACCTCATCGAGCACCTCCAACGCGATGAGCGCATCTTCCTGCCGATACCCTCCAAACGCACAGCCCAACGAGTCCAGCAGATAACGCTTCGCTTCATGAACCGCCTGCTCACCGATGTCGCCGAATTTGAGATCAGCCGCCCACCGGCTCATCGCCGCCGTAATCGTCTCCGACATGTCTTCTCTCCCTATGCCATTAAGAACGGCGCTTCGTTAGTCACCGTCTACCGTCCACCGTCTACAGGTTCTTGAACGGCAAATACGTCATAAAATCAGCGTGATGCACGATATAGGCCTCGGTGCTTCGCTTCACGAGATCTCCCTCCGCCGCGTGCGCCGCTATTATATGACACACCTCGTCGGGCACACCGCACTCCATGGCGATGGAGACGCCGGTGAACGGGTGCCTGAGCGCCTTGCCCCGATCGCTCTGTACCGCTTTCCCGTCGACCTGCTCGTATTCCAGCAGCTTGCCCACGTCGGCGAGTATCGCGCCAGCGATCACCGTGTCCTTGTCTATCTTCAGCGCCCGGCCCAGGAACTCCTGCATCGATTCCGCCGACTTCCGGGCGACATGGACCACGCACCGCTTGTGCTCCATGAACGTCGCCGGGCAGTTGGGCACCAGCAGGGTGAACGGAATCTCGTTCAGGTCCTGCGGGTCGAGGGGGCTGCGCTCGAAGGCGAGGACCCAAGTCTGGGTCACCTGCTCCCGCAGCTCGGGGTTGTCTATCCACTCTAGCTCCGGCCAGAGCTCTTCCACCGCTTTCCGCATAGCATCGCTCCGTGAGGTTTCCCGGCAAACGGCTGCAGGATTCGTGCAATGACGCCGGGTTGGGAGGCCCGTTCGGGCCCGCCAGCTATCCTTTTGAGCCAGCTAATCTAGGGGCTCTTTGCTGGGCTGCCTAGACATCGAAGGCGATTCGATGGAGCGGGTGGAAGGAGAGGCGAAAGGCCCCAGGCGGGGCCGGGCTTGCATGGCGTGCCGTTTCTTTCAGATTATCATGCGAAATTGCCTATCGTCACCAACGCTGGCTTCTGACATTGATTTCTAAAACTGCCGAGTACGGCCTCCGGGCCGTCATCTACATAGCCGGACGAGAAGACGACCAACCGGTGCGGGCGAACGAAATCGCCCACGATCTGGATGTGCCCGCTAACTATCTGTCTAAGATTCTCCATAGCATGGCCCGGGCCGGCATTTTGACATCCGGGCGGGGTCCTCGGGGGGGCTTTCGGTTGGCGAAACCGCCGGAGGAGATGAATCTGGCCGAGGTCGTCGGGCCGCTCGACCCGGCGCTGTTGGATGAGACTTGTCTGCTGGGTAATCCGTCCTGCTCGGATCACAATTCCTGCGCCGTCCATGAGCGCTGGAAACGGGTGAAGGAGCCGCTCCTGGCCTTCTTCGCCAGGACGACGGTCGCGGACGTGCTGGGCGGGGGTGCCGTCGTACCTTAGCGCTCTCAGTGGCGAAGGAACGCGGTGAGGGGACACCCGGCGATGCACCAACGCGCGGCGCTGCCGAGCTTGAGCTGTAGGCTGAGCTCTACTACCTAAATCACACAACGATAATAACTTAGCGCAACGGACAGCTTTCGCGTACTGCTGGGGCGGTCAAATCGCGACAGAAATCACTAATAATTCCCATTATTGACACGGCTCGGGATTCTAATATGATGCCGCGGTCTAATTCACACCCGTAGGGGAGAAATTCCTAACCACTTCAAGCATCCGGAGGGACGCGTGAGCGAGGAGCATCTCCATTCGTCGTCCGAAGGCTCGCCGGACGTCGGGGGGCACCCGAAGGGGACCCTGGCGATCGTGGGAGTCTACGGCCTGCTATTCGTGGTCGGTTGGTTGATCCTGTACTTCGCGGTATTTGTACCGCGCGGCGCACTGACTCCGTGAGGTAGCCGTGCACATCGATTTCTATGAGAGGATCTGGATGTGGGCTGCGGCGGGGATCGTCGTGATCTTCCTGGCGTCCATGGGCTTCACGTTCTTCGGGCGAGCGATTCAGCCGCCGAGTCATGTGGAGATGATCGATCCGACGACGGTACGATCCGACGAGGAGTTCGGCAGCCCCGGAGTAACGATCAACGCCGACGGCAGCGCGACGGTTGTGGTTCAGGCGTTCATGTTCGCGTTTCTGCCGAATGAGATTCGCGTGCCGCGTGGCCGACCGGTGACGTTCCGGATGACCAGCGCCGATGTGATCCACGGATTCCAGATCGTGGGCACGAACGGCAACACGATGGTGGTGCCGGGCTACGTCAGTCAGTTCACGACTGAGTTCAGCCGGGCGGGTGAGTACCTGATCGTCTGCAACGAGTATTGCGGACTGGGTCATCACGTGATGTCGGCGAAGCTGATCGTGGAGGACGGAGCCGGGATGGGAGGTGCGAGATGATCGAATCGAGAAAGCTTGCACTGGCGAATCTCTGGGTCGCGATCTCGGCCTTCGGCATCGCGGCGGCGATGGCGATGATGCAGGCGCTTTCGCGTGCCGATCTCGACCTGCCGTGGCGAACGGCGAAGATGTACTACCTGTCGGTGACGGCGCACGGTGTACTGATGGCGCTGGTCTTCAC
Source organism: Gemmatimonadota bacterium (assembly GCA_039586795.1). Lineage (GTDB taxonomy): Bacteria > Gemmatimonadota > Gemmatimonadetes > Palauibacterales > KS3-K002 > Kutchimonas. The sequence continues at coordinate 23,503 of JBDHJS010000020.1, forward strand.
GACATTCTTCATCATGGGGTTCGGCTACGTCGTCGCGGAGAAGACGCTGGGCCGGCCGATCACGATGAAGAAGTTCGCCTGGGGTTCGTTCTGGGTCGCGCTGATCGGGACAGCCTTTACGGCCTGGGCGATCCTGTGGGGTAAAGCGACAGTCCTCTACACGTTCTATCCGCCGCTCAAGGCGCACCCGCTGTTCTACATCGGTGCTGCGCTGCTGGTGGTCGGCTCGTGGGGCTGGTGTTGGGTTCTCATCCATACCTACCTGACCTGGAAGCGTGAGAACCCGGGTGTTCGCACGCCGCTGGCGATGCATGGCTACATGACGACGATCATCGTCTGGATTTTGGCGACGATCGGTGTTGCGATTGAGGTTGTGGTGCTGCTGATCCCGTGGTCGCTGGGGATCACGGAGAAGATCGACCCGGTACTGGCGCGCATCCTCTTCTGGTGGTTCGGCCACCCGCTGGTCTATTTCTGGCTGCTGCCAGCCTACGTGATCTGGTACACGATGGCGCCGAAGATCGCTGGCGGTAAGCTGTTCAGCGATCCGCTGGCGCGCCTGGTGTTCGTGCTGTTCATCGTGCTGTCGACGCCGGTCGGTTTCCACCACCAGTTCCTCGATCCGGGGGTGCGAGCGGGCTGGAAGCTCTTCCACTCGTTCAACACGCAGTGGATTCTGTTCCCGAGCTTCGTGACGGCGTTCACGGTGATCGCCTCATTCGAGATCGCCGGGCGAATGAAGGGGAAGAAGGGGTGGTTCGACTGGCTCGAGTCACTACCGTGGGGCAATCCCGCGTTCTCGAGCGTCGCGCTGTCGATGTTGATCTTCGCGATCGGTGGCTGGGGCGGCGCAATCAACGCGGCCTACGGCATGAACGCCATGGTGCACAACACGGCGTGGATCCAGGGCCACTTCCACCTGACGGTGGGGACGGCGGTGGCGCTCAGCTTCATGGGCATATCGTACTATTTGATGCCCAGGTTGCTGGGTCGCGAGCTGGAGCTATCGCTGCTGGCCCGAATTCAGCCTTACATCTGGTTCGTGGGAATGCTGCTCTTCTCCGTCGCCAACCACCTGACGGGTCTGGCGGGCATGCCTCGTAGGATCTACACGTTCGAGTACGGCGGCAGCGAGGCGGCGCAGGCTTGGATAGCCGGGACGGGGATCTCGGCGTTGGGCGGCGTGTTCCTGTTCATCAGCGCCGCCTGCTATGTGGCGGTGATGTTTGGCACGGGGCTGGCCGGAAAGAAGGAGTCGGCGGAGCCGATCGAGTTTGCGGAGGCGATGGAAGGACCCAACGACAAGGCGCCGATTCTAGATAATCTCAAACTCTGGACCGCCATAGCGGTGGTACTGATCGTGCTGGCGTATGCGTGGCCGATTGCGGAGCATTTGATGACGCCGCGCTTTGGCTCACCGGGGTTTAGTCCGTTCTAAATGCTGGTTTGGTGGTTCCTAATAGGAAAAGAGCCCCGGCTTTGCCGGGGCTCTTTACATCTGGACAGCCGACAGCCGACAGCCGCGTACCAACGCCCACACCCTGTTCGGCGACCGACTCTCGACGTACGACGCACGCGTTCGACGTACGACGAGAATAGGAAGTCGGGAGTGGATCGCCGAGTAGGATTTGGTCGCCGGTACGCGGCTGTCGGCTGTTGGCTGTCGAAATAGAAACGTCCGATGAGCGACGGCCGTCGGCTGTCGACCGCCGAAAGAAGTACCCAACCCGTCAGCCAGCCACAGTGCTCCCCGGCCAGATCAACACAGGCCGGTCCGACTCCTCAACCAGCGGCTTCACAACCGGCACACCCGTCGAGTCGGCGGCCTTCTCGGATGGATCATCGGCAAGGATCGTCACCAGGGTAGCCCTGCAGTCATGCGCTTGCTGCAAGAGCGTGGTGGCGATGTCGTCATCGGATTGCACTGTCTCCAACTTGACGCCATCGCACTCCGGATAGCTGTTGGTCTGAGCCTCACCGACGATTCGAATCGCCCGCAGTTGGCCGGAACCAAACCACTCTACCAGCTGCGGCACCGTACGCTCGAACGTCGCCGCGCCTTTCACCGCGACCAATACGCGACTTCCCAGAGAGCCCTCCACCGGGCTCTCCGGCAGGAAGAGGATCGGGATCCCCAGACTCCGCAGCGGGGACGACACGCGCTCCAGATCCCAGTCCTCCTCGTGTGTGGCGCTCGAGATCACGACGATGTCTACGTCGCGCACCCGGGCTAGCTCGAACAGCCACTTCACCGCGTCACCGCGCTTGAGGGCCAGCTCGACCTTCGGGATGGCCGCCTCGAAGTGGCGCACCCAGTTGGCCAACTCCGGCATCGGTTCGGCGGGCCCCGGGTCCGCCGGCAGAAGATGCAGGACCGTCGCTTCCGTGAGCCCAATGCCACGCAGTTCCGGCAGCACCCGGAGAAACTGCTCTCCGGCCTCCGGACTGGTCAGCACGAATATGGCTCGCTTGATCACCTGACGGTCATCCACTCCTGGCGGTTCAAAGCACCCATGCAGAGCGATCTGCATTTCACCTTGCCCACCTCTATGGATGAATCATGCCGCGTGATGCGTGAACTGTAAGGTATTTGCATACAATGATTTACGGCATCCACCGTGGCTCGACCTCGCAGTTTCTGAGGGGCATACTGCCCCGATTATCGTGTCACTAGCCCGAATCTGCCCCAGAGCTGTGGGCGACAAACCGTGGTCTAATTCAGCTTTGGACGGCGGTGCCGGCGGGTAGCGAGAGAACGAAGCAAGCGCCGGGCTCTTCGTCCCTCAGGTAGGCCAGTTCGCCACCGAGCAAGCGGGCGAGCTCGCGGGAGATAGCGAGTCCCAGACCGGCACCGCTCTTTGACGAGCGATTCGTACCTGCTCGGTGAGCCTTGAAGACATCTTCGCCGAGGGCGGAATCGATTCCCGGGCCGGTATCGCGGACCGTCACCTGCCAGCCCCGTTCGCTTGGCGCCAGGTCGAGGTCGATGCGGCCGTTTGACTTGGTGAACTTCACGGCGTTGGAGAGAAGGTTGAGGATGATCTGGCGAACCCGTGTGGCGTCGCTAAAGGCGATGGCCCGGTGGTCGAGGCCGGAGACGTGAAGCTCGATGCCGTGTCGCTCCACAGTCGGCTTCATGCTGGCCCCCACTTCGCGGACCAGGGCGCGGAGGTCAACTTGCTGAAAGTCGAGCTGAAGCTGCCGCGCTTCGATGCGGCTCAAGTCGAGCAGGTCGACGACGAGGCGGTGCAATTGCTGGGCGCCTTCGTAGGCGTAGCCGATTCCCTGGTCGATGCGGTCCTCGACGCCGTCGGCGGCGAGTGCGCGGAGGCGCTCGGTCCAGCCGACGACGCCCGCGGCGGCGTTCTTGATTTCGTGGTTGACGATGGCAAGGAACTGACCGCGTTGTGCCGCGAGGTTTGCGTTCTCGATGGCGACGGCGGCCTGTGCCGCCAGCAGCTCGGCGAGTTCTTCGTCTTCGGTACTAAACTCGGTGCTACCGATCTTTTCCGTAAGATACAGGTTGCCGAATACCTGGTTGCCGATGCGAATCGGCAGGCCGAGCAGCGAGTGCATCGGCGGGTGTCCCTCGGGGAAACCGGCGTACTCTGGATGCTTCTGGAGATCGGCGATCCGAATGTTCACCGCTTCCCGGAGCATGATGCCCAACGTACCGCCTCCGGTCGGCCAGCGCCCGATACGAGACACGGTCGCCTTATCCATGCCGGAGTGGAGGAACCGTGCCAGCTTGGATCCGGAGCTATCAACAACGGCAAGAGCGGCGTAGCGCGCCCGGATGACGGCGCGGGCAGAATCGAGGAGCGTTTGGAGAACCTCGTCGAGGGAGAGCGTGCTGCTCAACACCATGCCGGCGCGGATCAACGCCTGCAGTCGGTGCATGTTCTCGTCCTGCGCCGTACGCAGAGCGGTCAACTCGGCGAGTCGCTGCTCTTCGCGCTCGAACCGGTGCGCGTTGTGTAGGGCGATGGCCGCCTGGGCGGCCAGCGCTTCCAGGATCTCGGCGTCGGCGTCGTCGAAGTCGCGCTCACCGCGGGGGTTGAACGCGAAAATGGTTCCCAGCGCCGTGTCCCCGTAGTAGAGCGGCGATATGACCTCTTTGCGCACGCCTAGCTTCTTCGCCATGGCATGGTCGGCGCGGGGCTCCGCACCGACGTTGTTGATGAATAGGGTCTTGCGGCTGGTGATCGCGACACCGTTAAGGCTGCCTTCGATCGACAAGCACTCGCCGAGCCCCAGGGCCGCGTCGGGGCTGGTGGCGACGACTTTGAGGCAGGGGCCGCAGCCGTCGCAGGGATCAAGCTTCTCGGTGACTACAGCGGACTCGGCATCGAGTAATCGAACGGCGTGATGGCAGATTTGGGCGAGGATATCCTGGTGCGCCAGGGAAGCGCTGATGGCACGGCCGACGTCGACCAGGGCGCGCAGTCTTTGTTCGCGGGAACGGCTATTCTCTGTCATTCCGGTGTGCGGGCGCCCTCGCTCTCGTAGCGCTTGAGCTTGCGATAGAGAGTTCGGCGATCGATGCCGAGGATATCCGCTGCCTCCGTCTTCTTCCAGCGGACGCTCTCCAGGACGCGGAAGATATACTCGCGCTCGAGATCTTCGAACGTCCAGCGTTTGCGTTGCGCTTCGTCCAGGATGTCCTGACCGTCTTCTTCCTGCTCGGCGTCGGCGGGTAACTCGAAGCCGATCGTGCCGGCGCCGCCGCTGGCGTGGAGAACGACCGCGCGCTCGATGAAGTTCTCCAGCTCGCGGACGTTGCCCGGCCAATTATAGCCCATCATGCGATCCAGCGTGCGGCCGGGTAGCTTGGGCGGTTCGACCTCGTAGAGCTCGGAGTACTTGCTGATGAAGAAGTTCGAGAGCAGCGGGATGTCCTCTCTTCGCTCTTTGAGTGACGGGACCTCGATCGGGAAGACGTTGAGGCGATAGAACAGGTCCTCACGGTACTCACCCTCGGCGACCCGCTTCTTGAGGTCGAGGTTCGTCGCCGCGATCAGGCGGATATTGACGGGGATCGGCTGCCGGCCGCCGACGCGCATGATCACGTATTCCTGTAACACGCGGAGCAGCTTCGGCTGCAGCGACATCGACATGGTGCTGATCTCGTCCAGGAACACCGTGCCGCCCTGCGCCTCCTCGAACAGTCCCTTCTTGTTCTGGATCGCGCCTGTGAAGGCGCCTTTCATATGCCCGAACAGCTCGGACTCCAGGAGATTGTCGGGGATCGCCACAACATTGATCGGCATGAACGGTTTGGCGGCGCGGTCGGAGGCGGCGTGTACCGCTCTGGCGACGAGTTCTTTGCCGGTACCGGTGTCGCCGGTGATGAGAACCGTCGCACGGCTGGGCGCCACTCGGGCGATCAGGTCGATGACTCGCTGGATCGCCGGGCTCTTGCCGACGATCTGGATGTCGCCGCCTACACCGCGCGCCCGCTGGCGCAGCAACGCCAGCTCGCGCCTCAGGTTCTTTTCCTCCAGCGCGCGCTGAATGGTCAGGACCAACTCGTCGGTGCTGAACGGCTTGTTGATGTAGTCGAACGCGCCCTGTTTCATCGCCTCAACGGCGGTATCGACGGTCCCGAAGGCGGTCATCATCACGACCTGGGTGTCGGGCTGGCGTGTCGGCACCAGGCGGAGCACGTCCATCCCGTCCATGCCCGGTAGATTGATGTCGAGCAGGATCACGTCGTAGACATCCTGCTCCATCGCCCGGAGGCCGTCTTCACCCGTTTCCGCCGACTCGACCTCGTGGCCAAGGTCGCTGAGCACATCTATCAGCAATTGGCGGAGGACCTCGTCGTCCTCGACAACGAGAACCTTCGCTTCGGTTTCTACGGCAACAGCTTCGTCATGCATCAGAATCCACCGGTAGAATTACGGTAAACGTCGCGCCTTTCCCCAGCGAGGATCGCGCTTCGATCGCGCCGCCGTGCGCATGAATGATCTGCTTAGCCAGCGCCAGCCCAAGGCCAGATCCGCCCGAACGGGAGAAGAACGGCGCGAAGATATAGTGCAGGTCCGCCGGCTCGATCCCCGGTCCATCGTCGCTCACTTCAACCTTGATCACCTGCCGCATCGGCCGGCCTACGATGGGGAAGCCGCGCGTTAGTTCGGTGCCGATTGTGACGATCCCGCCGCCCTTTGGCTCCATCGCCCGCTGGGCGTTCATCAGGAGATTCAGGAACACCTGCTGCAGCTGACCGGCGTCCGCTTGGATCAGCGGTAGCGTCGTGCCCGAGTTGATTTCGACCTCCGGCTCCACGCTGGCCCGATCGAACGACGGGCCGAGTAGCTCCAACACACGGTCGATCACATCGGTGATCTGCACCGGTTCGAGGTCCAGCTCTCCCGGCTTGGCTAGCTCGACCAGACCGTGGGTCAACCGGGCGATACGGCTCAGCTGCTCGGCCGCCGTGGTCAGTTGCCGCTCTGCGTCTTCGTCGCCCAGACCCGCTCGTCGAAGGTTCTCGACCACGATGCCGATCGACGTCAGCGGCGCGCCGATCTCCTGCGCCACGCTGGCGGCTAGTTGACCCAGCGTGACCAGCTTCTCGGACTCGATCACCTGGCGCTCCACCTGCCGTCGCTGCGACAGGTCGCGCACGATCGTCAGGCTGGCCAGTCCGGCGCCATTGCGTTGGCCGTTCCGCGGCACGGTCCGTGTCAAGCTCACCTCTACCTCACGCCCGTCCTTCGTCACGCGACGCGTCTGGTAGTCGCGAACGGCGCCCAACTCGCGTAGCGCCTTGCGCAACCGCTCGGGCTCACGCTCGGCGATCAGATCCGCAGGGATCAGCTTGGTCAGCGGCTCACCGACCATCTCGTCGGATGTGTAGCCGAACATCTCTTCCGCACCGCGGTTCCAGGCGATGATCCGCTCGTCATCATCAAGAGCCCAGATCGCGTCCGCCGAGTCCGCCAAGAGCTCGGGCCACCCGGACTGATGCGCCGACGACGGGACACAGTAGACCGCGGTCATGTCATCTGATCCGCGGGTGACCCGCACGTCCCAGTAGCCGTGACCGATTCGCACCGAGGCCAACGACGCCGGCGTCGCTTCCCGGGGCGGCGTTGGTGTCAGCAACGCCAGCAGTCCCTCGTCGAGGTCACCGCCCAGCGCGTCGCCCACACCCCGACCGCACACGTCGGCCACCGTCGTATCGAACGCCGCCTCACAAGCCGCGTTCAGGTACACGACCTTCCCATGCCCGTTAACGATAAATATCGGATCGGGCAGGCCATCCAGAATCGACATTACCCCCTGCGACAACACGCTCCTCCAGGTCATACACGGTTTCCAACCTTCTCCCTAATGAACGTTCCGTGCCGCCCGTCGCGAGATCGGCCCAGAACAAGTAAAATGTTGCCATATAATCACTTACGACACCTGCATCAAGCCGATCTGGGGCCAGGTCCGAAGAGTGGAGCGCGCCGGGGGGACGCCGATTGGGACACATTGTCCCGATTACCATGCCGGGTTCCCGTTCGAGATGCAAGTCGGCGCGTTTCGCGGGCCGATGGATGGGGCCAGTTGGGACGATCCGGATAGAACAGGCATCGCCCGCTTGTCCCGCTGTGTGTCACGCTGTCACGGGGAAGAACGGCGATTTTGAAGGGCTGACTGAGCTAAGATGTTACAAATCAAGGCGTTGAGAACGGCGGCCTTTCGCTGGTACAAGTTGTGCAACTATAGAAAGCAACCACGCCGTATGGCGCATCTAAAAACACGGTGCCACAGCGCTTGCGGATGTGGGGATTTGTGAGCCCGGGTAGCCTGTCGGAAAAAGATGGTTGGGGCTAATCGCACGAGGACTGACAGGTTCACCCGGGCTTACTACATCCTGTAGATTCGGTGATTACGAGATTCTGGGGTTAGGGGATTCCGGGATTGGCTGGACGACCCAGAGTCCGGGGTGACACTCCCACACCGAATCTCTAAACCCCCGCACCGCCGAATCCCCTAATCCTCAGCAGGTCCTTCCTTAGAGAAGCGTCTTCCCAGAAGCCTTAACCGTAAAGACAGGACAAGTCGCGCGGCGAACCACCTGCTCGGTAACGCTCCCCAGCAGCATGTGCCCGAGGCCGGTGAGGCCGTGGCTGGCGATGACGATGAGGTCGGCGTCGATTTCGGAGGTGAAGTCGGCGATTTCCGGGGCGGCGCGGCCGGCGCGGACGTGGATCTCGGTGCGGGCGGCGTCGGTATCCGTCTCCGTCAGCAGCTTGCTGAGCCGTTCGATGGATTGTCCCCGCAGCTCGTCGGTGACCGAGCCGCCGGAAGGCATGACGGGCGGGTAGAAGTCGGGGTAGACTACCTCGTCCACGATGTGGATGAGATGGAGCTGTGCCTCGAAGAGGGCGGAGAGCTCTTTGGCGTAGTTGAGGGCGAGCCGGGCGTGCTCCGAGAAATCTACGGGCACGACGATCTGGCTGATGCAAACGTCGGGATCGGCCTTTTTTTTCTCCGGCACGGTCATCACGGGGCAGGGTGCCAGGCGTACGATCTCCTCGGCCACGCTGCCCAGCAGAAGTCGCCTCAGTCCCCGTCGGCCGTGGGTCCCCATCACTATAAGGTCGATGTTGTTCTCGGCGGCATAGTCGAGTATCCCGGCGGCCGCCGAGATCCCACGGCTCTGAGCCCGCTTGACGGTGAATCCGGTGCCCGCTTCGCCGTCGGTCGCTGCCAACATCTGAGTCTCGGCATGCACCTCCAGGGCGCCGTAGAGCTCCTCCATGTTGGGAAGACGGTGGGCCGCGTTACCGGGGTCGGCCTCGTGGATGACCAGGCTGTGAAAGAGGTGTAGCTCCGCGTTGAAACGCCTTGCCAGCTCCCGGGTGCAGGGCATCGCATGACTCGCGCACCTGGAAAAGTCGGTGGGATAGAGGATCCGTTTGATGTCCAGCATGACCGGGCTCCTTCTGGGGGGACCTATTAAATATGTACCACGCCGCTGGTCCTTCGGCCAGCCCCGCCAGTCTGAAACTGGAGCGCCGGGCTGTTCGTAGGGGAAATCGAATGGCTCCCCTATCAGCGACCAAAGCGGGATTTTCAGACAGAACGGAAGAAAGCCATGCGACGGGTACTGATCATCGCGACGGCCATGCTCAGCCTCGCGTCGTCGTCTGCCTACGCGCAGAAGGACTGTGGCGGAGGTTTCAATGTCGCCATCGACTGCAACGGGATCGGGTTCGGCAATTCCAGCCGCTTCACCGGTCTGCGGTTCAACTGGAGCGACCGGGATCTCGATACGATCAACGGGTTGAACTTCACGCTCTGGCGACCGCGAGATTGGCCGGATCGGGACTGGATGGGTTCGCCCGGGGGCACGATCAACGGACTTGCCTTTGGCCTGTTCCCGGCGGCGGATCACATCTACGGTGCGTCGATCGGGATCGGCGCCACCGTGGTGGGGCGAAGCGCGGCGGGCCTGACGTTTGGGTTGCTCGCGACCGTCTCGGAGGGATCGCTGTCCGGTATCAACGTGGGCGGTCTGGCGATGGTTTCTCAGGGTTCGGCGTCGGGTCTCAACGTGGGCGGCCTGGCCGTTGTCTCGGAGGGTTCGCTCAGCGGGATCAACGTCGGTGGCCTCGCCTCGGTCTCCCAGGGTAGCCAGAGCGGGATCAACCTCAGCCTTCTGGCGTTGGTTGCCGAGGGCTCGCTGACGGGGATCAATCTGGGCGGTCTGGCGAACGTGTCGGAGGGGAGTCAGACCGGGCTCAACCTGGGTGGCCTGGCTCTCGTGAGCGAGGGTCCGCTAACCGGCATCAACCTCGGCGGGCTGGCCACGGTCTCGGAAGGCAGCCAGACGGGGATCAACATGAGCTTGCTGGCGCTGGTGTCGAGCGGGGCGCTCACCGGAGCGAACGTCGGCGGTCTGGCCGTGGTGGCCGATCGGTCGATGAACGGCATCAACGGGGCGTTGCTGGCCGGTGTTTCGGGCGGTTCGATGACCGGGATCAGCGCCGGCGGTTTGGCGCTGGTGGCCGACGGGGCGATGACCGGCCTCGGGGTCGGTGGTCTGGCGACCGTGGCGAACGGCCGCTTCGAGGGTATCGGCGTGGGCGGCCTGGCTCTGGTTGCCGATCGCTCCATAGAGGGCATCACGGTAGGTGGTCTGGCCGTCGTCAGCGGAGGCGGCATCCACGGTAGCGGGATGAGCTTGGGTAAGGTGCATGCCGAGGACGAGATCTACGGCTTCGCGGTGGGCGGCTACATGGTGGAGGCGATCGATTTCCGCGGCGCATCGGTCGGCATCATCCGCACGAAGATGGAGGAGATGCGCGGGTTCGCCGTGTCGGGCTACAACCAGATCACGCTGGAACAACGCGGCCTGACGATCGGCATCTACAACCGGGCCCGGGAGCTGCACGGCGTGCAGATCGGCCTCTTGAACTACGCCGGTAACAATCCGCCCGGGTTGCGCTGGCTACCGATCATCAATCTCAACCTGAATTGATCTGACGGGGTGGGGGGCGCTAGCTTTTCCGCATGACCCTAAGAACATGCAGGCTAGCGTTCGCCCTCGTCATCGCGGGGGCGGTCCTGGGGTGCCAGGACCGCACCTCCGGAACTTCCGCTGGATATCGTGAGCTTGGGGACCTACCGGCGCTGCGCGAGCGCGGGGCAATCCGAATTCTGACGCCCCCGCTGGCCGACACCGAGGGCTTGCCGCGCCAAGGTCACCTCATCCGCCTGGAGCAAGAACTGATCGAAGCGTTCGTTCGCCTCGAGGGTCTCGAGCCGTTGTGGATATGGGTGGACGAGCGCGACGACCTCATCCCGGCGCTGCTCGATGGTCGGGGCGATGTGATCGCCGCCAACCTGACGGCAACGCCGAACCGTCGGGAGCTGGTCGCGTTCGGCGCGCCGCTGACTACCGTGCGCGAGCGGATCGTCTCGGGTCCGGACGCGCCGGCGATCGAGAGCGTCGACGATCTGACCGGTCGCGAAGTTGTCGTCCGCGCTTCGTCGTCGTACGTAGAAACGCTGGAGACTCTGCTGATTGAGAACCCGGACATCTACGCCGCGGCGGCGCCGGAGGACATGGAAACAGAGGAGATCCTCTATCGGGTGTCGCAGGGCGAGTTCGATGTCACGCTGGCCGACGACCGGATCATCCGTGATGTGCAGGCTTACCTCCCCGATCTGCGCGTCGGCCCCGAGGTGACCGGTGACCGCGAAATCGCCTGGGCGTTTCGACCCGACAACAGCGAGTTGATCGACGCCGCCGACGCATTCATCTACCAATACAATCCGGCAAGCGATATCCCCGACCGCTACACCGGCGACCTGGACCAGATCAAGCAACGTGGCGTGCTCAGGGTCCTGACGCGGAACAACCCGTCCACCTATTTCGTCTACCGCGGTCACGTGATGGGCTTCGAGTACGATCTGGCTCGTGAGTTCGCCAGGCGTCACGGTTTGCACGCTCAGTTCATCGTCGTCCCCACGCGGGCGGGGCTCATCACGTGGCTGGTTCAGGGCAGAGGCGACATCGTGGCGGCGGGGATGACGGCCACGGAGTTTCGTACCGACATCGGCGCTCAGTTCTCCCGGCCCTATGCGTTCATATCTGAGATAGTGGTGGCGCGACCGGGGGATTCCACGCTGGTTGCACCGTCGGATCTGAGCGGTCGGACGATCGTGGTGCGGCGCGGTAGCTCGTACTGGCAAACGGCCGTCGGGCTGCAAGAGCGTGGCATCGACGTTCAGCTGGTTGCCGCTTCCGAGGCGTTGGAGACCGAAGACATCATCGACGGTGTCGCCAGCGGTGAGCACGACCTCACGATCGCCGATAGCAACATCCTCGATATCGAGCTCACTTGGCGCGAAGATATCATCGGCGCGTTCTCGCTCGGCGACTCCATCGGACACGCCTGGGCGATGCGTGAGACCGATGCCCAGCTGAAAGCGGCCGTCGACGCGTTCTTCAGCGCCGAGTACCGAGGCGAGTTCTACAACATCACGCGCCGGAAGTACTTCAACCCTTCGATGCGGGTCAGAAGACACGCCACCTCGCGTGCTGCGTTGACCGGAGTGCTCTCTCCGTACGACGAGTTGTTTCGAAACTACGCCAACCGCTACCAGGTCGACTGGCTTCTGGTTGCCGCTCAGTCGTATCAAGAAAGTCGCTTCGACCCGGACGTGGTCTCCTTCGCCGGCGCCGTCGGGCTCATGCAGGTGATGCCGGGCACCGGTCGCGAGTTGGGCTTCGAGTCCCTGCACGAGCCGGAGCAGGGCGTCCACGCCGGGGTGATGTATCTGTATCGGCTCTACAATCGGCTGGACGAAATCCCTGACGACGAAGACCGGCTCTGGTTCTCCCTCGCCGCCTACAATGCGGGCCTGGGACACGTCAACGATGCCCGGCGATTGGCGGTCGAGTTGGGGCGCGATCCCGACGTCTGGTTCGGGGAAGTGGCGGAGGTGATGCCGCTGCTTCAAAAGCGGGAGTACTACAGTCGCGCCCGCCACGGGTACTGCCGCTGCACCGAGCCGGTGGACTACGTAGCGCGAATTCGCGATCGCTATCGTGCCTACTCCGACGCGATCGCCGACTCGGCCCAAGCGTCGCCATAGGCGTAACACGACGTTCCTTGACAGTTCCGGGGGGAGGGTTCATTTTAGGGTAACCTAAATATTGATTTTGAATACCCTAATAATGCCCCGAACATGCGTGCTGTTCCTACAATAGTAGGTCTATTCCTGGTCTTTCCGGCTACCCTCGACGGGTCGCAGGACCCGCTGATCACCGACCGACCCGATTTCACCGAGAGCCCTCAGGCCGTAGACCCGGGACGCGTCCAGATCGAGGCGGGCTATACGTTCAATCGCGAGGGTGAGCTGAGGCTCCACTCGTTGGGTGAAGTGCTAGTGCGGATCGGCGCGGTGAACCGCTTCGAGGTCCGCCTGGGACTCAATTCATTTGGGATCAGCGAAGAATCGGGTGGTGAATCGACGGGCTTCGAGGATGTGGCGTTGGGGGCGAAGATCGCCCTCGCCGACGGCTCGTCCGAGTTCGACCTGGTGCGACCGGCCATCGGGGTGCTGGTTGGCGCCGCCATACCTACCGGTTCGGGCCCGTTCGGCGAGCGGGGGATTCGACCGCAGGCGACGCTCTCGGTCGGCTGGCCGGTGTCGGAAGCGCTGTCGGTGGGCGCGAATCTGGGCGCCGCTTCGGCCAGCATCGATGACAACCGATTCGCGATACTCTCTGGTAGCGTCGCTCTTGGGATCGGCCTTACCGACTGGCTTGGCGCCTACGCCGAGGCGTTCGGCTTCGCGAACACGGAGAACGAATTCTGGGACTCCGGGTTCTTGAACGGCGGCTTCACGTTTCTGGTGAATCCGGATCTACAGCTCGACCTTCGTCTTGGCGTGTCGCTCAGCGATCCTGCGCCGTCGTACTTCGCCGGGCTTGGATTCGGGTGGCGGATCTAGCTATCGCTCAGGGTGCGGCAGTCGAGAAGAAGACCAGGACCTCGAGCTCTTCCTCTATATCATAGAAGCGGTGATCGGTGCGCGCTTTTACAAAGACGGTGCTCCCCGGTCCCACGTTCATGCTGTCACCCTCGACCTCCAGCTTCGCCTTTCCTTTGACCACGAAGTACAGCTCATCGCGCTCGTGGGGCACCTGGGGGTCGACCCCGGCCTCCGGCAAGACGTACAGACCGACGGTCATTGTTGAAGCGGTCAGAAAGGGAAACCAGGGCTTTCCGGTCTGCTGGCGTTTGGCCAGCAGCTCCTGTATTTGAAAGGCAGCCCACGTCGGGTCAGCGCTGTTCAATTTCAAATCCAGCCTCACTCTATATATAAGAACACAAGGGACAACGATCACTCGCGAAGCCGCTACATCTAGCCCCGGGACGTCTCTGGATCAAGCGTCGGCATCTTGACGCGCCGCACGCGGTCGCGATCTTCATGGCCATGGTTGATATCATATCTATGACGCCGGAGCATTGGAACGACGTGCGGCGGATCCATATGGAGGGCATCGCCACGGGCGAGGCGACGTTCGAGACGGAATCGGCGCCGGATTGGGCGACGTGGTCGGAGGAGCATCTCGAGTACGCTCGCCATGTCGCAGTCGAGGATGATCACGTGTTGGGCTGGGCGGCGCTAACGCCGGTCTCCGATCGCTGCGTCTACGCCGGTGTAGCGGAGGTCAGCGTCTACGTCGGTGAGGACGCGCGCGGGCGTGGCGTCGGCTCGATGCTGCTGGGAAGCTTGGTCGAGAGCTCCGAGGCAAACGGTCTTTGGACGTTGCAGGCGGGAATCTTCGACGGGAACGATGCGAGCGTGGCGCTCCATGAGAAACACGGCTTCCGTGTCGTGGGTCGTCGCGAACGGCTCGGCAAACTGAGCGGTGCCTGGCGCGATGTGCTGTTGCTGGAGCGGCGGAGCGCGCAGGTCGGAATCGACTGAGGGAACGGGCGGAGTCTGCGAATGAAGAAGGGAATCATAGTCAGGGGACTGGTGGCCGCCGTCATTCTCGCGGGCGTGGCGCATATCGGTGCGCGCCGCGTCGGGCCGATCCCACCGTTGGGTCAGCTGCTCGATCCGTGGCACGGCGCCTGGGCGGCCGCGGCGGTTTCTGAGTTGCCGGATCAACAAACGGTCGCCTTCGCCGCGCTCGATGCCCCGGTGCGCGTCGTGTTCGACGTTCGCGGGGTGCCTCATATCTTCGCCGAAAGTCAGGAGGATGCGGCGAGAGCGTTGGGCTACGTCGTGGCCCGGGATCGTCTCTTCCAGTTGGAGATGCGATGGCGCTCGACCGCGGGTCGGGTCTCGGAGCTGGTCGGCTATGTAGCTCTCGGCTTCGATCGGTACATCCGGGAGTTGGGGCTGGCCTGGAGCGCCGAGCGCGATTTCGCGGCCCTCGACCCGGGCTCGGATGCGCTGGCCATGATGAACGCGTACGCTGAAGGCGTGAACGCTTGGGTCGATGGATTGGGTCCGCGCGACGTACCGGTGGAGTACCGGATCCTCGGCGCGACGCCTTCGCGTTGGGAACCCGTCTACTCCTTCTATCTGCTCAAGCAGATGGGCTGGAATCTGAGCCACGGTATCGAGACGGACCTCCTCAGGTTGCGCGCCATGGCGCGGGTGGGGCGGGAGGCGACGGATGCGCTGCTCCCGGTGAACAACCCGATTCAGCAGCCGATCCAACCGAACGGACAAGCCGACCCGCGTTACGACTTCGCGCCCATCCCGCCGCCCGGCGCACCCGACGAACAGGCAGCCGCATTGGCAGATGACATAGAGAGCTTCTTGGGCCCGCTGGCGTTAAGAAGCGAGGCGGACAGGGTTCTGGGTAGCAACAATTGGGTCGTATCGCCGGACCGGACCGAGTCGGGCTACGCGTTGCTATCCGGCGATCCGCACCTGGGCCTCACCTTGCCATCGATCTGGTACGAAGCACACATGGTCGTGCCCGGTGAGCTCGATGTGTACGGCGTGACGATCCCCAGCAACCCGGTCGTGATTCTCGGTTTCAACCGTGACGTGGCGTGGAGCATGACGAACACGGGGGCCGACGTCATCGACTACTACGAGGAAGTCTTCGATGATCCCGATCGTCCCACCCGTTACCGGGTCGACGATGAGTGGCGGCCGCTGGAGATCCGTACCGAACAATACTTCGGGCGCGGCGGAAGGTTATTGGGGACCGACACGTTGTACGTGACGCATCGCGGTCCGGTGATCGAGGCCGACGACCGCAAGCTCTCGATGCGCTGGACCGTACTCGAACCGCAGGGCGTGACCCAGGCCGTGATGCGAGTCGCGACAACGACAACGGTCGAGGAGTACCTCAAGGCGATGGAGACGTTCAACGCGCCGGCTCAGAACATGGTCGTCGCGGACCGAAACGGGACCGTGGCCATCCGTTCCACCGGACACTATCCGCTTCAGCCAGATAACAGCGGGTTGCCGGTGCGCGACGGAACGCAAAGCACAAGCGACTGGCTGGGCTATTGGCCGCCGGAGCGATACCCCCAGTCGGTGAGCCCCGATCAGGGCTACCTGGCCTCGGCGAACCAACAGCCCATCGATCCGCTTGCAGACAGCACGTACATGGGAGCCAACTGGCCGTCGCCCTGGCGTGCGATACGCATCAACCAGCTGTTGGCGGCGGACTCGGTCGTGACGCCGGAGGCGATGCAGCGCTACCAGCTTGACCCCGGTAACGCTCGCGCCGACATGTTCGTCCCCTTCCTCATCGACGCGGCCCGGGGTCGGGCGGAGCAGGGTGAGTACGATGACGCAGCCCTCGAGGCGGCAGAACTGTTGTCGCAGTGGGACCGCCTCTATACGAAGGAGAACGAGCGAGCGGTTCTGTTCGAGCTGGCGATGGACGAATTATACGATCGAACCTGGGACGAGCTGCTGGGCGAACCCGAAGGCGAACGCCGGGCGCGACGCGTGTTCACGCCGGCGTCGGCGGTGCTGGCCAGCCTGCTTCACCAGCCGGAGAGCGTCTGGTGGGATGATTCGCGGACCAGCAATACCGTCGAGGATCGAGATGCGATCCTCACGGCGAGTCTGGCCGCTGCTCTGGAGACCGCGAAGCGCGAACACGGCGAGCCGCACGACGGCGGTTGGCGTTGGGATGGGATCCGCCACGCCAACATCTATCACCTGCTGAACCTGGGATCGTTTTCGGCTCTCGATCTGCCGATTCAGGGTGGGTCCGGCACCCTCAACCCGTCGTCGGGGGGCGGGACCCACGGCGCGAGCTGGCGCATGGTCGTGCAACTCGGCCCCGAGATCGAGGCCTGGAGCATCTATCCCGGCGGTCAGTCGGGGAATCCAGTGAGCAGCCGTTACGCCGACCGAATCGAGAAGTGGGTGAACGGTGAGTTGGATCCCGTGGTCCTTCCGCGCCAGGCGTCCGACATTCGTCGGTCGCAAACCGCATCGGTCCTTCAACTCAACCCGGAGCGCTGAGCGATGATGAACCGACTGATCCCGTGGCTCGTGTTGGTCGAGGTCATCGCGCTGGTAACGGCGATCGTGGGGTGGTGGACCGTTCCGATTCTAGCGGCGGTTTACGCTTTGATCTACCCGGACCGCAAGCACTGGTTGAGCACGGCGCTGGCGGGGCTGTGCGGATGGGGACTATTGATCGATATCACGTGGTTCCAGGGGCCGGTGTTCGAGCTTGCGGGCAAGGTGGGTGGAGCCCTTGGGTTACCCGGGGCGGCGTTCGTTCTTCTCACGCTGATCTTTCCGGCGCTGCTCGCGGGGAGCGCGGCTGAGCTGGCAGCTGCCGTCCGCCGCGCGGTCGCTGATATGGCCAGGCCCGAACGAGCACGAGCACGATAGCGAGCAGAGGCACGAGTTCTCCCGCTCCTGCTCGTGCTCGACAGCCTTGACCGTCGACCGTCCACCGTCTACCGTCCACCGTCAACTATCTACCGAGGCTAATGCCATGAAACGACTCGCAGCTCTAGCGATATTCACCGTACTCCTCTCCTCGACCAGCACCGCGCAGGCCCAGGGCCAGGTCCCCGACTCGAAATGGTTCGTCGGGATCTCCGCCGGCCCGACGCTGACCAACGTGACCGGCGACTTCGTCCGGCAGTCGGAGTGGGAGTGGGGCCTCCTGGTTGGCGGCTATATCGAGTACGCGGCACACAAGAACTTCTCGGTCGAGCTAGGTGCCAACTTCGTTCAGAAGGGCACGCAGCTGGGCCAGACCGCGCAGGGTGACTTCGGCTCGCTGCGGCTTCGCTATCTCGAGCTGCCTCTGCTGCTGGCCGCCCAGGTCCCGATACACCCGGACTGGGTGTTCAGGGTCTTCGGCGGTGGCACGATGGGTATCAACCTCAGTTGCCAGGTGAAAGGGATATCCAACGTATGGGAGAACTGTAGTAGCGCGGCGGTCAGCGATGCTGAGACGATCGAATGGAGTGTGCCGTTCGGTGGCGGCTTCGCCTACAAGGCTCCATTCTCTAACTCCAGCTTCGTCATCGATGTGCGGTACGTCATCGGGATGTCCGACGTGTTCAACGGCGTCGATCTGAAGACCAAGCTCTGGGAGTTCCTGGCGCGCTGGCAGTTCGGCATCTAGCCGGCGGCGGCGCCTCGCCGCCGCTTCGGCGGCCGCCTCACAATACTGATAATTCCTAGCCCGCACCGCCCATCTGGGTGGTGCGGGCAAAGCATAACCGGGTTAGATTTGTGGCCGTTCAGAATCGAGATCCGTGCGAAAACCCCGTGAAGCCCGCTGCGCCTGGCGTCGGCGGGCCGAGCGACATCTCTGTGGAGCGAGGAGCTTGCCGATGAGATTGCTGACCAAGACGATGCTGGCCTTGGCTCTGGTTGCGGCGCTGACTGCGACCGCCAGCGCCCAGGAATCGGACGGGTTCTTTCCGTTCGAGTACCGGCTGGTCGAGTTGGACAACGGATTCAAGGCCTACTTGATCCGTGCGGGCGCGCCGAACCAGGTCGCCTACGTATCGATGGTACGGACCGGCAGTCGCGAGGAGTGGGAGCCGGGGAAGAGCGGCTTTGCGCACTTCTTCGAGCACATGATGTTCGCCGGGACCGAGAAGTACCCGAACTTCGACGCCGTCACGACCGAGATGGGCGCATCGCGCAACGCGTTCACCAGTATCGATCGGACGGTCTACTACATCATCGCGTCGAACGAGTACCTGGAGCAGATCGTCGACCTGGAGTCGGATCGTTTCCGGAACCTGCGCTATACCGAGCCTTCCTTCCGCACCAAGGCCGGCGCCGTGCTCGGCGAGTATCAGCAGAGCGCCGGCTCGCCGTTCCAATACCTGTACCAGAGAGTGCTGGAGACGGCGTTCGACGAGCATACCTATCGCCACACCACGATCGGTTTCGAGGAAGACGTGCGGGCGATGCCGGAAGGCTACGACTACAGCATCACGTTTTACCAGCGCTACTATCGCCCGGAGAACGTGGTGCTCGTCCTGGCGGGCGATTTCGATTTCGACGAGACGGAGCAAATGATCCGCGACTACTACACAGAGTGGGAAGCCGGGTACGTCGCGCCGCAGATCACTCCTGAGCCGCCCCACACCGGACCGCGGCGTCGCACGATTCGCTATCCGGGACGCACGCTACCGATCCTGACGGTCAACTACATGGGGCCCGCCTGGAGCGCTTCCGACAAGATAGCCGTCGCCACCGAGGTGTTGGGCCGAGTCGCGTTCGGTTCCAACTCTGACATCTATCGCCGGCTGGTTCTTGACGAGCAGAAGGTGCAGTTCCTGAGCGGAGATTTCGGTCTGTCTCGGGATCCTAACCTGCTCAGCATCAGCTCCATGGTGATCAATCCCGCCGACGTCGATGGCATCGAGCAGGAGATCATGGCGACGGTGGAGCGATTCCGCGAAGAGCTCGTCGATGAGGAACTATTCGAGGCCACGAAGAGCAACATGAAGTACGGGTTCCTCATGGGGCTCGAGACCGCGCAGAGCGTAGCTTTCTCGACGATGACTGCGGTGATCAACACCGGCGGCATCGAGGCGATTAACGAGTACTATCGCACCCTCGATTCGGTCACCCGTGAAGATGTGCGCGAAGCGGCGCGCAGATTCCTGGTCGAAAATGAGAAGACCGTGGTGACCATGGTACAGGAGGGGAGATAGACAGATGAAAAAGCTAGCGCTATTACCCGCGTTCCTGTTGGCCATCTCGGCCTGCGAGATGGCTCCCGAGGGCACCGTCGCCATGCCCGAGTCCGAGTCGCCGTTCATCGCCTTCAACATCTGGGTGAAGGTCGGCTCGCAGAACGATCCGGCTGGCAAAGAGGGCCTGGCCGCGATGACGGCCAATTTGCTGTCCGACGGCGCGACGACCGAAGACAGCTACGAGGCGATCCTCGAGAAGCTGTACCCGATGGCCGCCGGCTACGGATACAACGTCGACAAGGAGATGTCCGTATTCACCGGGCGTATCCACAAGGACAACCTCGACGCGTACTACGAGTTGTTCCGCAATCACCTGCTGAACCCGGCGTTTGACGAGGCGGACTTCGATCGGATCAAGTCGCAGACGATGAACTACCTGCAGCGTTCACGTCGGTACGGCCGGGACGAAGAACTGTCAAAAGAACTGCTGTTCAGCGCCGCTTACGCCGGCACGCCGTACGCCCACCCCGTGGAGGGCTATGTGCAGTCGGTCGAATCGATCACGCTGGATGATGTGAAAGAGTTTTACGAGACATACTTCGTCAGCAACAACATCGTCGTCGGTATCGGCGGTGGATATCCGGCCGGCTTCATCTCCAGTGTACGTGATGACTTCAACACGCTGCCCGAGGGTGAGGTGATGGCGGTGGCGGCGCCGCAGCCGCGGGTGCCGGACGGTGTGCAGGTGCTGATCGTCGAGAAGCAGACGGACGCGACGCCTATTTCGATGGGTTTCCCGCTGCCGTTCGTTCGCGGCGAGCCCGACTACTTCCCGATGATGGCGATGGCCTCGTGGTTCGGTGAGCATCGCAATTCGTTCAGCCACCTCTACCAGGTGATCCGTGAGACGCGGGGCATGAACTACGGGGACTACGCCTACATCGAGGCGTTCCCTCGTGGCTTCGCAACACAGCAGCCTCGCGTCAACACGTCACGCCGCAGCCACCTGTTCGAGATCTGGATCCGACCCATCTCGAGCACGGCACCGGGCAACCTGCACGATCGCACCCTGTTCGCCACGCGCGCCGCGCTGCGCGAACTGAACAAGATCGTCGACAATGGAATGACCGAGGAGACGTTGACCGGGACGCAGCAGTTCTTGAAGAACTACACGATCAACTGGGGTAGCACGATCAATCGGCGCCTGGCCTACGCCATGGATGACAAGTTCTACGGCATCGACGGCTACCTGGAATCGATTCGTCCGGGGCTTGCCGCGCTTTCGCTGGGCGGCGTGAACGAAGCGATCACGCGAAACCTCCAGTACGACAACATCTACCTGGTCTTTATCACCAGCGACGCTCAGGAATTCAAGCGTCTGTTGTTGAGCGGTGAAGGTACGTATATCACGTACGCCGGCGAGAAGCCGCCCGAGGTCTTTGCCGAGGACGAGGAGATCGCGAACTTCCCGATCCCGGTTCGTGAGGAGAACATCACGATCATCGGTATAAACGATGTGTACGAATCCGGTCCCCCCATGCAGTAAGTTCATTATTTGACCGCCTGTAGTCAGCGGGAGAGGGCACCTCGTTAGCCCTCTCCCGCTTGGCTTTTCGGCTTTTGCACGCCACTTACCCCGCCCGTAGATTGTGACGTCAACGAATACAGATGAGCGCCGTGTCGAGAGGCCGCGGCGCTTGCCTCAAGGCGCGAACCGGAGATCTGTGATGAAGAAACGAATCGGGGCTGGGATGACGGCCGCCGTGCTGGCTCTCCTGATCGCAGCACCTGCCGCCGGGCAGTACCGGGCCCAGGGGGATTTCAGGATAGGCGTGACGGGTGGTGCGACTCACAGCACGCTGAAGGGCGAGTACATCGTAAGCGGAGATTGGAGGACCGGATTCGTTGCCGGCCTATATGCCGACTACATGTACACCGGCGCGATCGCGATACGCATCGAGGCGAACTACGTGCAGAAGGGCGCCGAGAACGTCGTGACGACCGTGGGCGACTCGCTGGAAGTGAAGCTGGTCTACTTCGAGATCCCCGTGCTGTTCAATTTCGTGATATCGGTGGGCAATCGTATCGGGGTCGAGCTGTACACCGGAGCTACGCTGGGCTTCAACAGCTCGTGCGAGTTCACGGAGGCGGGCGGCCAATCTCAGGACTGTGGTCCGGGCACGCCGATACCGACGGCAAAGAGCAACGAGTGGAGCTGGCCGCTGGGTGCGGCGCTGGGCGTAAAGGTCATGGACCGTTTGAACGTCCTGGCGGATGTGCGCTACAGCCAGACGTGGTCCAATACATTCGAGACCGTCGATGCCAAGACACGTATGTGGGAGGCGATGCTACGGGCCGAATTCGGTCTTTAGCGGCGCCACGCCGGTAGGTGACGCGAATGGGCGGTGATGCTGCTGGCGGATTTCCGCTTGTGACGGGGGGAGTTATGAGGTGTAGGTGGGCGACGGCAACGCTGTTGGGGGCGAGCCTGCTCCTCGTTCCTTCATCGCTGGTGCGACCCGATGCGCTCGTCATCACGATGGCGATGAAGGCGTCGACGATCGCCCAGGTGTCCATCGAGGAGGATTCGATCCTCGTCGAGATGGAGATCGGCGCCAACGATCTGCAGGGCTTCGCGAATCTCTTTCCCGACGAGTTGTACGAGCGCTTGGGGAACCAGCCCGAGCCATTTGCGGAACGTTATCGACGGTTCTTCTTCGAGGACTTCACACTGAGGCCCGACGGCGGGCTGCCGCTGATCGGTCGCGTTGTCGGGTTCGAGGCGCGGCGCCGAGTGATACGGGATCAGATCACCGGTGAGCCGTTGCCCGTGGTCGATGATGAGGCCGAGCCCGTCATCTTCATCACCATCGTCTATCCGTTGGCCGGCCATCCCGAGAGCCTTACCCTGAAACCACCGAGTAACGCCGGGGGGTCGCCCACGGCGAACATCGGGTTTGTCGCCTTCCACCGTTCGCTGCCCGTCAACGACTTCCGGTACCTGAGCCAGGCGGAGCGATTGCGCCTCGACTGGGATGACCCGTGGTACTCCCAGTTCGAGAACCGCAATCTGCGGCGCCAGTTCTACGCACCGATCTCGGCGTTCCTGTATGTCGAACCGTACGAAGTTCGGAAAGAGATTGTAGCCCGGCCCAAGGACCTTCAGCAGTGGGTCGATCTCGGCCTCGATGGTAAGGACATCATCACGGTGGACGACCAGGAGGAGATCAAGCGCAAGGTCGCCGATTTCCTCGCCGCGAAGAACCCATTGACCATCGACGGTCGTCCGGTGGAGGGCACCCTCGATCGTATTCACTTCATATACAGGAATCTCCGGACCAGCGGCATCATCGATCCGGCCCGGGACCTCGAGGCGGTCTCCGCCACGCTGGGGATCATCTTCAGCTATCCGGTGGAGGGACTGCCCGACGAAGTCAGCATGGAGTGGGAGCTGTTCACGCCACGCATGGACCGCGTGCCCAGCTCGGCCACCGACGAGGCGGGCGGACTGCCGTACATCCTGTCGCCGGACGACAACGTGCTCACCTGGCGGAACTTTCTGCAGAACCCGACGATCCCGGGGCGGCTGGTGGAGGTGGAGACGCCCGCGTCCAGTGGCAGTCGTCTATTGATGCTGGTTGCGATCGTTGGAATCGTGGGTTTCTGGCTGCTGTTGGTCAGGTACAGAAAGGCGCTGATTCGTGGCGAGCAGCCGACCAGACTTGTTGCGATCGGGGGCGCGTCCCTGGCGGCGATAGCTGGGGTCGGTCTGGTGCTGGCTGTTGGCTCCAAGAGCATCCGGGCCGATGACTCGGCACGGATATCGGAGGCGCTGCTGCAGAACATCTACAAGTCGTTCGACTTCCGCGACGAGGAGCAGATCTACGACATGCTGTCCCGCACCGCCGCC
The DNA here is from genome assembly GCA_039586795.1 of Gemmatimonadota bacterium. Taxonomy (GTDB): domain Bacteria; phylum Gemmatimonadota; class Gemmatimonadetes; order Palauibacterales; family KS3-K002; genus Kutchimonas. The sequence continues at coordinate 47,044 of JBDHJS010000020.1, forward strand.
GGCGACCTGCTCACCGACATCTATCTGGAGACGCGACGCAGCCTGGAGTTGGAGAACCAGGGTGGCGCCCGAGTGAAGGTGAAAGAAGTCGAGGTCTTGAGCTCGGACCCCTCGCCGCTGGATGATGGCGCCGGCTTCACCACGCTGCTCACCTGGAACGTCTCGGGCTCGGTGGGACACTGGGGTCATATCCACACCCGCAGGAACCAGTACGAAGCGCGGCTCACCGTAAGGGAAATCGAAGGCGCGTGGAAGGTCACCGGCGTCCAGCTGCTGCAGGAAACGCGACTATAATATGATCAGCGTCTCCGATCTCGAGTTCCGCTACGGGGAAGGGGAGTTCCGACTCCGGGTACCCGAGCTGAAGGTGGAACGGGGCGTCGTCGCCGCCTGCATCGGCCCCAGTGGTTCCGGTAAGACAACGCTGCTTAACCTGATCGCGGGCATCATCGTGCCGCAGGGTGGCCAGGTGGTCACCAACCAGGTCGACGTGGCAGCGCTCTCGGATGAACAGCGTCGCTCCTTCCGCATTACCAACATCGGACTCGTCTTTCAGGAGTTCGAGCTCCTCGACTACCTGAGCGTTCTCGACAACATCCTGTTGCCCTACAGGATCAACCCGGCCCTGAAGCTGGAGTCGGCGGTGAAGGATCGGGCTGTGGCGCTTGCCGAGCAGATGGGGATCGGCGACAAACTGGAGCGTCACCCGGGCAAGCTCTCCCAGGGCGAGCGGCAGCGGGTCGCCGTGTGTCGGGCCGTGCTGCCCGAACCGGCGCTGATGCTCACCGACGAGCCGACCGGGAATCTCGATCCGGCCAACAAGGGGCGCGTTCTCGACCTCATCCTCGACTACGCGAAGCAGAGCGGCGCCACGCTGCTCACCGTGACCCACGATCACGATCTGCTGGAGCGCTTCGAGCGCGTGATCGACATAAAGGAGTTCGGCGTCATCGGAGGTGACGAGCGATGAAGCAGACGCTCTACCTCGCTTGGCGCTATCTGGCCTATCACAAAGTCAAGACAGCAATCCTCATCACGTCGATCACGCTCATCGTCTTCCTGCCGGTAGGGCTGCGCGTGTTGGTCGACCAGAGCTCGCAGCAACTGACCGCACGAGCCGTGGCCACCCCGCTGGTGGTCGGTGCCAAGGGTAGCCCGCTGGAACTCACCCTCAACACGCTCTACTTTCGCTCCGATTTCCCGGAGATGATGCGTCACGAGCAGGTAACCCGGATCGACACCACCGGTTTGGCGCTGGCGATCCCCATGTATGTGCGCTTCAACGCCCAAGGCCATCCGATCGTTGGGACCAGCCTGGAGTACTTCGATTACCGTAGCCTGGCCATAGCAGAAGGGCGCCAGATGGTGACGCTCGGCGAGTGTGTGCTTGGCGCGCGCGCGGCAGCAGCGCTGGGAGTGGGGCCGGGCGATTTTGTCATCTCCTCGCCGGAGAGTGTCTTCGATCTTGCTGGCGTCTATCCGCTGAGGATGAAAGTAGTCGGCGTGCTTGCCTACTCGGACAGCCCGGACGATGAGGCGGTCTTTGTCGATGTGAAGACGACGTGGGTGATCGAAGGGCTGGGTCACGGGCACCAGGATCTGACGCAACCCGATGCGGCCACCTATCTGCTCAGCCGCGATTCGGCCAACGTCGTGGGAAACCCGGCCGTCGTGCAGTACAACGAGATCACCGAAGACAACGTCGACTCTTTCCACTTCCACGGCGATATATCACAGTTCCCGGTCACCGCGGTCATCGCGCTATCCCCCGACCAGCGCGCCTCGGCACTGCTCCAGGGGCGCTACCAGTCGCCGGACGAGACCGTGCAGGTCGTCCGACCGGCCGAGGTGATGGACGAATTGCTGGGTACTATCCTGACGATACAGAGCTTCATCACTGCGGGAGCTGTGATCGTGGGGTTGGCAACGCTAGCGACAGCGGTGCTCGTCTTCATGCTCTCGCTGCGGTTGCGGCGCCGCGAGATTGAGACGTTGAGAAAGATCGGCGGATCGCGGGCCAGCGTGGCGACGATCATGGTCTCAGAGATCGTCGTTGTATTGATCGTCGGTGTCGTGCTGGCGGGGGGACTGACGTTCCTGACCAGCCACTTCGGTTCCGCCGCGATTCGTGTCTTCATCACCATGTAACGGGGAAGACCTATGCGCTCACTGCTGACCGCCACTGTTGTCGCGATCGCTCTGCTGCCCGCCCCGCTGTTCGCGCAGCAGGAGCCGACGGGGCAGGGCAGGCTGCGAGAAGATCTCACCGGTAAGCACGGCCCGTATCGCGTCGACATGTGGTACACCGAGAACGCGTTCATCATGAACAAGGTTCGCGGCGAGTCGTTCTACTTTCGCACGAAGAACGCCGGCGACGCGTGGTTGATGTCGTTGCAGGGCGAGTGGGCTTTCGCGCGCAATTTTTCCGTGTGGGGGCTTGTCAGCTATAACGTGGTCAGCCCGACCTTCGGAGAAGGAAAGACCGGGATCGGCGACTCGGAGCTGGCCGTGAAGTGGGCCACGATCAACAAGCGAACCCTTGTGCTCTCGCTGGTCGGAGGCACGCTCATCCCCACATCGGATCAACGGACCGTTCTGGCCGACAACGTTTGGTACGGCTATATCGGCCCGCGGCTATGGCTGCCCTTCGGGCCCGGCCACGAGTTCGAGCTTCAGGTCGATGCGCCCTTGTTCGCTCCTTTCGAAGAAGAAGAAGAGGCGTTTGGCGAGCTCAACGTCGCGCTCGCCTGGACGAGTGACATCGCGCTCACCCTGCTGGTCGAGGGAATCTTCGAGTTCTCGCTGGAGGGCAGCCGCCCGAATTCGTGGGTCGCACCCGGAGTTCAGTACCAGTTTCTCCGCGGCTGGATGGCCGGCGCCTCGATTACGTTCCCGATCAACGGTGAGTTCGCCGAAGAGGAGGACTACCGGCTGGTGTTCGGTTTGCTGAAGGAATTCGAGCTCCCTTGGGAAAGGGAGGAGTAGTGATCGAGATTCTCGGACTTCGTTCTCGCGCCCCCATCGCCCTGGCGCTGGCTGCCGTCCTCGCTGCGGTATCGCCGGAGCCCGCACGCGGCCAGGAGATGCCTTCGCTTGACCCTGACCAGCTCGTGCACTACCCCTGGATCTACTCCAGTTCGGACGATGCCATCGACTTCGCCGGTGTGGGCCTGGGCGCGCAGAGCACAAACTTTCTCAGCATCCCCATCTCGTTCTGGATGCGCCGCCTACCTTGCTGCGGCAACCCTATCACTCCCAAGATCGAGGGCCGCACGTTCGGAGTGCGCTTGCGGATCACCGGTGTGATCGGGTTCGCCGAGTTCGACAGCATCGCGGAGTTCGACGTCAAGAGCGTTGACCTGGGAGCGATATTCCCGGGTATCGAGCTCTTGTTCAAGACCGGTGAGCGGTCGATGCTGCGGCCTTACATCGATGTGGGTTGGGGCGCCACCAGTGCGGACACGACCACCCTCGTGTACGGCGAGATGGGACTGCGGACCGAGTTCGTCTTTCCGTGGAAGACCTGGGAGCTCGGGATCGAACCGAAGGTCAGCGGTGGCTACTCCTTCACCGACATCGAGAACGCCGACCTCGCCCACGTCAAGGTTTCCAGCAAGGTAGACGCGCGGTATCCGCTCGGATTCCTGATCCGAGGGCAGACCCCGGACGTCGGCGTCTATTTCGAGCCCATCTGGTACCCAAACTCGTTCACGTTTCCGACCTCCGGTGGCGAGGAGCAGGCGGTGCACGTTCAGTACGAGCTCGGCGTCACGTTCGGCTTCCGCTACCTGGCCCCGATGCTCTGCAATCTATTCCGTTGGATGAGGCTCGGGGTCGGCTGGCGCTTCGGCGACGGGACGGACGGGTGGCACATCCGGATCGGGGGCGACCGCGCCACCCGGCTTCCGCTGCCATGATCATGGGTGGCCTTGTGACCGAAGGGATACGCGACATGCGATACCTGATGCCCCTCCTCACAGCGTTGTGCCTTGTTGGTCTGGTTCCGGCCGGCGCCCGGGGACAGGGCCCCACGTGGGGGCTCAAAGGCGGGTTCAACGTCTCGACTCTGAGGGTCGACGACCCGGCCAACCCGGACCTCGCGCTCGACGACCAGACGGGTTTCCTGGCGGGCGCCTTCATGCAGTGTTCGGGCGGCGACTGGTTCTCGCTGCAGGCGGAGGCCATCTACTCGCGGAACGGGGCGAAGGTGCAGGGCGCGGACCTGGTGACCCAGATCAGCATCGACTACCTCCGCGTCCCGGTGTACGTCATGGCGCGATTCTCATTCCGGGACAGCCCCCTGTACCCGGTAGTGTTCGCCGGTCCGCAGCTGGCGTTCGAGGCCCGCTGCAAGGTGACCACGGAAGAGGGCGGGGTATCGGAGAGCTTCGATTGCGACAGTGAGCAGCTCGATGATCCCCTCGACACCAACAATGTCGAGTTCGGGTTCGTGTTCGGCGGCGGCTTCGAGTACCTGTTGAACCGTTGGATTTTGCAGCTCGACGCCCGCTACAACCTGGGACTCACGAACGTGAACGGCGGGTCGGACGCCAGCGTGGTCAGCGTGGAAAACCGGGGTTGGTCGTTTACGTTCGGGCTGGGCTTGTCGTTCGGACGACCTTAGTGACGCCGGTTCGGTTGCCTTCGCGTCCGCAAACTCATCTCTCCAGGATCCGCGCACGCTCTTCGGGCGTCAGCGTAATCGGCAGCCGAGACTCGGCCAGTTCGCGCACTTCGCCGAAGTCTACCGGCCAGAGTCGAGCCGTGCCGTCTCGGCTGGCCGTAACGACTCTTCTGCCATCCGGACTGAACACCGCGTGGTAGACGAAGTCACTGTGACCCGTCAGAACGGCCAGCGGTTCCCCCGTCTCCACCGACCAGAGCCGTGCCGTGTTGTCCCAGCTGGCCGTCACCACCCGCTCACCGTCCGGGCTGAATGACACGCGATCGATCTGGCCCTCGTGCCCACGCATGACGGCGAGTTGTTGCCCAGAGTCCACCGACCACAGCCGCACGGTATTGTCACGGCTCGCCGTAACCACCCGGTCACCAGTCGGACTGAACGCCGCGTCCTGAATCAAATCTTCATGGCCGCGCAGCACGGCGATGGGCTCTCCCGTGGCCGCCGACCAGAGTCGTGCCGTGCCGTCATCGCTCGCCGTTAGCACTTGCTTGCCGTCCGGGCTGAACGCCGCGACGTTGACCAGGTCGCTGTGGCCAGTCAACACGGCCAGCGCCTCACCCGTCTCCACCGACCAGAGCCGTGCCGTGTTGTCCCAGCCGGCCGTGAGCACCCGCTCGCCGTCCGGGCTGAAGATCGCATGGATGACCAGGTCTTGGTGCCCGCGGAGCACGGCGAGCTCCTCTCCGGTCGACACCGCCCAAATCCGCGCCGTGCTGTCCTGGCTTGCCGTCACCACTACCTCTCCGCCCGGGCTGAACGCGGCCTTATCCACCCAGCTCTCATGCTGAAGTAACGCGAGCTCTTCACCCGTGGCCACCGACCAGAGCCGAGCTGTGCTGTCTCTGCTGGTCGTCACCAGCCGCTCGCCGTCTGGGCTGAACGCGGCGTGCACGACGGCGTTCCGGTGTCCGCGCAGCACAGCAAGCTCCTCATTCGTGGCCACCGACCAGATCCGCGCCGTTCTGTCAAAGCCTGCCGATACCACCCGCTCACCGTCGGGGCTGAACTCCGCGTGTTGGACCCAATTCCCGTGGCCCCGTAGAAGTCCGGTTATCTCAGCCACGTCCTTCACCGACCAGAGCCGCGCCGTGTAATCAAGGCTCGCTGTCGCCACGAGCTGGCCGTCCGGGCTGAACTCAGCATGCTGGATCATGGAGGCGTGGCCGTTTAGCACGGCGAGCGCCGCGCCTGTCGCCACCGACCAGATCCGCGCCGTGTTGTCACGGCTCGTCGTCACCACCCGGTCACCGTCCGGGCTGAAGGCTGCGATGTTGACCAGGTCCGTGTGGCCTCTCAGCACGGCGAGCTCGGCGCCCGTCGAAGCTGACCACAGCCGCGCCGTGCTGTCCTGGCTGGCCGTCAGCACTTGTTCGCCGTCCGGGCTGAACGCCGCGTCCAAGACCCAGCCGCCGTGGCCGCGCAGCACGCCGAGCTCGGCACCCGTGACCACCGTCCAGAGACGCGCTGTGTTGTCCCAGCCTGCCGTCACCACGCGTTCGCCGTCCGGACTGAATGCCGCGCTATACACTAGCGCCTCGTGCCCGCGCAACACGGCCAGCTCTTCGCCAGTGGCCACCGACCAGAGCCGTCCTGTGCCGTCAGAGCTCGCTGTCACCACCCGTTGGCCGTCGGGGCTGAACACCGCCAGGCCAACAGTGTGCTCGTGCCCGCGCAGGACGGCGAGCTCAGCCCCGGTAGATGTGGACCAGAGCCGTGCCGTGCTGTCGCCGCTGGCCGTCACCACCCGTTCGCCGTCCGGGCTGAACGCAGCAGATACCAGCTGCCTTGTGTGGCCGCTCAGCACAGCGAGCGCCTCGCCTGTCGCCACCGACCAGATCCGCGCCGTGTTGTCGTCCCAGCCTGCCGTCACCACCCGCCGGCCGTCCGGGCTGAAGACACCGTTCCTGACCATGCCCTGGTGCCCGCGCAGGACGGCGAGTTCCTCCCCGGTCGCCACCGACCACAGCCGCGCCGTGCTGTCGCCGCTCACCGTCAGCACTTGTTCGCCGTCCGGGCTGAACTCCACACGGTTCACCATGTCGCTATGGCCGCGCAGCACCGCCATAGAGTGGGGAACGGCAACCGCACGACGCAGAGCGTTCCTGGCCTCGAACGTCTCCGCCCGTTCTGTGGCTTCCATGGCGTACACCAGTGCCGCCTCGGGACGCCGTTGGAGCAGCTGAGTCGCCCGCATAGCCAATTCTCGGGATTCCGCGACCCGCGCCCTGCGGGTGGCGGTCACGAACCCGATCGAAGTCGAGACGGTTCCGGCAACCAGCGCGAGCGCGACCGCGATTCCTGCTGCCACCGCCACCTTGTTCCGCTTGACGAATTTCCGTATCCGGTAGCCGGCGGTTGGCGGCCGCGCCACGACCGGCTCTTCGTTTAGATAGTGCTTGATGTCCGTAGCGAGGTCGTTCGCTGTCTCGTAGCGCCGCCCGCGCTTCTTCTCCATCGCCTTCACGATGATCCAGTCGAGGTCGCCACGCAGTCGATTGAACAGCGTGAATTGGTCCGTCCGCCGGTGGTCCGCAATCTCCCTCCGCACATCTCCGTCCAGGCTGTTGTAGCGGATACTGGGGCGAGGAGGATCTGTCTCCAGCAGCGTGTAGAGGCCCGCCAGCCCATCCAGTTTTGTCACGTCGAACGGCGGCTCGCCGCTGAGCAGTTCGTAGAGGATGACACCGAGGGAGTAGACGTCCGCGCGCGTATCGATGTCCATTCCGGATCCCATCGCCTGCTCGGGGCTCATGTAGAGCGGCGTGCCCACCATGAAGCCCGTCTGCGTCTGGAATGTCTGTTCGCTCAGGCGCCGGTCGATCGCCTTGGCGATCCCAAAGTCGATGATCTTGGGCTCGGGCTTGTCCTCTCCGCCCACCATGACGTTCGACGGCTTGAGGTCCCGGTGGATCACTCCTTTCTGATGGGCATGCTGCACCGCCTGACAGACTTCGATGAAGAGCTCCAGCCGCTCGCGGATCGTCAACTCCAGGGCATCGCAGTAGTCGGTGACGGGGAGGCCGCGCACCAGCTCCATGACGAAATAGGGGCGGCCTTCCTCGGTGACGCCGCCGTCGAAGACGCGGGCGATGTTGGGGTGGTCCATGACGGCGAGGGCCTGGCGCTCGGCATTGAAGCGTGAGATGACCTCGCGGCTGTCCATGCCGGGCTTGATGACCTTGAGGGCGACCTGGCGTTTGACGGTCTCGGTCTGCTCGGCGAGGTAGACGACTCCGAAGCCGCCTTCGCCCAGCGTCCGCAGGATCTTGAACTCGCCGATCCGGTCCGGATGCGGACCGGCGGGGTCCGGGGTCTCGGTAGTGTCGTTAGGGGGATGTGGCATGTCTGGCGTACGGTTTGAGGTTGGGGCCGAACGGCCAATGTAACTGTGCTCGCGCGCGTGAGACAGAACGAGTCCACCCGCTTTCCAAGGTTGGCAGGATTAGGCCAGAAATCAGCGGCTCCCAAACATATGGTTGGTGATCATCCCTCTTACCCGCGATGCGTCGTCAGGAAGATCACCGCGGCCACCGTTGGTGCTGATGACAATCACAGAACAGGAACAAGAGAAGCGGCTACAAGAAGCGTAATAGACCAAAGGTCTGAGAAACTGGTGTCGGTACGACACTATGCTCTTACACCAAGCACTTGGAACGGCAGACCATGAAGACCCTCTTTGTTTTGGTGAGCGTGATGTTCCTTCTAGCGGCCTGCGGGTCCGCCGGAGATGGAACGCAAGGCAGGATCGGTGACGCTGATCCGATCCTGTATTACGGCGGCGACATCCTCACGATGGAGGGCGACACACCCAACTACGTGGAAGCCGTGGTGGTACAGGGGGGCCGAATCGCTTTTGTCGGCGCTAGGGCCGAGGCAGAAGAGCGATTTGCAGATGCTCAAAGAGTGGACCTGGCAGGCAAGACCTTACTCCCTGGTTTCATCGATGCCCACGGGCACGTTTGGATCACAGGTTTTCAGGCACTCGCCGCTAATCTGTTGCCACCTCCGGATGGCCCGGGCAACACAATTCCTGCTCTAATTGAAGAAGTAGAGAAATGGAAAGCCAATAGTGAAGGGGCTATTGGCAAAGTGGGCTGGATCATCGGTTTCGGTTATGACGATGCCCAGTTGGAGGAGGGTCGCCACCCCACCGCCAGTGAACTGGATGCGATCAGTACCGAATATCCGGTACTGATGATTCATCAATCCGGTCATCTTGCCGTGATGAACCATAAGGCCCTCGAGATGTCCGGGTACACCACTGAAACGCCAAATCCAAAAGGAGGAATTATCCAGAGGGTAGCCGGTAGTCAGGAGCCCAATGGAGTACTTGAAGAGATGGCTTTCTTCCAACCGGTATTCGGAATCTTCGCCAGTCTCGATCAGGAAGCCAACGAAAAGCTAGCCCTTGCCGGTCTGGAGGCTTATGCCCGCTTCGGTTTCACCACTGCCCAGGAGGGACGCGCCACTGCGGCAAATGTTGAGACCTGGCGAAAGCTCGCCGGAGAAGGTGCTCTAATGATCGATGTGGCGGCCTACCCGGATGTTCAGAATCAGATGGACTATGTCAAAGAGGTAGGTGTACAAAGTGAATACACCAACCGCTTTCGGGTGGCGGGAGTGAAAATCAGTCTCGATGGCTCACCCCAGGGCAAGACAGCATGGCTTACCGAACCCTATGTAGTACCGCCTGCTGGAAAAGACAGTGACTACCGGGGCTATCCTGCATTCCCCAATGAATCAGACGTGTTGGCCTTAATCGATTCTACCTACAAATACAACTGGCAAATCCTGGCTCATTGCAACGGTGATGCAGCGTCAGATGAGTTCATCCGCGCCCTGAGACACGCAACCGACATGTACGGAGAAGGCGATCGGCGACCCGTCATGGTCCATGCCCAAACCGTCAGGGAAGACCAGCTGGATTCCATGAAGGTCTTGGGGGCCATCCCCTCCTACTTTGGCATGCACACTTTCTATTGGGGAGACTGGCACCGCGATGAGACCTTGGGCATGGAAAGAGCCTACAGGATCTCTCCCGCCCAATCTACGCTCCGGCGCGACATGATCTTCACCGAACATCACGACGCACCGGTGGCTTTGCCTAATTCCCTCATGATCTTGCATAGCATCGTCAACCGTACCAGCCGTTCGGGAGATATCATTGGTCCTGATCAACGGGTCAGTCCGTATATCGCACTGAAATCCATTACCGACTGGGCGGCTTATCAATACTTCGAGGAAGACCGAAAAGGAACGATCACGGAAGGCAAGCTGGCAGATCTAGTCATTCTGGACAGGAACCCTTTGAAGGTCGCTGCTTCCGACATCATGAACATTCAGGTATTGGAAACGATAAAGGAGGGAAGCCATGTCTATCAGGCTACAATCGCCCACTAACCACATCGGGCATCTTCTCCGCCAATTCGGCACGGCATTGGTATTGATGGCGGTCGTTTGTTCAACGGTCTATGCCCAGGAAGAAGAAGTCGACCGGGCCCAGGAGGCGGCCGAACAGTTGGCCAATCCCAACTCCACCATTGGTTTTTTGACTTTTCCCACCGACGTGAAGTTCTATGATGGTACTCTTCCGGACGCAAGTTCTCAAACAGCTTTTAGATTCAATTTCCAGCCCAGTCTTCCTTATAATCTTGGCCCAGGGGTGAATCTCTTCGCGAGGCCACTTTTTCCGATTATAATCCAACAACCTGTAGTAACCGAAGATGGCTTTGAAAACGTTGGGGTGGCCTTGGGAGATATTTCAATCGATGTGGCCCTTGGGAAAAGCTGGAGCAGTGGAATAGTAACAATGATCGGAGGTTTTGTTTCTTTCCCCACCGCCACGGACGATAACCTCGGCACAGGACGCTACCTGGCCGGGCCGGAGTTTGTTGCTGGCTATGTCGGGGGATGGGGTTCTGTCTACGTGCTGATATTCCACAGTTGGAGTATTTCCGATAATGAAGAAGGCACCCTCAGTGCGACCGGCGGCCAGTACTTCTACACCTTCAACTTGGGAAATGCCTGGCAGATACAGGGCCAGCCAGTGTTTTCCTATAACAGCAAGGCACCAGAGGGACAACAATGGTCGTTCCCTGTTGGAGGC
>JBDHJS010000063.1:0-17121 GCA_039586795.1 Gemmatimonadota bacterium
CTTTCCGCCTTCGATGAGTCGGAATGCGGGACAGAAGCGCAGCGGGCGCTCGGGTCGCGATGCTCGCCGAACTTGGCTACCTCGTCCTGTTGGGGAAGACTGGGTATGCGGATGAGAGCGCGAGCGATCGCCACTCCGATGCTGTTCGCTCAAGAGTTTCGAGCCCTAACACTCGATCACCACATCCACCCAATCTCCAACCTCCACAAACTCCCAAGCGCCAGCCGCGACCTGCATTTCTGGACCGCTTCGCGCGGGATTTGCCAATCTAACTCGTTCCTGTGGTGAATGCAAAAACTCCAAACGGCTGGCGTAGCTCTTGCGAGGTTTGGTAGATGGGCGGGCTTGCCCTCGACGCCCCCGCTACCCGATCATGAATGAGCGTCGAGCTCGGCCGGAGTATTCCATGGTGACCAGCAAGGCGGTTGCCGATAGACGGAACCGCGGGAGCATCAAGCGATGACCGGAGCATTTTTCGCCAAGGTTGCAGGCTGCATTATCGGGATCCTGATCTTCTCGGCCGTGCCGCAGTGGCCCGTCGAGGGGGAAACAGATCAGTCCAGGACGCCCGCGACTTACTACGTGGACGGCGAGAACGCCGCGGCTTCGGATGGGAACCCGGGCACGGAGGAGCGCCCGTGGAGGAGCCTCCACAAGGCGGCGGACGTGCTGCAACCTGGAGACGTCGTCTTTGTTAAGGAGGGCACGTATGAGGTCGAGGCCGGCTGCACCTGGTCGCGGCCCGCTATCAACCCCCGGAACTCGGGCACCGCGGAGAACCCCATCGCCTTCCGCACCTACCCCGGCCACCGGGTGGTCGTGACCAACCAGGTCACCGACAAGGGGTGCGCTGTGCTCGGAGCTCGAGATCGTGACTATATCATAGTCGATGGTTTCGAGGTCGTCGTACCGAGCAGCAAAGCCGTCGTCGTCTTCCGAAGCCGCGGAACCGTAATCGAGAACATGGTGATCCACGGCCTACGGAACGAGAAGAGCTCTAACACGGATGGGATCCGCATCGAGGACTCCAACGAGATCCTGGTCCGCAACAACGTGATCTACGACATCCACAACGAGGAGCGCACACCGAACGGGACGGGCATCAAGCTGTATTACAGCTACGACGTCACCATCGAGCACAACGAGGTCTACGACGTCGATTCCGCGATCCGCAACAAGGCCGGCGGCGGTCGAAACGTCTTCCGTTACAACTGGGTTCACGATTGCACCAACTACGGCATCGGGCTCGGGACCACCAACGGGAGGACCACCGAGGGACTGGAGGCGCACAACAACATCGTGGCTCGCTGCGAAGTTGGAATTCGGGTCTATGGCAGCCCCTCGGCTCAAAACAACAACGTGCGAGTCTGGAACAACACGGTCGTGAACAACTCGCGACTCGGCATCTCGGCCCGCGATCGTGGTATGAGCGGCGTACAGGTCTGGAACAACATCATCTTCCAGGGCGGAAATCGCGATCTGAAGCCTGAGAACCGCGCGCTCGAGTTCTGTGACTACAATCTCTACTGGTTCAGCACCCCCGGCTGCGGCCGCAACAACGTCTTTGGCGATCCGCTCTTCGCCGGTACGTCGTTCGATGAGCCGGCGGACTTCAGGCCGCTGGACGGCTCTCCCGCCGCGGGCAGTGGTCGGAACGGTGAGAACTTGGGGGCCTACTCGGAGGGTGGTGAGACGATCGGGATGACGAGTCGGACCGAACGCGGTCCCTGACCTCGGCGAGGCGGTTGCCCACAGACGATCCGTGAGTCTCCTGCATAGAACTCCCTTCACCGCGCTCTTGGGCTCAAAGGTGTGGCAAGGACACTACAGCTGCCCCAAAATACCCCCAAACAGCGCCGCACATACTGGTGCGGCTTTTGCCCCGCCCAAGGGGGGTGGAAGGGAGTCAGCTTCCCACGAAACCGGAACCATGAGGGGAACCGCGACGCGAGAGTCCCGGCGGTTCGAGATGCGGACGCTACCGCGCTCACGGCCTGAGACCGACGCAGCGAATCATGTGTGGCCTAGCAGGAATCTTCGCTACCAACGGTGAGTCGCAAGCGACGCTAGCTTGCGCAGCTCTGCGAATGGCAGAGCAACTGGAGCACCGCGGTCCGGACGACACCGGCTCATGGGCGGACCAAGCGTCGAGCGTGGCGTTCGGCTTTCGGCGGCTCTCGATCATCGACCTGTCGGAGCAGGGACACCAGCCGATGTCGTCAGCGTCCGGGCGTTTCACCGTGGTCTTCAACGGCGAGGTCTACAATCACGGTGAGCTGCGTGAAGATCTCGAGCGTGCGGGCTGGGCGTTCCGGGGCCACTCCGATACCGAGGTGATCCTCGCGTCCTTCGAGCGGTGGGGCGTCGCCGATGCCGTCCCCCGGTTCGTTGGCATGTTCGCCATCGCTGCCTGGGACGCCGAAACACGCAGTCTGTCGCTGATAAGGGATCGGCTCGGAATCAAGCCGCTCTATATATATTCGCAGCCGGGACTGATCACCTTCGGATCGGAGTTGAAGGCGCTGTACGAGGGCCCGGCCTTCGACCGGGAATTGGATCCCGATGCCCTCGCTGACTTTTTGCGCTACCTCTACATTCCGGCGCCGCACACCATCTTCCGTCATGTTCGCAAGCTGCCGCCCGGCCACATCCTGACCGTTTCTGATCCCGCGACCGAGCTACCAGATTCGGATGCCTACTGGTCGGTTGACGATGTTGTGAGTCGGGGCCTGGCCGATCCGTTCCGCGGTTCGGACGAGGAAGCCATCCTGCAGCTGGAGGATCACCTTTCCGATGCCGTCGCGCTTCGCATGTATGCCGATGTGCCCGTCGGCGCGCTCTTGTCGGGTGGGATAGACTCGTCGACCGTGGTCGCGTTGATGCAGCAGCACTCGAACATACCTGTTAAGACTTACTCCATCGCGTTCGAGGAGGCCGAACACAACGAGGGCCCGCACGCCGCACGCGTCGCGGCCCATCTCGGCACCGACCACACGGAGCTGCTGGTCACCGGCGAGGATTCGCTGAAAGTGGTTCCCGACCTGAGTGAGATCTTCGACGAACCGCTGGCCGACCCATCGCAGATTCCCACGTTCCTGGTGTCCCGACTCGCTCGACGCGAAGTGACCGTCGCCTTGTCCGGAGACGGCGGCGATGAGCTGTTCGCCGGCTACAATCGCTACACGTACGGCGAGCGGGTGATCGGTCGAGCGTTACGGATGCCCGGCGTGGTGCGCCGCGCCGTCGCCGCTGGAATCGGAAGCGTTTCGTCGCGCAGCTGGGATCGGCTCCACGCGATGGCCACACCGCTCATGCCAGGGCTGCGCAAACAGCGACTGGCGGGTGAAAAGGTCCAGAAGCTGGGTCACCTCATGGGTTGGACCTCCGAACCCGACATGTACCGATCGCTGATGTCCGCCTGGCAGCACCCGGAACTTATGGTGGCGGGTGGAACCGGGCGACATGGAGCATTCGAGGGTGCCCTCGAGAAGCGGGACTCACTCGGGCTGCTCCATCGCATGATGCTCGCCGACCAGCTGGTCTACCTCCCCGATGATCTGTTGGCCAAGGTGGACAGGGCGAGCATGGCGGTCAGTCTCGAGGCACGCGTGCCGATCCTTGATCACCGCGTTGCCGAGTTCGCGTGGCGGCTGCCTCGCGCACTCAAGATTCGTGACGGTCAGGGCAAGTGGCTTCTGCGTCAGGTCCTCTACAGGCACGTTCCAAAAGAGATGGTCGATCGACCGAAGGTAGGGTTCTCCGTCCCAATCGGCAGTTGGCTCCGGGGACCGCTCCGCGAGTGGGCGGAGGATCTTCTTGCGCCGACAAGCCTCCAGCGGACGGGGATCGTTCGCTCGGAGCCGGTGCGGCGGGCATGGGCCGAGTTCCAGAACGACCCGGGGCGCTCCGGTCAGGGAATCTGGGCCCTGGTGATGTTCCAAGCTTGGAGTGAAAGGTGGCTCAACTGAACACGGACAGACCCAAGGTCCTCTTCCTCGCCCACAACCTGCCGTATCCGCTGGATGAGGGCGTGAAGATTCGCACGTTCCACACCCTGCGGCTACTGAGCTGCGCCTTCGATGTCACTGCCCTCTGCTTTCCCAAGCGAAAGGCGAGCCGAGAGGATCACGATGTCGAGGACGAGCTGGCGCCCTTGAGGGAATTCGCCCGCGTCGAGGCTTTCCCAATTCCGCAGGACTGGAGCAAGCCTCGCTTCGCGTGGGACCATCTCCGAAGCCTAGTCTCAGGTCGCGTCTACACCCACTACGTCTACGACTCCGTGCCGTTCCGGCGGCGACTCCAGGAGCTACTGTATACCGAGCGCTTTGCGCTGGTTCACGTGGACAGTCTCGATCTGTGCCGCTATTTGCCCTTGCTCAATGGCGTGCCGACCGTGTGCGTGCACCACAACGTGGAGTCCGCGCTTCTGCGCCGGCGGGCGAAGGCCCAGGAGTCGTGGTGGCGACGCGCCTACGTCGGTCATCAGGCTCGATTGATGGAGCGAGAGGAGCGCCGCCGCTGCGGTGACGTCGCCCTGAACGTCGCCGTCTCTGAAGAAGATGGCGCAGCCCTGGAGACTCTGGTCCCGGAAGCGCGGGTCTCGGTCGTCCCTAACGGCGTCGACGTTGACGGCCTTCGCCCGGAACCGGGAGCGAACGATGGCCTCGTGTTTGTGGGTGGCAACACCTGGTTCCCTAACCGCGACGCACTGGAGTATTTCGCCGATTCGATCGCGCCGGTCATCCGGGCCAGCGGCTTGCAGCCTCCCGTTCGCTGGGTGGGTCGGGCGACTGAGAGCGATCAACGCGCGTACAAGGAGCAGCACGACATCGAGCTAACGGGGTACGTGGACGATGTCCGGCCGTTTGTACGCGATGCCGCTTGTTACGTTGCGCCGTTGCGGGTTGGAGGCGGCACGCGATTGAAGATTCTCGAGGCGTGGGCGATGGGAAAAGCTGTCGTGAGCACATCGATCGGTTGTGAGGGACTGGAAGCCGTCGACGGTGAGAACATCTTGATCGGCGACACTCCCGAAAGCTTCGGTGAGGCTGTGGTCTCTGTGCTTCGCGATCCGACTTTGCGCGACCGCTTGGGTCGGGCCGGGCGGTCGACGGTGGAACGGAGATACGGCTGGGACATCATCGGAGAGTCAATGGTGAGGGACTACCAGGGGCTGCTCGACATCGACGGCAAGCCGTCCGACTAGTTCGCGTCTTCCAATATGTCCTTTCTCACCTGAGCGATCGCGGCCTGCTCCCGCAACAACATCTCGGTATCTCTGCCAAACAGCTCGATCGCCGCCCCGTACGTCTGTCGGGCGTCGTCGTGGCGACCCAGCTGAATGAGGGCGCCCGCTTTGTTGATGTAGGCTCGCGCGGCGCGCTCGCGTAGAACGGGATCGGCAGAATCCTCCCAGCGGACGATCACGTCGTCCAGCACATCCATCGCTTCCGTGGTCCGGTTTAGCTCGGCAAGCGCGATGCCCTTGTTGACCAGTGCCTTGCCGACGGCCTCGCGTACGATGGGGTCGGCATCGCCTTCGTACTCGTCGATCAGATCGTCGAACACGGCGATCGCTTCTTCGCGTCGATACAGTCCCTGCAGATTCGCGCCCTTGTTGAACAGAGCACGCACCGCGTTCTCGCGCAGCCCCATCTCCTTGGATCCGCCGATTCGCGCAACCAACCGATCGTAGGCGTCGATCGCCTGCTCGTTGCGGCCGAGTTGCGCGAGGACGACGCCCCTGTTGAACAGTGCTGCATTGACCCGCAGCTCGACCGAGGGCTTGAACTGGGGGTCGGCGGCGAGTTGATCGGCGCACTGGACGACCAGATCGTAGGCCTGCAGCACGGTCTCGGAAGCAGCGGAAAGCCCGGCGGCGGCGTTCAGCATGGCGTCCATCAAGGCGCTGAGTTCGTCCCCATCCAGCTTGGCGATGGAAGCCGAAGCCGCGGCCTTGATGGCGTCCTCGTACCGCGAACGCGAGAGGGCGGTCTTCACTCGCTCCAGTACCTTGCTCGAACGTGCCATCCAGGGCTCCCAGATTGCCAGAAAGACCATGGTTGAACAGGCATAATATACCATCTCTTATGGGTTTGGGGCCAATGATATCGTTTGCGGAATGAATCTACTGGCCCTGCCCAGGCGTAGGGATGAAGAGGCCGGGAACAAGAGTGACAATCCGGGGCTTGCTTGGGGTGTCCAACGTGCTAGAATCGGGCACCGGGTTCAGGCACTCCAAGACGGTCCCGCTTTGAATAACATGACGAACACGAGCAGCGACAAGACGAGCGGATCCAGCCGCCGGGGTCAGTTCACCCGGGTATTATTGGTATATCTCGGCGTTTCGTTCGCCGTACTGGAAAGCGCAGACATCTTCACCGACCAGCTCGGGCTGCCCCGCTGGTTCTTCATCGGGACGGTCATCCTCATAGCGCTGGGGCTTCCGGTCGTGCTGACGACGTGGTTCGTCCGTGACCTGGCGCAACAGCACCGAGCCGTCCGAACCGAGCGCGGCGAGTTGTCCGGCGAGCCCGGGTACGTCCCATCCCCCGAGCTGGGCGTCGCGAACGAGTCCGCTCTGCCCGGAGTCTGGCTGACGTGGCGGAGAGCGATCATCGGTGGCGCCCTCGTGCTGGCTTTCTGGGGTCTCTTTGTGGCCGCCTTCATGATGATGCGGTCGATGGGAATCGGTCCCGTCGGCTCCCTGGTAGCCGCCGGAGTCATCGACGAGCGCGAAGCGATCATCCTGGCGGACTTCGAGAACTACACGGGTGACCCGCTATTGGGCCATGCGGCAACCGAGGCGTTCCGAATCGACCTCAGTCAGTCGACCGTCGTTACTTTGGTGCCCGCCGCCCAGGTCGATCGCGCCCTCGTCCTCATGCGCTCCGATCCCGGCAGAGAGCTGGACGAAACGCTCGCCCGGGAAGTCGCGGTGCGTGAGGGCATCAAGGCGGTGATCGCCGGCGAGATCAACCCGGTGGGTTCCGGATACGTGTTGACCGCCGAGCTGATCAGCGCGCAAGACGGTCAGGTACTCGCCGCGTCTCGCGAGACGGCCCGCGACTCCACCGAGATCATCGGCGCCATCGATCAACTGTCCAACAAGATCAGGGAACGGGTCGGTGAGTCGCTTCGCACCATCCGTCGCAGTGAGCCCCTCGACCAGGTGACGACGACGTCCCTCGAGGCGCTGACCAAGTACTCGGAAGCGGTGCGCGTCATCGAACAAGGCGAGCACGAACGGGCCGTGACGTTGCTCGAGGAAGCAGTACTGTTGGACAGCGAGTTCGCCATGGCGTGGCGAAAGCTCGGGATCACGCTGGGCAACCTGGGCCGCGACCGGGCGCGCCAGATCGAAGCGCTCACCGAAGCCTACGAACGACGTGATCGGCTGAGCGACCGCGAGCGCCTGATGACCGAAGGCAGTTACTACGCCGGAGTGACCGGCGAGAACGATCGTGCCGCCGAAGCGTATCAGGCCGTGCTCGATCTGTATCCCAATGACACCTGGGCGCTGAACAATCAGGCTCTGATTTTCTTGGAGAGCCGGGACTACCACCGCGCCAGCGAAAACTTCGAGCGCGCCATCGAGATCGACTCCACCGATGCGCTCTTCTACGGGAATGTGCTGACGACGTTGGTCGCCGAAGGCAAGCACGATCGGGCGGAGTCGTACTACGCGCAGCTCAACGAGCGTTTCCCGGATCACCCAACGGCGGGCATCGAGGGGATCGCTCTGGCCACATCGAAACTCGATTACGACTTGGCCGAGGAGCGACTTCAGGCAGCTCAGGCTAAGGGCACCTCCAACCGCCTCGTGCAACTGGGCCTCGCTTTCAACCAGGCGCAGCTCGCCGAGATCCGCGGTCACCTCGACGAAGCGGAGACGATCCTCGAGGGCATCGCTGCCACGTTCGAACAACAGGGCGACTACGGCAACTACATCGGCACCGTAATGCGGATCGCGTTCTACGACGTGATGCTGAGGGGCGACCCGGAGCGCGGGATAGAGCGGATGGAGGCGGCGTTGGCGCGTCACCCACTAGAAGAGATCGATGAGCTGGAACGGCCGTACGACGACCTCGCCCTGTTCTACGCCCTCTCCGGGCAGAGCGCGAAGGCGCGCGACATGCTGGCCAAGGACAGCGGGTCGACAGGCGCGTACGGAGAAGACGACGATACAGGCTACGACATCGCCCGGGCCGTGCTCGCCATCGATGAAGGTCGCGGCGAGGAGGCGGTCGAGCACATTCTCGCTGCCGACCGCGGCTCCTGTGCGATGTGTACCCTACCGCTTCTCGGTCAGATCTATGACGAAGCCGGGCAGGCCGACTCCGCACTCGTCATCTACGAACGCTATATCGAGACGCCGTGGCTCTACCGGCTAGCGGCCACGGACTGGTGGGCGCTGGCTTCGGTATACGAACGACTCGGTGGGCTGTACGAGCTGCAAGGCGACATCGAGATGGCAGGCCGCTACTACAGCTTGTTCGTCCAGCTGTGGGAAAATGCCGATCCCGCTCTGCAGCCGCGGGTCGATGCGGCGCGGCGAGCGCTGGAGCGGCTGGCGGCGGAGAGCCAAAACGTCGTGACCGGTGTGTGATTCGGCGGCCGACTTCAAATACACAACGCGCAAGGCCTAATCACACTCATCAACAACTCAGCCCTCAATCATCAGGGGAAAAGTGGTACCTGATAATTGAGGGCTGAGTTGTTGATGAGTGTGATCGTACCTTGAATCTTGACCGTCAAAAGTCGACCGCCGAGCAGTTCTCAATCACCCGCCGCGAGTGTGCATCTCCCGATGCGGATCCTTCCTCAAATCCTCAATCTGATAAAGCGGCCCCCGCAACGAATTCAACTCCGCCCGCTCTTCCGCCCCTCGATCCTCCCGCGCCGTCCACGCCTCGAAGATCAACCCCCGAATCTCATCAGCGCTCGCCCCCGCCCGCAGCGGCGTCCGCAAATCGATCCCGCGTTCCGCGTATAGGCATAGGAACCACACCCCATCCGCCGTCACGCGACTACGGTCGCACGAGTAACAGAACGGCTGCGTCGTCGATGCGATGATCCCAAGCACCGTCCCGTCAGGCAGCGCGAAGCGGTCGGCCGGCGCCGAACCGTTCTCCGCCAACGGCTGAATCGCTCCGTAATGGCTCTCCAGTCGCTCGACTATTTCCAGCCTCGACATCACCATGTCCAACGACCAGTGGGTGGCGCCGCCAACGTCCATGTACTCGATGAATCGGACCTCGGCGCCCTTCTGTTTGCCGAACTCGATCAGATCCACCAGCTCGTCGTCATTGTAGCCTTTCATGACCACGGTGTTGATCTTCAGCTCGCCGAGCCCCGCCGCCCGCGCCGCATCGAGCCCCGTGACTACATGGTCAAGGTCATCGCGCCGTGTCAGCTGCTTGAATCGGTCGGCGCGCAGCGTGTCCAGGCTGACCGTGACCCGGCCCAGCCCGGCGCGAGCTAGGGGCTCCGCATGCCGCGGCAGCAACACGCCGTTCGTCGTGAGGCTCAGGTCGCGGATGCCGCGGTTCGCTGCCAGCCGTGCCACGATCTCAACCACCTCGCGACGCATCAGCGGCTCGCCGCCGGTCAACCTCACGCTGTCAACGCCCAAGTCCGTGAAGGCGCGCACCAGCGTCTCTAGCTCGTCGACGCTGAGTACGTCTTCACGCGGCAGCCAGACGTACTCTTCCTCCGGCATGCAGTAATCACAGCGCAGGTTGCACATGTCGATGAGGGAGACGCGGAGGCTCCTCAGGGGGCGTCCCAGGCGATCGGACGGACGGACAGCGTCCTGTTTCAAGTCGCTGGCCGAGTTTGCGGGTCTATTCAAGAAACTCTCTGTATTCTAAGCACTTTCGACGACTGCGAATCCCTGAGTGTGGCCGAACGCCCCGGGAAAAGCAAGGTCCCGACCCCGGGAAACAGCGCGACGCGCGGCGCTGTTCTACCTGATGGACGCTGCAGCGGTCACTTTGCAGAGGGTCTCCGATGAAAGCATATCCGCGCTCCCTACTGGGAGCTTCGGCTGTCTATCTCGCCTTGTTCGCGTGCGGCGAGGCGCGACCGCAGGACAACGGAGGGAATGTGCCGTTCAGCACCGCAGGCTGGAGCACGGACTTCTCGAAGCGCTCGGTTCCGTTAGAGGAGATCCTCTCCGGTGGGCCGCCCAAGGATGGGATACCGGCCATCGATCGGCCACACTTCGTTTCGATCCGCGAGGCCGACGAATGGATCGGCGAGCGGGAGCCGGTGATCGTCTTCGAGCATGGGGGCGTAGTCCGAGCCTATCCGTGGCAGATCCTCATCTGGCACGAGATCGTGAACGACGAGGTCGGCGGCATCCCCGTGACTGTCACCTATTGTCCGCTCTGTAACACCGCCATCGCCTTCGACCGGCGCCTCGATGGCCGGTTGCTCGATTTTGGTGCTACGGGCAAGCTGCGTTACAGCGACTTGCTGATGTACGACCGCCAGACGGAGAGTTGGTGGCAGCAAGCGACGGGCACAGCGATCATCGGCGAGTTGACCGGTGCGACCCTGACCTTCCTGGCTGCACCGACGATGAGCTGGGCCGACTTCAAGAGCGAATACCCCGACGCCGAAGTGCTCAGCCGCGAGACCGGGCACTACAGACCTTACGGGCAGAATCCGTACGCAGGTTACGACACTGGTCGTCCGGTCCTCTATCGCGGCCCGCGAGACGATCGCCTGCCGATGATGGAGCGCGTCGTCGTCGTTCAAGTCGGTGACGAGGCGGCAGCCTACGCGCTCGGTAAGCTGGTTGAGGAACAAGCGATCAATCACGAAGTCGGCGAAACCCCGATCGTCGTCTTCCATCGACCGGGCACCGCGTCCGCGGTCGACGCCCGGACCATCGAGAGCGGACGCGATATCGGCTCCGCTGCCACCTACCTGCGAACCGTAGACGGCCAAACCCTCACCTTTGTCCCGGATGGCGAAGGTTTCCGCGACGAACAAACCGAAAGCCACTGGACTTTCTTCGGCGAAGCCGTATCGGGCCCTCTAAAAGGATCGCAACTGAAAGCGACGGTGCACTACATCCCGTTCTGGTTCGCCTGGGCCGCCTTCGCCCCGGATACCCCCGTCTACGGACGGCCAGAAGACTAGGAGCGCCCGTCGACGTAGACGTCAACGCCCCGTCGTCGAGAACGCTAGCCATCCGCAGGCCGCCGTTCCGGTGATATATTCTCTCGTTCTCGGCTCCCTAATTCACCTAATCCGACTTTCCGATGGCTATATCAACAGTCTGCGTCTACTGCGCCTCCAGCACCCAGGCCGACGATTCTTACTATTCCGCCGCCGAACGACTCGGCCGGATCCTCGCCCAGAACGACATGACGATCGTCTACGGCGCCGGCGGCTCCGGCTCAATGGGCCGGCTCGCCGATGGCGCGCTGGCCGAACGCGGCAACGTGGTTGGCGTGATTCCCGGTTTCATGAAAGACCTCGAGTGGTATCACCGCGGGATCGGCGAGCTGATCGAGGTCGACGACCTTCACGATCGTAAGCGAAAGCTGCTCGACGGCGTCGATGCCGTGGTCGCGTTGCCCGGCGGCTCGGGCACGCTGGACGAATTGATCGAGGCCATCTCGCTCAAGCGACTGGGTAGCTTTACCGGGCCGATCGTCATGGTGAACACGAACGGTTTCTTCGATCCGTGCGTCGAGCTGCTTGAGCGCTGCATCGAGCAGCGATTCATGCATCAGAAACATCGTGAGATGTGGACGGTGGTGGACGAGCCGGAGCAGGTGATCGAGGCGTTTGTGAAGGCGCCGCCATGGTCGGGGGACGCTATCGAGTTTGCGGCGGTGTGAAGCCGGTCGATGAAATCCTCAACACCTAATCTCTCAATCCTCAATTGTCAGTGCGCCTTAGAATTGAGGATTGAGGATTAGGTGTTGAGGATTAAGCTAATGCTGGCCGTAAGCCGTCGGCTCTACCGCCGCGGCTTGATGATCATATCCGGATCGATCACCACCGTATACGGACCACTCTCCTCGAAGCTGCAAACCAGTTCGATATTGTAAGCATACCGATTACCCGCCTGGTTCGGCCTCATGCCACGACCACGCGCGGGGTTTCCTCGACCCTCCGCGCTATACGGCGGCGGGTTCGTGAACGGCCAGCTCCCCTGTCCTCTCTTGTTCGTGATAGTAAACGCGTCGGTGTGGGCCTCGGCGGCCAACACCCAGTTGATCGAGTCGCCTTCGAACAAACTCGCCGACCACGGGGTCACATTGATGTCGACACCTTCGCCGGCGCATCGCACGTCAATCGTCACCGTGACCAGGCCATCCTGGACTTGGGCAGAGTGGTCGGCCGAGCTCAGGCCGAGGCCGATCATCGCGAGGGCAGCCAGCGCCAGAACTCGCGTTATGGGTACAAGTACACGAGGCATTTAAGACCTCCCGGTTGGGGTAAGATTCGCCAATCTCGGGCGCGGGCCTCGTTTTGACAAGTCGGCCTCGCGCACCGACTCGTTCGGCACCATCTTCATGCTCGTTCTCGTGTGCGGCAGACTGACAGACCAGAGTGGAAGACAGCATGCGCGATAGCCCCGGCGACTCCTTCCAGCATCCAGAACGCATCGGTCCATACAAGATCCTCCAGGTCATCGGCGAGGGCGGGATGGGGTACGTCTATGAGGCGGAACAGACGGAACCGGTCCGCCGCCGCGTCGCGCTGAAGGTCATCAAGACGGGGATGGACACCCGGCAGGTCGTCGCTCGCTTCGAGGCGGAGCGTCAGGCGTTAGCCGTGATGGCCCACCCGAACATCGCGAAAGTCCTCGATGCCGGCGCGACTGACGACGGTCGCCCCTTCTTCGTGATGGAGCTGGTCAGGGGACTGCCAGTTAACGAGTACTGCGATGTTCACAAGCTCTCGGTCAGTCAAAGGCTCCAGTTGTTCGTCCTCGTCTGCCAGGCGGTTCAGCACGCCCACCAAAAGGGCGTCATCCATCGCGACCTCAAGCCAAGCAACGTGATGGTCGCGGAGGAGGGCGGAGTAGCGGAGCCGAAGGTGATCGACTTCGGCATCGCCAAGGCGACGGGCCAGCAGCTGACGGAAAAGACGCTGGTCACGGAGCATGGCCAGGCGATCGGCACGCCGGCCTACATGAGCCCCGAGCAAGCGGAGCGCTCGGGTCTCGATGTCGACACCCGCACGGACATTTACTCGCTGGGCGTTATGCTCTACGAGTTGCTCGTCGGCCGTCTGCCTCTCGATCCATCCGATCTCGGTGTCCATGCCTTCATGGCCCAGCTCGTTATGCGCGAGACGGACCCGCCCACGCCAAGTGCCAGGCTGAGCAGCTTGGGAGACGCGCAGAAACGCATCGCCGATCATCGCCACGTCGATCCGTCAGCGCTGCGTCGCGAGCTGAAGGGCGACCTCGACTGGATCACCATGAAGGCGATGGAGAAGGACCGTACGCGGCGCTACGAGTCGGCGAACGGCCTGGCCCTCGACATACAACGCTTCTTGAAGAATGAACCGGTTCTGGCTCGCCCGCCCAGCGCGCAGTACCGCTTCGGCAAATTCGTGCGCCGACATCGTGCTGTCGTCTTTGCAGGCTCGATCGTCGCTTTCGGCCTCGTGGCCGGCGCCGTGATGGCGACGGTCGGTATGGTGCGTGCAACGCGTGCCGAAGCTTTGGCTGCCCGTGAAGCGGCGGCAGCGCAGCAGGTCGCCGACTTTCTCGTCAGTATCTTCGAGGTCTCCGACCCCGGCGAAACCCAGGGTAACTCTATCACAGCTCGCGAGCTGCTCGATGCCGGCGCCGCGCGGATCGAGACCGAGCTAGCGGACCAGCCCGTGGTGCAGGCTCGGCTGATGTCTACCATCGGCTACGTCTACTACCAGCTCGGGCTGTACAACCGCGCCGCCTCGCTCCTCGAGGAAGCTCGTATCGTGAGCGAGCGCGAGTTGGCTCCCGACGACCTTGCCGTCGCAAATGTCCTCAACCAGCTCGCCATTCTCTACCGAGACCAGGGACGACAGGTGGAGGCGGAAGACCTCTTCCTCAGGGCGTTGGCAATCAGAGAAGGTGCAGAAGGCCTGGGAGGCCCGGATATCGCCTCTACCCTCACAAACCTCGGCTCGCTTTACGCCGAACAGGGAAGGTACGAGGAAGCTGAGGCTCTGCTGAGGCGCGCCGTTGAGATCGATAGCACAGCGTTCGGTCCAACCGACCCGAGGACGATGGCGAACATCTCGAATCTCGCCGTCAACCTCTGGTATCAGGGTCGCCTCGATGAGGCCGAGCCTCTGTTCAGACGCGTGCTCGAGATTGAGGAGGAGACGAAAGGCCCTGACCATCCTGACGTCGGCGAGAGCCTCAACAACCTTGGCGCGCTATACTGGATGATGGAACGGTACGCCGATGCGGAGCCGCTCTACGAACGCGCTTATTCCATCTTCGAGAACGCCCTTGGGCCAGACCATCCGTATACCGCCGCTGTGCTGAACAACCTGGGCGAAACCTTCTGGATCCAGGGCAAGTACGCGGATGCGGAGCGTATGTACCTGCGGTCATTGACGATCAAGCAGGAGCAGCAGCCGGGACACCCGACGGTCGCCACGACACTCTACAATCTCGGTAACCTGTACCGCGACATGGAAAGCTACGACGTTGCGGAGGATTACTATAATAGAGCTCTCGAGATCCGCGAACGGGAGCTGGGACCCGAGTCGAGCGGCGTTGCCGAGGTGCTTGAAGCGTACGCGGCCATGCTGCGGGCTGCGAATCGTGACGGTGAAGCAGAACGGCTGGAGGCTCGGGCGTTGGCGATCCGCGGAGACGGGCCGTGAGGGGCATCATCGTCCAAATTCAATGCGTAACCGTCGATGCCTAACGTCCAAGGCGCAATCACACTCATCAACAACTCATCCCTCAACCCTCACTCTTCACCTGATGATTGAGGGCTGAGTGTTGATGAGTGTGATTGGACCTTTTGCGTTAACCGTCAGGCATTGAGACTTGTTGTCTCTCCCCACCACGATCCCTAACTTTCCCCCACCAAAAAGCACCCCCAATCATCACACAAACGGAGGCACCCCCGATGCGTCGCTCGATATCCCCTCTAGCCGCCGCGCTCGTCGTCGTCGGCCTGGCTTTCCCCCCGACCGAGCAGCCACAAGACAGCGTCCTCCTCGTCACCAACAAGAGCGAAAACACCATCTCGTTCATAAACCCGGAAACCGGCGAAGAGCTGGCCCGCGTCGAAACCGGTCCCGGACCCCACGAGGTAGCCGTGACGCCGGATGGCAGCACGGCTTTCGTCGCGAACTACAGCACCAACAGCCTGACGGTGATCGATGTCGCGAACCGCAGTGCGCAGGGGATGATCGACCTTGGCGAGCATCAGAACCCGCACGGGATCGTGGTGAGCAAGGACGGCAAATCGGTCTGGGTGACCACGGAAGGATCGCAGGACCTGGTGGAGGTCGACGTCGAGTCCCGGCAGGTCAAGCGAGCGATCCATACCGGTCAGCGCGTCACCCATATGGTCGCCCTCGCCGAAAGCCACGACAAAGCGTACACGGCGAACATCGGCTCCGGTAACGTCACAGCCATCGACACGAAGAAGGGTGAGGTGATCGAGCAGATCAGGACCGGCGACGGCGCCGAGGGCATCGCGGTCACGCCTGACGAGAAGTTCTTACTGGTCACTAACCGCGCCGCCGGCACCTTCACGGTCATCGATATCGCGACGCACGAGATCGTGAAGAGCCTCGAGGTCGGCGGCTTCCCGATCCGCGTCGAAGTGACGCCCGACGGCAAACGCGCGCTGATCAGCCAGGCGACATCGGCCACGTTGATCGAGATCATGACCGACGACTGGACGCCGGGCCGCTGGCTCGAGGTCGGCGCCATGCCGGTGGGGATCGAGATCCTGCCCGACGGCAAGACGGCCATCGTCGCCAACACCCGCGACGACATGTTGACGGTTGTCGATCTCGATAGCTTCCAAGCGGTACGGACCATCACGGGCGGCGATGAGCCCGACGGCATGGCCTACGTTGGACACTAGCGCGCATCGGACGAACCTGATTACCAAGTCTATGCGGCCGCGGGCTCGCCTCGCGCCGATCTTCGCGGCGCTGTTTGCGGCGACCGCGTGCACGGTGGAGCGCGCCGACGTTCGCACTCCTGGCGGCGAGTCACCGGAATCGGACACGACTCAGATCCGGCTGACCGTACAGGCGATCGCCACGGCGCTCGAGACCGGTGACCTTGCGGCGTTCAACTCGATCTATCACGACAGCGTGACGATCTTCGAAGACGGGGTCGCCAATTCGGATTGGGCGACATATCGCGATGAGCACTTGATCCCGGTGATCGAGAGCCTCGTCGACCCCACGGTCGAGTTCGCCGATATCAGAGTCCGCTTCGTCGGCTTCGGCACGGCTCTGGCCACCTGCCGCTACCGCACGGCGGGCACCTACGAAGGCCGGGCGATCGAGATCCGTGGCGTCGCGACCTTGATATTCAGAAGGTTCGGTAGCCGCTGGCGGCTGATGCATCTACACACGTCTTCAATCAGGGAATACTGAGCTCGGCCTGATCCACGGGCGCGAGCGGAAAGACAAGAGATGGAAGCGCAGCAGAAGAACCGCCGTGACCGACTGGTGGTCACCAACCCGATCACCGGCGCGGAGATCGGCGACTACCCCGTCATGAGCTCCGGCGAAGTCGCGGCGCTGGTGGTGGCGGCCCGGGAAGCGCAAGCGGAATGGTCGCAGCTATCCCTCGGTCATCGCGCCAAGAGCCTGCGGTCCCTTCGTCGGCTGATCTACGATCGTGCTGATGAAATCGCCGACACCATCCGCTCCGAAACGGGCAAGGTGAAAGGCGAGGCGTTGGCCGAGGCGGTGATCGGCTGCGAGATGGCAGCATTTCTGGCTCGCAAGGCGCCGCGCGTACTCCGTTCCCGCGGCGCTTCACCCGGCGCCTTCACGCACCGCAGTGCCCGTGTCGTGTACGAGCCGTTCGGTGTCATCGGCGCCATCACGCCGTGGAATTATCCTTTTGCCATCAGTATGAGCGTTATCGGCACGAGCATCGCCGCCGGC
>JBDHJS010000021.1:0-56861 GCA_039586795.1 Gemmatimonadota bacterium
TACCGACGTCATGTCGATCGATCTCGATGTCGTCTGCGGCGTCTATGATCTCGAAACGGGAGCTGTCGTGGCGCCGCGCGAGAGCGGACAGGGGATCGTCTTGGAGCCGGGGCTCGTGAAACCACCTTCATCGCTTGCCGAACTCGTACAATTAGGCATCCAGCTGGTGAGCGGAGAGTCGACGTGATACGCCGGGGTCGTTGAGATGCGATTGGACGGGCGGCATTTCCGCGGCACGGTTGCGCTCCGATATCCACTCCGGATTGAAACATGGAAGCTGACGAACTAAGAGAGATTATGGAGTTCCTGCGTCAGCGTGTTGCCGTCGCAGCGAGCACGGACGAGTCGGTGACGATTCGGTTCGACGTACCATCAGTTGACGAGATGACGGCTGCGGGTCTCAACGCTGACGGGAGTGAGAGAATTCTGGCTGCTGCATGGTGGGACGAAATGGTGACGGATGTGTTGGAAACGCCGGAGATGTGCGAGCCGGAGGACACGCCCGAAGAAGTGCTGGAGTTCGCTCGGGATGTCGTGTCGGAGTATATCCGCAAGCGCGCCGAGCTCTAACAGGTAAGGGGTCAGCGTCCGGTAGCGGTGCCCGACCCGACCAAGACGAACAGTCCCTGATTGGCTGGCACCAGAACCTGGGACAGATCCAACTCGGCGGCCTCTTGTAGTCCCTCCACGGCCGGTGCGCGGGCGGGCATGCCAGAGAACCGGCCAAGCCATTCTTCGTCGAGCCGTAGACTCACCATCTCATCTTGTTGCGACCAGGATGCGAGGGCGATCAACAACCCATCGGGACGAACGTATGTCGTGGCCAGGATCCGTGGGTGATTTGTTGTGACCGGAGTGTCCTTCAGCCAGTAGCCCAGCATCTGACTCTCGGCGATCCTGAACTCATCCATCAGCCTCCACACTGGACGCGGGTCTACGTTTCCGTAAAGACGCGCCGTCATCCCATAGAGCAACCCGCGGTAGGGGTGGCCGCCATCCTGCAACATCTCACCCATCAGACCGAAGGGCAGACCGGATACTTCGGTCAGCCAGTAGTCCTCATCCCGGTCATACTCGAAATACTCGCCAAACCACAGCCGCGAGATGAACGGGAAGTGCTCCATGTAGAGCATGGCGCTGTTTATGTGACCATCCCGAGGATTGAACTGGTTGGCCGAATGCAGATCGATGACCACTTCATCCCGGTGCTCGTGGAGCACCGAGACCAGGCGCTTCACCGTCTCCCGACTGAAGGCGATGTCGTCGAGATACAGCCCATCGATCTTCTGGTTCTCCGCCAGCCAGTTGAGCCCTTCTATATAGTAGTTCGTCCAGCGTGAAGTCCCCTTGTTGAGCATCGCCGCGTCGTCCACCCGCCAGGCGTGCCAGGCCGAGTGGTAGTCATCCCCCAAGTGCTCCTGCATCCAGGAGTGCCCACCCCCGACCCCGTCGTTCAGGATCTCATCGCCCAGACTGCGCAGCCCGAACAGCTCGTAAGCACGATAGGTCAACTCACGTATAGTGTTGTATAGCTTGACTTTAACGCCTTTAGCGTGAGCTTCTTCTATGTAGGCTTTCTGCAGATCCAGGTTGAAGAAGGGGTAGTTGATGTACGGGTTGATCTCGTTGGCATGGTGGATGTTCACCACCGTGCCGCCCCAGGCGCGAACCGAGTCCACCGGCACGTACCGGTGCACGAATCGGGTGTTGAAGTGCGTCTGCGTGTCGATCGGCTTGAACGGCGTGAGCAGAAATCGGATGTTGAACTGCAATTCCTCGCCGGCCCGCATACGTCGCGACCCCGAGTAGTTGAGCGCCGCCACGGCCGCTGCTTCAGTCTCGATCAGGATGCCGCCGCGGCCTTCGTTATACCACGATTCGGGCATGATGAGCGGCTGATTCTGGTAGAAGTTCGTGTTGAGAGGGCGGACATACCCATCGTCGCGGAGCACCCATTGCAGGCCCTTGTGAACTCCGCCCAGCCAGACCCCTTCCTGATGGTTTTCGATCCGCCACTTCCAATCGACACGTTGTGGTCGCTTTCCGCCGCGCGATCCTAGTCCGAGCATGTACTCAGCGGCTTCCGGCTGTAGCGATATCGGTATGGCGATGTCGCTCACGGTAACATCACGCAGTGAACGCACCGTAATCCGATAGTCGAGCATGCCGTCGTACTCCAACGCACCCTCTACCCGTACCGCGAAATTCTCAGACTCACTGTCGGCGGTCCACTCAACTCGACTAAGCGCTACCTGTTGCACGGAGTAGTCTGAAGCACGCAGCGACTCGGTGCGTTCATCAACGATGATCTGCAATCCAATCGGTTGCGCGAGTAATGATTGTGGGGAATCAAGCAACTCTGTCAGCTCGGGACTAAAGTAGCTCAAGAGCTCATCCGGGAGCCCCGTCGCCCCGAGTTGGACGGTACGCCCGAGGATGTTCAGCGATCGGCCCTGGATGCCAACCGGGATGAACGGCTCGATGATGAAGTCAGAATCGGTACCTACGGTCGAATTGAGCCAGGCGAGCCGGGTCATCAGTTCCGGCTCGTCAAATCCGCTGTTAGTCGCCCTGCTGGATTGTACATCGATGGCCACACGGATCGTCTTCTGGCCTCGGTTGGTGCTCGATACCCTTACTTCACCCGAGTATTGGCCGGGCGCTGCGTCCTCGGGGATGGCGATTCCGATCCAGAGCGGCTGAACTGTTTCCGCGGCTACAGATACTTTCGTGGCGAACCGCTGACCCTTTTCGTCGATCCCCCCGCAATTGATGCAAGTGATCGCATCGGCTAGCGACTCGGGAAAGTCGTCGAATGTCACCCCAACGTCGGTCAGTGGCTCGTCGCCGGACACCACCGCGACCTGAAACGTGAAGTACTCGCCTCGCAGAGCCCGGCTGGCGAATTCGTCCGTTTGACCGCGCTGCGTCCAGTGATGCGGCAGGAAGTGGCGCATGCGCACGGGGTAGTCGCGGTGTTCGGGTACCAGGGCCCAGCCATCGGTGGCGCCCGACATGAAGGCAGTGGCCTCCGGCTCGGTTGCGATCACCTCCATGGGGAAGAAGCTGTGAAACTTGTTCACTGATTGAATGTGCGTAACGCGTGCCTGCGGGAGATCGTTCGGTGATCCGGTTCTTACGCGCCGTTCCCACTCCGCGTCCGCGGCCGATTCGATTTTGGGGTAGGTCACGCGCGGGTAGTAGCCGCCCGTTGATTCCCAAGGCATGTAGTAGACGTGGTAGATGGTGGAGCCAACGTTGGGCTGAAATACCACATCCCCAGAGGCGTTATCCACACGCAGCACCAGCGTGTTGGCGACGGGCTGGTTCGATGCCGCATCCAGGACCACGATCGACTTAGCTCCCGGATTCCGGTCATGCCGCCGCCATGGGATGGTGGCTTCAACGGCATCGACGCTGGTGCTATCGACCTCGACAACGGCCCGATGGTTTCCCCATGAGAGTCCTTCGGCACCTGCTGCGAGATGGGGCTCCCAGTTTCCGGCCTCGAAAATCACTCCGTCAACGAGATTGGGAAGGGTCGGTGCCCGGTATAGATCACTCGGTGCGTCAGGCTCACCGCAGGCGCAGAGTAGGGCGGCGCCGAAGAGGAGAAACGACAGGCTTCGTGTGGGAATACGTGTCATGGTTACGGTTCCAGCTTTAGGGCTCGGAGAAGTAGGCTTCCGGAGAGATCGTAGAACAAGCCGGCGTACTCGCCAGCTTGCCGAGCGGTGATCTCGTGAAGGTCGGCACCGCGTTGCGCGGCGCTGATCAAGCCGGCAGCGAATCGTCCGACTTCGGAGTCTTCATCGTACATGACCGAGTCGAGCTCTTCGGTCTGATCGAGGGCTACTAGCGACGGGATCGCCAGTAGATCCAGCCTGTCCGAACGAGTCGCCTTACGTGTGGCACCAACCACGGTTTGAAAGGCTGCCCGCCCCCGGCCGCCTTCGCCCAGTCGTTCGGCTGTGTAGCCCAGAAGATACTGTACGAGCCGCTCCTCCGGCTCGTAGGGGCGGCCCTGGCCCAGGTGCTCGGGCCACTCGAGAGCTGCGTCGAGATGGCGTAGCGCATCCTCGTACGCATTCCTTTCCAGAGCATCGAGCGCCGCCAGCGTATGCGCCTGCTCGTACAGCCGATGGCTCTCCCGGGCATTCTCCGATGGAAGGACGTGTGTGGCATCCAGTATCGCGATGGCATCGTGGGGCCGATCGAGGTGATTGAGCGACTGCACCTGCAGAAGGTCGAGGTTGAAATCCCCGGGGAACAAGGCGCGCCCAGCGGTCGACTCCGCCAGTGCGTCGTCCCATCGCCGCTGCTCTTGCAGGTAACGCACCAAATGTATTCGGATCGTGCGGTTCGCACCGTCGAGCTCTACGGCGCGACGGAGATCCGCTTCCGGGTCTTGCTCACGCTGCTGCCGCAATAGGTAGGCCCTTGCCACGTATAGAGGAGCGAAGTCAGGCGCATCACCAAGTCCTTGCAACAGAGACGCCGCTTCATCCGATCGGTCACGAGCCCACAGATTCAGCGCCAGTAAATACTCCCATGCCCAGTGTTGGGTATTTCGCGCTGCCCACGCGAGGACCGGGAGTGTTTCGTGCCGGTAGGGGAATACGAGGTCGAGATCTTCTGCGGAGGGCAACAGGCCAGGGTCGTTCTCGAGCCACGCCAGCCAGGCGCCGAGGAGGGGATTCCAGGTGGCTTCTTTCCCCAATCGCAGCAGCTCTCGAGCATCGCTCTCAGCGCCGGTCTTTGTGTAGGCGATCGCTAGCTCGAGAAGCGTCTGATCGGGATACTCACTTCGCAAAGACGCAGTAAAGGAACTGGCCGACTCGGCGTCAGGCGCGTCCAGGAACGTCTCTGCCGCGGCGAAGTGATCCAGCGGATCGAGTTCGAGCAATTCCTCGTGCATCGCCGTCGCCAGTTCCGCATCTCCGCTTTTGCGGCCGATGATCGCGAGCACATGGCGTGCCGGAATGCTGTAGCGGTCATAGTCCAGGGCCAACCGCGCGTAGTGGGTTGCTTCTTGCCAGTCTCCGCTTGAGAGATGTAACTCGGAAAGCAGAACGTACGCCGCAGAGCGATAGGCCATCGAGCGGGCCGCCCAACCGTATGCCTCTCGGGCATCAACGGTGCGCCCCAGCGCTCGGTACAGGTTGCCGGCCACGAAGTTAGCGTCCGCGTCGTAGGCATCGAGTTGCAGAGTACGTGTGGCGTGCGTCAGGCCCTCCTCGTACAGTCCGCGCCGATAGGACAGGTCGGCGAGCCCGAGCAACGCGCCCCGGTGCCAGGGCTCTTCTTCCAACACGGACTCGAATCGCTTCCAGGCGGCGGCGTAGCGTCGGCCTTTCGCCAGTTCGCGTCCCTCGAAAAAGGCTCGATCGATCTCGGAGGTCTGAGTGAGAGCGCTTGCCTCCGTCGAAAAGGGTCGAGCCAGTTCCCGCGTTCGGGGATCCGAGGAGTACTCCAAACCCAGCGCAGGCAATTCCACACGGAAGTCTGTTGCATTGCGGAGATTGATGAGCCGTTCCGTCGGCTCGAGGGCCTTGAGCGCGATGGGTAGCTCGGCCAGCACTCTTTCGCCGGAGTACACGCGCAAGGTATCGGTGAGGTCCAGGAACGAGTTGAGTTCTACCTTTAGCCTTCCGCCCTCGACGCTCACGTGCATCGCTCCGTTCCTGGCGGCGTCGGTCAGTCCGCCGATCCCCTCCAGTGGGAACCAGGTCTCCGACCAGCGATCCGCCGCGCCGGGGTCGAATCCCGCCTGCGTGATCGGGTTCACGTCGGCCCCGGGGGAATACTGCACTAACAGTCGACCAGCCTGGAACTCGACGTACTGCCCGTCGGTGTCGGTGAGCAGTTCTTCCCAGACGCCACCCTCTCGGGACAGCGCCCACAGCCAGAGCTTCTGCCCGGGCATCTCTTCGTATCGTGACCACTGGCCGAACCCGTAATCGTCGTCGTGGTAGTAGCCACCGAAGAAGTCGTTCAGTTCGCCGACCACGTGATAGGACTTGTGTCCGGCAAACCTGTTGTTGGCATACTCGGGCAGGTAGCGGCCCTGGTCATCCACGGGCCAGGAGCGTTCGGCGCCCGAATGGGCGAGGTAGGCGTTGCCGGGGATCGCCATCTCCAGGTCGTCACGGGCGAACGCCGCCGCCGTCATCCAGTTGTAATAAGGCTGCTCCAGCGGAGTGGGGTTGTACCAGAGAACGTTCGTCTCGAAATAGGCACGATCGGCGGGCAGGCGAATCTCTACGCGCCAGTGCGTACGCGACGGCAGGTCCATCGTCCCCACGATACAGCTCACGCTTCCGTCGGGGTTTTCGCGGAGCGTGTAGTCGACCGGCGTGGCCGTGGCCGGCGTGTGGCCGATGACGCCGAAGTTGAACTCGATCCCGCCCGACGTCCACGGACCACGCAGCGCGATGTTCCTGAACTTCATCACCTCGTTGCGGTAGATGAATTCGTGGCCCGTACTCTTCACCACCGCGCCCCATACCTTTCCGCCCACCTCCGGTAGCACGAAGACCTCGATCAGGTCGTTCTCCAGGTGGACGACCTTCCACTCCCGGGGCACCCCTTCCTTCGCGTAGCCCTGGAAGGAGTGGTACGGATATAGCCGCGCGTCGCGGGTCAGGATCGGGATCGGGTTGGGCTCGGAGAACGGATACGTCGTGAGGGTCCGTGTCTCCTCCGAAACGCGCGCGGTCTGCGCGGCGGAGCTGGACCAGGGCGCTGCGACTGCAGCTGCCAATATGAGCGCGGTGCGGAGCATCGGTGGCATGGTCGGTCTTCTTCAGGTTTTGGAGACGGGTGCCCGGGCTGTGTTCAAGCTACCCTGTGGACGACTCGCCCGCGAGCGGCCCTTTTCGCACGCGATCCGTCCGGCAAAACCTGTTTCGGTTGAACGCCAACGTGCCACCTTCTGTTTGATGGCCTAGCCGGCCTCCCGCCGCGCGATGCGGGTTCGGTGCTGTTCTTCCGTCCGCTCGCGTAGCGACTCCACCTGCATCGCCCAGCTGTGCTCGAGCCTTTGCTCGAGCATAGCTCGCTTTATCGCACCGACCTTGCTGTCGAAGCGCATGTGGATGTACAAAACCAGGTTTGTCCCCCGAAGCGGGTACTCCTCCGAGGCCGGGGCCAGCATCGCTAGCTTGATCAACGACTGGAGGTAGTGGCTCGCGTAGACCTGTTTGACCGCGATCGTCGTGTACGGCAACCCGCTTGCCGGCTCCCGTGAGATCATCATGTGATTCAACGTCGTTACCGGCTTCAGGCCGAAGTCTTCGACGGCCCAGTAGTAGTGGTCCTCGATGTCACCCGCCGCGACGTCTGGGAAGCCGTACAGGTAACGATAGAGGCCGGGATCGTGGGCGAGGAAACTCCTGGACCCGAAGATCACGGCCCTCACGTCTTCGGCGGCATCGAGCGGCTGCTCTTTATCGTGATAGATGGGTAATCCCTCGTTCCCCTCCATCAGATATCGATCGAGCTCGGCCACGAGTGTGCTTACCAGGAGTCTCGTCACGCGGCGCTCGTGATCGGGGTCGGACCAGTCGATTCTCTGCTCGAGCAGTTCGATCTGCTCGCGAGATAGCTTCACCTTGCATTTGCCGACCCGGCACTTGCGGAGTTCCTCGAAATCCACCTCCGGAAGGCGGAGCCGCCGCATGTCGTGCGTAGTCGGCGAGCTACCGAACACCCCGGCCTGAACGACGATTTCGTCTCCAGCGGACATGAGTTCGATGTCACTGTAGATCTCTGCCAGAGCGTCAACCGGCACTCGGATATGCACCGCACTGACCACCGCCACTTCGCGAGGATCGTCTGTATCCAGGACTCTGACTACGACCCGTCGACCCTCCAGGGCCATCATATCGCGGCGATGAAAGCCGAAGCTCTCGGCGAACAGGCTAGTGAAGCTGGTCTGCGATTGACCCACGTCAGGTGCAATCAACAGCAGCGAACTCGCGATGACGGTTCGCCCTATACAGGAGCGTAACGAGTAACGCATCGGGAGCCTCCTCAACTCGTCAGGATGAACCAGTCGAGACTGATCCCCACCGTCCAATGAATGATCGCGACGTACCACATCGACCTGACCTTCAGGCTGACGGCACCGAAGACGAGGCCCCCGGGCACGGCGCTGAGCGTCTCGGCGAACGGCCGCCCAAAGTGCGCGATGACAGATAGCGCTGTCTGCAGAGCGTTGGCCGAGCCGGCTCCGATGCGGTCCTTCAGTCCGTGTAGCAGCACACCACGGAACAGAACCTCCCAGGCAGCGAAATAGAGGAATTGCAGCAACGCGTAGGGTATGAATAGAGACAGCTCCGGTCGGATCTCTGGGTTGAGAGGGTAGACGAACCGGCTCTGCAGATTTCCCGAGCCGATCTTGCCCGCGATGACCGCGAGCGGAATGCCGATCGCCAACCAGATGAGTCCGCTACGCCAGCGACCCAGGCCGAGGCCAAGCTCCGAGAGCCGCAACTTGAATCCGAAGCGACCGACCAGCACGGGTACGACTCCAAGGATGATCCCCGCACCGATGAAGTGCAGGTATGGCAGCACGGGTGGCTGCGTCATGCTGAGCGATCCGCGAGCGCTAACCGTGGCGATGGTGTCGGCCCGAAGGAGGTAGTGGAATACAACTAGCGCGATGCTCGCGATGAGGATCAACGCCTCAGGTCGGACCTTCATGAGGTCTGGGCGCGCGTGTGACATTCCGATCACCTCCCGTTCCCGCGGAGCCAGTGAACCGTCTGAGCGATTCCCTCCCGAAGCGGGCGCGGCTGGTAACCCAACTCGTTGCGGCTGGCTGTGATATCAACGCGGCGATCCTCGAGAAATACACGCACCCAGCCGGGCGTGATCGAGGCGGCGATGCCAAGGTGCGTCAGCGCCTCTGAGCCACGCGCGACGGTCATCGCTGCCTTGGTGGGTAGCGGAATAGTGCGTCGCCGTGATCCGGATATGTCGGCGACTAGCTCCAGGAATTGGCGGAACGATACGTTTTCGGCGCCGCCCAGCATGTAGTGTTTGCCCGAGCGACCGTGCAGAGCCGCGGCTACGATGCCACCCGCCACATCCTCTGCGTGGACGTAGTTTGCCAGCACATCGTGATCGGCCAGCCGCAAGCGGAAACGCCCGGCTAGATAAAGCGCGATGACGCGAGTCACTCCGTTCGCATCGGTCAGCGGACCGGGCCCATACACGCGCGTCGGATGTAAGATGACGGCATTCAACCCATCCGCGGCGTACGCCTCGACAAGCTTCTCGCCCTCCAACTTCGTTGTCTCGTAAGCGGTCGGCCGCTGCGCCGAGTCACTCACCTGAGCCCGGCAGTATGGCGGCAACGTCAATACGGTTGAGACGTGCACGAAACGCTCGACATCGTTGCACCTTGATGCTTCGAGTAACCGTTCGACGGCGCCGACGTTCACATCGCGAAACTCGAAGGGGTCCCGGGACCAGGCGCGCGCGCAGGCGGCGAGGTGAAAGACGGTCTGCACGCCCCAGGTAGCCGTTGTGAAGTCGGTCCCGTTTCGCAGATCTCCGGTGGTTACCTCGACTTGTCGTGCAACGTCGCAGTCAAGACGACCGGGATCGCGTACCAGTACCCGTACCGATTGGCCATCGTCGAGTAGCCTCTGTATCAAGTAGCGACCGATGAAGCCGGTCGCGCCGGTGACAAGAGTCCTTCCGTTCATGTTCCACCTCCCGAGATTTCTAGCGCCGGCCGATAAGAGCGCAGGTGTGGAACCGGTGTCGCTTTCTTCTTCGGATTGAGAAGTGTGGCGAGCGCAGGCACTACCAGGGTCTGCAGGCCAACTGCCCACACGACCCCCGCCAGCGAATCGACTGCGTAGTGGTTCTGGGTATAGACGGTCGCCATCACCACGCCGATCGCCTCGAGGCTCAGTAGCAGAGCCACGGGCCGGCTGAACCAGCGCCAGCCGATGATCGCGATGGTGACCGCAGCGGTCACATGCGAGCTTGGAAACGCGGCGCCTCGTGAGTCGCCCATCCCCTGAGCCACACGCACCAGCTTGTAGAAGAAACCTTCGGTCAACGGACCTTGGAATTGCGTGGCAAGGAAATGCGGCCCGTCCACGGGGAAGGCGATGTAGACCAGATAGCACCCAAGGTAGGTGACCGTCAGTCTCAGAATCACATCCCGCAGCGCCGTCTTACGCTTTTGGGCCGCCAGAATCAGCGGCGGGATGAAGATCAACGGGTAGTAAACGAAATAGCTGAAGTGCAGGACTTCGCTCAGCCAGACCTGCGGAGCCGCGGCGATCCACACGTCGTGGAGGTGCGTGCCGAATATCGCTCGATCCAGAACGATTATCGGGGCATCGTTTGCTACCGCATGCAGGTGCGTCCGGAGGTAATCGAGCTCCGTCCAGAACGCCATGACCCAGATCAGCGGGTAGAGATCGCGGAGCGTCGCCGTGGCTCGCGTAGGTGCGACCGGTGTGCGCGTCAGAAGGACGGGCAAGGTTGCGGCGACTATATGAGCGATGAACACCAGTGGCGCGTAGCTCACTCGCCCGATCAACAGCGACCATACCGCAGCGAGCAGGATGTTGTATCCCATCACCACTAAGTCGACGGGGTTGAGTCTTTGCGTGTTCATAGCCACCCCACCTCCTTGTACCAGATCGCCGTTTCACGAATGCCTCGGGCCAGGGCATACTCCGGCCGGTAACCCGTGTCGGCGAATATCTCGCGTACGTCGCAAACCCATCGATCCTGAGAGATCTCGCGCACGCGCTCGCGATTGAGGATCGCAGCCACGCGTCGCACCTTGGCGACGACTTCTACCGTGCGCGCAATCGGCCACGCGACCCGAGTAGGAATGCTGACCATGATGGGTTGCCGCTCCATCACGTTTCCTATCTCTCGAGCGAAATCGAGCCAGCGGATCAGTTGCGGGTGAGCCAGGCAATACGTCTGCCCGATCGTCTTCGGTGAGGTGGGTGCCGCGAGGAGCGCCCCTACGGCATCTTTTACGTAGATCACGTTCGCCTCGCGGTTCCAGCCGCCGACGGTGATGGCGAGCCCGCGTTGCACCATCTGGAACATCTTCAGTACGGCTCGTTCGCGCGGGCCGTAGACTGAAGACAGCCTCAAGACCGTTACGGGAACGCGATCGGCGTGAGCGTGGACGATCGCCTCGGCGAACAGCTTCGAGAGCCCGTAGTGCGAGAGCGGATGTGGGACCGTGTGCCGTGATAGTCTGTCGCCGTTGCGGCACGGACCGATCGCGGCGATAGAGGAAAGGAAAATGACGCGCGGCGGCGTCTGCTGTGCCGCAGCCGCCTCAATTACGCGCGCAGTCCCTTCTGTATTGACGCTATAGTACTCGGCCGCCGTGCGCGCTTCGGTCAGCCCTGCGACGTGGTACACGATACTCGACCCGCGAATGATCTTCTTCAGTTCCTCGCTGTCGAGTCCGACCGGCGCCCATTCGATCTCGGCTCCTTCCAGCCAACCTCTCTGAGACCCGGGGCGTTCGACACATGCAACGTCGTCGCCTCGAGCTAGCAATGCTTCTATGAGATGGCTGCCAATGAAGCCGGCGCCTCCTGTTACTATCGTACGCATGATCATCCTCCTGCTTCAGTGCTTGCGTTGAAGCTGAGAGGGTGGGATCAAGTCAGGGTCAAGAAATAGGTGGGGTTACCAACACTAATAACTATCATGAGGGGTGGAGTGACCTTGCTTGCGTGTTCTGAGGCCCTAGTCTTACCTGCTTGATGATGATCTTTGCGATTCGACGCTACTGCCGGCGGCTAGCGATACATGCCGCGTTGACTCTCACATTGGCGCCCTACGCCCATGCGCAAGAAGCGCGGGTGTCGGTCAAGCTGGACGGGCTGGACGGCGAACTGCGGCGCAACGCGGAGACCGTGATGAGGATCGTGTCCGCCTCCAAGCGAGGCGCGTTGCCGACCGATCGCATCGAGCAGCTGTACGGAAGGGCGCCCGAAGAGATCCAGCTGGCTCTGCAGCCCTTCGGCTACTATCAGCCGGCGATCGAGTCCCAACTGGATAGCACGAGCTCTCGGTGGGTAGCGCACTTCTACGTCGACAAAGGTCCGCCGCTACCCGTTTCGCGTGTAG
This sequence comes from Gemmatimonadota bacterium, assembly GCA_039586795.1. GTDB lineage: Bacteria > Gemmatimonadota > Gemmatimonadetes > Palauibacterales > KS3-K002 > Kutchimonas. The sequence continues at coordinate 12,136 of JBDHJS010000021.1, forward strand.
ACATTCGGGTTACGGGCGAGGGTGAGAGCGATGAGGCTATTCGCCAGGCTATCTCCGAGTTCCCGCTCGCCGTCGGCGGCACGCTCCGTCATGATCTCTACGAACAGGGCAAGCTTGCGCTCGCCACCCTGGTAGCGGAGCGGGGGTTCTTGGATGCTGCGTTCGACACCGCCGCCATCCGAATCGATCGCGATCGGTACACCGCCGAGATCGTCCTCCACCTGAATACAGGACCTCGATATTTCTTCGGTCCGGTCACCATCAACCAGGACGTGGTCGACCCCCGTCTGCTCGAGGGCTATGTGACGTTCCAGCTGGGGGACACCTTCGACGTATCCAAGCTTGTCGAACTTCGGCAGGGTCTGAGCTCCAGCCCCTATTTCTCACAGGTTCAGGTCGTTCCGAAGCACCACGACGTTCAAGATCGCCGTGTCCCTATCGACGTGAGTGCCGAGCCACGCCGCAGGCAGCGGTTCGAATTTGGTGTCGGCTTTGGAACGGACACCAAGTTCCGCGGCAGTATCGAGGCTGACTTTAGAAGGATCAACCGAAGAGGTCACAACGCTACGGTCCGACTGGAGGCATCGCAGATTCGTAGGAGCGTCGCCGGCCAGTACCGATTCCCGCCCGTTTATCCAAGCACCGCGAGCTACTCGGTACTCGCATTTGGCGGTGACATCAGCCCAAACTGGAGCACGACTCTTCGGGGTGCCGTCGGATTGAACCGTAGTCAGCTGCGCGGTCCGTTTCGCGAGGTCTTCTCTGTCACGTTTGACGCGCAGGATTTCGAGATCGCGTCTCGGCCCGGCACCTCGACCCTGCTAATCCTGGGCGGCAGCTATTCCTGGACAAAAGCTCGCGACCAGCTTGTCCCTCTGAGTGGAATCCACCTTCAGTTGGATGCCCTGGGAAGCATCGATGGGCTGCTCTCCACCGCCAGCTTCCTGCAGCTACATGCGATGGGGAAGTTCATTCGCGGACTGGGCTCGAAGACGCGCCTCATCGGGCGCGGCGAGCTTTCGAGGACTTTCACCTCTCAGTTTACCGCGCTGCCGCCGACGCTGCGGTTCGTCACGGGAGGAGACCGGACCGTTCGCGGCTACGCCTTCGAGACTCTGGGCCCCCGCGATCCGGAAGGGAACATCGTCGGCGGCGACCTATTGGTCATCGTCAGCAGCGAGCTCGACCGCGGCATCACGGAAAAGTGGCGGGTGGCGACCTTCGTCGACGCCGGAAACGGGCTGGCTGCCGAGGGGCAGTTCTTCTTGGCCGTAGGCGCCGGGGTTGGCGCTCGTTGGGTGTCGCCGGTCGGTCTGGTGCGCCTCGACCTGGCGTACGGCTTCGACGAGCCGAGCAAGTCTCTTAGAATTCACTTTAACTTTGGCCCCGATCTCTAATATGAAGAGACGTTTGCGACACTGGGCCAAGTGGACAATCAAGGGGCTTATCGCTCTGTCAGCCACGGTCCTCATCCTGATCTGGTTCGTGCTCGGAACCGAACCCGGCGCCCAGCTGACCTTGCGTCTCGTTTTGCCCCGGCTTCCTATCGATCTCCAGTTCAGTGACGTGAGCGGTCGGTTGATGGGCCCGCTGGTGCTCACCGATGTCACGTTTGCCACGGGCCCGCTGGAGCTCGGCGCGGAGCGAGTGGCCCTCGACTGGCAACCGCTCGAGCTGCTTCTCGATGATCGACTCCACCTGAGCGAGGTGCGAATGATCGGCTTCCGCGGCGCCGTTCGGGCCAGCGAGCCGGACAGCGCGCCACCCTCGCTGCCCACCGAAACGACCGAATTGGCGAAGCCGAAAACCACTGGACTGCTACTACCGTTCGTGGTGGCCTTCGACGAGCTCCACCTGCAAGGAGACTCGCTCGTCATCACGGATGAAGTTGCCGTGCGTGACTTTCGTCTGTCGGCTGCCGGTTCCCTCGACGATTATCGTGCGGAGTTGGCCGCGCTGTTCGAAGCGCCGGTGCTAGATGCGGCGGCCGTCGCGATATCGGGTAGGGGGTCTGTAAGCGAATTTGTTTTTGAGCGGTTGAGCGCTGATGTGCTCGATGGGAGAGTCCAGGGAACGGGCTCGCTCATCTGGCTGCCGGAAGTTGAATGGATCTTTAGCGTCGCCGCGGACGACTTGGCGCCAGCGCGCGTTGCCCCGCAGCCCGAGGACTGGCCCGGGCAAGTCGCGATGCGCGGCGCCGTGAGTGGGAGCATAAGGAACGGGGAATTACAGCTGCGAGCGGAGATCGATACGCTCTTTGGCTCGTTGCGCGACCAGCCGCTCGCCGGTACGGCTGCCGGGACAATACACGGTCCGCGGTACAGCATTGAAGCGCTGGACATCGACTGGGGTGAGGTCACTGTCAACGCTATCGGTGTCGTCGCGACCGAGGAACTCGACCTCGATTTCCATATAGACGTTCCGGATCTCGCCGAAGTCCTACCTCGCTCGTCCGGCACACTCAGCGCGACCGGGCGCCTGAAAGGAACGTTGGCTACGCCGATCATTGTCGCCGACGCGGCGGCGCGCCACGTGTCGCTGGGGCAGGTCAAGTTGGGTGCTGCCGACGCGAGTATCGACGTGGATTGGATTAACGGACAAAGGAACGAGGCGTCGATCACGGCATCGCAACTAGAGATCCCGGGCCAGGTGATAGACTCGCTGCGAATAGATCTGCGGGGAGCCCGCGATTCGCACCAACTGGCGGCTGAAATCGTGAGCCGCGATGCGGACGTGTCGCTATCCGCGGTTGGCGGCTTTTCGGAACGGTCATGGGCGGGCGAGCTGGTAGGCGTGAGCATCGACAGTCCGGAGTACGGCGGGTGGGGGGTCGCGGAACCGACGCGCCTCTCTGTCTCCGATAACTCCGTCGTTGTCAGCCTGCTCTGTCTAAGGGAACGCGCTGGCGGAGTCTGCTTGGAAGGTAGCTGGGAGAAGGAGGTCGGCTGGCGTGCGGAAGCGGTATTTAATGAGTTCCCTCTCGAGGTGCTGCGATTCGCGTTGCCGGAAGGTTGGGCATTGGAAGGCTCCGTGAGCGGCGAGCTCAGCGGCTCGGCCGTCCGTGGCTGGCCGCAGCAATTGGATCTCGATCTCCAACCTAGCGACGGAGAGCTGACCTACTTGCTTGCCGATAGCGCTCACGTGCTACGCTACCGGCAGGCCCGCCTGGCTGTCCATGCCGACCCGGACAGCACTCGAGCCCGGGTTGACATCGATTTGGCCGAAGCCGGGAAGGAAGACTACGGGTCGTTTGACCTGTACGCGAACCTCCCTCCGCTTCGTGCTCTGGCAGATGAGTTTTCGCTGGAAGGGGAACCCCAGCGCGGTTGGTTGGGGGAGGCGGTTGTGAGGGACTTTCCTCTATCCCTGATCGACCTCGTCTTGCCGGAAGGGTGGGCCGCTGAGGGGACCGTGAGCGGCTCAATGGCGCTGGCCCTCATGGTCGACCGTCCGCAACGTCTCGCCGTCGATCTTTATCCGAGCGCTGGAGCGTTGACGTACGCGATCGGCGACAGTACCCACGGCATTCGCTACCGAGAAGGACATGTCGCCGTTCGGTCCAATCCGGACAGCTTGTGGGGGCAGGTCGACCTCCAGTTGTCCGAGGCTTCAGCGGATGAGTACGGCGCGCTGAGAATTCACGCTAACCTGCCGCCACTTAGCTCGCTAAGGACAGAAGTGGCCTCCGAGGGCTGGGGTGAAACGCTGATCGACGGGTGGGTGCTGGCTGCCTCTATGAATGACGCGCCGCTGTCACTCGCGAAACCATTCCTTCCTAGCGGTATGTCGCTGTCCGGCGCCCTCGACGGCGAAATCGACGCCGACGTGGCGCCCGACGGCTCGCTCGGCGGCGAGATCAGGCTTCAGGCACAGAACGCGGCGATGCATCGACTGGTCGGACGAGAAGTGCGCACGGTGCGCATCGCCGACACCCGAATTTCCGGACGCGCCGGCGCCGAAGGTCTGCACGGTGACCTGGTATTGAAGTTCGCGCGACCGGACAGCGGGTCGTTGGCGACGATCACGGGCTCGTTGGGTTTTCCCAGTTACGTGAACCTTCACCAGGAGTTCACCGAACAGGCGTTGGAGGCGCGGATCGACGGCCAGATGGATCTTGGTTTGATCGATGCGCTCGTAGAAGGCCTGGCGGGCAGTAGCGGTCAGCTCGATATCGAGATCGACGTTGGAGGGACCGTAGATGAACCGCTCACCTCCGGCCACTACGTCGTCAATGGTCAGACGAACGTTCCCTCGCTGGGGTTGACTCTGCGTGACATCGAAGTCAGAGCGACTTCCAGAACAAGGGGGGATTTCGAGATCGAGGGCGGTCTGAGCTCGGGAGCGGGTCGGCTGGCTATCAGTGGTCGCTCGCCACCGATCCCGTCCAGCGAGTCGCCGGCGCGCATCACGGTGCAGGGTTCCGATTTCCTGGCCGCCCAGACGGATCAGGTCACGCTTGTTGTGTCGCCGGACCTCGAGGTTCTGCTCACTGGAGAGCAAGTCATAGTCAACGGCGATGTTACCGTGCCACGCGCTGCGATTGAGATTCTGGAGGTCCCCGAAACCGCCGCTTCCGTTTCTGAAGATGTCGTCTTCGTGGGCGATACTATCGTGGAAGAGCGTCGGCCGCTCGACGTATCGGCCGAGGTCAGGTTGGTGCTGGGCGAGGATGTGACGTTCAGAGGGTTCGGGTTTAGCACTCACCTGGATGGAACCATCGTGACAACCGAAACGCCAGGGCGGGGAACCGAAGGTCGCGGCGAGCTCGTCTTCAGAGAAGGGCGCTACCGCGGTTTCGGTCAGAGCCTTACGATCGATCCTGGTCGCCTCGTGTTCGCCGGCCCCGTAGATGATCCGACTCTCGATGTCCGAGCCTACCGCCGGGCCGACGACGGAACCCGAGCGGGTTTTCTCATCGGCGGCACGCTCCAATCTCCCGAAGTTGAAGTCTGGTCGGACCCGGCACGGTCGCAGCAAGAGGCTTTGAGCTACATCCTCTTTGGCCGTCCCCTGGACCAGGGCACGGAATCGGATCGCGCGCAGGCGGGGTCGGAAGCCGCTATCCTGGGCGGAAACATCCTGGCGATGAGCATGGCCACCAGGGTTGGTCTCGATGAAGCCCGCATCGAGACCGGTAACCGTCGTGAAGATGCCGCCTTCTACGCTGGCAAGTATCTCTCACCCAAACTATACGTGGCCTATGGTGTCGGCTTATACGAACCCGTGAACGTCATTCGCGTCCGCTACATCATATCCCGCAAGCTATCCCTCCAGGCAGAGACAGGCTCTCGAGACAGCGGCGACATCCTCTATCGCATCGAATTCTAGTTCCGAATCCCTTCGTTGACCCTGTAGTCGATCCTTATTAGAGTGGTAGTCCCTGCTCGGCAGGCCCCGGGCCGTAGAACACCCGAATCCTAAGGCCTATCCCCCTATTACCCTTTCCTCGACACGCGAGGTATTGCGGGCAGAAGCAGAAAAAGCCCGTGGACCGATCGGAAGTCTATGCGAAATAGTCACGCTTGGGTCATTCTGCTCGCGGCCGCGCTGGTCAGCTGTGCAGTGCCTGATAACCAGCGCGACAACGAGTCGGAGCAATCCCTACCGGCCGTTACGTGGGACATACCGATCGAGATGAACGAGGATGTCCAGCGGTGGCTGGACTACTACACAACCCGGGGCCGGAGAAGCTTCGAGGTCTCCCTGGCACGCGCCGGTCGCTACGAGCGGCTGATGAGAGCGACATTCCGTGAAGCCGGCCTTCCCGAAGACCTCGTCTACATGCCGTTGATCGAGAGCGGCTTCGAGGCCACTGCCTACAGCCGGGCGCGTGCTCTTGGTCTATGGCAGTTCGTACCCAACACGGCGCGCATCTATGACCTCGAGATCTCTCACTGGGTGGACGAGCGCCTCGACCCCATCGCCGCGACGTATGCAGCCGCCGACTACCTGGGCGACCTGCATCGCGAATTCCGCGACTGGTACTTGACGTTTGCCGCCTACAACGCGGGGCCGGGGCGTGTGCACGGGGCAATCCGCAGGGCGGGGAGCCGGGACTACTGGGCGATCGTCGATCGGCGTGCACTGCCGCGGGAGAGCCGTGACTATGTGCCCAAGCTCATCGCCGCCGCGCTCATCGCCAAGCAGCCGGAGCAATACGGGATAAGGAAGCGGTTCAAGCCGATCCGCACATTCGATATAGCTTACGTGCCCGACGCCACCAGCCTCGATGTGGTGGCCGAAGCGGCCGGCGTTCCTCTCGACGACATCCTCGCTCTCAATCTGCACCTGGTTCGCGGTGTGACGCCGCCCGGATTGCGCTACGCCGTGCGCATCCCCGCAGGTACCCCGCGCATATTCGCCGAAAACTACTCAAGGGTCCCGGCCGGCGAGCGTGTGCGTTCCGTGGTCCATATAGTGAGGCGGGGAGAAACTCTGGGCAGCATTGCCAGGCGTTATGGGGTGAGTCTGTCAGAGCTTCGCGCAGCCAACGGCGACGTCGACCCGCGGCGACTTCCGGCCGGACACCGGTTGATCGTCCCGGGAGTGCGCAATCTTCCCAGGGCCGCCGACTGAGCCAGAGCCTCCTTCAGGGGCAACAAGAAGTCGGTGATCGATAGACATAACATCTACCGATCACCGATCTTTCTCGAGTCCTAGCGTAAAGCGCTACGGAACCGGAAAGCCCCGGTCCCTCATCAGGGCGTCGATCGTAGCGTCACGTCCCCGGAACGCGCGATAAGCATCTGCCGGATCCACAGAATTCCTCACCGCGAACAGGTGCTCGACCAGTCGCGCCGCCAGCTCCTTGTCGTAAAAGCCGCCAGGCGCCTCGGCGAAGGCCTCCGCCGCGTCGGCCGTCAGCACATCCGCCCAGATGTATGAGTAATACCCTGCCGAATATCCCTCGCCCGAGAAGATGTGTCCGAAATGCGGGCTTCGGTGACGCATCACGATCTCGTCGGGCATGTTCAGTCGCCGAAGCGCCCGCTGCTCGAATGCGTCCGGATCGAGCCTGGACGGATCCAGCGTATGGTACAACATGTCAACCAGCGCCGAGGCCAGGTACTCGGTCGTCTCGAATCCCTGGTTGAACGTCGCCGCGTTTCTGATCTTCTGGACCAGCTCAGCCGGGATCGGTTCACCGGTTTCAACGTGCAACAGGTAACCTTCGATGATCTTGTCCGTCAGGAGCCAGCGTTCGAGGAGCTGCGACTGAAACTCCGTGTAGTCACGTACGCCGCCATTCAGTGACGGGTAGGCGACATTGGACGAGAGGTAGTGTAGCGCGTGGCCGAACTCGTGGAACAAGGTCTCCGCGTCGCTCCACGAAATCAGAACCGCTTCACCCGGCGCGCCCTTGATGAAGTTGGAGTTATTCGAACCGAGCGTTGTGATCTTCTCGTCGAAAGTCTCGTGGCTTCGATAGGCCGTCGCCCAGGCGCCCGAGCGCTTGCCCGGACGCGCAAACGGATCGAGATACCACAGCCCGATATGGTCACCGCTCGTACGATCCGTGACTTCGTACACCGTCACGTCCTCATGAAATACGGGCACTGAGCCATCTGTTATGGGCGTGAAATCGAAGTTGAACAGTTCGCCCGCCACGAAGTGCATGGCGGCGATCAGGTTGTCGAGCTGCAAGTATTGCTTGACCTCATCTGAGTCGAGATCATACTTGGCCTGGCGTACCTTCTCCGCGTAATAGCGGTAGTCCCACGGAGCGATCGTTATGCCCGCGCCTTCGGCGTCCGCGACGGCCTGCATGTCGGCGACTTCCTCCGCCACTCGAGCGATCGCCGCCGGCCAAACGGCCTCGAGGAGCTCGAAGGCCCGATCCGGCGTCTTCGCCATCCGGTTCTCCAGGCGCCAGGCGGCGTAGTTCTCGTAGCCGAGCAGGTGGACTCGCTCGTTCCGCAGCTGGAGGATTTCCGTGATCAAGGCATTGTTGTCGTGTTCATCCCCGTTGTCGCCGCGGCTGTAATACGTTCTCCAGACCGTCTCGCGTAGATCACGCTCGTCGGAATAGGTCAGGAACGGGTCCATCGAAGAGCGTGTATTGGTGATCGCGTACTGCCCCTCGTGGCCACGATCCGTGGCGGCCGCTGCCGCGGCACCAACGAACGCTTCCGGTAGACCGCCCAGTTGGTCTTCGTCTAAGTAAGTGACGTAGCCCTCTTCATCCGCCAGCACGTTGTTGGCGAACCGCGTGTGCAGCTCAGCAAGGCGCTGGTTGATTTCGGCGTAGCGTTCCTTCGCCTCTCCCGTCAGCGTCGCTCCGTTTCGCGCAAAACCGTCATAGACCAGCCAGAGCAGCCGCTGCTGGTCGGGGCGAAGCTCTTTCGCCTCCTCGCTCTCGTAGACCGTCCGGATTCGCTCGAACAGAGCTTGATTCTGTACGATCTTCGAGTTGAACTCGGCTAGCTTCGGCGCCATCTCCTGCTGGATCTCGCGAAACTCCGGTGACGACAGGTTGGCGCCCCAGATGCCGAAGTAGCGCGTCACTCTGTTGAAATCCTTGCCCGCTCGTTCCATGGCGGCGATGGTGTTCTCGAACGTCGGTGGCTCGGGATTCGTGGCGATCGCCTCGATCTCGGCGAGATTGCGCTCCATCCCGGTTTCCAGCGCCGGCTTCAGGTCACCCAGGTCCATGAGGTCGAAGTACGGCACGCCTCCGTAGGGTCCCGTCCACTCGGCGAGCAGGACGTTGCCGTTGGCGGCTGAGATCGCCATCTCGGCGGCCTCGTCGTCGGCCCGGTCGCCGCACGCAACTGTGAGGATCAGTGCGACGACGCCTGCGGTCGTCTTTACAAGTGTGCGCATAGTCTTGCGTCCCCCTCTGTTGGAATATTCGCTCACCATTCTAGCGGTCGGGTTTCCGCCGGGCAATCGTGATCTCTATCACGGAAAACGCTGAAGACATTCCCTCCTGACAAAGGGCCGATCACGACCACGACCATGTTGCCGACCAGCGTCTGAGCTAGCATGTTAGGAACAGCCCAAACATCTCCCACCTCTACGTGCGATTTGTCCCGCTCAGCTACGGAATAACGTCTAAGGCTGAAGAAATATCCGTCCATCAAGATGGGAGGCACCCATGAGCAGGAATTCACCGCACCTAACCGCTCTCCTAATAGTTGCCCTTCTATTAGTGGGAGCGCCGGGCGCCCTGAGTGTGGAGCGTACGCAACAAGATGAAGGCGACAAGGCCCGGGTAGCGGTTGGCGAGATGACGTCAAGCGACGATGAGTGTACAGCCGGGATGACCATGGCTATCAGCGACATGTTGTCTTCCGCGCTAGCCAATTCCGATAAGTTCGTCGTCGTCGATGATGTCGGGGCAATGGGGAACACGGGCATCGTCGTAAATGGCACGATAAAGAAGTTCGATCCCGAGAGCGGCGGAGGTATGCGGGCGCGGGCGCTACGAGAAGTCGGTGTGGACGAGAAATCAGCTGAGATAGAGATCGATTTTCGGCTCGTTGACGGCGGCAGCGGCCGCGTGCTCGAGTCAAAGTCCGTAAAGGCGAAATCGACCAACTGGGACGCTGACGACACAGGCGGAAGCTGGGTCGAGGACATCGTTCTAGCGGGGGCCCTGGGTGAGTACGACGGCGAGCCGATGGAGGATGCGATTCGCGAGGTCCTGGCTCGTGCCGTGGAGATGATCGGCAAGGAGATTCCTGACGAGTACTTCCGGTTCACGGGCGAAGAGCAGCTAGGTGTAGCGGCAGGGGTCGCCGGCGGCGCGTCAGGGTCCGCGGGTGTGGCGGAAGACATGAGCCTGTTCACGAGGTATGATTTCGTGCCGGGCAACAAGATCATCTTCTATGACGACATGGCCGACGAAGAGGTCGGTGAGTTCCCCTATCGCTGGAACTTGGATTCGGGTGTATACGAGGTCGTCCGCTTCGGCGGCGAGTTCTGGATCATGGCAACAGATGATGGATCCGTTCGCCCCAGGATCCCCGATGCGGAGCTTCCGACGAAATACACGGTCGAGCTGGAGTTCTACAATCACGGTCCGGAGTACACGGGCAACTACTTCTACTTGCATTGGGTCGGTGATGACGGCCGCAATATCGGGTCGTTCGGCGTCTACAGTAACGAGAGCACGTGGCTTGAGATCGGAGGCAGATCGCTTGCCGACAAGAAGCTGGCCACGGAGCTGACGAAAGGCATACACACCCTGCGAGTCATGGCCACAACGCGCTCTATCAAGTGCTACGTGGACGAAGAGCGTGTGTGCAACGTGCCGAAAGTGGAGGGCTTTGCTCCGGTCGGCTTCCGTCTACGCCACCGGCCTTACCGGGATCCCGACAACCCCACGTTGTTCAGGGGCTTCCGATTCGCTGAAGGCGGCAAGAGCATGCGCGATCAACTGGATGAGGACGGAAAGATCGTCACGCACGGCATACTCTTCGATTCCGGCTCATACACGATCAAGGGCGAGTCCTACAAGACCCTCGCCGATATCGGACAGCTCTTGCAGGATGACCCCGAGCTGAGACTGTCCATCGAGGGGCACACCGACAGCGATGGGTCGGAGGAACAGAATCAGGCCCTTTCACAGAATAGAGCGAACTCTGTCCTCGAGTACCTGATCGCCACCTACAGCATAGAGAGGGACCGACTGGAGGCTAAAGGGTGGGGAGAAGCGAAGCCGATCGATGCAAACGACTCGGCCGAAGGCAAGGCGAACAACCGGCGCGTTGAGCTCGTGAAACTGTGAGGTAGAAGCACTACTAATAACGATTATATTTAGCTGTGCGTTGACCCCACCTCCATTCGACACTTCGTGAGGTGATACATGGCTGTGAGGAGAGTGAGGAACAGGAGCTTCCGTTCCGCGACCGTCCGTGGATCGTGGGGTTGTCCGTTGACCAAGAGCCGCACCAACTGGTGCTACCGTATGTGCATGCCCGTTAACGGATTAGGCGCCTGCGGGCGGATCGCTCCCCACACGTTGAGAGGTCGCACCGACCTGGCTATCGAGAAACAGCTCGCGAACGCGCGCACAAGGTAACCAGGTTCATAATAGAGTTCAGAATACAAACGCCCCGCAGTTCACCGAGAGCTGTGGGGCGTTTCTGTTCCAGGACGCCGGCCACGTCCGCTTTTCCTCGCGCGTGAGCTCAGGCTGGCGCAGTTCTGAAATACCAGATTAGCTTGCCTGGTCATGGAAGAGGTTACTCGTCAACTCATCGAGCATGGATACCTGATCCTATTCGTCTGGGTGCTCCTGGATCAGGCGGGCCTGCCTTTGCCGTCGGCGCCCGCGCTACTGGCAGCTGGGGCCCTTGCCGGCCTGGGTGAACTGAGCCTCGCTGGGGTTCTGCTGACTGCGGCCGTCGCCTCTCTACCGGGTCACATCTTGCTTTACGATATCGGCCGGCGCCGCGGCGGACCCGTGCTCGGTCTGGCCTGCAGGATATCCCTCGAGCCGGATTCTTGCGTTCGCCGGACGGAAGAGCTCTTCGTCCGTCACGGGGCACGAGCGATCTTCTTCGCCCGCTTCGTTCCCGCATTGGAAACTGTCGCCCCAGCACTCGCCGGCGTCTTCCGGATGCGCTTCAGCCGCTTCCTGCTCTTTTCATTATCGGGCATGGCAATGTGGCTGCTGATCTTTATCGGGCTGGGGTTTCTGCTCGACCAGCAGCTTGTTCGCGTCTCACAGCTCCTGGGCCGGCTTGGTGAAGGGATGTTCATCATATTGGGCGGCACGTTCGTGGCATATCTGGTCGCGAAGTATGTTCGGCGACAACGATTCATCCGGGCTCTTCAGGTTGCCCGCATCACGCCAGATGAGCTGAAACGGAAACTGGACGCCGGCGACGACATTGAGATCGTCGATATGCGTCACGCGCTGGATTTCGAGGCCGAACCCGAGACGATTCCGGGGGCCAACTTCATTCCCCTCGAGGAGTTCGGCGAGCGATACAAGGAAATCCCGCACGACCGAGAAGTCGTGCTCTACTGTACTTGACCGAACGAAACGACGAGTGCCCGGGTGGCGCTTCTCCTCAGCAACCGTGGAATCAAGAAAGTCCGACCGCTCGCCGGAGGCCTCGAGGGTTGGCGCCGCCGCGGCTATCCGCTTGCTGGCGGCAAATCGCCCGTTAGCACTCCTCCCTCGTCAGTTGATGGCGAAGCAGTAGAATAAGCCGTTCCCTCCGGTCCCCCGCAGGTTCTCCTGGCTGCAACCCCGCGAGCCGTGAGCGGAGTTCCATGATGAGGGGTTGGCGCCCCCGCCGGTGCGGTCGTGATGCCCGACTTGGGCCGTCCCCTCGCCGTTGCTCGTCCAGTTCCTGCAGTTATCGTAGACTTCACCCGTGAAGGCGGTGCCGTCGAGATTTGAGCCCGTGAGAATGTCGTGCATGTTGGGACTGTCGCCTCGGCCGCGCACCATGTCCCCATTTTCCGTCAGAGCCGTCTCTTTGTTGATGTTGTTGTCTTCGCTATGCAGGTTGGCGACGCTTTCGGCGATCATCACGCCTTCGGCGTTGTACCACGGGCCAACACCGATTCGGTCCCGAGCGTGCACGGCCGGCTCGACGGTCGTCGCGACCGTGCTCAGATAGGCTCGCCACTCCAGACTTCCGGCGCCAACCGCCTCGGCCAACCTCTGACAGTGCTGGTCCGCGCCCGCTAGGCCGCCAAGATTTGCTCCGTCACCCGGTCCCACACTGGTGAGGAAGAAAGTCATCGGACGGTCCTGCCGCTCGGCCGGGACGCCCAAGAGCAACAATGCGACCAGTATCGCGGACACCTTCGCCATCACAGGCTCCTTTCGCACGATTGTTGGTGTTGTTCGCACGGAATGTGGGTGCGCCCCTTTACTCTCGCTAGGGGTAGGGAGTGGCTGAGCAAGTGCAGGAATGTTGCTCGGCAGAATGGCTGGGCTCATCTTGTCCTCTAGTCCAACGCGGAAACCGAACGGCTGCCATTATGGAATTTCCTAATTCATATGCCGACCCTCGATACGCTGAAGCGTACGCGAAGCTCGAATTTCCCGGGACCTACTATCTGGCCTACCGTGATCTGCCGGACATCGTGCTCAAGCATGCGAGTGGAACGCGAGCGCTGGATTTCGGATGCGGCACCGGCCGATCGACGAGATTCTTGCGGCGACACGGGTTCGATGTGATTGGCGTGGACATCGCGGCGAACATGATCGACCGGGCACGGGAGATCGACCCGGCCGGTGACTACCGACTCCTCCCGGAAGGAGATTTCGTCGAACTGGGAAACGACTCGTTCGATCTCGTGCTTTCGGCGTTCACCTTCGACAACATTCCCACCTTGGAGAGGAAAGTCAGCCTGTTTGCCGGCTTGAGGGGGCTTTTGAAGCCCGAAGGACGGATCGTGAATCTGGTCTCGTCGCCCGATATCTACCTTCATGAGTGGGCATCATTCTCTACTCGAGATTTCCCCGAGAATCGGGCGGCCCGTAGCGGAGACACGGTGAGGATCGTGGTCACCGACCTGGACGATAAGCGTCCAGTCGAGGACATCCTCTGGACGCATGACGCCTACCGGGACGTGTTTGATGCGTCGGGACTCACGATCTTGGAAACGCACCGACCTCTCGCGACCGACGCTGAGCCCTTCGATTGGATCAACGAGACAGAGATATCGCCCTGGTCCATCTACGTGCTAGGTTGATCATGATACCGAATCCCGGATACCCCGAATCACCCAATTTCCTGGGGGCAGTATGAAGCGCACCATTCAGTTCACTCTCAACGGCGAGTCCGTGAGCCTCGAGACCAATGCTGAGCGGAAGCTCCTCTGGGTCCTCCGTACTGACCTGGAATTGACCGGCACCAAATACGGTTGCGGCGCCGGTTTCTGCGGGTCTTGCACGGTGGTCGTTGACGGAAAGGCCGTGCGATCCTGCGTGACAACGCTGAGTGACGTGGAGGGCGCCAGAGTGACCACGGTCGAGGGGCTGGCCGAGGGTGGCCGATTGCACGCGCTACAGGAAGCGTTCATTGAGGCCGGCGGCTATCAGTGCGGCTACTGCACGCCAGGGATGCTGATGAACGCCTACGGTCTGTTGCTCGAGAATCCAAGACCATCCAGAGACGAGATCATCGAGGGGATGGAGAACAACATCTGTCGTTGTTCCGCATACACGAGGATCGTCGAGGCGATTGAGCTGGCCTCCGGAGCGACGGGAGGCAGCCATGGGTGATGCGACCCGGATGGACCGGCGTGATTTCGTGAAACTGCTGGGCGGCGGTATCGTCGTCGTCGTGAACCTTGGGCCGCTAACGCTTTTCAACACACGTTCCCCTGCGGGCTTCCAGCGCGGCTATCCAGAGGATATCAACGCCTACCTGCACATTGCGCAAGACGGAACGGTGACCCTCTACTCCGGCAAGATCGAGATGGGGCAGGGCGTCATGACGTCGCTGACGCAGATGGCGGCAGAAGACTTGTCGGTTCGGTTAAGCTCGATGCGAATCGTCATGGGCGATACCGATACATGCCCGTGGGACATGGGTACGTTCGGGTCTCTCTCGACCCGTATGTTCGGACCCGCGGTGCGCGCCGCCGCCGCTCAGGCCAGGCTGATCCTAACCGACCTGGGCGCTCAGCGCTTCGGTGTATCTCGGGACGAGGTCGTGGTCGATAACGGAGTCGTCTGGCTGAAGGAAGACCGCAGCAAGCATGTGACGTACGGTCAGTTGGCCAAAGGCCAGGCGATCACGCACACTGTCGATCAGAAGGCGGTGCTCCGCGCCGTCGAAGAGTTCAAAGTGATGGGCTCTTCGGCGGCTCGGCTCGACGGCCACGAGAAGGTGACGGGTGCGGCGGAGTACGCTGGCGACATAAAGCTTCCGGGGATGTTCTATGCGCGGATCCTTCGTCCTCCGGCGCACGGTGCGACGCTGAGACGCGTCGATACCTCCGCGGCAGAGGCCATGACGGGCGTCCGCGTCGTGAACCAGGAGGGCCTGATCGCCTGCCTGGCCCGAGATCCGGAAACGGCGGAGGCGGCACTCAAGCAGGTGGACGCCGACTTCGACCTGCCGACGCCCAGCGTCGATACAGAGAGTATCTTTGACCATCTGGTGAACAACGCGCCACCGGCCAATGTGGAAGAAGAAGCGGGCGACTTGGAGGCCGGCCGAAGCGCGTGCGCTCAGACGGTCGACACGTCCTATTACAACAGCTACGTCGCCCACGCGCCGCTGGAGCCCCACACAGCAGTCGCCCAGTTCGAGGACGGGAAACTGACGGTGTGGTCTTCCACTCAAGCGCCGTTCGGTCAGCAGCGGACCCTATCGAGAGAACTCGGCCTCGATCCTGACAACGTCCGCGTGATCACGCCGTACGTCGGCGGTGGGTTCGGCGGAAAAGTCGGCGGACTACAGGCCGAAGAAGCGGCGCGCCTGGCCATGTTCACGGGTGCGCCCGTCCAGGTCGCCTGGACCCGCGCCGAGGAGTTCTTCTACGACACGTTCCGGCCGGCGGCCGTCATCAAGCTCGAGTCCGGCATTGACGAGAACGGCAGGATCTTGCTGTGGGACTATCATGTCTACGGCGCCGGCTCCCGCGGCTCGGATGTCTTCTACGACATTCCCAATCGAGCCGTGCAGGTCTACGGCGAGTGGGGAAGGGCTCCCCGTGGACTGCACCCGTTTGCGGTCGGCGCCTGGCGTGCGCCAGCGGCGAACAGCAACCGCTTCGCCGCCGAACAGCAGATCGATATCATGGCCTACTCGGCGGGTATCGATCCGCTGGAGTTCCGCTTGAAGAACACCACAGACAAGCGCATGATCGCAACGCTCGAAACGGTCGCCGATGCGTACGGCTGGAAACCGGCCGCAGCGCCGCGCGAGGATGGCCGAGGCCGGGGGCTGGCGTGCGGAATCGATGCCGAGACCTACGTAGCTCTCATCGCCGACGTCACCGTCGACACCGAGAGCGGCGCGGTCAAAGTCGACCGAATCGTATGCGCTCAGGATATGGGTATCGTGGTCAATCCGGAGGGCGCGCGTATGCAGATGGAAGGGTGCATCGCGATGGGCCTGGGCTACGTATTCTCCGAAGAAATCCGCTTCGAGGGTGGCAAGATCATCGACTCGAACTTCGGGACCTACGAGCTAGCTCGCTTCTCCTGGATGCCGAAGATCGAGACCGTGTTCGTCTCGAATGACGATCTGCCACCCAAGGGCGGCGGCGAGCCCGCGATCATCAACATGGGAGCCGTGGTCGCGAACGCGATCTTCGATGCGACCGGCGCGCGGATCCGCAGATTGCCAATGACGCCCGAGCGAGTGCTAGCCGAGATCAGGGGCGCCTGAGCCAGCCGGCATTGTAGATGAACGCGCTTGCTTTCGTACGGCGAGCGCCAAGGTCAGTGGGATGATCGCGATCAACAGCGGGAAGAAGCTTGATCCTGGTATCTCGGTCTCCCACAGGAAGGCCGCGTCAATGAACGCGATCGTTATGAACACCACGGCGATCGCGACCCCTACGACGATCATCATCATCCCTGAATCGCGCAGCTCGTTCTTCGGTGTTGTGACCAGAGTATGGGTCACCGCAACCAGGGCGAGCACCAAATACGCGGTCATCAAGAGAGCGTAGTAGGGTCCGAAGGTGTGGTAGAACCTGGGGTGGAAGATCAACTCGACGATGAGGCAAATGATCAGAGCTCCCCAGGCCGCCCAGATCGTCACGGTCGCCAGACGATTCTCACCTATCCGCTTCGATTTCGGGAACAGCAGGAAGAACCGGAGGAGCAGCAAGGTCCAGAGCACCAGGGCCGCGACCTGAATGTGTGTTGCCACGCCGTCCCAACTGCCTAGATAGGGTCCCGGCGCCGCCGCACCCAGGGCGAGCCCGATGAAGGCAAGTCGTACTGCGTGCATGGTAGGAACGGTGAACAGCACCCATAACCCGAACCCGATGAACGAGAGCAGGATCAGCAGCCCACCGAGTCTCAGGTTTGCAGCGTCTGCAGATGGCTCACCATACACGATCCGGCCCGAAACAGTCTCGCCGTCCCGGTCGACGACCATCGTCAAAGATTCACCCGGTCGTCGCGACAACGAGCGCGGCCAGCGCGAGTACATACCAAGGCTCTCGATCGGGATTCCCTCGACGGAGACCACGCGGTCGCCGGGCTGAAACCCCGCTTCGTCCAGCGGGCTGCCTTCCGGCACATGCAGTATGGAGTAATCAGGTTCGAATAGGGGGCCGGCGAAGCCGTCGTCCCGACGATCCATGCCACCGGCGATGGTCCAGATGGCGATCGCCAGGGTCGCGACCACGGCTCCCAGGCGAGTACGGTGGAGTGCGGAGCTATCCATGAATAACCCTGTGCCCCAAAGATGGAGAAGCAAGGCCTTCAGGAGCAAGAGCTGTTGCGCGCCAGGATTCTCTTCTTCTAGAAGGAGCTTGCGGTCGTCGTGACGGGGGGTCCATTCTTCTTAGCGCTTTCAAGTTCCGCCCCGCTCTAGAGTCAGCTCTGCCCGTAGAAGGTAGTGACCTGATGAAGAAGCCCGATGTTCTCTACAAGGCAGCTGAGACGCCGTCGGCGGGCGCCACCATTACAGGGGGGTTCGCGCCCGGCGAGGTCCTGCCCGAATCGACCCGTCGACTTGGCTGGGCCGGTCTCGTCTACGCCGGCGGATTCACGGTCGGCTTCCCGGGGTGGCTTTTATTCGACATCAGCGCGGGTGTCGAACGGCCGTACTGGGGACTGAGGGTCACCGTCAATCTGTTGGCGATCGCGCTTGGGCTCGGCATGTTCATTCTCGTTCGCTACTCCAAGCTGCGGCCGAGGCTACTACTCGACATCGGGCTCGTCTTCCTGGTCCTCGGCTCGTTCTTCCTGTCGATGACGGAGTTCTGGGGCGCCTGGCCGGAGTGGTCTGACGATGTGCTCTCCGGCTTTCTGGGGGTCCCTTGGGAGTGCTGCTGGATAATCACGTTCGCCCTGCTGGCACCCAACACGCCGGGGAAGACGTTGATCGCCGCACTTGCCGCTGCCTCCACCGCGCCGTTCGTGTTCCTGCTTTCGAAGGCCGTCGGCGCGACGAGCGCCGAGGCGCCCGTCTCCTACTTGTTCGGGTACTTCTTGCTGTCCACGTACTTGTGTGCCGGCGTCGCGTTCCTGATTTCCATCGCCATGAACAAGCTCGCCCGGCAATTGAAGAAGGCCCGAGACGTGGGTAGTTACAAGCTCGTCAGGCGATTTGGTGCCGGTGGGATGGGCGAAGTATGGGTGGCACAGCACAAAATGTTGGCTCGACCGGCCGCCGTGAAGCTGATCAAACCGGAAGCACTGGGATCTGACGAGCGCAGCCGAAGAATGGCGGTACTTCGCTTCAGGCGCGAAGCTCAAGCGACAGCCGCCCTCACGTCATACCACACCATCGATCTCTACGACTACGGCGCGACGGAGGACGGCTCCTTCTACTACGTTATGGAGCTGCTGCGGGGGATGAGCCTCGACTCCCTCATCGATCGCTTCGGGCCGGTCAGTTCAGGCCGAGTTGTCCACTTGATGCGCCAAGTGTGCCATTCGCTCGGCGAAGCTCATGCAAACGGTTTGATTCACAGAGACATCAAACCAGCAAACATTTTTGTTTGCCGAATTGGCCCCAGCTTCGACTACGACTTCATCAAGCTGCTCGACTTTGGTCTCGTGAAGGCGAGAGAGGCAGAGGAGGGGGGCACCGAGTTGACGGCAGAAGGTCTGACAACCGGAACTCCGGCCTACATGGCTCCCGAGATGGCGACTGGAAAGGGAACGATCGATGGGCGGGCCGACATCTATTGCCTTGGATGTGTGGGTTACTGGCTGCTCACGGGTCAGCGCGTATTCGATGGAGAGAGCGCGCTCGGCACGGTTGTCGCACATGTCCAGGAACAGCCCCTTCCACCATCAGAGCGTACCGAGTTGGAAATCCCTGCCGAATTGGAACTCATCATACTACGCTGCCTCGAGAAGGACCCCGCTGAGAGACCCCAAACTGCGACCGAACTGGATGAGCTGTTGGCGGCATGCGGCTCGATAAGCGAATGGGGCAACGAGCAGGCGCGGGAATGGTGGAATCTGCACGCTTCAGACCTTGACCCTTGGGATGAGATCGACGTCGACCGGGAACTCACGCCAGAAGAGATCATCAGGGTGGAAGACTAGTCCGATCAATACCTGAAGGCGCTGAACTTCACCCGGAAGAACAGCGAGTACAGCACGGGCACCAGCCCCAGCGTCAAAAGCGTCGCGAACATCAATCCAAAGATGATGGCGATTGCCATCGGCTCCCACATCGGCCCGCCACCCAACCACAGCGGTAGCAAGCCGCAAACCGTTGTCGCCGTCGTCAGCAGGATGGGGCGCAGCCGTCGCTGCGCCGCCTCGACGATCGCACGCTCCGGTTCCAATCCGTTCTCCTCGATCTCGATGCCGATCCGGTCGATCAGTACGATGGCGTTATTGATCACGATGCCGGCCAGAGCGATGATCCCGAGCAGCGTCATGAAGCCGAAGTAGGACTTCGCCACGATCAAGCCAACGGTCACGCCGATGATGCCGAGGGGGATCGTCAGCAAGATGATGATGGGTCGGCGAATCGAGTTGAATTGGATCACCAGCAGCATGATGATGATCAGCAAGGCGATCGGTAGCTTCTCGTTGATAGACGCATTCGCTTCGCCCGACGTCTCGACTTCTCCGCCTAGCTCCCACCGATATCCCAGCCCCCAGTTAGAGCTTTCCGCCTCCAGCCACGGGGTCATCGCCGCGACGACCTCGAACGCCGTGTAGCCGGGCTGCAGCTGCGAGCTGACCGTCACGGTCTTGAGGCGATCCCGCCTGAGGATCTTCGCCGGTTCCCAGGCGATCTCCACGTCGGCCACCTGCTTCAACGGAACCGACTGTCCACTCGCCTGCGCATAGACATTGAGGCTTTCAAGCTTCCCAGCGTCGCGTCGGTCGGCCGCTACCGAGCGCAGGGTAATGGGGATCAGCTTGTTGTCCTCTCGGTACTCGCTCATCTCGAACCCGCTGAGACCAGCCTGCAGCGAGAGGGCGATGTCCTGGTTCGTGACGCCGGCCCGGCGGGCGCGGGGCTCGTTAACGTTGACCAGTAGCTTCTTGGTCCAGCGTCCCCAGTCGTCGTTTACGTTGCGGGTCCCCAGAACCTGCTCCAGCTGAGCTTTCACTCGGTCGACAATGTTGAAGATCGCGTCAGGCTCACGGCCGAGAATCCGGATCTGAACCGGCGCTTCCAGCGGCGGCCCGTTCTCAATGCGAGCCAGCGTCGCTGTCAGGTCCGGATAGTTCTCGAAGGTGAACGAATCGATGCGCGCCATGTAGTCGTCGAGCAGTTCCTGCGACGACGCGTTCACCAGGATGAACGCGTAATTGGGACTTGCAGGCTCCGGGTTGAACGATAGCAGGAAGCGGGGCCCGCCCTGTCCGATGAAAGAGGCCCAGCTGGTCACGCCCTCGGGTCGTTCGCCGTTGACGAGCAACTGGTCGGCCATGAACGCTTCTATGCCGCGCACGACCTCTTCGGTCCGCTCGATCGATGTTCCGACCGGAAGCTCGAACTCGGACTTGAAAAATGCTTTGTCGGTGGGTGGGAAGAAGATCTGGGGTACAATGCCGAGTCCCATCCCGGCGAGCATGAACGCGATGATCGCGGCCGCCACCGTTAGCGTGCGGTGACGGAGGGCGAGAAGCAGTGCGCCCCGGTAACGACTGTAGAACGAAGTAGAATACTTCAAGCCGCCGGGGTCGGCCTTCGGTTTGACGAATTTTACCGCCAGCAGCGGGATCATCGTTAGCGCGAGGATCCAAGAGGAAAGAAGAGTTATAGCGACGACCTTGAACAGCGGTGCGACGTATTCGCCTGTTGTCGATTCGGCGAGGTAGATGGGCAGGAACGCCGCGACGGTCGTGAGCGACGAGATCAGTAAAGGAACGCGCAGTTCCGCCGCCGAGTCCACCGCCGCCTCTACCGCACCCTTGCCCTCGGACATCTGCACCTGGATCGACTCCACCATCACTATGGCGTTGTCGACCAACAACCCGAGTGAGATGATCAGCGCGGCCAGCGACACCTTGTTGAGGCCGATGTCGAGCAGCGACATGATGAGCAGCGCCATGACGATCGCCATGGGAATCAGGCTGGCTACCACGAACCCGGTGCGCAGGCCTAGGAACAAGAGCATGACCAGGACGACGACCACGATCGCCTGTTGGAGACTACTCACGAAATCACCGATCGCCCGGTCGACTTCCGCCGGCTCGAAGGCTACGACATTGAACTCTAGTCCGATCGGGTACAGAACCTGGAGGCGCGCCAGGGTCTCCCGAACCCGCTCACCCAACCTGACGATGTTGCCTCCGTCGCGAAGCGAGATAGCGATCGCCAGTGCCGGCTCCCCTGTAGCGGAGACCTTGCTTTGAGGCGGGTCGATGTAGCCGCGCTCTACGGACGCGATGTCTTCAAGGAATAGGAACTCGTTGGTGCCCGGAAGGCTGATAACAGACCGTCGTAACTGCTCGACTGTCTCGAAGTTACCCGAGGGTTCCAGGATGATGCGGTCGACGCCGGCGGTCACTTCGCCGCCCGGCAATACGATGTTGCGGCTTTGCAGGATCTGGCCCAGCAAAGTCGGCGAGATCCCGAGCTCCGACAACCTGGCGTTGTTGTACTCTACGAAGACGCGCTCTTCCTGAGCCCCGAAGATGTCGACCTTGGCTACTTCTTCGATCAACAACATCTCGTCGCGTACTTCGTCCGCCACATCCCTCAGCTCGGCATAGGTGAAGCCTTCGCCGGTCAACGTGATCACCGTACCGAAGACGTCGCCGAAATCGTCGTTTACGTCCGGACCGATCACGCCCTCGGGAAGCTCCGCGCTCGCCCGGTCGACCTTGCGTCGCAGGTCATCCCAGATCGGCCGCATCTCTTTGTACGACGCCTTGATGTTGACGAAGATCACTGAGACACCGGCTTTCGACTCGCTCTGCACGAAATCGAGCTCCGGCATTTCCATGATCGCTTTCTCGAGCTTGTCGGTGACCAGCATCTCGACGCGCTCCGGGCTGGCGCCCGGAAACAGCGTCATGACTTGGGCGGTGCGGATGATGAAGCCAGGGTCTTCAGAGCGCGAAAGACTGCCGTAGGAGATCAGGCCGCCCAGTAGAATGAAGACCAGGGCGACTAGGGTGACGCGGCTACGCTGAATCGCGGCGTTGGTGATGTTCATGGTTGTGTCAGCTCACGAGCCGTTGACAGGCAGCTTGACCTGGAGCCCGGGTTCGATCTTGCTCCAGCCTGCCGTGACCACGCGATCGCCGTCCTCGAGCCCCTCCAACACCTCCAACCCATCAGCCGTCAACTCACCCACTGAGACAGGGCGCCGTTCCACGACGCCGAGGCCCTCATCAGTAGGTTGCACCACGAAGACGAACCGACCGTCGCGATCTTCGCCGACCGCAGCAGCCGGCAGAACGTAAACGACCCGCTGGCTTTGCGATTCGAAAAGGAATCCGATCTCGCATGCCATTCCGGGACGAATGTTGCCGCCGCTCTCCGCCAGGCGAACGGTGACGGGGAACGTAAGTCCGGCGCCGGTCGCCGAGACGCCAACCTCAGTGACGACGCCCGAAAATTCCCGATCAGGAAGGGCATCGAAGGTGGCGGTGACTTCAGCGCCCACGACGACGTCTCGGATGAGCACTCCAGGAACACCGACGGCGACTTCCAGGTTTGAGCCCGAGGTGAGAAGAATGACGACCTGACCTGTCTGAACATTTTCGTTTACCTCGACGCTGACCGAGGCCACAGCTCCGGCAACCGGGGCCGTAAGGCGAGTGTAGCTGAGCTGCAAGCGCGCGAGCTCCAATTCGCGCTCATAGGCATTCACCGATGATGCGGCCGACTCTGACGCGGTGCGAGCCGCATCGAGCTCGCTGCGGGAGAGGTTAGCGTTCTCGTAGAGCTGGCGGGCGCGGGCGTAGTCGGCCTCGGCGTTTCGAGCTTGAGCGCGGGCTTGCGACAGACCGGCTTCGGCACGTTGAACCTGGAGTCGATAGTCCTCGTCGTCGAGCTCCGCTATCAGTTGTCCGGCCCCGACGCTGTCACCGACCTGAACGGGGATTCGTCTGACGGTTCCGGGAACCTTGAAGCTGATCCGTGACTCGACTCCGGCGCGTGCAGTGCCGGAGAATGACCGTATCCGGTTGCCGCCCGTCGAGTAAGCCACCTGGTAGCGCACGGGCCGGAAGACCGCTTCGGGCTCTTCGCTTTCGGCGCATGCCTGAAGCATCGATAGGGCGATCAGGCCGGCGATGTGAAATGGGGATCGGTCGCTATGTAACATTGAAGCAAGCTCCGGAATCGGGGTCGTGGATCACGAAGGGCGGGCTCGCCTTTCTGTGCTGAGTGATGCTTGGATGAACGTCGAGATTAGACTGGGCATCACTCGACTGTCAAGTTTGTTGCCCGTATGTTCGAGTATTCTGACCAGATTGGGCAGGCTCGCGGGTTCGGTATCCCCCGGCCGCTCAGCATCGCTCGATGGAGGTTCCAAGTGTTGCTCCGACGTGTAACGCTGCTCGCCGTTCTGGCATTCCTTCTGCTCCCCGACGGTACTTCGGCGCAGACAACAGACACGGTTACGATCGGCTTCGTCGCAGACGGTCGTTACCTGCGCCACGCGGATTTGACGGAGCTGCTGCAAGAGGAGATCCGCGACTTGCTCTCCGGTGAGTTCATCGTCCGGATGCCTACGAGCGCCTATCTGGAGGCGGATTTCACCATCCAGGGTATTGAGGACGCGCTCGACAGCCTGCTGAGCGATGCGGACGTCGATATCGTCGTCACCTTCGGGGCGATCAGTTCCCACGTCGCGGCGAGCCGTCGAGACCTTAGCAAACCCGTCGTAGCAACTGTAGTCATCGATCGAGAGCTACAAGGAATCGAGATAGCCGAAGGCGGTGGCAGCGGGGTCGCCAATCTCAGTTACATCGCGCTGGCCGAGACGGATGAGATCGGCACTTTCCAGGAGATCGCGCCGTTCCGTCGAATTGCCTTCCTGGTTAACGGACCGCTGGCCGAGGCAGTCCCACAGTTATCACAAAACCTGCAGGCGGCGGGGCAGGCAGTCGGCCTGGATCCCGTACTTATTCCGGTCGGGCTGACCAGCAGGCCAACGCTTGCCGCCCTCGATGACGCCGCGGTTGACGCCGTCTACGTACTCCCGCAATTCCAGCTTTCAGAGGACGATTGGGAGCGCCTCGTCCAGGGATTCATCGATCGGCGGTTGCCGAGTTTCAGCTGGTTCGGACGATCCGAAGTGGCCGATGGGATCTTGGCCGGGCAGCGCCCGGAGAGGTTTGCGCAGCGCATCGCCCGGCGCGTAGCGCTCAACATCCAGGCCATACTCCTGGGTGAAGACCCCTCCTCACTGCCGGTAACGTTCGCTCCCCAGTCGAGCCTAGCGATAAACATGGCTACGGCGCGCGCCATCAATATGTACCCTCCATGGAAGGCGGTCACCGAAGCTGAGCTCATCAACGACGTACGGAGCGTAGTGGAGCGCGAGTGGTCTTTGGCGAGCGCTGTGCGCGAAGCCGTGGAAGTCAATCTGGATCTGGCGGTAGCAGATCGAGCTGTTGCAGCAGGTGACAAGGAGATTGGGATCGCCCGGGCTGACCTGCTGCCGCAGATCGATCTCGACCTCAATTGGAGCGTGATCGACAATAGCCAGGCGGAGTCGGGGGTCAGCTTCCGTACCGAAAGACTGCTGACCGGGCAGGCGACTCTGACGCAAGTGATCTACGCGGATCCGCTGTGGGCGAACTACTCGATCCAGAAGTCCGTTCAGGAGTCGCGCGTGCAGGACAGGGAGATCACCTGGCTGGACGTCGCGTTCGATGCCGCCGTCACGTACCTGGACGTACTCAAGGCGAAGACGATCGAGCGGATCGAGCGGGAGAACCTGAATATCACCCGAGAGAATCTCGAGTTCGCCGAAGTGCGACGCGCCGTCGGTTCTGCCAGCCCAGGCGAAGTCTTTCGTTGGGAGAACCAGATCGCTAACAACCGGCAGGCCGTGATCAACGCGAACGCGTTGCGGAATCTGGTCGAGATCGAGCTCAACCGCCTGTTGGACCGCCCGCTAGAGGAGTCGTTCGCAACCGCGGAAACCGATCTTGCTGACCCTCAGCTGCTCACCAACCAGAGCCGCCTCGCTCCCTATCTTGCCAACCAATGGAGCTTCAAGGTCTTTCGCGGCTTCATGGCCCAGGAAGCGCTGGATGCATCGCCCGAGCTCAGGGCGCTCGATGCCCTGGCGGCAGCACAACGGCGGGCGCTAACAGCGGCGGACCGTGAGTTCTACATCCCGAAGCTCGCGCTACAGGCATCGCTCGACGACGTACTCTCGAGCGGTGGAAGCGGCACGCTGTTCCCAGGCTTCGAGGATACGCGTTGGACCCTAGGCTTCGCTCTGAGCTATCCGTTGTTGACGGGTGGCGCCCGCTTCTCCGTGCGGAGTCAGGCGGTCGAGGAGCTGGCTCAGGTTGAAGCGCAGCGCGACGCCACGGCCCAGCGCGTTGAGGGTCGAGCGCGTTCGGCCCTGCACACGATGGGCGCGGCGCTGGCCAATATCGAACTATCGCGCGACGCCGCCGATGCGGCGCGGAGCAACTTCGAGCTGGTGCAGGATTCTTATAGTCGGGGCCAGACATCTATTATCACCTTGCTTGATGCGCAAAACACCGCCCTCATCGCCGAACTGCAGGCGTCGAACGCGATATACGACTTCTTGATCGAGCTGATGAGGGTCGAGCGGGCCGCCGGCCGTTTCGACTTCTTCGCCTCCGCTGAAAGCCGCGATGCGTTCTTCGACCGGCTCGACGCTTACTTCGCGCAGGGCGGGCTCGAGCCGTAGATTGACTCGGCCGGAGGACAGATAGCGCCGGGACCGCCCGTGTCCGGTCCTGGCGGCCCGCTGCGCATAACCATCCAGAACGTCAGATTCCGGGCCTAACTACCGGTAATCCGCGCAACCTAGTACGAGGAGAGAGCACCATGCGGTATGCGTCTATAGTGGCAGGTCTTGTATTGATCTTTGCGGCTTGTTCCGGCGACGATCAGCCGGCAGATGATATCGGCCTGGCAGCAGGAAGCGTGGCGGTCGAAGTCACGGACGCCTCGGGAACGCCGCTCGGGACCGTCGTGCTGACACAATCATGCAGCGACGACGCTGTTGTTCATCTGGGGCGCGGTATGGCGCTGCTCCACAGCATGACCTACGAGGCGGCGCGGGCTGAGTTCGCTTCGGCGGTGGGAACCGATGGCGAATGCTCCATGGGATACTGGGGACAGGCGATGACCTACGTGCACCCGCTCTGGTCTGACCCACCGAGTCAGCAGGATTTCGATCGCGCCCGCGGGCTGCTCGATAAGGCACGGGCCAGCGCCGAAGGCGATCACGAGATGGCCTATGTTGACGCTTTGGACGCCTACTTCGCGGCAGGTCGTGGTGACTCGGAGAAACCCAACCTGGTTGGCTTCGAGAACGGTTGGCGCGCGTTCCACGAGAAGTATCCCAACGACCCCGAAGCGACCGCCTTCTATTCCCTGGCTCAATTGTCCACGGTCGACCCGGGTGACAAGACGTTCGCGAAACAGAAGGCTGCGGGCTCCATGGCCGAGGGTTTACTAAGGCAAATTCCCATGCACCCCGGCGCTCACCACTACGTCATCCACGCCTACGACAACCCGGCGCTGGCCGAGTTGGCTGTGGAGGTGGCGCGAAGTTACGGCAACGTAGCTCCCGAGATCCCTCACGCGTTGCATATGCCGACGCATACGTTCACACGGCGAGGCCTTTGGGAGGAATCGATCGATTGGAACCGTCGGTCGGCCGATGCAGCGCTGAACTTCCCGGTCGGCGATCAGATCTCGCTCCACTATTTCCACGCGCTGGACTACCTGGCGTATGCCTTTCTGCAGACCGCCGAGGACAAGAAAGCGATGGAAGTGATGGAGGAGATGAACAACGTTAGGCCGCCATATCAGCCGCACGTGGCCAGCGCCTACACGTTCGCCGCCGTACCCGCCCGCTTGGCTCTCGAGCGGCATAAGTGGGCCGATGCCGCGGGACTCGAGCCCCGACAGCCCAGCGCTTATCCGTGGGAGACCGCGCCAGCCATGGAGGCGATCACCTACTTCGCTCGGGCGCTCGGCGCCGCGCGCAGCGGGCGGTTCGAGCAGGCGCGCGACGACCTGGCGGTCCTCACGGCGTTCCAGCAGAAGGTCGCCGCGGGTAACGCCTATTGGGGGACGCAGGTCGAGATTCAGCGGCTTTCCGCTCTGGCATGGCTGAAGTTCGAAGAGGGTGATCGCCAACAGGGGCTGACGACGATGCGCGCCGCCGCCGAGCTCGAAGCGAGCACGGAGAAGCACCCTGTAACTCCAGGGGAAGTGCTTCCAGCGCGCGAGTTGCTGGGCGACATGCTTGTTGAGCTGGAACGACCCGGGGAGGCTCTTGCTGAATACGAGGCGGCGCTGGACCGCAGCCCCAACCGTTTCAATAGCCTGTACGGTGCCGGACGCGCGGCCGAGCTGAGCGGCGATGAGAACACGGCACAGCGATACTACCGAGCGCTCCTCGAGGTAACGGCGAACGCCGATACGGAACGGAAGCGCCTGAAGCATGCGAAGGAGTACGTAGGCTAAGCTTCCTGGTAGCGCACCGTAAGATGATAGGCGCCGTGAGACCATTCGCGGCGCCTATTGCATCGGGCCAGCGTTGCTAGTCAGACGGGCAGGGCGCATCTTTCCCTTAGCCCTGACCGGCTTCTCTCAATCGTTTGATGGCCGATGACACCGCTACGGTCTCCTCTGACCTGGTTGGCTCGATCGCCGGGACGAGCGTTTGTCATCATCTTTCTGCTGGGCTTTTCGATTCGCCTTTTCTTCCTGACCAAGGTCTCTGAACGCTACATCCTACCCCACGATCGCTGGGAGAGTCAGGCGATCGCTACGGCGATCGTTGAACGCGGTGAGTTTGCCGATCCTTACATGGTCCCTACAGGGCCAACCGCACACCTGCCACCGCTCGTCCCGGGCCGCATCGCTCTGTTCTGGGGTGTTTTTGGGATGAACCGGGTCGGCGGTTACGCGGCCATCATATTCGAACTCGCCGTGTTCTCGGTGCTTTACGCGCTGCTCCCTTGGTTCGGCGGAAAACTCGGTCTGGGCAGACAAGCCGGTGTGCTGGGCGGCATAGCCGGTGCGCTTGTCGTGGTTTGGCCCGGTAACGGGGAAGCGCTCGCCGGAATTGTAATTGGCCTCCTGGCGATTGTCTTTCTGCGTCGCTGGACTGAGGGGCTCGGTTCGATTGTCGGGAGCGTATTGCTTGGCCTTGCCTGCGGCGCGGCGTTCCATCTGCAACCAGTGCTGTTACCGGTAGTGCTCGGCTGGATGGTCTTCGAGTTATGGTGGAGTCGAGATCGGCGGAAGTGGTATCTGTCGACGTTCATGGCGCTGGGCATGATAGCCGCCTGTATTCCCTGGGGGTGGAGAAACTACAACACCTTTGACGAAGTGTTCTTCATCCGTAGCAACCTGGGCCTCGAGTTGCGTATGGGGAACCACGAAGGTGCCTACGGCGCCATGCGCGTGATGGACGTTACCCAGGAGCATCGTCACCCACGCACTCACTTGGAGGAAGCGCGCCTGATCCAGGAACTGGGTGAGATCGAGTACATGCGCTTGGCAAAGCTAGAAGCGCTCGATTGGATCAGAGCCAACCCGGGTGAGTTTCTGAAGCTAACGGTCTCACGGGGCGCTCAGTTCTGGTTCGGGCCCTTTCACGCGCCGGGTACCGCGCTGGCCGTCACCGGGCTCACCTTGCTCGCCTTCATCGGTGCCTGGCGATCGTTGCCGCGGATGGGTCACCCCTACCGTGCGGCTCTCATCGCGCCCCTCATCTACTACCCGCTGATATACTACGTTGTCGCCTACATGCCCCGGTATCGCGTACCCCTCGACTGGATCCTCTACCTGCTAGCTGGAGCTGCCGTCTGGCGATGGCTCAAAGGGCGGCCAGGGTCTGCAGATCCCCGCCTTGTAGTACGAGGCGAACCGTACATACCTTGAAGTGGTCTCCGCGTACATATCGTCTAAATAATTGCAAAATGATAGGTTAAATGATTCACATGATAGCCTACATGATCGCTGCGAATCGTGACGGCCGTGGCCAGAGAAGGGCAGCCGATGGGTCTTTCAGGCCGCTCCTTGCGTGACTACACACGTTTGTGGCATTGTACCCCTTACCTCCGGCGACAGCCCTAACGCGTTGCAAGGACCCCTGAAAGCGAGCGTTATCATGCTACGCCGCAGGATTTACCTGTCGGCCCTTATCTTCGGTCTGGCCATCACTCCCACCTGGCTGGGCGCCCAGGGACGCTCAGATGTTTGCGACGAAGACCTCGAGGAGTTGGCCCGGGGTCCCCACGGCTATAGGCAACGTGACGGACGCTGTGAGGGCGTATTTGCGCAGCCGGTCGGTGGGACTCCGTTATTCGTCGTGTCACTCACCCAGTACTTCGAGTACGAAGAAATCGGTCCCGGCGACTCGTTGATCGTCGAGTGGCCGGCGCCTGCCGGTCCCGAGGTCAGCTTGCGGGCGGAGGGTATCAGCCCGGGCTTGCACTATCGGATGGACGCCGTCCGCCCAGCGGGAAGCAACTCGTTCAGCTGGCCGGCCGACATTCTTGTCGCCCAGGGTATCGACCGGGACGATATCGGAGTCCTGGCGTGGATCAACCGAAACGTCGGTGATCGTAAGCGAACCGTGCTGTTGCCCCTGAGGGTGCGACCGCCCGACGAAAGGGCCGGCTGCGGACCGTACACGATGACGGTGTGGACAGGGCCGCGGCTTGAGGAGGTGTTCGTCACCTTGGCGCCCATCGATGCGGACGGTCGACCGGGTATGGCGATATGGGACGCCAGGCCATTGGGCTGGAGGTACTATCCGGCGGAGTCGGCGATCGCCATCCCGCTGCCCGAACTGGAAGCTAGCGGCTTTTACTACGTCAAAGTTGCCGGCGAACGGCGCGGCGGGGGCTCGAGCACAGTGGAGGCCTGGCTCTATCATCCAGGTGCGCCTCTCCCCGGCTGCTCCGACTGAGCTGCGGAGATCCCGATGCTTCCCTCGTGGATCCTTCAGATCGCCACGATCGTCGGTGGTATCGCCGCGGTCATCGGTCTGTGGGAGCGTATCAGTCGCCGGCGTCAGAAGCGCGGGGAAGGGGCGCCGCCACGCCGACTACCCAGGCCGCCGCTCTGGAAGCAACTGACTGTCGCCATCGGCATCCTGCTTCCAATTCCCATCATAGCCGTTCTGGCGATTGGCCGAGCATCCTCCGCCGACGTATCGCTAGACCTCTCAGTCTCCGGCGCCAGCTTTGAGCTGGCAATGGAGGCGCCGCTGCTCTGGGAGCCGCTCCGCCTGAGCGAGCTTGGGGCGTTCGACCTTCGTGAGATCGAGACGCCGGTGGAATGGGTCGATGGAACGGGTGAACCGTTTGGCGTGCTCGAGGCGACGTCCCTCACTCTGTCGGCTGCGGAGGGCGGTCCGGAAACCGCAATCTATCTCGACGATGTCCGACCTCCGGATGGGACTGCTGTCTCGGTGCTCGCTCTCGACGAGCCCGGCTATTTTCGACTCGCCCTGACGAAGGCGACTGTCGAACCCAAGGTGTCCGTAGATGGGGAGATCGAGATCGTCGTCCCGGCAGTGCTGGTGATGGCCTACGACTTCGAACCGGGCAGCTTTCGTCTCGTGCCCTCCACCGACCAGATTACGCTCGATCTCACATTGTACGCTGATTCAGCGAATACGGCGTTATCCGATCTGAGGATCAAGAACCTCGAGCTGTACAGAGTGGACCGGTATCGACAGGGCACGGAGCCAATGGACCGCATGGTCTCTACCGTACTGTCCGGGACAATCAGCTTCCCATATCTGAATCGGTCCCTGCGCCTGGGCGATGGTGACGAGTTGTGGCTAGCCGGCACCGAGGGCGAACTAGATCTCCTGCTGGTCGGTGCGGCGATCGACTTGGAGTACTCCGGCAGCGTGAGCGGTTTGCGGACGGGCACCGCGGAACTCAGTCGTAGCATCATGCCGCGACGCGGAGAGGTTTGGCTGGCTCGGTATGCATTGATCACCGTGCCGCTGGCGCTGTTGTATCTGACGGCGCTGTACGGAGTGATTCGCTGGTGGCGAAAATGGGCATGAGTCAACGGTCGATTCGGTGTCTGTTGGTCGGTGTGGCGGTGTTAGCCGGCTTCGCGGGTATCGGAACCACGCCGACACTCGCGCAAGAAGCGGAAACGATCAGTCCCGAGATGACCGAGGCGCAGGTGCGGGCGATCCTCGGCCCCCCTTTCAAAGTGCGAACGCTGGGAGACTTCTCTTACTACTTCTACGACAACGAGTGCGATGAGTGCGGTCGCGACCTCGTCATCTTCCAGGATGGCGCGGTTGTCAACTGCGTCTTCTCGCATCCCAGCCGCGTGTACACGGGCGTCAGCTCACTGCAGGGCCTGCCAGAGGAACTCTGGAAAGAATCGGAGGCGGCGATTCGCCCGGTCGTCTATGCAGACAGAGCGGTGGCGTCGGGGAACGCTGAACACGTCCCGGAAGTGGCGAAGCGGCTCATCGTGCATGTCATCGGCTACTTCGAAGAGGGTTTGGCCGAACAGCTAGGCGCCGGGATCATTTTTGGTGCGGACGATGAGCGGATCTACATAGTCACCGCCGATCACGTTCTCCGTTTCCGTGGCTCGGTCGCGGAAGAGGTGCGCGTGGCCTTCAGAGACAACCCGCAGGAGCTCGTCGCGGCGGAACGGGACACGGCTCATCCGCAACTCGATCTAGCCGTCGTCAGCGTGCCCCGCGAATGGGTCAGGGCGTTCGAAGACGGTGCTCCAGGCCTGGACCGTCTGGGCAACGTGAACGCTCTCAAGACCGGCGACCCGGTCACGCCGATGGGCTGCCCCAACGGTGAGTGCTGGTCGCCGCCCACGACTCCGGACCGGGTTTTCGCGAAGGGCCAGTTCTCGCTCAGCTTCGAAACCGTATCGATCACGACCGGCTATTCGGGCGGCGGACTGTTCAACGAGTGGTGGGAAGTCGTGGGAATGATCACGGCTCGTGAAGGGCAGATCGCGCGCGCCGACGCGATCCCCATCGGCACAGCGCTCGATGCAGTGTCGGAGTGGGACTACCCCACACAGCTCAGAAAGCCGTCGGTCCCGCGTGGCGGATATCGAAGCACGATCGAAATGATGTTCCTGTCATCGGGCGACTCGGGCGGACTGCAGGACGATCGGTTTCCTTCGGCACGCCTCACCTATTCGCACATGTTGAGACCCAACTATGGCTGGCACGTTGGCGGCCTCCGTCTGGCACCGGAGAATCTCAGCCTGATGGCGGCGGTAGGAGGTCTGAGCGCCCGCCTCCGGACGGGGCGATTCGCGGCACGACCGTTCGTCGAGATCGGGTATGGGCGGATGGAGGGACGCTATGATGCCGGCGGCTACTTCATCGATGACGGTGAAGGCGTCACGTACGTGCCGATCTGGAACACACTGGAGACCGAGGGGCTGGGAGCTGGCCTGGGCATCGATCTGGAATTCCTGGTCGTCCCCCACGTCATGCTCGAGTTCCTGGGCGGCTACTGGTGGTTCGACGCGCCGGAGGAAGCGCCGCCGCTACCCGACATCGTGTTTGGTGCCGGCCTGCGGTTCGGTATCTAACGGAGGAAATGACAGTGTATCGTATCCGGGGGAGGTTTGGCTGGCCGATGGCGACGGCGGCTGCCGCCCTCATCCTCGTCGCGGCCTGCGAGGAGTTCACGGCCGAAGACCTCGTGAGGGTCCAGATCCAGCAGGCGCATGCCTGGCCCGACACGCTGGACGTTGCCGAAATCGCCACGCTGACGGTCGATGTGCTGGACTCTGAGGGCCGGAACATCGCGGGGATCGAAGTCGACTGGCAGACGACCGACTCATCGATTGTCCAGCTGTCGACGGTCCTGCCGCCAGAAGAGGGCACAATCCGTGACACGCTGGAAGCTCGGCTTAGTGCTGTGGTTGCCACCCATGCTGTGGGCTCTACAGAGATCATCGCCTACGTCGATCGGCCGGGGTTCGAGCGAGCCGAGCTCACGTTTCCGATAGAAGTTGCGCGTATCGCCTGGCCCGATTTCGTCACCGTTTCCGCGGTCGACATCGTCGACGTTGAGACAGGAAACGCCGACAGGGCGCTGACCGGCGAACTGAGCGCCGAGTGGCAGTCCAGTGATCCGGCTACGCTCAAGGTCAATCGCCTGGAGTCGAATCCGCTACAGGCAACAGTAACCGGCTACGCTTCAGGAACGGCTGAGATCGTCATCGCGATAGAGGGTGACCGCATCAAGCCAGCGGGATTTCGCGTACCGATTGTCGTGTCGGGGATGCTCATCACGGAGGCGGAGCCCTGGCCGGAGTCGATCAACGTCACCAACATCGATACGGTGGAGGTGGAGATACGGGACGCCGATGGTAACCCCATGCCGGGCGTTACCGTCACCTGGCGTTCCAGCAACGAGGGTGTACTAACAGTTGACTCACTCGATGTGTACAGTGCAGTGGTGACTACCTCGGCTCGCGGAGGAGCCGAGGTCATCGCAACGGCGGGCGGAGCAGGTTTCCAGCCGGCCGAGTATCGAGAATGGATTAGTGTAAGGCAGAAGTGGAGCGCGGTGGACCTCGGGTTTCGACATACGTGTGCCCTCTCGGTCGATGGGACGGCCTATTGTTGGGGTCGAAACCTGCAGGGAGAATTGGGCACGGGAGACTTCAATCGTCGCCTGGTCCCGGATCGAGTGGCGACCTTCCTCAAGTACCAGGAGATACGAGCCGGCGGAGTATTGAGAGGATCGCCTCAGGGTGAGGCCGCCCACACGTGCGGACGGTTTGGCGGGCGTGTTCAGTGCTGGGGGAGCTACCAGCAGAGACAGCTAGGCGATGGTTCGGGACCCTGCGCCTGGCGTGACTGGCCTTCCGAGTGTGGTCAACCCGTTCCCGTCGATGCCGATGTGATTCAGGACGTCCAGGTGATTAGTATGGACGTGGGCGGCCGCTTCACATGCGCCGCCGGCGACACGATCGACGATTCGAATTTCACGCACTGTTGGGGCGAGCTGAGCGAGTCCAATATGGGCTCAGACCCCGCTGCAGGCGGCGAGCACATGTGCACGTATCGACATCCGCGTTCGTTTTGCATTGGCGATAACCGGCTGGGGCAACTCGGCAAGGGAACGACAAGTGATACCGTCTTGTTGCCGGTGAGGCGTTCAGAAAACCAATTTCTTGACGCGCGGGCTGGCGACGGTTCCGATGCAGAAGGTGCGGGCGGTGAACACTCTTGCGCCGCTCGCGATGGGGATGTCTGGTGCTGGGGTTCGAATGAGTATGGGCAGCTGGGTACGACGTCGGCGAACGACGATTGCGGTGGCACACCGTGCAGCGTGTGGGCGACCCGGGTTCGTGGGCTCGGCGTGAACGTTGATTCCATCGCCCTCGGTATGTGGCATACATGTGCCATCGCATCCGGCGACGTCTATTGTTGGGGAGCGGGGAACTATGGCCAACTCGGCGATGGCTCGATGCAGAACAGCATAGTGCCCGTGCTCGTGGACGGCGGCCATACCTTCCTCTCGATCAGCGCCGGTGGAGAACACACGTGCGGTGTTATTGAGGATGGCTCGCTGTACTGTTGGGGAAGGAATGTCCTTGGGCAGCTAGGCGACGGATCAACGACCGATGCGGGGACGCCAGTTAGGGTGTCGGAACCTTCCGGTTGACGAAGCCATTTCCCTCTAGTCCCTTATCGCAAATAAGAGATTGCCGCCTGACGGGCCTACCGATCAAGCGGCTCGTCGCTTGACCCGCGGCCGCTACGTGCCAGCGCTGGCGCAAGTGGTTAGCTTCTAGTTGAGTCCTTGATACCGAGCGGCGCAACCAGATAACTCGTCCATGGTGGCCTGCGGTGGATCTACGCACCAAACTCGTCTTCGCTCTCGTAGCCGTTTCCCTGGGCAGCATGCTGGCGATTGGCGCCCTGTCACATACGATCGCGAGTGATCTGCTCCGGAAGAAGACGGAGCGCCAATTGCACTCCCTGGCGGAGACGAAGCGCGACGACCTCGAGAACGTGGTACTGGGATGGCAGGACCGAGTTGCGCTCATCGCCAGTCGAACGCAGCTGCGGCGAAGTCTGGACGCCTTCAACCGAACGGGCAGTCGAGAGCAGCAGCAGCAGATCCGGCGAATCCTCCGTGATGCGCGAACCTCCTCTCAAGTCGTACAGCTCCTCGCCATCTATGATCTCGAGGGCGAACTCGTGGCGTCCGACTGGAGTGAGGAGGAGTGGGCCGATGTCGGACTCGAGCCAACGATGCCGAGCGGTGCCCGCGAGGAAGTAAGCTACCCGGAGATCCACTTCACGAATGGCGATGATCCGTTGGCCAGATTCGTCACACCGTTGAGTCTGGACGGCGATCGGATCGGAGCGCTGGAGGTCGTGTTGAGCGCTCGCGAACTCGTCTCTCTGACCGAGAACATCAATGGGCTGGGCGACACCGGCGAGACGATGGTCGTCCTGCGAGATGCGGTGGGGGTCCCGCGGGCTCTGCATCCGGTGCGCGACCGGGCCGTGGAGCGCCCGGGCGTGGCTCAACCCGAAAGACCCGACGACCCCGCGACGTTGGCGATTGAAGGTCGAGATACGGTGATGTTGGAGGGACTCCGCGATTACCGCGGTGAGCCTGTCTGGGCGGCAACGCGATTCCTGCCGTCGGTGGGTTGGGGCGTGGTGGTCAAGTTCGACGCCACTGAAGAGCGGGCAACGATTCTTTCATTGCGCAGCGAGTTGGCCTGGTTGGTTCTCTCGCTTGCCGCTTTCGCGATCGTGCTGGGTACGTTCTTGGGCTTGCGTTTGGCCAAGCCGATTCACGACCTGGCGGGAGTCGCGAACCAGATCCGCCTCGGCGAGCTCAGCGCTCGGGCGAAGGTCGTGAGGGAAGACGAACTGGGCCTTCTGGCTCGTACATTCAACGAGATGGCGGAGGAGCTGGAGCAACAGCTGACGCTGCTGCATGAGTTTCAGAAGTACTTCGAGTTCTCTCTCGACATGCTGTGCATCGCTGGGACGGACGGCTACTTCAAGCGAGTGAATCCCGCGTTCGAGCGCACATTGGGCTGGTCGGCCGAAGAGCTTCTCAGTCAGTCGTTCATGGATTTTGTTCACCCCGACGACGTGGAGTCGACGGCCTACGAAATCGAGAGACTCTCTCAAGGTATACCGACGATCTCCTTCGAGAACCGCTACCGCTGTAAGGATGGCAGCTATAAGAGCTTGCTGTGGAAGTCGTATCCCGAGGCGGAAACGGGGTTGCTCTATGCCATCGCTCGTGACATCACCGAGCTGAAGCAAGCGCGCGAGCAACTGCGAATTGCATACGATTCTGACGCCAGCGAGTAACGCTCCACGTGGCCTATATTCATCTCTTCGGCGGCCTCATCTACCTGCTTCTGGGTGGCGATCTACTCGTACGGGGTGCGGTAGCGCTAGCGCGTCGTGCGCGGGTGGCGCCGATTGCGATAGCCTTGAGTGTGGTCGCACTCGGCACATCTCTTCCGGAGCTGGTAGTGACGCTCGAAGCGGTCATTGGCGGATATCAGGGCATCGCGATCGGCAATGTGGTCGGCAGTAATATCGCCAATGTACTTCTGGTCATCGGCCTGGCGGCCGTCGTGTTCCCCTTGCCAAGCGGTGAGCGCACGGCGCGCCGTGACAGCCTCGTCATGATCGGCGTCAGCGCGGTGTTCGTGGCGCTGTGTTTCGTTGGCTACCTGGGCCTGCTTGCGGGCGTAGTGCTCTTGTCTGGTCTGGTTGTGCTGGTGCTTTTCAACGTGCGGCGCGCCGCTCTCGCGCAACGCGCGGCCGATCGTGGCGCTCCACTCGATTGGGTGCTCGGCCTACCCAGCAAGACGGGTATGATCGCGCTCTTCATCACCCTCGGCATGATCGGTTTGCCGCTGGGGGCGACCATGCTGATCCGAGCTGCCGTGGAGGTCGCCGAGCAATTGCAGGTATCGGATGCGGTGATCGGTTTGACTGTGATCGCGGTCGGCACCTCATTGCCGGAGCTGGCGACGAGCGCCGTCGCGGCATTTCAACGACAGGCGGGGGTTGCGGTCGGTGCGGTGATCGGCAGCAACACATTCAACGTGCTCGTTATCATGGGTCTGGCAACGGCGGCGTCCCCAAGCCCCATAGACGTGCCACCGGGCTTCCTGTCACTCGACCTCCCGGTGATGCTCGGCTCGTCGATCGTGCTCGCATTGCTCGTCTGGCGGGGACGACCCATCGGTCGATGGGTGGGGGCAATCTTTCTGACAGCTTACGCCGCTTATCTCTTCGTCCTGATCAGTACAGCAACATGACTCGGAGTGTTCGACTAATCAGTCAGAACCTCTTCACCATCAAGCTTGGCAACGATCACCGCACCGCACGAATCACTCAGCACGTTCACCGAAGTGCGGAACATGTCGAGCACCCGATCAACGGCCAGCACGATGGCCACGCCTTCCAGCGGCAGCCCAACCGCCGCCAGGATAATCGACATCATCACCAGACCGGACATCGGAACGCTAGCGGCGCCAATCGATGCGAGGAGCGCCGTCACGACGATGATCAACTGCTCGCCCAAGTTGAGTCCGATTCCGTAGACCTGCGCAATGAAGATCGTCGCCACGCACTCGTACAAAGCCGTGCCGTCCATGTTGACGGTCGCACCGATTGGCAGAACGAAAGACGAGATCTTCTCGGACACCTTCGAGTTATCGGTCACCGCTTTCATCGTGAGA
The DNA here is from genome assembly GCA_039586795.1 of Gemmatimonadota bacterium. Classification (GTDB taxonomy): domain Bacteria; phylum Gemmatimonadota; class Gemmatimonadetes; order Palauibacterales; family KS3-K002; genus Kutchimonas. The sequence continues at coordinate 50,118 of JBDHJS010000021.1, forward strand.
GGTAGCGTCACGATGGTAGAACAGGTCGAGAATGCGGTGACGAGGGGCGGCGGCATGCCGCGATAATGCCGCCATGGGCTTCGGCGGGTGATCAGGTAGACCAGAAAGGGGAGCGTCACCGTCGCATGGATGAAGAGCCCGATCAGGACGACGATGAAGTAGAACCCGAGCGATCGAAACGCTTCGAAACCGGTCGTAGCGACGATTACCGCGTTGATGCCGAACACTCCGAGTGGAGCGGCCCAGATGACGAAGCGGGTCAGCTTGAGCATCGCTTGAAAGGCGGCCTGGAAGAAATCCCCCAGTTGCGTACGGTACGGATCGTCGAGTTGCGTGATGAAGTAGCCGAGCAGGATACAGAAGAAGATCACGGGCAGAACCTGGCCTTCGGCCAGCGCCTCGAACGGGTTCTCCGGTATGATGTTGATGAGTATCTCACGAACGCTGCGCTGCGCCGCCGGGACCTGAGTGACGGTTTCCTGAAGCTGGATCGCCGAATTGACGCCAGGCCTGAAGATGTTCACGAGGATCTGGCCGGTTAGGATAGCCAGCAGGCTGCTGAGCACGTAGTAGCCGAACGTTCGGGCGCCGAGCAGGCCGAGGTCTCTTCGCTCGCCGACACTGATCACGGCCGCCGTGATCGACGTGATGATCAGCGGCATGATCGCCATGCGGAGTAGGCGGAGGAAGACGTCAGAGAGGGGCTGTGCAATGGGGACGATCGAATTGCCGAAGACCCTGCCGGCTATGATGCCGCCGAACAGGCCTGCGAAGATCCAGAATGTTAGCGATTTGTATGGGATGCGCATTCGCGCAAGATGCGCCGCCGGCGTGCTGTGCGGAAGGGGCGGTTGAACATTCAGCACGGAACGGTTCGGGCGCTGACACCTAGTGTCCTGCGCGGCCGTATTGGTATAGTGTCACGACACTCTCAAGTCTGGCCCCATCCTGAGCACCAGTAGTCCTATAATAGGAATCGCACCCTATGCTAGAGACCGTACACGATCTGCGATCATCCTTTCGAACTCTACTCCGACGACCCTTCTATCCCATCGTAGCTGTGAGCATCCTGGCGTTGGGGCTTTCGGCCAGCATCGCCGTGTTCACGTACATCAATGGGTTTTACCAGCCGTTTCCGGGCGTCGAGGGTAGGGGGCTGGTTCGGATGTACGGCGTCACCGAAGAGGACGCCTTTCAGGAAATTCCGTACCTGGATTTCCTCGACTACAAGGAGGGAGCCGGGCGGTCGTTCGAGCAGATCGCTGCGGTTCAGCCGTTCTACGCGGCGAGCGTGCGTCTCGAGAATATGACCGAAGTGGCGTTTCTCGAGGCGGTCTCGGGAGACTTCTTCTCCGTGCTCGGTATCGAGACGGCGATCGGTCGGGGAATAGTGTCTGAAGATGACCGGCCGGGGGCGGAGCCCGTGGCGGTGATTTCCTACGACTGGTGGCAACGCAGCTTCAACGCCGACCCGGCTGTGATCGGAACCACCATCTATCTCAACTACCGTCCCTTCATCGTCGCTGGCGTGGCGTCGCCCGAGTTCCTGGGCTCGGCCGCGAGCTTCCGGCCCGATGTGTGGATTCCCATCGCGCCGTTCAAGGACAGGTACACGCGCTGGGCTCAGTTTGCGGAGAACCGGGACATCCCGCTTGTCAGGGTATACGGTCGACTGCGCTCCGGGACCGGTGATGAGCAGGCGGTGGCCGAACTAGCGACGCTGGCGCTGGGCCTGGACGAGGCCTACCCGCGGGAGGACTCGCGTCGTGTTCGCCTCGGCGCGCCGACGTGGATCGATCCACGCGCCCGCCTGGCAGAGTGGCCAACGGTGCGGCTGATGATGGCCACCGCGGCCGGTCTCTTACTGCTGGTCTGTGCCAATGTGGCGAACTTGTTGTTGGCCGTTGCCACCGGCCGTCAGCAGGAGCTGTCGATGAGAGCCGCGCTGGGCGCTTCCCCCGGACGCCTCGTCCGCCAGGTGATGATCGAGAACGTCACACTTTCGGTATTAGCCGGCGCCGTGGCGTTGGCTCTGGCGAGCCCGCTAAGCGTGCGGCTCGGTTCGTACTTCGCCCGACCGAGCGTGTGGGGGGCAAACGTGTCGCGCGAGGCGGCAATCGATCTAGAAGTGGTGTTGTTCGCCCTCGGTATCTCGGTGATCACCGGAGTACTGGCTGGACTACTACCGGCGATCCGGGCGTCGCGACGAGATCTTGTATCGACGCTCAGACCGGACGCTGTGGGCCGTCGACCGCGACGAATGCTCGGCAAGCGAACGCCGGGGGTCCACAACACGTTGGTCACTACTCAGGTCGCGCTTTCCATAGTCTTGTTGGTCGTAGCCGGACTCGTGCTTCGCACGTTGGCCTCGGTCGTCAGCCTCGATCCCGGGTTCGCGTACGACCAACTGGTAGTGACGCACGTTTCCACGAGCAGTACGAATCTCGAAGTCGAGGAGCGAGATCACTTTTTCCGAGACATGCCAGCGCGGCTGGCCGAGGAGCCTTGGGTGAACTCCGCGACCGTGGCCGACTATCCATTGTTGTCTCCGCACATGTCCGCCGACTTGCAGTTGGAAGGGCAGGATGATCCAACAGCCCTGGTGTACTCAAGGGTCATTCCAGGCTTTTTCGAAGCGCTTGGCATCGACGTGGTGCAAGGGAGAGGCTTCGAGGCCTACGACACGATCGGCTCGACCGATGTCGCCATGATCAACCAGGCTTTGGCGACGCGGTTTTTCCCGGGTGACCATCCCATCGGGCGCCGAATTTGGTGGACCCAAGCCGATGAGAGCGTTCGCGAGTTCGAGATCGTCGGAATCGTCCGTGACACCAAGACGCAGGATTTCATGTCGGAGCCGGAGGCGACGGTCTATTTCGCTTACCCGCAGTTCCGTTACCCAACCGGCAGCGCGCTTATCCTGGCGACTAACATTGACCCCGGAGCCTCAATCCCCTCGCTCTACCGTTGGCTACGCGACTATGAGCCCCACCTGGCCATAGTCAACGTCATCCCCTACAGGCGGGTTGTTAGCGGGATCCTCTACACACAGAGGATGAACGCCGAGATGTTCTCCGCACTCGCGTTTCTGGGGCTAGTCCTCGCTGCCGTGGGGATCTTCAGTGTGATGAGCCTGGCGGTTAGCCGTAGAACGCGGGAGATCGGTATACGCACCGCGATAGGCGCCCAACGGACCGACATCGGTCGCTTGGTGGTCGCCCAGGCGATGGTGCCAGTGGGTGTCGGCTTGCTCATCGGACTGGGCGCCTCCTTCGCCGCGGCCGGACTGGTTCGAGGCTTGCTGTTTGGCGTGGAGCCGACCGATCCGACGACGCTCTTTGCCGGTTCGCTGGTGCTGATCGTGGCGGCCTTAGTGGCGGCCTACCTGCCGGCACGGCGGGCGGCGAGCGTCGACCCGATCATCGCGCTGAGACAGGAGTAGGGGAGGTGTAACAGAAAAGCTCAGGTCATGACAGCTAAGTGATGGCTTCATTAAGGTTACGTGATTTAGGTGATAGCCAAGATGATAGGGCTAGTGGGGGCTGTCAGATGAGGTGCTGCTCACATTCGGGGTGGCGGACTTGAAGAGGTCGACGGCAACCCGGACCGCGCCGACCGCGATACCGATGTAAGCCGTGAAGAAGCGCCAGAGTACGGTATAGGAGAGGATGAGGGCGCCGGGTACCACTCCGGTCATCAGCCCTATGGTAGTTACCTCGGCGACGCCGCTGCCGCCAGGACTGGGGGCGACGACGATGACCGCGAATTGCAGGGCCTGACGTCCGATCACCGAGAAGGCGTCGGCGTTCACGCCGAGTGCGGCGAGCACTGCCACCCCTACCAGACAACGGGCGAGTAGGGCGAGGAAGCCCAGGGCGACATTGATCAGCCACGCACGCCTCCCACTCCCCGTCTGTTTGAATTCTCGTATCGCACCGCGGTAGCGCGCGCCGGCTCTCAAGATCTTCCGGCCGCCCCGACTGCGTCTAAATGATCGTATCGAAACGAGAACTCGGGTGATCTGCCGAGGGAAGAGTGTGACGGCGATGGCGGCCAGCACGGCGATGCCGACCATGGCGATAAGCCCGCGCAGTAGTCCGCCCAGGGCGACGTTACCATCGAGAATGAGGTACCAGAGGCCGGCTCCGGCGAGGGTGACAAGGGCGATCAATCCGCTAACCCAATTCACGCTGAGCACGGCCAGCGTATCGTGGGCGTGGAGGCCCTTTCTGCGCAGGATGAAGTACTGCGCCGGGCCGCCCCCCAGCTGCATGGGCGTTACACCGGCGGCGAAAATCAAGTAGAGAAAGACGTGCAGGCCGTCCCACCAGCGAAAACCCGGCTTGAGCTCCCGGGCGACGACCCAGAAGCGAGCGCCACCCAGAGCCATGTCGGTTAGCGCGAGGAGCGCGGCGAGGATCAGAAGACCGGTCGTCGCGTCCGATAGCGCGGCGAACACGGATTCGCTCTCGGCCCCGGCGCTCCAGCGGACGGCCGCGTAGCCACCGACCGTCAGCAGGACGAACATCAGGATGCCAAGGGCGATCTTCTCGCGCGAGACCGGGGCTTGCTTCCGCACGGTCAGCCACCCCAGAGGTTGAAATCGTGGTTGAACTTGAGAATGAGCTGGCGTCTAAATGGCCCGCTCAGCGAGTTGACTCCCTGGGCCTCGTTGTAGACGAAGAAGAACCCAGTCCCTGCCCGGTTCAGCCTGGCGAAGCGGATGTTGGCGGACCAGCCGGCATCGTCCTGGTGAGTCGAGACGCTCCAGTCGCCGTCCCAGTTGATGTTGAACCCGCTGCCGGCGCCTCGTTGCATACGTCGCGCCATGCCGCCGCTCTCCTGAAGATCGAAATCGCGGATCGCCTCGCCCTGGACGATGCCCTCGACATCGGAGTCCAACATCCAGAGTCCGATGTAGAGCGCCTTGTCGTCGAACAGCACGAATAAATGGGTCTCTTGGGTTGCCGGTTCACCATCGCGAGGAACTCTCGGCGTGAATTCGCCGGTGGGCTGGATCGTCGCCCAGGTATCTTCGTCGAGCATCCCATCGATGACCGGAGCGACCTCCACACGGCTGGCGGCCACGCGCCGGGCTGGTGCTGAATAATAGATGTCCGAGAGACTGGCTCCCGGGGCGCCGCTGTCAACCTGTTGCGTCCATGCCTGCGAAGCGCTGGTCGCCAGGAGGAGCAGAAGCGGTGGTAGGCGATAGGGCGATCCTGCCATCAAGCACTCATAACATGTAATCAGGTTCCGTGGGGCAGCGCCGTTTGGGGAACGTAGCGATGGCCAATCTTATCGGCCTTGGGGCTACGCAACAAGGCAATTACCAACGAGTCAGTGGCGTTGCACTCTTTCCCGCTGTTCCGGCAGATTGTATAGTGGAACCACCGGGAAGATTCCTCGTGTGTCGAATGGCCCCACTAGACCCCTACCGGCTACTGACGAGGGGGCGCCATGTCTAGGAAGTATGTGTCGAACAAGGATGAATCGGTCCGCATCTTTGAGGGCGACATTCTCGAGTTCTTCACCCACGTCCACCCTGCAGTGCCACATCTCCTTTTTCTACCGGTGATCGGGCTCACGATCTATCTGAGCTATTCGGCGGGCACAGGGGCGGGGCGCATGGCCACGATGTTTGCGGTCGGGGTCCTGCTGTGGACGATTGCGGAGTACATCGTACATCGCTGGGTGTTTCATCTTGGTCCCCAGCTAGAAGGCGAGGTACGAGACATCGTAGCAGCGTTGGAGCCAGGCGAACCGGCGTTTCGTCACATGAAAGGGTTCAGGCAAAGACACTATTTCTTGGCGCATGGAGTTCATCACGACTTCCCAAACGATAGTCGCCGACTGGTCATGCCGCCTTCGCTGAGCATCCCGCTGGCGATCATCTTCTTCTCGGCGTTCTGGATCATCGCTGGCCCCAACGATGGGCCGGCGGCGTTCGCGGGGTTCGTGCTGGGTTATCTGGTGTACGACACGATTCACTACGCGACACACCACTTTTCGCTAAAGGGCCCGCTGCTTCTGTACCTGAAGAAGAAGCACTTGAGGCATCATTATCAGGACTCGACGAGGGACTTCGGGGTTTCCAATCCGCTTTGGGATTTTGTTCTTCGTACGTAGTGGGAATGGGAGTGTGGAAACCGAACTGAATTCTCGAATCGGATTCAACGATTCCCACATTCTGGATTTTGGAACTGTGAGGTAACCGCAGGCAACGCTTTACTTCGGCGACTCCAGAATGAGGGATTCGTCAAGTCCGATTCGATAATCCCTAACCCCCCAAGGTACTAGCGGCCTCCCCAATCATTCCCCAGGTTCATAGCGTTGCGTGCGCTCCACCATCTCACCTCTCGCTTCTTTGAGCCAATCGGCTCCTTCACAGAAAGGGGGAGCGCCATGATCAGGCGACTGCTACTGAACACGCTATTCGTCTTTCTTCTCCCGCTCGACGGCCTGGGCCAGGATGAGGGCTTCCAATTCGATGTCGTGGCCGAAGTGCCGACGACATCGGTGAAGAACCAGGCGCGGACCGGGACCTGCTGGAGCTTCGCGACAACGTCGTTCATCGAGACGGAGTTGATCCGGCAGGGGAAAGACCCGCTGAACCTGTCGGAGATGTTCTTCGTCCGGATGACCTATCCTCAAAAAGCAGATAACTATGTGCGCCTTCATGGGAACACGGTGTTTGGCCCCGGAAGCCTTGGGCAGGACGTGATACGGGTCATTCGTCGTTAC
>JBDHJS010000100.1:0-4003 GCA_039586795.1 Gemmatimonadota bacterium
GGCTCGATAGAGTGCGAAACTCCACTCCATATATCGCATCACGAGGTTGACCGAGGCGCTATGGCGGGGGCGGTTGGGCGCCAACCGAGATTGCCAAGTGCGCGTTGAGCGCCAGACCTGCACTGACGTGTCCGGCAAATGCGCCTGTAATCGATGACTGGCGGCACGCCTAAAATTGGCGTCCGGTGCGTACCACCGAAGAAATCCAATGCTCATATTCCGTCTCCCATGCGGCCAACTGCGTAATATTTGGCAGCTTGACTTATAATGGCCTTCGCATCTGCACGCCAGCCGAGCCGAACGACGGCCAGCGCCCTTTCATGCGGCACCCCATAGAGATCCCCTCTTGACAGAGCGCGCGCCGTGTTCAATACTACGTGACATGAAGTATCGTGCCACGTAGTATCTCAGATACCGTGCTCGGCCGCCGGATTAGCGCGCGGCCACCGTCGAGCGCCAACAGGAAAGACGAGGCCGGCCATCTTCAGTTCCGAACTCAAACGGGGAAGCCTCGAGCTCCTGATCCTCGCCGTTCTCAAGGGACAGCCCCGTCACGGGTACGAGATCGGCAAGCTGCTGGAGCGTCGCTCTGGCAGCGAGCTGGAGTTCCGGGTCTCGACCTTGTACACGGTCCTCTACCGCATGGAGGATCGTGGCTGGATCCGGGGGCGGTGGGTCGAGAAGAAGGGAGAGCGCCGGCGCTGTTACTACACCCTGACCGCGGCGGGGAAAGAAGTCCTCGCCCAGCAGCATCAGGAGTGGCGAGCGTTCGTGAACATGGTGGACCGCGTGATCGGGCTGAGCGAGGCGTGACGGACGCCGGCCAGGTCAGGCGTAGTAGATGGATTGGAGTCGGTTATGCGTGACTGGACGAAATGGCTCCGCGAGCAGCTTCAGCTCCCGGAGATGACGGGTCACCGGGATAAGCGAATCATCTCGGAGTTGGCAGACCATCTGGAAGAGATTTACCGGGAAGCTCTGGCCGAGGGGGGCAGCGAGGATGAGGCGGATGCCGTCGTTCGGACACGGCTCGGCGATCTGGACAGAGCGGCACGCGAGCTTCGCCGTTCGGAGCGTCACCACATCGCCGCCGAACTCAACCGCCGGCTGGAAGCGGCCGAGGAGCGCGCGCGCCGCAGGGGACGCCTTTGGGCCCGTCTGAGCGACCTCGGAATGGAGCTTCGACTGGCGGCGCGCCGCCTGATCAAGCGACCCGGATTTACCGGCGTGGCGGTCCTCAGCCTCGGCCTCGGGATCGGGGCGAACACCGCGATCTTCAGCCTGGTGCACTCCGTCTTGATCCGGCCCCTGCCCTATCCGAATTCGGAGCAGCTGGTCGGCGTCTTCCGCATCGATCCCCGCGTCACCGGCCCCAACCCCACGGCCTCGAGCCTTAGCAGCCTGTACGCCGTTCCCTACGAGGTCTTCGTGAATTGGGCTGACATGAGCCGGGCCTTCGCGAGTGCCGGAGCTTACGCCGGTACCGGCTATACCCTACTGGGCGACGAGGGACCGCGACAACTCGAAGGAGCCGTGATGACGTCGGGCGTCTTCGCGGCGCTCGCGATATCGCCGCAGCTGGGCCGTCACTTCCTGCCGGAAGACGACGAGGTGGGGGCCGACCCGGCGGTGGTGTTGAGCTATGGCTTCTGGCAGAGTCGTTACGGAGAGGACCCGAACGTGCTTGGCCAGCCGCTCGAGCTGGACGGCGCCGTCTACACTATCGTCGGGGTCATGCCCGCAGGGTTCCGTTTCCCGATGCAGGATACCGACGTCTGGACCACGTTCTCCGACGAGCTAAAGACCTTACCGGTTCGCAATTCGGGATACCTGCAAGTCATCGCCCGACTGAAGCCGGGCATCTCCCTGGAGCAGGCTCAGCTCGACGTAGACGGTGTGGCCCAGCGCATTGCCGAGGCTCATCCCGCAGAATCGGAGCACGGGATCGGGCTGTTTCCCAGCAAAGCCCTGATCGTTGGAGATTCCGGCGGCGGCCTGTTGATGTTGATGGGCGCCGTCGGGCTGGTGCTGCTAATCGCCTGCGCGAACATCGCGAACCTCTTCCTGGTCCGCGCCAACGAGCGACGCAGAGAGTTGGCGGTGAGTCAAGCTCTGGGCGCGGGTCGTGGGCGCCTCATTTGGCAGCACATGCTCGAGTCCGTCCTTCTCTCGCTCCTGGGTGGAGCCGCCGGCTTTGCGATCGCGGTGATCGGACTGGAGCCTTTCATGGCACTCCTCCCCCGCGAGCTCCCGCGCATGGCGGAGATCAGCGTGGACTACCGGCTCCTGCTCTTCGCCGCCGGATTCGCGGGTCTGACGGGGATTCTCTCGGGCATCCTTCCGGCACTGAGCGCTTCGCGCACTCCGATCAACGAGGTGCTGCAGGAAGCTGGACGCGGTCTGGTCAGCCGGCGAAGCAACCGCACCCAGGCCGCCCTCTTGGTCGCCGAGATCGCACTGGCGTTTGTCTTGCTCACCGGAGCTGGGCTGTTCACACGCAGCCTGACGCGCCTCTTGGCCGTGGACCCCGGCTTTGCCAGCGGGAATCTGGCGGTCGTGGGCCATGCGACTCCTCTCGACCGCCGCGATACTTGGGAAAGCGTTATCGCCTACTTCGAGGATCTCGATCGGCGGCTCCTGGCGCTGCCCGGCGTGGAAGCCGTGGGACGCGCCAACCAGATGCCGTTCGCCGGCGGCTGGTCCGCGCCCCCCGTGTCGATCGAGACGGCAGAAGGGATTTGGGACGGCAGCTGCCATTTCGCGATGGTCTCTCCCGGGTACCTCCCCACCATGCGAATCCCGGTGGTCGCCGGCCGTGGCATCAGTGACGACGATCGGCAGGACAGCGAGCCCATCGTCCTGGTGAGCCGGATCCTGGCCGACCGGATGGGCGGCAACGCCCTCGGTCGACGCATCCGCGTCAATACGCAGGGCGACTCGATCTGGCGTGTTGTCGTCGGCGTTGTGGGCGACGTTAGCTATCGTCTCGCCGACGGATCGATGCCGATGTTCTACGTGCCCTACAGCCAAAGACCTACGGGCTATCAGAACGTCGTGATCCGTGCCTCCATCGACCCCCTCGGGCTCGCGCCGGCGATTCGGTCGACGATCTGGGAGCAGGACCCACGGGCGCCGGCGAGCGTGAACACGATGGAGGACTTCATCAACAGCTCGTATGTGCTTGGCGGTTCGCGGTTCTTGGTCGTGGTTCTCAGCAGCCTGTCGGTGCTGGCGGCGCTGATCACGCTGATCGGTGTCTACGGCGTGCTGGCCTACAGCGTGAACCAACGCGTGAAGGATATCGGGATCCGCATGGCGCTCGGCGCCGAGCACGGCGAGGTGGTGAGAGCGGTGCTGGGCCGGGGGCTGATCATGGCAGGCATCGGCCTGGCGATCGGTGGCGCCATCGCCTTCGCCTTCGGCCGCACGGTACGGGGCCTGCTGTTCGGCGTGCAGCCCATGGATCCGCTCATCCTGGTGGCCGTTGCGCTGCTCGTCATCGTCGCAGTTGCGGCGGCAAGCTACCTTCCGGCGCGGCGCGCCGCCTCGCTGAATCCGGTTGACGTGCTGCGGTCGGAGTAGGCGCGAAAGCTGCCCGTCCGACCGCAGAGCAACCGGCGGTCCCACGCATCGTCGATAAGCTCATGGAATGACCGTCCGTCAGGCAGTCGCTTGCCAGCGCTTTGCCCCGCTCAGAGATTCAGATACCCTCGCGACGACTCCGACACACCGACAGCACGCTTTGAGGAGAAAGATGCGACACCGCCGATTGATCTTCCCATTCCTGTTCGCGTTGCCACCGCTCAGCTCAGCGACGGCTCAAGACGTCGATGTCAGCTTCGCCGAGCGTTTCGGTCGCCTGGCGCTCGATTGCGTTCACCTCGAGTACCCGAACAAGATCGCCCACGTGATGTCCAGCGATGCAGATGCCCTCCCGCCCCGGGAGTTGACACCGGCCTTTTTCGGCTGCTACGACTGGCATTCGGCGGTGCACGGGCACTGG
>JBDHJS010000064.1:0-32503 GCA_039586795.1 Gemmatimonadota bacterium
GCTCGAGGGGCTGATGGGGTCGGCCTACCCCGGCTTTCGGCCGAGCTTCTTGATGATGATCGCCGCCGTACTGGCCCGGGCCGGCGAGGCGGACAGCGCTCACGCCCTCATGCGCAGTGCGCGCGAGGAGATGGATCCTACAGATCCTTGGCCCGTGTACTTCCAGGCCAACGTGCACCTGAACCTGGGGGAGGCGGACTCGGCCCTAACGTTGCTGAGTCAGTTCCTCGAGGCGGTGCCGGACCGCAAGGCGTATATCGCCACCGACTATTGGTGGCGGCCACTCCGGGAAGACCCTCGCTTCAAGGCGATGGTTGAGGAGTAGCCGCCACTGTCCGGATGTGTTCCTGATTAGCCGCCACCGGCTCGGACTTGACTCTACTTACTAGGTTTCACGATGAGCTCCGGGTCGAGATAGTCTATACCTCCGCCCTCGCTCCTCGTCGCCGCGACGCAGTACTTCACTCTACGTCCCTTCTGGGGATCAGGATTGTCGTCCTCGGCGCGGCGTGCCGTTCCTGTGATTGTCGCGGTGGGTTTTTTTTCATTTGGCGTCTTGTTATTGACAGGCGCACCATCCGAGAAAAACACAACCCAGTCGCCCACACTCGTGTCCTTCTGCCACTTGACCTTATGGTCCTTCTTGCAGTCCGGTTCGGGGTCGGGCTTGCACGTCAAGGTGTCCCCGGCGAAGGAGATAGTGATGATGTGATCTGCATCTTGACTAGCCATTTGCGGTACCTCCTGATTTCTCTTGATGAGCTGGCGGCTTGGACCTCTCGAAATGGAAGCGCGCTAGCGCCTCCACCACCTGACGGACTGCATCTATGGAAAAAAGACTGCGCGTGACCTCCGGAACCAAGTGGCGCCGGAATGAAGAAACAGGTGCGCGTGAATTGACGACGGGCGGTGAGAACGAACGCCCAGGGTGTGAAGCCGGCGTGGGCAGAGTGGGGCCTGCCACTTGTTCTTCTCGGGGCTAGAAGTTACTGCACAGCCCCTGCACCGATGACGAGTATAGACAGTATAGCGCTTGCCGTGGCACCGAACAACAAGAAAGAAATGGTATGGGAATTGGGAGCAAGTATGATGAGCCGGCACTACGGAGGCGTGCGATCACGTAGGGTGAAGTAAGCTTGGGGCCGGACGCTAGCTCGCCCGGCCCCGGTCACTGGAAGACTGTCCGACGTGGCGGGAATTCTAAGGTGCTTCTTCTCGAGTGAGTTCCCCGGTCTTCGGATCGTAGTAGCGGATGACCGCCACGACGCCCGGTCGTCGGCCGTCATACACCGACACCTTGATGTCCTGCTTCCCGCCCTTCGGCCGGAACACCAACCAGCCGGTTAGCGGCACCTGGTCAGCCAGTTGATCGCAGTCGCCCGCGGGCCCATCCTGCTCGCCCGCCGCCACGCCCGGCATCCAAACCCGGCACTCGCCCGGCTTCGGCATGTAGCGCTGCTCTATATCTAGAGTCGCCACGGCTTCGGGAACTGGATCGTCGTCCGCTTCCTCGGCCGGCGGCGGCGTTTCGTCTGCCGGAGGTGGCTCGTCGGCCGGTGGACCCTGGCCGCGACCCTGGTTGCCGGGTTCGTCGTCCTTGGGCTTCTGACCTTGCCCCTCGCGCCCACGTCCCTGGTTTCCCGGCGGTTCGTCGTTCGGCGGCTCGACCGCTGGCGGCTCGTCCGCCGGTGGTCCCTGACCGCGACCTTGATTGCCCGGCTCGTCGTCTTTGGGCTTTTGGCCTTGCCCCTCGCGTCCGCGCCCCTGGTTGCCCGGCGGTTCGTCCTCCGGCGGTTCTACCGCTGGCGGCTCGTCGGCCGGCGGTCCCTGGCCCCGACCCCGGTTGCCCGGTTCTTCATCCCGGTCCCGCTGACCCCAACCGCGCCCTTCGTCCTCCGCCTCGTCGTCTTTCTTCTGCTGGCCCGGCGGCTCGTCCGTCGTCCATCCCTGACCCGAACCCCAGTTGCGGTGTGGAGGCTCTTCGCGGATCAGAGCGCCGCTGGTCGAATCGTACACGCGAACCACCCGGATGACGCCGGCCCGGTCCGTGTCGAACACCCAGACCTTGATCTGCTTCCGGTTCTTGGTGGGTCGGTAGACCAGCCAGGCGCCGGCCGGGACCTGGGTGGACAGCTGGTTGCAGTCGCCCTCCAGTCCGTCACGCTGCTGGCCCGCCGGCACGCCGGGGAGCCAGACGCGGCAGAGGCCCGGCGGCGGCAGATGGCCCGGCGGAATGCCGAGGGTTGCCGCGGGGCTTGGCTTCGGATCGCCGTTCGAGCCCTCGGGTGGCGGCTCATCGGCGGCCGGGTCTTCGGTTGGCGGCTGCGGCCCGCCGGGATCGATCACCGGAGGTGGCGCTTGCGAGTCCGGCGGCAGCGGCCCGCCCGGGTCGATCACCGGGGGCGGCGTCGCCTGAGAGTCCGGCGGCTGGGGCCCGCCGGGATCGATCACCGGTGGCTCCGCCGGCTGCGGCTCCGGGTTCGGCGGCCGGTAGACCGGGGGCTCGGAGTCCCGGGTCTCGGCGTCTGAGTTGTCTGACTCCGAGGCGGGATAGATGTGCACGGTGCAGCCGCTTAGTGCCAGGGCGGCGACCAGGGTGAGAAGTCCTGCTTTCATCGCAACTCCTCCTGCGAGGGCGCGTGTGCCTCCCACTCTTATATAGAGAAGGTGGCGGAACGCTTCGAATTGCATGGGGAGGTTGCGGCGAGGGGTAGAGATTAGACCCCGGGAGGAGCGGGTTGTTCCGCAGTTTGAGGGCACCGAATCTCGTGATCCCCGAATCCCCGAATCCCACCCGGGAACGGTCGCCTGAAGGGATTTGTTCTTACCGCGTACCGCGCCGGGAGACGCTGCCTCCGCAGCCCGGCGGGACACAGGCCCCAACAGGAGAAACCCCATGAATGTGAGATTAGCCCTCCGCGCCGCCCCAGCGGCCCTGGCGCTCGCCGTACTTGCGACGACCGCGAGTGCCCAACTTCCCGATCCCGGGATCGATATCGACTACGAGCGGATCGCCGTGGTCATCACCGATCCACAAAACGACTTCCTCAGCCCCGATGGCGTCACCTGGGGTGTCGTCGGCGAGAGCGTCACCGAGAACAACACGGTGGCAAACATCGAGGCGCTATTGGAGACGGCCAAGGCGCACGGTATTCCCGTCTTCATCTCGCCGCATTACTACTACCCGACTGACCACGGCTGGCAGTTCGGCGGAGCGCTCGAAGTACTGATGCACAACATCGGGATGTTCGATCGTGCCGACGCGCTCAGCTTGGAAGGGTTCGAGGGTTCCGGCGCCGACTGGCTGGAGATCTATAAGCCGTACATCCAGGACGGCGAAACGGTCGTGTCGAGCCCCCACAAGGTCTACGGCCCCGAGACCAACGACCTGGTACTCCAACTCCGCAAGCGCGGCATCGACCAGGTCATCCTCGCCGGCATGTCGGCGAACCTCTGCACCGAAGCCCACATGCGCGAGCTATTGGAGCAAGGCTTCGAGGTCGCGGTAGTGAAAGACGCCACCGCAGCCGCCAAGCTCCCCGAACTGAACGGCTACGAGGCCGCGGTGCTCAACTTCCGCTTCATGGCCAACGCGGTCTGGACGACCGAGGAAGCCACCGCGAAGCTGAGCATGGGAACGCCGACCCACTAGGCGCCCGAGAAGGAAACTCGAGGAAAAGGCTCGGTCCGCGCACGCAGGCCGGGCCTTCCTTCCATCGTGCTTGCGCCAATCCAACCTCGTCACATCTTACCACCCCAACACAACAACGAATCTCGTAATCACAGAACCACAGAATCAAATGAACAAAGTCACTGCATTAGGGCTGATACTGGCATTGGGTGGCGCCTTCGGGTGCGCCGAGCGCAACGACGTCGTCGTGATACGCAACGTCACCGTCATCGACGGTACAGGCGCCGACCCGCGACCCGGAATGACGGTGGTCGTCGAGGGGGCGCAGATCGATGCGATGGGCGCGGAGGGCTCGGTGAGCTATCCGCCCTCGGCCCGGGTCATCGATGGGACGGACCGCTTTCTCATCCCCGGCCTCTGGGACATGCACGTGCACCTGCGCGACCTCGAGGGCACGCTGCCGCTTTTTGTCGTAAACGGCGTGACCACGGTGCGGGACATGGGCAGCCAGCTTGAGAACTCGGTGGCTCTGAGGGAGGAGGTCGAGGCCGGGACGCGGGTTGGGCCACGCATCAAGACCTCGGGCATGGTGGTGGAGAGTTCCAGCTGGGTGGCGCAGTACGTGGAGCTGATGCGCGAGCAGGGTGCGAACGAGGCGGAGGTGGAGGAGTTTTTGGAAACGCGGATCACGGCGGGTGACCCGGAAGAGGGAAAGGCGGTCGTCGATTCGCTGATCGGGCAGGGCGCTGACTTCATCAAGATCCGCCACGCGGAGTCGCCGGAGGTCTTCGCGGCTATCGCGAATGCGGCGTCCGCCGCCGGCACGCACCTGGCGGGCCACTACGTTTGGATCTTGAGCCTGGAGGCAAGCGCCGACGGCGGACAGCGGAGCATCGAACACAACATCTTCCCGGGTTTCAGTCGAAAGACTCCGGAGCAGAAGCGCGAGATCTTTGACGCCCTGTTGCGTAACGATACGCATCTCGTTCCCACGCTGGTCACGAACGCGATGCAAACGGCGCCGCTCGAGGAAGTCAGCGCGATGGCCGAAGACGCCGAGGGTGCGATCGACCCTCGCAATCGCTACGTGTCGAGGGCGATCCGCGAGAGCTGGATCGAGACCGTGGCGTTGGACGCCGCCGACGACGAGCGGCCGCCGCCGCAGGTCATCGAGGGCATGATCTCGGGCAGCAATCGGTTCCTGGTTGAAGCGCGTCAGGCTGGCGTGAAGATGCTGGCGGGCACAGACGCGCCGACAACCGGCGTGTTCTTCGGCTTCAGCCTGCACGACGAGCTGGCGTTGCTGGTCGAGCACTACGGGATGACACCGATGGAGGCGCTGCGGAGCGCCACGGCGCTGCCCGCCGCCTTCATGGGGATGGACGCGGAGGTGGGCACCATCGAGGTTGGCAAGCGCGCGGACCTGTTACTGCTGGAGGCCGACCCGCTGGCGGACATAGCGAATACGCGAAGAATCGATACGGTGATTGCCAACGGTCGCGCGTTCGACCGCGATTCGCGAGAGCGGTTGCTGGACGAAATCGAGGCGTCGATCGCCGCCGGACGCGGCGACCCGGCCGCCGGGAACGGGAGCGGGCACTAGAACACGCTCCGCTTCCGCGTTGGGCGATCCCGCATTATCCTTGTCCCATATTCCAACCGATAACCCGGAGCGCGGTGGTGAGGGGAAGGTCGGCAGTCCACACCTTACCCGGAGGTACTCAATGAGACCCAACCGTATAGTGTTCGTGGCCGTAGCCGCCCTGGCGATCGTCATGGCGGGCTGCGCCCAGGAGGGGGCCGAGCAGGCCCAGCAGATGGAGATGGCGGCGGCCGTCGACATGGCGGCTCTCGAAGCCGCCATGGAAGAGATGCGCGGCACGTGGGAGCAGGCGTACGAGGCCGGTGACGTGGAACGTCTGGTGGCGCTCTATGCCGGCGACGGCATCTACATGATGCCCTTCGCCGAAGCGATGGAAGGCCGCGCCACCATCCAGCAGGTGCTCACCGACCAGATGATGCGGATGCCGAACCGCCAGGTCGACCTCACCCCCAGCGACTACGGCGCCAGCGGCGAGCTGGCGTACGAGATCGGCACCTACAAGCTGAGCGCCGATGTTGAGGGCGAGCCGTTCGAGGATGTCGGCAAGTACCTGATCCTGGCGAAGCGCCAGACGGACGGCAGCTGGCTCATCGTCGCGCACATCTGGAACACGAACCTGCCGCAGGTGATGCCCGGGTAGAAGATCAAAGGCGAAACCAAAGCTCTCGGGTCGGCGGCCGACGTGATCCTGGCCGCGCGCGCCTGCGAACCGGTCGGGCCGGCTCCTCGGCCCGGCCGGTTTCTACTCCCAGCGCAGCGCCTCCACCGGATCCAACCGATTAACGCGGCGGGTCGGCAAGTAAGCGGCGAGTGCGACGATGCCGAGCAGCGCGACGGCGGCCAGGGCGAACGTCAAAGGATCTGTGCCTTTGATGCCGAACAGCAGGCTCTCCATCACGCGGGTCACGGCGAACGCGACGCCCAGCCCGAAGAGGACGCCGGCGGCCGATACCGCGAGTCCTTCCCACGTGACCTGGCGGCGGATGTCGGCGGGGTTCGCACCCAGCGCCAGGCGGACGCCGAATTCCCGGGTGCGCCGGGCGACGGACTGTGACACCAGGCCGTAGACGCCCATCAGCGCTAGGATGAGGGCCGTCAGTCCGAAGCCGCCCACCAGCAGCGTGTTCACCCGCGCCTGCAACAACGAGCTCGCCCGCAGGTAGTCGAGGCTATAGATCCAGGAGACCGGCTGCTTGGGATCGACGCGCCAGATGGCCTCACGCAACTCGTCGGAGCCCGTGCTGGCCCCGGCGTGGACGACGATGAAGAACTCCCGGGCCACGTCCATGTCCTGCCGCTGGGGGATGTAGACGGCGGGTAACACGGCGTTCTGTGGACCGCGCCGGCGCACATCGCCCAGCACTCCGACGATGGTATACCACGGTTGAGGTTCTTCCCCCGCAGTCAACAGATGGTCGGGCAGGCCGAGCCGGATCCGGCGCCCGATCGGGGAGCCGCCGCCGTAGTGGGTCTGGGCGAACGTCTCGTTCACCAGCGCCACCAGTGCCGTGCCCGCGCCGTCCGTTCGCTGCAGGGGGCGGCCCTGGACGAGGGGAATGCCTAGCGTCTCCTCGTACCCCGGCGTGACGATCATCAAGTCGACCACGGGCACATCGGCCAGCGACTGCGCTGGCGATTCTTCCCGAGTCACCTGCTTGCCCCAGTTGATCGGCTGCAGCGGCAGGCTGACCGTCGCGGCGGCCGACCGAACGTCGGGGAGCGCCTCCAGCTCGCGAATCGATTCCTCCAGGAACGTCGCCACGCGCTGGCGATCGCCGTAGTCGGTGCGGGAGAGACTCAGGTGCAGCGCGATACGGTCGTCCGGTGTGAAGCCGGGCTCCACGCCGGACAGTCGGTCGAGGCTCCGCAGCAGCAGCCCCGCACCGATGAGCAGCACCGTCGCGACGGCCACCTGCAAGGTGACAAAGGTCCTTCGCGCTCGGGTCTCCCGGCGCGTGGAAACGGAGGGTGTCCCCGGCTGCAGCGCTTCGCCGGCCTTCACGTGCGTCGCCGCCCAGGCGGGCAACAGCCCGAACGCCAGTCCCGCGACGATGGAGATGGTGAGGGTGAACGCCAGCACCCGGGCATCCACCGAAAGATCGAACTGGGGCGGCAACCAGTTGGGCTGCCAGGCGCGCAACGCGTCGATCGCGTAGAAGCAGATCACCAGCCCCAGTAGCCCACCCGTCACCGAAAGCAGCAGCGCTTCGTTTAGTTCGTGACCCGCCAACCGCCGCCGCCCGGCGCCCAGTGCTGCCCGCACGGTCATCTCCCGTTCGCGGCTGCTAGAGCGAGTGAGCAGTAGCGTCGCCACGTTCACGCAGGCGATGAGCAGCACGAGCCCCACGGCGGCGAACATCAACAGCACGCTCGTGCGAACGCCCTGGACCAACACGCCATGGAGCGACTGGACGCGCGAACCGATCCCGTCGTTCCACTCCGGTTGAGCTTGCTCGAGCCGACTGGCCAGGACGGCCATCTCCCGGTCCGCCTGTTCCAGGGTGGTCCCGTCCCGCACGCGGGCGAAGACCAGCGAGTTGTGGTTCTCCCGATACCCCAGGGCGCCCGGGTCGAGGGGCAGGGGCGTGATCACGTGGAGGGCATCCGTGCCCGAGATATTCGTGCTCGGCACCTCGAAACCCGCGGGCAGTACGCCGACCACGGTATGGCTTATGCCGTCGAGGATGAGGGGCTCATCGAGCACCGCCAGCGTGCCGCCGAATCGGGAGCGCCATAGCGCGTGGCTGATCAGGCAGACCGGCTCCGCTCCCGGCCGCCCGTCGTCCGCGCGCAACCCGCGCCCCAGCTCCGGCGCCACGCCGAAGAGCGACAGTATGCCCGGCGTCGCCTGCAAGCCGTTCACGCGGACCGGCTCGCCGGTGCCGCTCACGTTGTAGGGACGCCGCTGAACCGCCGCCATCCGCTGGAAGACGGTGTTCGAGTTCTGCCAGTCCGTGAAGTTGGCCAGCGTGACGGTGGAGAGGGCTCCGGTTTGAGTGCGGGTCTCCCAGACGATGGCCAGTTCCTCTGGTCGCTCGAAGGGGAGCGGCGAGAAGAGCAGGCCGTTGACGATGCTGAACAGGGCGCTGTTGACGCCGATCCCGAGCGCCAGCGTCAGCACGACCACCGCGCAGAAGCCCTTCGCCCGGGCCAGTCGCCGCAACGCAACTCTCATGTCCTGCCAGATCGAGCCCATCCGTCCCTCCGAGCCGTATCGGTCGCTCAGAGAGAAGGAAAGAAGTATGCCAGCTGGCGAGTGGCGTGGACCTGCCGTTCAATCAGGTGTTGTCGGGGTGCTCGGCGTGATCGTGCAGAGCTGGGCGTTCACTCATGGAAAGAGAAGTCCCGGAACCGGACACATGGAACTCACCGATAGACGTCCTTCCGGTGACCGATCTTCACGACTGTCAGAACCCGCTCTTCGTCGTCGAGCGAGTAAACGATTCGGTAACGGCCCTGCCGCACGCGGTAGCGTTCCTGTGCCGTCAGCTTTTCGCAACCCCGTGGCCGCGGATCGGCAGCCAGGTCGCCGATGCGCGCGGCGAGGTGCTGTCTGTCTTTCTTCACGGGGATGGCCTCCAGCTCTTTGACGGCCGAAGGCTTGATCAGGATGCGGTAGTCAGATGACGCCACGCTGCTTCAAGTCTCCGAGCACCTTCTCGAAGGAGAGCGAGCGCTCGCCGGCGCGTTCCTCGAAGGCTTCCAGATCCTCGGCGTCCTCGGCCAGGTCGCGGCGCACCGCCTCGTTGACCAGATCCGAGATGGAGCGGTCGGTCTCCACCGCCTTGAGTCTGAGAGCGCGGTGAAGGGCGGGATCGAAGTAGATCGTCGCCCGCTTGGGGTGCGGGCCGTCGGAGCTGCTCATGGGTCGAATCATACCGTTATAACGTTATAACGTCAAGACGTTGCTTTACCTTCCACGCGACCATCAAGCTAGAGCCAATCTGTTAGTGCTCCGTCAACAGGCCCTCAACGGTCGCTGGGCAGAGGCTGCGGACATTGAGTGAGCCACATCGCTGGCGGCCAGGGAGCAGCGTGCCCATAATCAGATGCCCCGGCTGGAGTAGCATCATCCCCATCTGGAGCGTCGATATGAGGTTGCCGGTTCATTGAGGATTCCGGTCACGCGCAAATCTGGGTCATGGGTTGGGACCTGGCTGCTGTGCGCCCACCTCGTATTGGCAACACACGCCCTGGTCGTCGCACCCCTCGCCGCGCAGGAAGCTCAAACCGACACTGAAGCTGCCGCCGCCGCTACAACCGCCCGGCCGGCTCTCGCCGTCGGCGAACTCTCCAAGAACCTGGATATAGACGGCGTACTGGACGAGCCCGAGTGGGCGACGGCCCAGCGCATCGAGTCCCTCACCATGATCGAGCCGGTGGTGGGTGGGCCGTTGGTCGGTAGGACCGAAGTGTGGGTCCTGGCCGATCGTGACGACCTGGTGATCGGCGTGCTCGCCCATGACCCCGACCCGTTGGGCATCGTGGCGTTCACCAAGGTGCGGGACAGTCAGATGCAGAACGAGGACCATATCAAGATCGTCCTCGATCCGTTTCTTGACGGCCGCACCGGCTACGTGTTCGCGGTGAACCCCGGTGGCGCGCGATACGACGCGCTGGTCGCCCGCCGCGGCGAAGGAGAAGACGCGCGCTGGGACGCGATCTGGGAAGCGGGGACGGCCCGCGGCGACTACGGCTGGTCGGCTGAGATCAAGATTCCCCTCAAGAGCATCGCCTTCAATGCCCAACTCGACCAGTGGGGCTTCAATATCGAGCGTCGCACGGAGCGCATCCAGGAGGTGAGCCGCTGGTCGAGTCCTTCGCGCGACTTTCAGCTCACACAGACGAGCCGGGCCGGCCTCATCACCCAGTTGCCGCGCTTCAGTACGGGCCTCGGGATCATCGTGAGGCCCTCGCTGGTGGGCGGAGTCGAGAAGAAGTTCATCGATGCGGCCAGCGTCGGCACGGTGGAGCCGAGCCTCGACCTGGCGAAGCGGTTCGGTCCCAGCGTTGCGCTGATCGGTACCTTCAATACGGACTTCGCCGAGACCGAGGTCGATACGCGGCGCACGAACCTCACGCGCTTCTCTCTGTTCTTTCCTGAGAAGCGGACCTTCTTTCTCGAGGGCGCCGACCTCTACGACTTCGGGGTGGGGCTGGTGACCTTCCGCAGCCCGGACATCGTGCCGTTCTGGACGCGTCGGATCGGCCTCTTAGAGATGGAGCAGGTACCGCTCATCGTCGGCGGCAAGCTCGACGGGAGGCACTCCAATTCCAACTTCGGGGCTCTGGTCACTCATACCGGTACGGTGGAGGGTTTGGTGGAGCCGACGACGATGGGCGCGGCGCGCTTCAAGCAGAATGTGCTGGCGGAATCTTCCGCGGGCGTGATCGCGACCTACGGCGATCCGCAAGGCCGCGCCGATAGCTATCTGGTGGGTGCCGACCTCACGTTTCAGACGTCGCGTCTGGCCGGGAACAAGAACTTCATCGTGGGCGTGTGGGGCCTGTACACCGATCGTGAAGGGCTGGTCGGTGACAAGAAGGCCATCGGCGGGAAGATCGATTACCCGAACGATACGTGGGATGCAGCGCTCACCTACATGTACATCGGGAACGGCTTCGACCCTTCGTTGGGCTTCGTGCCGCGCCGCGGAATACACAAGGCGAGCGCCGGCGTCGACTTCACGGTCCGCCCATCCTGGACGTGGATGCGGCTGATGCGTTTCGAGCTGCGACCCACGTTCATCGCCTCGCAGAACGGTAATTGGGAGAGCTACCGCGTGTTCACGGCGCCGATCAACTGGCGCTTCGAGAGTGGCGAGCGACTCGAATGGAACGTGATGCCGGCAGGCGAGCGTCTGGTGGAGCCGTTCGAGATTTCCGACGGCGTCGTGATCCCGCCAGGCTCCTACAGCTGGGTGCGCTACCGCGTCGAAGCGGACATCGCCGCGAAGCGCCCGATCACCGGGCGCCTGAGCTACTGGTTCGGGGACTTCTATGACGGTTCCCTCGACCAGATCGAGGCTCGGATCGTCCTCAACTTCTGGCAGCTCGTGACCGGCGAGCTCAACGCCGTACGGAACATCGGCCGGCTGAGTGCAGGCCGGTTCACGCAAGACGTCTTCGGCGCCCGCATCAACTTCAACTTCTCGCCCGACCTCAACGTCTCCGCCTTCGTGCAGTATGACAACCAGACCCGTCTGATCGGCGCCAATACGCGCCTACGGTGGACGTTCAGGCCGGTGGGTGACCTGTTCGTGGTCTACAACCACAATGTCATCGATTCACTGAGCCGCTGGCAGTTAGAATCGAATCAGCTGCTCATCAAGGCGCGGTACGCGCTGCGCTACTAGGCTGTTCGCTAGGATCCAGCCCGCGATTCCGCCGGGATCGGTTTGAGAAGCAGGCCAGGGACGCGCTTGAAGTGTCGCACGTTCTCGGTCGATTGGATGTTCGGGCAAGGGAAGCGGGCCGTCCAGTTGTTGTCCGGGTAGACTATTGGACATAGGGGGGCTGGCGTGCCCGGGACGGCGTGCTATCTTCAGATCAGCAAAAGCCCATCTAACCCGGTACCTGGGATGTATCTCGACAGGAAGACCGACTCGTGAGGCCGTGATCGGCCACGTGTGGTGGTGTGGGCGGTGACGACGGGTGAACGAATGTTAGGTCTGAGATTGTTCATAGAAAAACTCCAGAATCGCTCGGTCTGGCAGCTGCTGGGCGTGTACCTGGTGGGGTCGTGGATCGCCCTCCAGGTGGTGGATATCCTCGCCAACAACTTCGACCTGCCCGCCTGGTTCCCCCGTTTCACTTTGGCTCTGCTGGCGATCGGTCTGCCTGTGGTCCTGGTGACCGGCCTGGTGCAGAAGCGCCTGGCGCGCTGGGCGGCTGGCGCCGTGGCCGAGACGCCGGCCGAGCGGGGCGCTCCGTCCGCTAGCGGACGGGTCTTCACCTGGCAGAACGCGATTCGGGGCGGCCTCTTCGCGTTCGCTCTCTGGGCTGTAGTGGCCGCCAGCTGGCTGTTGTTCGGGCCGAGTGCGGGGTTGCAGGCCCGCCTGGCAGGGGCTGGCGATCTGCGCTCCATCGCCGTGCTTCCGTTGGCCACCGTGCAGACCGACGAGGCGAGCCTGGCGTTCACCAGCGGCATCCACGATGACCTGCTGACCCAGCTGTCGAAGATTGACAGCCTGACGACTATCTCGCGCACCTCGGTGATGAAGTATCGGGACACGGAGCTGGGCGTGCGCCAGATCGCCGCCGAGCTGGGCGTCGCCACCTTGCTGGAAGGCAGCGTCCAGGTGGCGGGCGACCAGGTCCAGGTGAGCGTGCAGCTGGTCGACGCGCGCCACGATCGCCAGCTGTGGGCCGAGACGTACGATGCGGAGCTCACGACGGCGAACATCTTCGCTATCCAGAGCGATATCGCCCGCCAGATCGCCCTGGCGCTCAGCGCGAAGCTGACGCCCGCCGTTCAGGTGCGCCTGGCGACGCGACCCACGGAGAGCTTGCAGGCCTACGACCTGTATACCCGGGGACGCTACCTGCACCACAAGCCGGGCGCCGGCACGAAGTCGGCGCTGGAGGGTGCGGCGCAGCTGTTCCGTCAGGCGATCGAGGTCGACCCGGGCTTCGCTCCGGCCCACGCCGGCCTGGCCGACATCTACCTCGATCTGTGGAGCAGCGGCTACCTGCCAGCGGATTCGGCGTTGCCCGAAGCGCGGGCCGCGGCGGAGCAGGCGCTGGCGCTGGACGAGACGCTGGCTGACGCCCACACCTCGCTGGCCGACGTGTACGAGTCCGAACTGCGGTTCGAGGACGCGGAGCACCACCACCTGCGCGCCCTCGACCTCAACCCGGGCTCGGCCGAGGCGCACCGGCGCTACGCTCGCCTGCTCCTCGATCTGCGTCGCTTCGGCCAGCTGGTGGCCGAGCTGCGCCGGGCGGTGGAGCTCGACCCGCTGTCGATCAGTTACCGGCTCTCGCTGACCAGCGGGCTCTGGTTCACGGGCGACTACGCAGGCGGAATCGCCGAGGCGCGCGAGGTGCTGGAGATGGAGCCCGACAACCCGGGCGCGCTCTACAGCCTGGGCTTCGCTTCGGTGCTGAACGGCGAGCACGAGCCGGGCATCGCGGCGCTGGAGCGGGCGTTGGAAGTGCGGCCCGAGTACCCGTTCAACGCCCCCGGTCTGGCGTGGGCCTACGCCCGAGCCGGGCGCCGGGCGGACGCGCTCCGCATGTTGGAGCGAGTGGACGCGCAGGGTCAGATGCTCAAAGAGATCGCCATCGTCTACGGCGAGCTGGGCGAGCTGGACCGAGCGTTCGAGTACCTGGAGCGGGCTTACCTGGAAGATCCCGGCAGCCTCACGTACATCAACTCCGACCCGACGGCCGAAGCGCTCAAGAGCGACCCGCGCTTCGCCGAGCTGGTGGCGCGCCTGGGTTTGTAGTCGGTTTCGGGACCTGATGTTGTAGGTGGAAGCGGTCGCCTTTGAGTAGCTCCGGCGCGAGGGTCAGGGTCGGATGATGCTAAAGGGAAGGCTGACCGCGGCGGTGAGCCCCGACGCCGTGGCGATCAGCGTGTAGCCATCGGCGGGCGCGTCGATCATCAAGTCGGCAAAGAGCGCGACTCCATCCGACGCGGCAACGGAGAGCGTACCGCCCAGATGCGCCGGCACGCAAGCGATCGCCTCGCCGTCATCGCCGTCCCCCATCGGAACGATCAGCGTCATCGATGCGTCCGTCTTGTCGACTCGCCACAGCGATTCCGGATTCGGCGCTCCATCACCCGTAGCGGCATACAGAGTACCGTTGGGATAGAAGGCGAGGCTGGCGACGCCGTCCTCCGATAGGGTGCCCACGCGGGTCGCTGACAGAGCGTTCAAGTCAATCGTTACAAGATCGCGCTTCTTGCGGTCCAGATTATCCCGCAGTCTCACGATCGCATACACGGTGCCGTCCGTGGGATCGGTGGCGAGCCCGTTGATCCCCAGAACGCTGTCATTCGCGATGTCGAGCGAACCCAGCAGGGTGGCGACCGCCGTCGTCGGGTTCAGCTCGTACAATTCGTTCACATGCGGTTGACTCGCCAGCAGACGCCCCGCGCCCCCCTGCTCCCAAGCCAGACCCCGTAGTGGGAGGACCCCGTGGTTCCCTATGGTGCTGACGGCTCCGGTCAGCGGGTCGATTTGCAGCAACTCCGTGCCGACATCTACCGCAAGGAGGTTACCTGTCGTCGCGTCTCGTGTCATCCCCGCGATCTCGGATTGCGGCGATACCGAAATCGCGGGCAGCACTTCGGGCGTGAGCGGGTCCACGTACTGCAGTACGCGGTTGACCGCGCCGGAACCGCTGGCGTGGAATAGGATGGCGCCCGGGTTGTCACCCAAGGCGACGGTCACCATGTCGGCCGCCCCTTCGATGCGATTGCCGAGCTGATCCTGAACCTCAATGACGAAAGCAGCGAGCGTCGTCCTCGCCGTGTCCGCCACGGGCTGCGCGACAAAGGCCAAATGGTCGGGGGGACCAGGGGTGATGGCGAAGGCCGCACTGGTATCGCGCAGTTCGCCCAGCGATGCCCACAGCGTGTAACCGGAAGCCGACTTGTCGATGGAGAGGTCGCTGAATGAAGCGATCCCGCCGACCGAGGTCACCTGCGTGGTTCCCGAAAGCCGACCGCCCCCCGGATTCGCGCCGATCCGTACCGTCACCTCTACGGTCGCGTCCGAGACCCGGCTCCCGTCGGCGCCGAGCAGTTCGACTTGGATGGCCGGGGTGATCGTGCTACCGGCCGTTACGTCGGCAGGACCAGTCAGGAACCTGACCTCGGCGAACTCACTACCGGCTCCAGTGGGTGAGTCGCAGGCAATGAGCATTGCTGCCGCGGCGAATACGCCGACGGCGCGGTGGATCGGTTGGCGGGCCATTCGCATAACGGGTCTACGCAGCCTCTAGTCCGCGATCCCTCGCGGATGACAATCGAGGCATCTGGCGCTGTTGTACTGGTATCCGTTTTCGCCTCTGTGCTTGTCGTCCATTCGGCTCTGACTGTGGGCGTGGCAAGATAAGCAAGTGAATACGCTGTAGTCGGCCGGGTCTGTGTGACAGTCCGAGCAGCTACCCCACTTGCCTCTATGCTTCCCAGCATAGATGGGGAAGAACTGCGAGTCGTGATCGAACGTGACCTCGGTCCAGGCGTTCCGCGTGTGGCAGTCCTCACAAGTCGTGGGCGTGCCACCGCCCTGGCCATGCGCCACCGTCCACCTGTCTTCGTGGCAGGCGAAACAATCGCCATCGCCCTGTGCCTGGAAGAGCGGGGCACCGCCGGTAGGATCGTGACACTTAGTGCAGGCGATGGCGTCATGCCTCCCGGCTAGCGCGAAGCCGCCCGAAGCCGTCGCGTGATCGAAGCTGGCGTTCGACCAGGGGCCGTCAACCGTGTGACAGTCTGTGCAACCGCTGGTCGGCAAGCCGGTTCCCGCATGCTGCGCGTCGTAGTCAGATTGGTGACAGGCGATGCAAAGACCCTCGTCATTCGTCTGCCAGATAGGAACGCCGTTGTTCGGGTCGTGACAGGCCGTGCAGGAGAGGCCCGCGTGCGTGCCGATCAGATCGAAGCCGCCCGACGCCAACCCATGATCGAAGGTAACGTCGAGCCACGGGCCCGCCGCCGTGTGGCAGTCGCCGCAAGTGGTCGGAATACCGGTGCCGCTGTGCTGTCCGTTGTACTCTGCCTGATGGCAGACGATGCACTCGTTCTCGTTCTTCGTGTTGAACAGCGGCGCGCCGTTGTTCGCATCGTGACACACAGTGCAGGCGAGCCCGGCGTGCGCACCGACCAGGTCAAAGCCGCCCGAGGCGAAGCCGTGATCGAACCACACATCCGTCCACGGGCCGTTGACGGTGTGACAGTCCGTGCAGGTCGTTGGGATGCCGGAGCCGGCGTGCGGCCCATTGTAATCGGCCTGGTGACAGAAGATGCAGTTCGTCTCGTCCTTTGTATTGAACAGCGGCGTTCCATTCGGCTGATGGCAGCCGGTGCAATCCAATTGGTCGTGCGCTCCGACAATCTCGAAACCGCCCGAGACCTGCGTGTGATCGAAGGTTGCGCCCGTCCACGTGTCGATGCTGTGACACTGCAGGCAGGTGGTCGGGAAACCGCTGCCCGAGTGCTGCGTATCATAATCGGCCTGGTGACAGGTGATGCAGTCGTTGGTCGTGGCAGCTCGTACACCCCACCGCCGCATGCGCCCCCAGCAGATCAAAGCCCTGCGAGACCGCCCCGTGGTCGAAGTCCACCACGCCCCAGCCGTCGTTCGTGTGGCAGTCGAGGCACGTGGTCGGGGTCCCTGATCCCGCGTGTTGCAGGTCATAGTCGGCCTGATGACAGGTAAGGCAGTCCTCGTGACCCGCCGCGTTGAACAGGGGATTGAAGGTGGTCGGGTCGTGGCAGGACGTACAGGCGGTCTGTTGGTGTCGACCGAGGAGCGCGAAGCCGCCCGCGATCTGTGCGTGGTCGAACGTGACGTTTGACCAGGGGCCATTCACGCTATGACAGTCTGTGCAGGTTGTCGGCATGCCGGTGCCGGCATGCTGAATGTCATACTCGGCCTGGTGACAGAACAGGCAGTCCGTCTCGTTCGTGGTGGTGAAGATCGGAGTCCCGTCCAGCCGATGGCAGGCGAGGCAAGCCAATGAGTCGTGCACGCCGATCAGCGCGAAGCCGCCGGAGACCTGCGCGTGATCGAACGTGACGTTGGACCAGGGACCGTCGACGGTGTGACAGTCCGCACATGCGGTCGGTGTGCCGGTGCCGGTGTGTTGAACGTCGTAATCGCTCCGGTGGCAGGTCAGGCAGTCATTCTCGTCCGTCGGGTGCCAGAACGGCGCGTTGTCGTTGTTGACATCGTGGCAGTTGCTGCACGCCAAAGCCGCATGGGCTCCGATCAAATCGAAGCCGCCCGAGACGGTGGCATGGTCAAAGTCGACCACTCCCCAACCTTCATTCGTATGGCAATCCAGGCAGGCGGTTGGGATGCCCGTGCCACCATGTTGCCGCTCGTAGTCGTCCACGTGGCAGATGAAGCACTGGTTTTGCTTGGCACCTTCGAACAGCGGGGCACCCGTGTTCGCGTCGTGGCAGGACGTACATTCGATCTCCTGGTGGCGGCCGAGGAGATCGAAGCCGCCGGAGACCGTCGCATGGTCGAAGGACACGCTGTCCCAGGCCACCTGGCTGTGACAGTCGGAGCACGATGTCGGAATCCCACTGCCCCCGTGGATCGAATCGTAGGCCTCCTGATGACAGGCGATGCAATCGTTCGGGTCGGCCGCGTCCCAATAGGACGCGCCGCCCGGCACATCCAGCTGGTGACAGGCCTCGCATAGGAGCGGCGCGTGCGCGTCGACCAACGCGTAGCCATCCGACGCTCGCCTGTGGTCGACGCTGACGAGCCCGTGTCTGGCGTCATCGGGATCGCGGTTCATCAGGTGGCAGGCGGGACAGGTCTGCAAAGGAAAGCCGGTGCTGGAGTGACCCGCAGACTTGTGGCAGCCGCTGCAATAGTCCTCGAGGATCATCAGGGGATCGACGGTGATGATAGCGCTGTCAGCGCCGCCGGCGGCGCTCGCTACGATGGTGGCGTGGCCGATTCCCCTCGCCCTCACCAGGCCGTTACCGTCAGCATCCGCGACCGTCGTGTCGGACGAAGACCACGCGACCTGGGCATCCTCCAGTCGTGAGCCGGTCTTGTCGAACGCGAAGGCGGTAAGCTGAACCGTGTCGCCGATGCTCGTCAGCATCCCGATCTCCGGCCAGACTTCGACCCGACGGCTTTCTTGCGGTTCGACACCCAAGTCCCCGCAAGCCTGAAGCGCGACAGCGAGGAGCAATCCGGCCGCGAACCCGCGCAGCCGAAGATGACCTGGGCGAACGGGGTGTTTAATGCGGGTCACCCGACCACTCATCTCCCTCCAGGAGCGACGTTTGCTAGATAAACAATCTGGGGTGCCTCGATCTGAGGCTCCCCTTTGTAGCAACTTCCAGTCCAATAAGTGAACGCCGGACAGATCCGACAGCGGGCCGGGCACTCTGTAAGTCGAATGGCGGGCTAGCGTGGCGGCGAAAGCAGCCCTCGAAGGGGATCTGCGGATCGCAAGATTGTGCTTAATGTCTGCAACTTTTTCCGTCGGAGTGATCGCGGTCGCCTGACCTCTCGCGCGAAACAAACGCGCCGGCGATAGGGTTTACGGGCCCACGCTCCAGCCTTGGGTTGGCCTATGCTTTGCAGCTTGCTTGGGAATCTCGTTCCCGTGGTGCTGGAGGAGCACATCCGAAGTAAGGAGGGGAGATCAGTCTTTCGCGCCTGGATTGATCCCATCTCGGCCAGTTCGGCGCCAGGGCTGATCAAAAGAAAAGACCTATCGGGTGAGCCAGCGGTTGCCAGGAGCGTGTAGCGAATCGATACAACTGACGCGATGCGCAACACCTGCTGTGGGGCAGCAGGTGTGAGCGGAACCCACCGGTCGCGTGCGAGAGCACAATTAGCCATAGCTTGAGAGCTGGAGCGTGACTTCACAAGCAACCGTGTTTGATGTTACCAACGTCGACTTATTGAACGGCAAGCTCGTCCTGCGAATCACGGAGAACCGTCCCTGGCAGCAGATCGACGTGATGCATCGCGAGCTGGGTGCTAAGGTCAAGGCGTGCGTTCGGTACATTCGCAGCCAGGATTTTGCCGACGAGTACAACGCCAGGCCCGGCGATGCCGTCATTCGCCTGGTCGCCGCCGAGCGGCCCGCAGAGGCTACGCGCGAGCTGCTCCAGCGTATTCGCTACGAGCTGGCGAAGCACGATATCGAGTTCGAGTGTACCGTCGCCGGCCGGCGGGCTACCCCTCTCTCGGCGGCCGCCGACCCGAATCTCGCGCCATCACCGAAGTCGCAGAACGGAAACGGTAGATCGAGATTGGTGGCCGACGTGAGCACCGCGACGCGCATTGTAGCGGTTCAGACTGAGGCGCCGCCGGCGCCTCGCGAGCGGGAGCGACCGGCCGCACCGGAGCGGGTGGAGAAGGCCACCGTCGCCCGGCCGGCCACGATCACCGCGCCCCGTCGGTCGCGGACGGAAGCGTTCGTTCGGATTGTCCTGTTGGCGACCTGGCTGGCGGTCGCCGGCCCAGCCACGCTGTGGGGACTCGAGTACTACCTGACGCCCATCCAGGAGCGGGCGTACTCCGAGCTCCACGAGATATTCAAGCCCAGCGGTACGGTCGGGATCTTGTACGGCACCGTTGGCAGCGTGATGATCGTCATCGGCACGGCGATGTACTCGCTGCGCAAGCGGTTTCGGTTTCTCCAGAAAGCCGGCCGGCTCACCGGCTGGCTTCAGTTCCATATCTTCCTGTGCACACTGGGACCGTACCTCGTCTTGCTGCACTCCAGCTTCAAGTTCGCTGGCGTCGCGGGCTTCGCTTTCTGGAGCATGGTCGCCGTAGCCGCGAGCGGCGTGCTGGGACGGTACCTCTTCGCGCACATCCCCGGGACCATTAACAGTCGACGTGCCTTGGTCCTTGACCTGGAGAGGCAGCAGAAAGCGATCGTCGGCGCTTATGCTGGGAATGGACGCGTCAAGACCGATGCTCTGGATCAGGCCCTCGCGCTTGGGCGTCAACGCACGCCCAAGGGGCTCCTACACGCCTTCGTTGTCGGCATTCGCAACGACCTGACCGGACGCTGGCTCAAGCGAAAGATCAAACGCCGCCTGGCTTTGCTCGGGATGACGGCGGTTGATCGGGAGCGCGTCACAACGCTCGTTTTGGAGCAGATCGAACTAAAGCGTCGTGTTGCGCTGCTCGAGCCATTCCAAAGGATGTTCGCCTACTGGCACGTCGTGCACTTGCCGATGTCGACCGTGATGTGCGTGTCCGTATGCTTGCACATCATCATCGCGGTGCTTTTCGGGTACGCAAACTTCTTCTAGTGGCAGCTGACATGAAGCGATTGATTCCGACAATATCCGCCGTTGTCGCGGCGACCGCTTTTCTCCTCGCGATCTACCTGAGCGCGGGCGATCGGGTGCGCGCTGCACCGGGGGTGGGCGGCCGTGTGAGTTCCAGCTCGGGGATCGCGGCGCTCGACCCACTGGCGGAGCCAAGCCAGAGCAATGTGAGCGCGGGTTATCATGCCCAATTGGAGACGTTGAAGCTTCGCCTCGCCGCATCGCCGAACGATACCGCGCTACTCATGCGCACAGCCCGACTGCTCGACGATGCGCACCAGCCGGACGCGGCCGCCACTTACTACGAGCGGTACCTGGCGGTCGATCCTCACAACAGGCAGGCGTGGCTGGACGTCGCCAGCGCTTACGCGGCGCTGGGTCGTTGGGAGGACGCTCTCGAGGCAACGCAATCGGTATTGGACATGGACCCCGACGACTTGACGGCCATGTACAACCTGGGAGCGATCTACGCCAACATGGGGAAGTACGAGGAAGCGCGCAGCTGGTGGGAGAGAGTGGGAGATCATGCCGACAGCTCGCTGGCCGATAGAGCGGCGGCCTCGCTCGCTAGACTCCCGAATCGATCCTGATGATCCATGGCTACCGAGGCGGCGGCCGCGGTCGGGCTGCCGGGCATCGCATTCGTTCGTTGCTGATGGTTGCCGGCTTGCTCACGGCGGTGCTCACCTCGACCCGCGACAGCCACGGCCAGTTCATCTCTCCTGGCAAGTTGGCGAAGTCTCACGCGAACGATGCGCACCTGAACGGAATAACGAATTGCACGAAATGCCACGAGCTCCGCAGTCCCGGCGCGGCTCGAGACAAGTGTCTGGAGTGTCACGTTCCAATGCGGAACCGGTTGAACGAGCGGCTAGGGCTACACTCGACGTTCGAGGAAGAGGATTGTGGCGCGTGTCACAAGGACCATTTCGGCGCCGATTTCGACATGGTTCGGTTCGACACGGCCAGCTTCGAGCATAACGAGAAGACCGACTATGAGCTGGTGGATAGCCATGCCGAGGCCGAGTGCCGGAGCTGCCACAAGGCGGACCTGGTCGAGGCGGAGGACGTGCGCGATTTCAAGGGCGAGCATGGAGCGTTGGACAGGACGTGGCTGGGACTGGGAACGACCTGCAACGGATGTCACTCGCCGGAGACCCCTCACGAGGGTCAATTCGGGGACAGCAGCTGCGATGAGTGTCACGCGGTGACCACCTGGGAGGAAGCGGCGTCGTTCGATCACGATCAATCACGGTTCCGACTCCTCGGTAAACACCGCGATGTAGCCTGCGAGGATTGCCACAAACCGCTCCGCAATGCCCAGCGTGAGAAGTATGTCCAGTACGTTCAGATGGAATTCGATCTTTGCCAGGACTGTCATGAAGATGAACACGAAGGTAAGCGCGGGAACGACTGCACGGAATGTCACGTCAACTCCGGCTGGCATCGTATCCGGCGCGAGACTTTCGAAGAGGGTTGGGATCATTCCCTCACCGAATTCGAGTTGGTGGGCCACCACGCGGAAGCCGAGTGCTCAACCTGTCACGGGAAGCCGCCCAAGCGAGACGAAGAGATCGATGTCCGTTTCGTGGTAACCACGCTCGATTTCACCTATCCGCGTCCGGTAGCCGAGGATTGTGTCTCCTGTCACCGTGACTACCACCGCGGAGTGTTCGAAGATTCACTAGGTGGAATCGTATGTGACGACTGCCACAGTGAGCACGATTGGCTTCCCGTCGATTACGATGTCGAACGCCACAACGAGCAATCGCCCTTCGCATTGGAGGGCGCGCACGTCACGACTCCCTGCAATCTCTGTCACCCGGAACCGGATGACGGGCAGGAAGCGGCGCAGTTCACGATCGAGAAGCAGGACTGCGTGAGTTGCCACGCGGAAGATGAGCCTCACCAGGATCAGTTCACCGACCGGCCGTGTGAGGATTGCCACGATAGCCGCGCGTTTCTCATCCCCGACTACGATCACTCCCAGACAGAGTTTCCCCTCGACGGCAAGCACCAGGACGTCCCGTGCGCCTCCTGCCATCCGGAAGAGTCTGATGCTGGCGGGGACCCCGTCGTCCGTTACAAACCCCTGGACTACGAGTGCAGGGACTGCCACAGGGGCGACTGATGCGTGGAACGCCAGCCCTAGCTCTCAGCTTGCTGCTACTGGCCGTTTGGGTCGACACGGCGTCGCCACAGGAGACGGCCACGCGCAGCCCGCACGGCGAGTTGACTCAGAATATTGATTGCAGTGCTTGTCACACGCCGGACGGCTGGTCTCCTGTGAGAGACGTGATGGACTTCGAGCACGACGACGACACGAGCTTTCCCCTCGTCGGTCGTCATCAGGATGCCGGTTGCGGCGGTTGCCATCTCGGCTTGCGCTTCGATGAGCCTAGGGTAGGCCCCAGCGACTGCGGCGCCTGCCACGTCGATGTGCACCTCGGGAATCTCTCGGATAACTGCGCCGGCTGTCACAACGAGGTGTCCTATAATGATGTGGCCGGCGTGTCGATCCACACCCGGACCGCGTTTCCGCTCACCGGCGCCCATCTCCAGTTGACGTGCGAGAGCTGCCACGTCGATGATCGCGGCAGCGCGTACAGCCCGTTGGACTCGGACTGTTTCTCTTGTCACGCCGCGGACTATGAGGATGCCCAGTCGCTGGACCACACGGCCCTGGCGTTCTCCACCACCTGCGAGGAGTGCCACAATACGTTGGGCTGGGGTGGTGGCCCGTTCAATCACCTCGCCGCCTCCGGCAGTTTCGACCTCGTCGGGACCCATACGATCATTCGCTGCGAGGCCTGCCATGTCATGCCGGGGCTCGCGCTGAAGTACCAGCCCGCCGGCCAGAACGATTGCCTTACCTGCCACGAGCAAGACTACCAGCGTAAGCACGCGGGCAGTGGCTTTCCCACCGAGTGTCTCAACTGCCACGACCAGAACAGCTGGGGTGGGGCCGTGATCGTCGCGGCGCAGCACGACGCCATCTTCCCCATCTTCTCCGGCCCGCACCAGGGGAAATGGAACAACGACTGCAGCGTCTGTCACATCGTCCCGAACAACCAGCAGGTCTTCAGCTGTTTGAACTGTCACCAGCATTCTCAAGCCCGAATGAACGACGCGCACAATGAGGTGGGCGGCTACAGCTACATCAGCACGCTGTGCTACGAATGCCATCCGAGGGGAAGAAGTGACGACTAATGGGTAACTGGGCGGACAGGACCTCGGTCAGGCTGATCTCAACAGCCGTATCGCTCATCGTTCTGGGTCTGTTCGCTTCGTCGGCGAACGCACAGGTGCAGCGGCTGAGCGTCGTGGTGGAATACATCGCCGGCGCCACACTCTACATCGATGCGGGCACGGAGCAGGGGATTAGCGCCGAAGACACGATTTACGTCTACGACCCAGGCGATGGGACGTTCAAGGGGAGCCTTCGGGTGCTGGAAAGTTCGAGCGGCCGGTCGGTGCTCACATTTGCCGGCCAGCCCTTCGGCATCACGCGGGGCGATGTCCTGGAGGTCTCGTTCGTGGCGGCCACACTTCCTGCAGAGGCCGATGCCCCGGTCCAGTCGGAGTACATACCGGCGACGCGAGCCCAGCCCCTTCAGGTCCACGGGCGTCTTTCGCTTAGCGTCAGCGCGCTGCAGTCGACGACCCAGGGTAGAGTCGTGGGTATAGAGCCGATCGACCGCACGTTCACAACGCCGACGGCCCGCCTGAGACTGGACGTTGCCCATCTGCCGGGCGACATCACGTTTCGAACAAACCTGCGGAGCGCTACGCGCTTCAGCTCTGAGGACCTGATTCAGCCGCCCCAGTCGTTCCGCATCTATCAGATGAGTCTGGAGCGGAGCTTCCAGAGCTTCCCGCTTTTCGTTCGGCTCGGAAGGTTCTACAGCCCCTACGAGCGATACAGCGGCTATTGGGACGGCTTGCTCGTTCGGGTGGGCCGAGAAGATGGATTTGGAGCCGGCGTCGCTGCCGGTTTCCAGCCTGACCTGCTGAACGAGGAGCTCAATACAGAGCGGCCCAAGTACAGCGCATTCCTCAACTACAGGGCCGCCGGCCGGGGCGTCGGGTACCGGGCCGACGCCTCCGTTCATCACATTCGATCCAATACCGATCTTGTCGAGAGCACCTACGCCGGGCTGTCGCAGCGCTTGCGGCTGGGGAGATGGCTGCTAACTCAGGATCTCCAGGTCGACCGCGACGCTTCCGCCGGAACCTGGAGAATATCGCGCCTGCAAGTCAGCACATCCGTACCTCTGCACCGGAGTGCGGAATTGTACGCGCGGTACTCGCTGCGGCGCCCCTCGCTATCGCCGCTCGACACCCTGGTTGCCCAGCAGCGCCAGCAGGCCGGAGGCGGTCTGATCTTTCGGGCCTGGAGCGGCAGCATCAGCGGCGACGTGACCCTAACACGTCTGGAACATGGCGAAACGAGCTACAGCTACTCGTCGTTCTTCAGTTTCCCACGCACCGCTTTGTGGAACCTCGGTTTCAGCGCCTCGGCCAACTATTGGACGCAGACTGCCGCGAACACGCTGTACCTGTCCGGTGGACTCAGTCGGTACTTCGGGCGGGCCCAGGTAAGAGCTTTCTATCACCGATACATCACCGAGAGCATGGGGATGAGCCTGGTGACACAAGGGGGAGAGCTCGCCCTCGCCGTACCGCTCAGCCGGCGCCTCTTCTCGACGCTGCGAGCCGTCATCTCGCGGAGCGCCAACTTGACCAGCAACAGTCTGGACGCGCAGTTGGGGATGACGTTCTGATGGATATCCCGGCGATTCCTACCTGGCTCATCTGTGCCGCCGTGCTGTTCGTCGCCTGCGCGCCGTTCCTTTGGGCTTATCGCCGGCGCGAGCGCAAGACGCGTGAAGCGGAACTGGAAGCCGAGAAGTACGGCTTGAAGGAGCCGGCCACCCTACACCCCATCGTCGACCCGAACCGCTGCATCGGTATTGGCAACTGCGCCAAGGTCTGTCCCGAGCCGGACGTGCTCGGCATGCGCGCCGGCCAGGCGATCGCCGTGGCTCCCGCTCGCTGCATTGGCCACGGGCTGTGCGAGCGGGTCTGCCCGGTCGACGCGATTCAGCTCGTGTTCGGAACCGCGACGCGTGGCGTGGACATCCCGCGCGTGAAGGAGAACTTCGAGACCAACGTGCCGGGCATCTATATCATCGGTGAGTTGGGCGGGATGGGGCTGATCCACGCCGCGTTCGAGCAGGGCCGTCAGGTGATCGATGGAATCAGCAAAGAAAAGAGATCCGGACCGGCTGATGCCCTCGACGTCCTTATAGTAGGCTGTGGCCCCGGCGGCTTGTCCGCGTCACTGAGCTGTCTGCAAAGCAAGTTGAAGTTCGTCACCATCGACAAGGAGGAAGCCATCGGGGGCGCCGTCCGGCACTACCCCCGCAAGAAGCTGGTGATGACGTACCCGGTGAAGATCCCCGGGTACGGAAGGATCCGCATCCGCGAGATACAAAAGGAGCAACTGATCAAGCTATGGGAGGATGTTGCTGTCAAAGTCGGGCTGAAGGTGAACACGGGCGAAACGGTGCGCGATGTGAAGCGGCAGCCGGGCGGCGGTTTCCAGGTCATCACCGACAAAGCAACCTACAAAACCCAGCGCGTGATCCTCGCCATCGGTCGCCGCGGTATACCCAGGAAACTGAACGTACCCGGAGAGGATTCGCCGAAGGTCGCCTACGCTCTCAAGGAGCCGGAGCTGTACCAAAACGACAATATCGTCGTGGTCGGGGGCGGTGACTCCGCCGTCGAGGCCGCCCTGGCGCTCTCCGAGCAGCCGGGCAACACCGTTCGGCTCTCTTATCGGAAGGATCGTTTCTCCCGCATCAAGCCGATGAACCACCAGCGGATAGAAAGCGCGATCTCGCAACGCCGAATCGAGCCTCTGTGGTCGACCAGCCTGAGGGTGATCGAGCCGGACGCCGTGGTCTACGGGAACGGCGGCAGCGACACGGTGCGAATTGCCAACGACTACGTCTTCGTCTTCATCGGCGGCGAGCTACCCACCAATTTCCTCAAGTCCTGCGGCATTCAGATCGACACCAAGTTCGGCCAACCTTGAGCGTCGTACTCTCCGGTTCCATTCGAGGGCGAGCCTAGCGGCGCGACTCGGCTAGGATCGGATTGAGGACGAGGCTGGGGACGCGCTCGAAGTGTCGCACGTTCCCGGTCACGAGCTCCAATCCGTGATAGATCGCTGCCGCCGCGATCTGTAGGTCGGCATCGGCCAGCGGCGCTCCCTGGTCCTCTAAGCGGGCGCGAATCTGACCGAAGACCTTGGCGACAGCGGTGTCGAAGGGCAGGGCGGTGACCGCCGCGAGGACGCGCTCCTCGATATTGGCCAGGTGGCGGTCCCGCGCTTTCGAACGAAACGCCCCGGCGTACAGCTCGCCAACGCAGACGGCGCTAGTGTACTGCTCCTCTCTCGGCACGCTCTTCAGCCAGGCCAGGTACTCCGGCGCTGGCCGCGGCCGCAACGTCTCCGAGATCGCATCGGTGTCGAACAGGTAGGCCATGGCTAGTCGAGTGGTTCCGCCGGGCGGCGGCCCCGCCGAACCAACTCCTCGATCCGGCGGACCAGCTCGTCCGAACCTTCCCAGCCGCCCGCCAGGCTGGCCAGACCGCCCTCCGGCCCTGCCGCCCGCAGCCGCTCCAACTGCTCCACGTCCGCCGCTGGTACCAGCGCGGCCACCGGCTGGCCGTGCCGGGTGATGAGCACGGGCTCGCCGTTTTCGACCAGGCGGATCCAGTGGGAGAAAGTGGCCTTTGCCTCCGCTATGGGTACGGTCCTGGACATGGGCACTCCAGCTCGTAAAGGCGTTCTTCGCAATCTGACCATTCTGACTATTTTGACTATAATCATCCGAGCTCCCTTCCGCAACCGGCTGTCCTAGCTGCGACACCCGGAAGAAACATGCGATCAAGGCGGCAACGGATTGTCATCCTCGGATGGCAGCGGTCGAGCGGCGAGCGATTAGAGTGGAACGTGATGCCGGCGGGCGAGCGTCTGGTGGAGCCGTTCGAGATTTCCGAGCTCGATTGCCGCCACCGACCTCGGTTCCCATCTTCAAGCCAGGGCAACCACGCGGAAGTTCCAGCTTGACCGCCAGGTCTCTGCATTGCCATGAGTGAGCGACGCTACAGCGAAGACGAGGTCGCCGCCATCTTCGAGTGGGCGGCCAAGGAACAGCACACGGGCCGGCGTCAGCTGCCGCCGGGGCAGGGCATGACGCTGGCCGAGCTGCAGGAGATCGGCCGCGACGTCGGTCTCCCGGCTGAACTAGTGGCCCAGGGGGCGCTGGCCATCGAGAAGGGCGGGCGCCCCACGTCTCGGAAGTTCCTCGGGCTGCCGATCGGGGTCGGCCGGACGATCGAGTTCGATCGGCGACTGACGGACGAGGAGTGGGAGCAGCTGGTGGGGGATTTGCGCCAGACCTTCGACGCGCGCGGCCACGTCAGATACGACGGGCCGTTCCGTCAGTGGACCGACGGCAACCTCGAGGCGCTGCTCGAGCCGACTCCGTCGGGACACCGGCTGCTGCTCCGGACCTACAAGGGCAACGCCCGCGGCCTGATGCTGTCGGGACTCGCCATCGCGGGCATCACGCTGGCGATGGGCGTGTTCGCCGGATCGCTGGCGGGTCTCGGTGCGATGGTGGCCATCGGACTAGGCATCTTCGGGGTCGGCGCGGCCCAGCTGCCCGGCTGGGCGCGACAACGCCGGGGCCAGATGGAGGCGGTGGCCGAGCGCCTGGCGCTGACGGCGGGCACGGGGCCGAAGGACGTCGGGCCAAGCGGGGAGAGCTGAGCCCGGAGCTTCCGTCACGCCTCCGCCAGCAGCCGCGCTTCCAACCGAACCCAGACAACTCCCAGCAGCGATCCATGCTGCTTCTTGTTGCCCGCGCCGTTAGCGGTCCCCGGTTGGCACGATCTGGAACCCGCCACCCTGAAATGTCCGCGCTTCCAGGCTCTGCTGGCGAATTAGGACTCAGCGGATCAGTCGCGCTTGAAGATCCGTTGATGGCCGTGGCTGATGATCGTGTCAGTCGATCAAATGTTGCGCTGGAGATGGAGGGAGCATAATGTATACATTATGATGACACGTACTCAGATTACCTTATATCCAGAGCTGCTGCGCCGCGCCCGCCGCAAGGCCGCGGATGCCGGGATCTCGTTCGCCGAGTACGTCAGGCGCCTCATCGCCCAAGACTTGGGCGAGCCGACGGCGCCGGCCGACCCCTCGGCCGTGTTCAACCTCGGCGATTCCGGGGGGACCGACATCGCCCGGGATAAGGAGCGCCTGGTGGCCGAGGCGGCAGAAGCCGAGTACGAACGATCCCGGGGCTCGGAGTGAGTCTGTTCGTCGACAGCTCGGTCTGGTACGCCGCGGCCGATGCCGGGGACCGCAGCAACGCGCGGGCCCGGGAGCTGCTATCGGGTGGCGAGCCTCTGGTCACCAGCGACCATGTGCTGGTGGAGAGCTGGCTGCTGCTGCGCCATCGCCTGGGGCGGGAGGCGGCGGAGCGATTCTGGGGTGGGCTGAAAGCGGGTGTCGCCGCCATCGAGGCGGTAGGCGCGGCGGACCTGGAGACGGCCTGGGCGATCGGCGAGGCGTTTACTGACCAGGACTTCTCGATCGTCGACCGCACCAGCTTCGCGGTGATGCAGCGCCTGGGCGTGCGACGCGTCGCCAGCTTCGACGATGACTTCGCCGTCTATCGGTTCGGTCGTGACCGGCGGCACGCGTTCGAGATCGTGCGGTAACAGCACCAGCGCGACTTGGAATCCTTTCTGAATCACTCGGCGCGCAACGCCTCCATCGGATCGGCGCTCGCGGCGCGGTGGGCCGGCAAGTAGCTGGCGATGGCGGCGACCGCGGCCAGCCCCAGCGCCACTGAGACGAACGTCAGCGGATCCAGCGGGCTCACGCCGTAAAGCATCCCCGCCATCAATCGCGTCAGACCGACGGCCAGGCCCAGGCCGATCGTCACCCCAACCGCGGAGAGCACGAGGCTCTGACGCAACACCATCAACTTGACCTGCTCGGCCCGCGCCCCCAACGCCATCCGCAGCCCCAACTCGTGGCTTCGCTGGTTG
The DNA here is from genome assembly GCA_039586795.1 of Gemmatimonadota bacterium. Lineage (GTDB taxonomy): Bacteria > Gemmatimonadota > Gemmatimonadetes > Palauibacterales > KS3-K002 > Kutchimonas. The sequence goes on from JBDHJS010000064.1 coordinate 29,371, forward strand.
ACGGCGTAAGAGATCACGCCGTAGACGCCTACGATCCCGAGCAGCAGCGCCACGCCCGCCGCGATGGCCAGGAGGATGAGCGTGAAGGATGTACGGGCGATAGACCGCTCCATCATCTCGTTCAGCGGCTGCAGGCCGCGCACCGGCAGGTTCGGGTTGATCTCCCATATCGCGGCGCGCACCTCATCGAGGAACCCGACCGTGCCGACCCGGTCGCTGCGCACGGCGTAGCCCATCGCCCGACGGGTCCCGACCTGGTCCGGCGGGTCGTCCTCCCAGAACGCCAGCGTCACCTGCGGCCAGTAGACCTGCAGCGGTGGATCCCGGGACAGTCCGTCCTCCCGCACGTCGGCGACCACGCCGACGATCTCGTACCAGCGGGCCGGATCCGGCTCCACCGCGATGCGTTGGCTCAACGCCGCTTCGGTCGAGCCCCAGTACTCACGCGCCAGTGCTTCGGAGACCAGCGCGACCGGGGCCCGCTGGTGGACGTCCTGCCAGGTGAGTGTGCGACCCAGGAGCAGCGGGATCTGCAGCGTCTCGAGGTAACCGCCCCCCAACCACTTGTTGCGATGGATCGAAGCCACCTGGTCACCGGAGTAGTCGACCCCCTGTACGTAGAGCGGGTTCACGATGCCGGTCCCGTCCATGGGAATGGAGCTGGCCAGCGCGACGGAGTGCACGCCGGGGATGTCCGCCAATCGGCGCGCGATGCGCTCGTGGGTCGCCGCGACTTCCGCCGCATCCCGCACCTCGTTGGACGGGATGTAGAGTTGGAGGGCCAGCGCGCTTTCCGGGTTGCGGACGCCGGGGTCGACGCTCCACAGAGACAGGAAGCTGCGCAGCATGAGACCGGAAGCGATGAGCAGGACCAGGGCGAGGGCCATCTGGCTTACGGCCAGCGCGTTCAGTGCCCGGTTCCGTTCCCGGCCCGTCGTGCCGCTGCGACCGCCCTGCTTGAGCGCGGCCAACAGTTGAGATCCGCGGTGCTTGAACAGCGGGAAGATCCCGAAGAACGCGCCGGCGACCAGGGAGACCGCCAACGTGAACAGCAGGACGTGCGTGTTCAACGAAACCTCGTTCAGCCGGGGGAGGTTGGCGGCCCCCGCCGCCGCCAGCGCCTGCAGCCCGAAAGCGGCCAGCGTCAAACCGCCGGCCCCGCCCAGCAGGCCCAGCAAGAGGCTCTCCTTCAGGTACTCCCAGCCGATGCGACGCCGGTTGGCGCCCATAGCGGCTCGCACCGCCATCTCCGTCTGCCGGCCATCCGCCCGCACCAGGTAGAGGTTCGCCACGTTGGCGCAGGCGATGAGCAGGACGACGGCAACACCGGCCATGATGATCCAGAGGAGATCCGCGGCGCCGCCCAACAATGTCTCCTTCAACGGGCGGATGTTGGGTGTGTACCGAGCTCGCTCCGAGAAGTCGGCCACCGGTCCGCCGGGAAACTTCTCGAACGCCAGCGGTAACAGGCGGGCCGCATCCGCGTTCGCTTCCTCGAGCGTCACCCCGTCTTTCAATCGCCCCAACCCTCGCCAGCCGACGTTGCCGACGAACAGTCTCGAGCGATCGAAACGCAACGGATAGATGATCGCGGCGTCGTCGCCCAGGGTCTGCAGACTCGCCGGCAGCACGCCGACGATCTCCCATGTCGTGCCGTCTGCCTCGAGCGTCTGACCTACGACGTTCGGGTCACCGCCGAAGCGGCTTTGCCAGTACCCGTAACCCAGAGCTATGACGTCGGGCGACCCGGGCTCCTCGTCCGCTGGAGTGAAGATCCGGCCCAGCAGCGGCCGGACGCGCAGTGCCCGCAAGACGCCGCTCGTCACGCCAAGGTCCCGCACCGCCTCCGGCGCGCCGTGACCCGTGATGGTGGCCAGGGTGAACCCGTACATCCCCACGTCCTCGAATACTTGGTTCTCATCTTCGTAGGTGAAGTGCCACGCCGCGCACTGCCCGGCGCTTCGCACACCCAGGGCGGGTGCCGCGTGATCCAACGAGACCAGGCGATCTTCGTCGGCGAACGGCAGCGGCGACAGGATGATGGCTTCGACCAGCGAGAAGATTGCCGTGGTTGCCCCGATCCCCAGCGCCAGCACGATGATCACGACGCCGCTGAACAGCGGTCGACGGGCCAGCGACCGGACGGCCATCCGAAGATCGCGGGCGATGTCGGCCAGCGGGCGCCAGCCGCCGCCCCGGGCCCGCAGCCGTTCCTCCCGGCTCTCGGCCCAGCGGTTGAGTTGCGCCCGCAGGTGGGCCGGTTCGCTGCGGATCAGCTCGTCCGCCGCCGGCTTCGATTGTCCCAGCCAGGCCTCGACGAACGCTTCAGCTTCTTCCGGGCTGGCGCCCCGTGCCAGCGCTTCCTGATACAGATCCTCGAGATGATCCGCCAACTCGGCGATCACGCGCTCTTCCCGGTGACCCTTCATCTCGGGCAGGGACAGGCGCCGCCTGATATAGTCCTTCCAGTCATGCATCGCTCACTCCGGGTTGGGCCGGGACGCCGCGTCACCGCCCGGGCCAGGTGTGCGGCTGATCGGCTGATACTTCGCCTGGCGGAGTATGCCTATTCTTGTGACGGCGGAGTTGGCGAAAAGGTTGTGCAACGTTGGAGGGTGCGAAAACTAGCCCACCGCCCGGCCTTCCTCGAAATCAGAGGAAGCGGGGTTCTCCACCTCCGACGCGTTCCGCAACGGACGAGGTGATGAGCGAATCAGACATTGTTCTCCACCATTTGTTTGCTGGCGGCTCCCACTACTATCGGCGTGTCTGCCACGATGAGTAGTTTTACGTTGCTGAGCAACCGCTGCAGCGGTAGTAGGCGGTGGCGCCGTTGGGCGTGTACGGGATGGCAGTGATCAGGCCGTGGACTTGGACGAGGCGGCGATGAAGACGTGGCATTGGGCACGCAGGAGCCCGTTGCAGATCGCAGCGGCGGCTATTGCGATCGTGTCCGTGCTGTCGGCCTGCGATGGCGCTCCGGGTGAGCGGGCGTCCTATATAGTGCGCGACAGCGCCGGCATCCAGATCGTCGAGAGCACGGCGCCGGCGTGGGAGCCGGGTGCGGAGTGGCGCGTGATGCCGGAGCCGGTCCTCACCGTCGGCGTGCTGGAGGGTCCCGAAGAGTACCAGC
>JBDHJS010000065.1:0-24098 GCA_039586795.1 Gemmatimonadota bacterium
CGGATGAGGCCAACAACTGTACGGCGGTTACTCCTTTCACTGTGAGCCCGCCGCTCACGCCCGACCTGACGGTCCAAAACGAAAGTCTATCTCCGCCGTCTCCGACGGCCGGCATGTCGGTCACCTTCACTGCCGATGTAATCAACAACGGCACGGGCACGGCGGGCGGCACATCCGAGACCCGGTTGCTTGTCGACGGGACGCCGGTCACGCCGAACCAGATGACGGCGGATCTGGCGTCCGCCGCCTCGGAGACCGAAAGCTGGAGCTGGATCGCGATCGAAGGCGACCACACTTATCAGGTTTGCGCCGACACCGACGACGTCATCGCCGAATCCGACGAGACCAACAACTGCACGGCGGCCATTCCCTTTACGGTGAGCCTGCCGCTCACGCCCGACTTGACGGTCCAGAACGAAAGTCTGTCTCCGCCGTCTCCGACGGCCGGCATGTCGGTCACCTTCATCGCCGAAGTGATCAACAACGGCACGGGCCCGGCGGGCGGCACATCCGAGACCCGGTTGCTTGTCGACGGGACGCCGGTCACGCCGAACCAGATGACGGCGGACCTGGCGTCCGCCGCCTCGGAGACCGAAAGCTGGAGCTGGATCGCGACCGAAGGCGACCACACTTATCAGGTCTGCGCCGACACCGACGACGTCATCGCCGAGTCGGACGAGGCCAACAACTGCAGCGCCCTCGTCCCCTTCAGCGTCAGCGCCCAGCCACTGCCCGACCTCGTCATTCAGAGCGAAGGTATGTCTCCCGTCTCACCTACGGCCGGCATGACAGTCACCTTCACCGCCGATGTCTTCAACGGTGGTACCGCATCCACTGCAGCCACCTCTCAGACTCGCCTGTTGATCGACGGCGCGCCGGTCGCGCCGAATCGAACGACCGGTAGCCTGGCGCCTACCGCCTCGGAGACGGAGAACTGGAGCTGGACCGCGGCCGAAGGCGACCACACCTATCAGTTCTGCGCCGACATCAACGACGACATACTAGAGTCCGACGAGGCCAACAACTGCGGCACCGCGGTCCCCTTCACCGTCGTTCCGCAGCCACGGCCCGACCTTGTAGTCCAGGACGAAGGCATGTCTCCGCCGTCACCTCCAGCCGGCGTGACGGTTACTTTCACCGCCGACGTTCTTAACGGAGGTACGGCGGCGACGGGAGCTACTTCTCAGACTCGCCTGTTGATCGACGGCACGCCGATCGCGCCGAATCGAACGACCGGCAACCTGCCGCCGCTTGCCTCAGAGACCGAGACCTGGACCTGGACCGCGGTCGAGGGCAACCACACGTATCAGGTCTGCGCCGACATCAACGACGAGATCGACGAATCCGACGAGACCAACAACTGCACCGCCATCGTACCGTTCTCCGTGGGGCCGCCGCTCATGCCCGACCTGGTGGTCGCCAACCCAAGCCTGTCTCCCCGATCACCGACGGCCGGTGAAGTCGTCACGTTTACGGCAGACGTCGTCAATAACGGCACCGCCTCGGCCGGCGGCAGCTCGGGGACTCGCCTGCTGATCGACGGCGCGCCGATTCCGCCAAACCAAGCCACGGCGGCTTTGGCACCGACAGCTTCTGAGACCGAGATCTGGAGCTGGACCGCGGTGGCAGGCAACCACACGTATCAGATCTGCGCCGATACGGACGACGATATCTCCGAGTCGGATGAGACGAACAACTGTACGGCGGTCATCGCTTTCACATCGGACGTTCCGCCACCCGACCTGAGCGCCGGGAACGCGAGTCTATCCCCACCATCACCAACGCACGGCGTGTCGGTCACCTTCACGGCCGCAGTCGTCAACGACGGACTCGGGCCGGCCGGCAGCACCTCGGCGACCCGTCTGTACATCAACGGCACGCCCGTGGCACCAGACCAGACGACATCGGATCTAGCGCCAGCGGCATCTGAGACGGAGAGCTGGACCTGGACCGCGGTAGAGGGTGACTACACCTATCAGATCTGCGCTGATACTAACGACGAGATCATCGAGAGCGACGAAACCGACAATTGCACAACGGTCGCCACGTTCCAGGTGAACGGACTGCCGGACCTGACGGTCCAGAACCAGGACCTATCTCCGTCAGCGCCGACCGACGGCGAGACGGTCACCTTCACCGCCGATGTGGTTAACGTTGGCAGCGAAGCCGCCGGGGCACCCTCACGGACTCGTTTGCTCATCGATGGCGCGCCCGTCGCGCCTGACCAGGCGACGGGCGACCTGGCAGCGACCGCCTCCGAGTCCGCGAGCTGGAACTGGATCGCCCTAGAAGGCGACCACACCTATCAGGTCTGCGCCGATGTTGACGACGACATCGGAGAGTTCGACGAGGGCAACAACTGCACCCCGGTAGTCCCGTTCAGCGTTAGCGGTCGACCCGACCTGGTCAGCCAGAACGCCGGCCTGTCTCCGCCATCGCCCATCGATGGCGAGACCGTCACCTTCACCGCCGATGTTGTCAACGTTGGCACCGCCGCGGCCGGCGCTACTTCACAGAGTCGCCTGTTGATCGATGGCACGCCGGTCTCGCCGGATCAGACGACCGGCGACCTAGCGCCGACCGCCTCCGAGACCGAGAGCTGGTCATGGACCGCGGCCGTCGGCGACCACACCTATCAAGTTTGCGCCGATATCGGCGACGCGCTGGCCGAGTTTGACGAATCCAACAACTGCACCGCAGCCGTTCCATTCAGCGTACAAGGACAGCCCGACCTGGAGGTCCAGAACGATAGCCTCTCTCCATCACCACCAACGGCCGGCGAGACGGTCACCTTCACCGCGACGGTCGTGAACATCGGCACGGCTGCGGCAGGCAGCAGCTCGCGGGTTCGCCTGCTGGTCGACGACACACCAGTTACGCCCAACAGGACCACCCCCGACCTGCCACCCGGGGCTTCTGAGGCCGAGATCTGGAGCTGGACTGCCGTAGAGGGCAATCACACCTACCAGGTCTGCGCCGACTTCAACGATGACGTCGCCGAGTCCGACGAGACCAACAACTGCACGGCGGTTGTCCCCTTCAACGTGCAGGGCCGGCCCGACCTGGTGGTGCAGAACGAAAGCCTGTCTTCTCCTTCTCCGATCGACGGCGACGTGGTCACTTTCGCCGCTGATGTGGTCAACGCTGGCAGCGCTGCAGCCGGCGCAACCTCGCAGACTCGTTTGCTCATCGACGGTGCACCGGTCTCTCCAGATCAGGCGACCGGCGATCTGGCACCCGCAGCCTCTGAGGCCGAAACCTGGAGCTGGACCGCCGTGGTGGGCGACCACACCTACCAGGTCTGCGCTGACGTCAACGGAGAGGTCGCCGAGGCCGACGAGTCCAACAACTGCAACGCGGCCGTCCCATTCAACGTACGCGCCCAACCCGACCTGGTGATCCAGAACGAAGGCCTATCACCAGCGTCACCGAATGACGGCGACGCGGTCACGTTCACCGCCGATGTCGTCAACATCGGTACCGCCGAGCCCGGCGCGACCTCCCAGACACGCCTGCTCATCGACGGCTCGCCTATCTCACCAGACCAGACGACCGGCGATCTGGCACCGGCCGCCTCCGAGACAGAGAGCTGGAGTTGGAGCGGGGCGGAAGGGGCTCACACATACCAGATTTGCGCCGACAACGACAACGTCATCGCGGAGTACGACGAGACCAACAACTGCACCGCGGTCACCCCATTCAACGTGAGCGGCCAACCTGATCTAGTGGTCCAGAACGCGGACTTGTCTCCACAGTCGCCGTCAGACGGCGAGACCGTCGTGTTCAGCGGCGATGTGGTTAACGCCGGCACCGGGGCGACTGGCGCTACCTCTCAGACGCGCTTGCTCATTGACGGTACGCCGGTATCACCGGACCAGACGACGGGCGATCTGGCACCGGCCGCCTCCGACACCGAGGCCTGGAACTGGACTGCCGTCCAGGGTGACCACACCTACCAGGTCTGCGCCGACAACGACGACGATGTCACGGAGTCCGACGAGTCCAACAACTGTTCGGCCGTCGAAGCGTTCAACGTCAGTCCACCGCCACCTCCAAGTATCAGCACGTTGCCGAACGACCTCACGTTCGCGGCGATCTCCGGTTGGGGTAACCCACCGACTAAGACGCTCTGGATTAGCAACGGCGGCAGCCAATCCCTCGACTGGAACGTCACGGTCGACCAGAGCTGGGCGTCCCTCTCTCCGACGAATGGGAGCGCGACCAGCGAAACCGACGATGTCACGGTATCGGTGGACGTCACCGGGCTCGGAGTGGGAACGCACACCGCCACGCTCACGATCACGGCACCGGGAGCGAGCAACACGCCCCAGTCCGTCGGGATCACTCTCGTGATCTCCGACGCGCCCAGCATTCAGGGCGTGTGGCCGACTAACGGGTGGGACCAGGCCACCCCCGCCGAGATGGGCATGGACGCGTCCAAGTTGATCGAGGCTCGCGACTACGCGCTCAACACTGGCCAGGGCGGCGGCTCAGGAATCATCACCCGGTTCGGCAGAGTCGTCATGTCGTGGGGAAGTCAGACCGACCGGCAGGGCATCATGTCCTCGACCAAGTCAGTGGGGTCGACCATCCTCGGCCTGGCGATCGGTGACGGACTGATGGACCTGTCCGATCTCGCTCAGCAGCACCATCCAAGCATCGGCATCCCGCCGCAAAGCAATGCGGCTACGGGATGGCTCGACGACATCACGATCCTCCACATCGCCACGCAGACCGCCGGCTTCAAGAAACCCGGCGGCTACGAGGAGCTCTCCAAAGCGCCGGGAGTCCAGTGGGACTACAGCGACGGCGGCCCCAACTGGCTCGCGGAGGCGCTCACACTGGCCTACGGCCAAGATCTGCTGTCCGTGCTTAACAATAGGCTCATGTCTCCCATGGGGGTCTCGCCTACCGAGTACGGCTGGCGGCAAAACGCATACAGAGACACCGAGATCAACGGAATCACCAACCGCGAGTTCGGTGCCGGCATCTCGGCGAGCGTCAACGCTCTCGCGCGACTCGCATACCTCTACCTCCGCGAAGGCGAGTGGGATGGAACGCAGATTCTGCCGGCCAGCTACGTAGCCACCGCGCGTGCCCCGATTCCTGGCATCGAGGACCTCCCATCCGTCTCGACCTTCAAGTTCGCCAACGCTCCTAAGCACTACGGCTTGCTTTGGTGGAACAACGCGGATGGTGTGATGCCGTCGGTGCCGACCGACGCCTACTTCTCCTGGGGCCTCGATGAGAGCTTCATCATCGTGATCCCCAGCATGGACATCGTTATCGCACGTATCGGAGACGCGTGGCGAGGCGACGACGGTGACCCATTCTATCCCGTCCTGGAAGGCTTCCTTAGGCCGATCGTCGAGTCGGTCGTGGTACCCTAAACAACGATTGGCCAACTCTTCCTCCGTACCTTAGTTTCCCGCGGCAAATGCAAACCAAGACCGTACTCAAGTGGTCGCTGACCATCTTGACCGTTCTCGCTGTTGCGACCGCGGTAGTCGCCTTCGCCGTACTCAAGCGCGGCCGCTACCCGGGCGTGCCGGAGAGCGGCATCCCCACCGTTCTGGTTGGCGCACGCCTGTACGATCCCGAAAGCGACACGATCATCCACAACGCCGTCGTCCTCATCGAAGGGCGCCGAATCGCAGCTGTTGGACCGACGGTCGAGTACCCCGACTCGGCACGGGTTCTTGATGTGAACGGACTCACCCTACTCCCGGGCTTCATCGACAGCCACGTCCATCTGAGCGGCATCCGCTCTCGCCGTGACGGAACCCGCGAGCTAGGCTGGGTCTCGTACCTGTGGAAGTTCCTACGCCGCTTCCCCGAGCGACGCCGCGCCTTTATCGAAGCCGGTGTCACCTCGGTCAAGAGTCTGGGCGATCCCTACCCCTGGATCACCAACCTCTCGAACCGCGTCGACAACCACCAACTGGCCGGACCACGGATATTCGCCGCCGGTCCGTATCTCACAGCGCCGGGAGGTCATCCCGTGGCGCACTTCCGGTCGACCGGTCAAGGCGACACCTCGTTCATCGCCCAGGTCGCTCGTCAGCTAGCCGGGCCTGCCGAAGCCGCCACCGCCGTCAAGCAGTTGTCCCGCAACGTGCAATTCGTCAGTACCGTCCTCGAGACCCGCGGCGACACGACCTCTCCCCGCATGTCGGCGCCGGTTCTCAGGTCGATCGCTTCCACCGCCCACGGGCTCGACCTCCGCGTGCTCACGCACGTCAGCAGCGTCGCCGACGTGAAGCTGGCGCTTCGCACCGGTAGCGACGGGCTCGAGCACGTCCCGTACGATGCCGAGCTCGATTCCACGACGCTAGCGACCCTGATCGAACGCGGCGTCATCGTCGATCCGACGCTCCAAGCCGTCGAGCTCTGGTTCTCCGTGGCGCATCCCGATACCGGCGCCGCGCGTCGCGCGCGCCGCAACACGGTGGCACTGCGGAACGCTGGCGTGCCTCTCGTGGTCGGCAGCGACGCGCCCAGCTCGGGTACCACGTTCGGCTTCACGCTTCACGAAGAGCTCCGCAACCTGGTCGAGGTCGGCTACACCCCGGGCGAAGCGATCGCCGCGGCGACCATTGTCGCCGCCAGACATTTGGGCGTCGCCGATTCCCTCGGAACAATCGCGCCGGGCAAATGGGCGGACATCATCGCCGTCGGCGGCGACCCGCTCGTCGTCATCGAATCGACGGCCGATATCTACCTCGTGATCGCAGACGGACAGGTGTTGTACAACTCATTGGGCGATGTACGACCGCCGGGCGGCATCATCGCGCTGAACGGGACGCTGAAATGAGCGATCGCGCCTACGCAGGTATTCTCTTTGACCTCGACGGCACCCTCGTCGATTCGCTCCAGCTCATCCTCGCGTCCTATCGACATACTATCCAGGTGCATCTAGAACGGACGATCCCTGACGAGGAGTGGATGCGCACGATGGGCATGCCGCTGCGCATCCAGCTCAAGAACTTCAGCGACTCACCAGAACAGCGCCAGGCGATGTTCGAGACGTACCTGAAGCACAATCAGGAACATCACGACCGGCTGCTCAGGCCGTTCCACGGCATGCCTGAGGCCGTCGCCGCCATTCACAAAGCCGGCTATCGTTTAGGAGTGGTTACCAGCAAGATCCGCGATCACGCCTGGCGCGAGCTGCGAACGTTCGGAATGGCCGACTTCTTCGACGGAATGGTAAGCGCCGACGACGTCGAGAATCCCAAGCCGGATCCCGAGCCCGTGCACAAAGCCCTCGAGGTTCTTGATTTGGCGCGAGATGAAGCACTGTTCGTCGGCGATAGCCTGTTCGATCTGCACGCCGGCCGCGCCGCCGGCGTGCACACCGCCGCCGCATTATGGGGCCCATTCGAACGCCAGCGGCTGGAGGAAGGTCGGCCCGACTACTGGCTGCGAGACATCGACGAGATGCTGGAATTGCTGGACGTGAAAGTAGAGTCGCACGATGCCTAGCCGCCGCAGGCCCGCAGAGCCCGTACCGGCAGAGGGGCGCGATCGCTGGCGCCGTCGCGTCCTCGTAGTTCAGGGATGCTACTATCTGCTCACCGGGATCTGGCCACTGGTCCACTTCAACAGCTTCGCCGACGCGGTCGCTCTCGCCATCAACCCGTTTCAGGCCCAGGTCTTCGGTGCCGTGATCGCCGTTGTTGGCGGCAGCCTGATCGAAGCCGGCCGACGCGGACCGCCCGCGGCGGCCACCACAGCACTGGGGATCGCCGTGGCCGGTGCCATCGCAATGGTCAGCCTGCTCTGGCTGCCCCGCCAGTCGGCCACTTCCGCGCTATGGATCGACCTGGCTATCGAGATCGTCTTCGCCGTTGTATTAGTCTTGCTCTACCCGAAGGCCCAATCACCGGAGCGTTCGCGAGCCCAAACCCGTAGACGGTGAAACTACGACCATGAAGATCAACTATTTCGAGATGGAGCGCTGGCAGTCCACGTGGGAGAACCGCGTGGAGCTCAATCTGTCTGAGAGCGGCGTACATCCCATGACGCCGGCAGAACTGCTGGAGCTGGCCGGCGCCGACCCGCAGCTGCTGCTCGAACAGCGGCTCCTCTACAACCAATCGAACGGCACCGATGAGCTGCGCGAGCTCGTTGCGAGTATCTACCCGGGCGCCAAGCTCGAGAACGTGTTGGTCAGCAACGGCGGCTCCGAGGCCAACTACGTTACGACCTGGAAGCTACTCGATCCTGATGACGTAGTCGTCATGCAAGCGCCCAATTACATGCAGATGTGGGGACAGGGCGAGAACTTTGCCAGCTCGGTGCGGCCGTTCCAACTGGTCGAGGAACGCGGTTGGGCACCAGACCTCGGTCAACTACGCGACGCCGTCGACTCCAGCGTTAAGCTCATCGTGGTCACGAATCCGAACAATCCGACGGGTGCCATTCTTACCGACTCCGAAATCGACGAGATCGTCGCCATCGCCGATAGCGTCGGCGCCTGGATCGTCTCGGATGAGATCTACGCCGGCGCCGAGCTGGATGGGACCTGGTCGCCGACCTTCTGGGGCCGCTACGACCGCCTCGTCGTAACCGCCGGATTGTCAAAAGCTTACGGGTTGCCGGGGCTCCGCATCGGCTGGGCCGTCGGACCCGCCGACTTCATCGCCGACCTGTGGGCCTACAAAGACTTCACCAGCATCTCCGCTGGCACCCTCAGCGACCTCTGCGCCCGTATTGCTTTACAGCCCGAAACGCGAGCGCGCATCTACCAGCGCACCCAGAGCATTTTGAAGGCCAACCTGCCGACGCTGGAAGAGTGGCTGGCAGCCCGCTCTGATATCTTCAGCTATGTGCGACCCCGCGCCGGCGCCATCTTTTACACGCGTTACAGCCTGGACATCAACTCCAGCGAATTGGCCCAACGGCTGAAGGACGAGCAAAGCGTTCTCATCGTACCCGGCGACCATTTCAATATGGACGGCTACATGCGCATCGGCTTTGGTCCGCCGAAAGCGGAACTCGTAGAAGGCCTGGACAGGATAGAAACGGTGATTCGGTCGGTTGGTGGGTGAAGGGGCTCGACCTGGCCATTGAGCATTGAGCGTTTGTCTGTTGAGCATTACTGCAAAGCAATAGGGCCCATCCCAGTTTCCCCACCAGGACGGGCCCTACTATCTATAGGCTACCGACTACCAACCCTCAGTCGCCCCCAATCTCACACGTCTGCGTCTTCCCCTTCCGCACAAACGTCAACTCAACCGACCCCCGACGAATCAGCCGCCGGAACTCCGATATCGTCCGCACTCGTTCGCCGTTCACCGCCGTAACCACGTCGAACTCTCGCAGCCCCGCGTTGTGCGCCGGCGTATCCTCGACCACTTCGACGATCAGCAGTCCGCCCTCGACCTCGAAGTACTCCGCCTGCTCGCCTTCCAGAACTTTAAACCGCGCCCCAGCCACCGCATCGCTATAGACCACCACGGTGCGCTCATCCGGCCCCGGTATCGTCACCTGCACGTCCGGCAAATCCTCGATCTCCACCGGCTTCACTCGCAACGTGCGCGCCGCCAGAGAGTCCGTCTGCATGCGGATCAACTCGTAAGATGCGGCCAACGCCAGGTTGATCGAGTCGATCTCCATTCTCAGGGTGGCTGCCAGCTCCTCCTGCTCCTCGGTCAGCGGACGTTGCAGCTTGATTTCCTTGAGCGCCTTCTCCGCATCGTTCAATGCGACCTGTAGCGCCAGATGACCTTCCTTCAGCTCGATGACCTGGACGTAGACCGAGTCCCAATGCCCGGGCTCGACCCATACAAGCTCCTTGTCCTCGCCGAACGCATCTACTCGCGTGCCGGGAACGACCGTCAGCCTGACCTCCCGACCGTTGCGCCGGACCAAGAACTGCGCCTCCTGGCCAATTCGCAACGCCTCGAACGGCTTGTTCCAGTCCTTTTCCTCCGCCAGCACCCGGCCGTTGACGGAAATGATCAGATCGCCCACACGAAGGCCGCCCAGGTCGGCTGGGCTGCCCTCCCAGACCCGAGTGATCCACGGTTCCATCTGGTCCACGGGGAAATCGATCCCCAGCCATCCGCGGTTCGGATCCTTCTGGCCATACAGACCTGATACCATGGCCAGCGTCATCATGAATGCCAGAAGCGTCCGCCCGCTCAAACGCTTGATGCTTCTCATAACTGCTATCTTCTAACCTCTCGCTGTCCCTTTACAAAAGAAAAGTGGCGATGAGCCTGCCCCAGCATCATCGCCACCGGTTCTGCGAACCCTGTGAATTACCCATCTGACGGATAACCGCGTCCCGCTCTTCAAGCGCCGCAAACAAATACGCGTTCAGAGTCGGGTTCGCCGGATCCGTCGCCAGCGCCGTTCTCGACGCCTCGACCAACGCGTTGAGCGACGCCAACCGCTCCGCCGCTAACGACGGGGTCTGCGCTCCGCGCTCCGCCGCAAGTTGCTCCAGGTTGCGAAGCGCCACATCGTACTGCGCGCCTAAGCGCTGCACCTCCGCCAACGCATCCGTCAGAGACGTCGGAGGAAGCTGTGGCTCCTGGGTCGGCTGCTGCGCCACCAGGCCCGGTACGGGTGCGTCCATCGGCGCCGGCTGTTCCGGCTCCGTCCAACGACCCAGTCCAAGACCGATCACGAACACCGCCGCCATCGCCACCGCCTGCAACGCGACGAGCTTCGGCCAGCCCAGTTTGGCTCGGCGTTCGCGCTGTCCCGCCGGCAGTCGCTCGGCCACCGCATCCCAAATCTTGGGCGGCGCCTCCAGCGCTGGCAGCTCGCGAAGCTCTTCCCGTAGCTCTCTCAGCACTTCCAACTCGCCGCGACACACCGGGCACTCCGCCAGGTGCTTCTCCGCGCCCGCTACCGGCCCACCATCCAGCAGCTCCGAAAGTGCTTCGTTAGTTAGATGAACCATGATCTACTACCTCTTCTGATTTTTCCGTCACGAGCGACCTCAGCCGCGCCCGCGCTTTTGATAGCTGGGACTTCGACGTGCCCACCGCGATACCCAGCCGATCACCTATCTCCTCGTGCGTAAACCCTTCCACATCATGCAACCACAGCACCGCTCGATACCCATCCGGCAACTTGTCCAACGCCCGCTGAACCATCAGTCGGTCCGCCGCTCCCGACGCCGGGTAGCGATCCGGGTTTCCCAGCGTCGAGCTCCCGTCGAAGCTCTGCTCCAGGTCCCTCCTTCGCGCCACCTGTCTCAATCGCGTCAGCGCCGTGTTCACCGCGATTCGGTGAACCCACGTCCCAAACGCCGCATCGCCTCGAAAGGCCCGGATCTTCTGGAACGCGTTCGCCCAGGCGTCCTGAGCCAGATCCTGCGCCAGGTCGTCGTCCCCGGCCAACCGCCGTACCACCGTATACACCCTCGACGCATGCCGCTCGTACAGCTGCTGCATCGCCTCGAGCTCCCCCTCGCAGGCCCGGCGGACCAGTATGGTCTCAGTCACGTCGACCAATACGTCCCTCCCAATTCCGTTATTTAGACGGGTGACCCCATCTGGGAGTTGCCTGCCATTAACCGCAGCATCCGCCTCAAGTACGGCGCCAGCCGCCAGGCCAACGGGACGAACAGCGTCGCCGCCAACCACCCCGTCAGCGCGTCAATTCCGTAATGAAACCTACCGTATACAGTGCTGACTGTGAGGCCCATCACGAACGGGAAGAACAGCGCCCAGACCAGCCGGTCCCGCCGCCACGTGACCGCCAGGATCGCCACCGCCACCGCCACGTGGGAGCTGGGGAATGCCGCACCCTTACTCCCCCCGTCCTCCAGCACCCAATGGACCCAGTTGTACCAGAAACCGTCCGCCAGAGCGCCTCCGATCAGCGGGAACTCGTAATGCGGGCCCTGGACCGGCCAGAAGATGAAGACCAGGTAGCACCCGCAGAAGACGATGATCTCGGCGTAGACCAGGTCCCGCAGCCCCTTGATCCGTCCTCTCAGGTACATCAGCAACGCCGCCGTGGGCAGCATGATCCAGTAGGAGGCGTAGAAGAAGTGCATCAGCTCACTCAGCCAGGAGTAAGGGAACTTCTGGCTGAACGTCATGGCCAGCTGCTGGCCGAAGATCGCCTGCTCCCACCCCTGGACCGTGGCATCGTTGAACCCATCGCTGAACAGCTGGGCCAGGTAGCGGATCTCGTAGTAGAGATAGGTGATGAAGATGAACGGGTAGACATCACGGAAGAAGCCGGCCAGCGAGCGTCCGCGCAGCGGCTGGGCGCCGATCCAGAGCCCGAACAGGACGAGAAATACATGGACCAGCGTAAGCCTGATCCACGGCCCCGTCCCCAGCTGCCAGCCGAAGACGGCGAACAAGATTCCCGTGAACGTAACGTAGGCGACGAAGACTAAGTCCGTAGCTTGGGCCGCCCCGAGCCAGCGCGTAACGAGTTTCAAATCCACCCCGCTTCCCGATACCAGTCCGCCGTTAGTTGCAATCCCATCTCGCTATCGTATTTCGGTTCGCAGTTGAGTTCTGAGAACAGCCGGGTCACTCTGCACGTCCAGGCCCGCTCCGACATATCCCCCGCCCGCCGGCGATCCAGCTGACCCGGCTTCCCGGAACCGATAATCTGGGCTCCAAGTCCGGCAATCTTCAGCACCGGGGACGGCACCCGCAGCCGAACCGTTCGGCGCCCGACCGCCTGCGCGATGACCGAAGCCAGCCGCCGCCAATCGAGGATCTCCGGATGGCCGACGAAATACGTGCGCCCGATCGCTCGCTCATTCTCGGCCGCCAGTACAAGGGCCGCCGCCACATCCTGCACATGCACCAGCTGGATCAGTCGCCGGCGCACGCCCGGCACCACGACCACGCCCTTCAGCGCCATCTCGAAGTATGGCAACGTGTCTTCGTCCCGTGGGCCGTACACGGCGACCGGCCGCATAATCACGACGTCGAGTTTCTCCGCGTACTCCAGCGTCGCTTCCTCGCCCGCCAGCTTGCTGCGTCCGTAGTCGCTGGTCGGCGCGGGGTCGTCGTCCTCCTCCCGCGGTCGCTCCAGCGTTCCCGGGCCCGCCGCAGCCTGACTGCTACAATAGACGAAGCGAACGCCACGCGAGTTCCTCGAACACGCGTCGAGCAGCGTCCGCGTACCCGCCTCGTTGGCGGCGAACAGCTCATCCCTAGAGCCACGCGTCAATCCGGCGCAATGGAACAGAGCGTCGATGCCCTCGACGGCGCGCTTCACACCCGCCGCATCCCGCATGTCCGCAACGACCAACTCGACGTCCTTCCCCTCCATCCAGCGAAGGTTGCTCGTCGCGCGAACCGTGCACCGAACCTGCCAGCCCGCATCGAGCAGCGCGTCGACGACGTGGCTACCAACGAAACCGGTTCCGCCGGTTACCAGGGCTGTTCGGGAGGTTGGCGTCATCTGAGCTAGGACAGTGGCAGATCGTACAGCCGGTATGTCTTCGTGCGCTTGAAGCCCATCTTCTCTACAGCGGAGATCATCGGGAGGTTATCCTCTAGAATCCACGAGCTTTCCCCATGGTCGTGGCCCTTCGTGGTGCCCCGTTCGAAGATCTCCTTGTAAAAGAGCGGCGCCAGCGGTGTGCCCCTGTACTCCTTCTTCACGCCCAGCGTGATGACGCGAACCCCGTTGATACGGCGCATGTGCCACAGAAGCTTGATAATCCCGAACGGGAAAAGCTTGCCGTTCGCGTGACGGATTGCCTGGTTCACGTCGGGCAATGCCAACGCAAAGCCCACCGGCTCACCGTTCACTTCGCCGATTAGTGCCAACTCAGGGTCCACAACAGGCTTCAGCTGCGCCGCCATGTGGTCTACTTCTTTGTCGGTCATCGGCACGAAGCCCCAGTTGCGCTCCCACACCGCGTTGTACAGATCACGCACCAATGAGACTTCGGCATTGAAGTTCTTCATGTCGAGCGGGCGGATGTGAAATTCGAGGCCGGATCGCTTGATCGATCTCTCGAGCAGCGTGAACCGCCGTTGGTCGATGACCTCCTCGCTCCCCTCCAGGGCGAGCAGGTCCTTCGCCTTCTTGAAGCCGTGACTCTCCAACAGCTCGGCGTAGTAGGGAGGGTTGTAGGTCATCATGACGTAGGGCGCATCGTCGAATCCATCGACCAGAAGCCCGCACTCTTCGTTGGTCGAAAAATTCGTCGGGCCTCTCATCACCTCCAGCCCTTTCTCACGCACCCACTCCGCCGCCTGCTCGATCAATGCGCCCGCTACTTCACGGTCCTCGATCGATTCGAACATCCCGAAGAACCCGACTCGATCCTCGTGGAACTCGTTGTGCAGAGTGTTCTCGATCGCTGCGATCCGACCGGCCGGCACGCCGTCCTTATACGCGAGATAAAGCTGCACCGACCCGTGACCAAAGAAGGGATTCTGCCTCGGGTCGATCCGCTTCTTCTCCTCCATCAGTAGCGGAGGTACCCAGGCCGGATAGCGGCCGGGATAGATCCGCCATGGGAAGCGTACGAACTCCCGGCGTTGCGACCGCGTCTCGACGGGTCTGACTTCTACGCTCACACGCCTGCTCGCTTTTTGATTAGGCCTGTCGGGTGGATAGCCTAGATGACACCCAGCTTCTTGCCCACCTTCGCAAACGTATCGAGCACGTGGTCCAGCTGCTCGTCCGTATGCTCCGCGATGTAGCTCGTCCGCAAGCGACAACTGTTCTCGGGCACCGCCGGCGGCATCACCGGGTTCGTGAACACTCCCGAGTCAAACAACGCCTTCCAGAAGATGAACGTCTTCTCCATCGGCCCGATCCAGATCGGTATGATCGGAGTCTCCGTCGGCCCGATCTCGAAGCCCAGACTCTTGAATTCGTTCATCATGCGATGCGTTATCTGCCACAAACGCTCGCGTCGCTCCGGTTCCTTCTCGATGATATCCAACGCAGCCAGTACCGTGGCCACCGCGGCCGGCGGCATGCTGGCACTGAATATCAAGCTGCGCGCATGGTGTCTAAGGTAGTGCACCACGGGCTCGGGGCCGGCAACGAAACCGCCAATCGATGCGAACGACTTGCTGAACGTGCCGATCGTCAACGGCACCTCGTCCGTCATGTTGTGATACTCAGCCGTGCCAGCGCCCGTTGGACCTAGGTAGCCGATCGCGTGCGCGTCATCCACGACCAACAACGCGTTGTACTCTTCGCATAGCGGAACCAGGTTCGGCAGATCGGCGATGTCGCCCTCCATGCTGAACACGCCGTCCACCACAACCATGCGACCCTCGACACCCTTCGCTTTGTCACCTTCCAACTGGCGTCGAAGGCCGTCGTAGTCTCCATGGTTGAAGCGCGCCACGTCGCCGCGCGCCAGCCGGCTGCCGTCGACGATGCTCGCATGGTCCAATTTGTCCAGATATACCTTGTCGTTGCGGCTCACCAACGTCCCGATAACGCCCAGGTTGGTTTGATAGCCCGTTGAAAAGACCAGGCCCGCCTCTGTCCCCACATACTTCGCCAGCCGCTCTTCCAGTTCGTCGTGCAGTATCGTGTTGCCGTTCAGAAAACGGCTCCCCGTGCAGCCGCTGCCGTACTTCTTGATTGCGGCCTGCGCCGCCTCTACGATACAAGGATGGTGGGTAAGCCCCAGGTAGTTGTTCGAGCCGACCATGATCCGCGGCTTGCCGTCGACGAACGCCTCCGTCGCCGTCGAGCCTTCGATCGGCACGAAATAGGGATAGTATCCGGAGGCCATAACCTCACGAGCACGCGTGAAACTATGGCACTTCTCGAGTATATACATTCTCCCTCCCCGGGAGCTTGGAACCGTCGAACGACCCTGCTAGATTGGCAGTATTCATGTCGTGTGAGGCTACGAACGATTCTACCCGACTGGGCGCCACCGGGCAAGGTAGGGCGCCATAGCTCGTGTTTCGGCCTTTTTGTCGCCCGAGTATGAGCCGACTTCAACCCGATTGATCCATGCGCAGGCTAAAACGGAACGGCTTCACCTACGTCGAGATCATGACCGTCCTGGCGCTGCTCGGCGTCCTCAGCGTCATCATCTGGGCCCGCTACAACAAGTCCTATGAGAAGGCCCTGGAGGCCACCCTGGTCAGCGATATGCGGAACCTCATGACCGCTCAGGAGATCTACTTCCGCGACCACCTGACCTATGCCGTCAACATCGATGACGTGAGGATAACGCCCAGCCCCAAGAGCGATATCATGATCACCAGCGCTGACATCGTCGGCTATTCCGCCTGGAACCAGATCGAAAGAACCCCCAAGCGCTGTGAGGTCTACGTCGGCAGGACCCACGCATCGTCTCTCGGTATCGCGACCGAGTCTGAGAGGATCTTTTGCGCGATCTACTGACGGGGTCTCTTACCGATACCCAATCCACCCTGGCCGACATGACCAACACAACCCACGAAGCCTACGACGTGGTAGTGATAGGCGCTGGCGCCGCTGGCCTCGTCACCGCCATCGGCTCGGCGGCCCTTGGAGCACGGGCCGCCCTGATAGAAAAGGACCGCTTCGGCGGCGAATGCTTGTGGACCGGGTGCGTCCCGAGCAAGGCGCTCATCCGTTCCGCGCAGACCCTCCACGATGCGCGGAACGCGGACGCTTTGGGACTCTCATCAACCCAGATCGATTTCGAATTCTCCAACGTCATGCGCAGCATGCGCGACGTCATCAAGCGCATCGAGCCACACGATGACCCCGTGACGATAAGGAAGAAGGGCGCCGAGCCCATCCACGGATCAGCCCGCATTCTCGCCTCCGGCCGCGTGGCGGTCGATGATGATGAGCTGGTCGCTCGGCACGTCGTCATCGCAACGGGTTCGCGCCCGATCGTTCCGCCCATCCGCGATCTCGAGCAGACGGGCTACCTCACCCACGAGTCCGCCCTGGAGCTCGAAGAGCAACCCAAGCGGCTCCTGATTCTCGGGGCCGGACCCATCGGCCTCGAGTTCGCCCAGATCTTCAGCCGCCTCGGAACTGAGGTCACGGTCATCGAGCTCTTCGATACCATCCTGCCTCGCGAAGACGCCGAAGCGACCGCCACGCTGCGGGAGATCCTGCAAGCGGAAGGCATTCGCTTCCTCCTCGGCCACAAAGCGATCGCGGCCGAAATTTCCAACTCGGAAAAACGGCTCGTCGTTCGCAGACCTGACGGATCCGAGGAGCGCGTCAGCGGCGATCAGATCCTAGTCGCCACCGGCGTGCGACCCAACACCAGCTCTCTCGGTCTCGAGAACGCCGGCGTCGAGCTCGATCCCCGCGGCGCCGTACTCGTCGACTCCAAGCTGCGCACCACCGCCCGCGGCATCTGGGCTGCCGGAGACGTCACCGGCGCGCTGCTATTCACCCACGTCGCCGATTACCAGGCCCGCCTCGTCATCCGCAACATGTTCTTCCCCTTCCCCGCCAGCGCCGACTACCGCCTCGTGCCACGCGCCGTCTACACCGACCCCGCCATCGCCCGCGTCGGCCTCACCGAGGAAGAAGCTCGCACTCACCACGGCGACCGCATCGCAGTCCACCGCTACCCGCTGGACGATTTCGATCGGGCGATCACCGATCGCGCCGCCTACGGCCTCGTCAAGCTCATCACCGATAGGCGCGGCCGCATCATCGGCGGTCATATTGTAGGAAGCCACGCCGACTCCCTCATCCACGAGATCGCACTCGCCATGAAGGCCGGCGTGAAGATTGGTGGCTTATCACAGATGGTGCACGCCTATCCCACCTGGTCGGAGGGGATCCGGCGCACGGCGGATGGCTACTATCGCGAAAAGTTCGCAGGCAGTCGGTTGAAAGGGTTGGTTAGGTGGTGGATCCGTCGGTAACTGCGTCGATTACGATCACGAACACGAGCAAGAGCACACGTTGGCCGCATCCTGCTCACGCTCTTGATCGTGATCGGCCTCAAAACCCCAGTATCTCACGATACTCCGGATTAATCCGATCCGGCGACCAATAAGGCTCCCAAACCAACTCGATATTCGCCTCTTCAACTTCCTCCAACTCCATCAAAACCAACTTCGCCCCACCCAACAACTGCGGACCCACCGGACAACCCGGACTCGTCAACGTCATTTTCACGTTGACCGTACTCCCCTCAACATCGATATCGTACACCAGCCCAAGATCCACGATGTTTAACCCCACCTCGGGATCCTCGATCCGCTTTAGCGCTTCGCGAGCCTGCTCTTCCGTAACCATCGCACTCCCACTCCGAGAAATTGCCGTTGAGATCTGACTTGATAACGCAGAAGAACCTATCTGTGCTCCCGGACCGCATCAACTCCGCGGCCAAATCGGCCTTGTGGCCGCTCTGTCAGCCGAGTAGAGTTGTTCGATGCCGACGATGACCGTCGATCAAGACCGCGTGGATCTCCATTACCACGATGCCGGTTCGGGCCAGCCGACCGTCGTGCTCATCCATGGCTTCCCGTTCAATTCCTGGCAATGGCGACCCCAGCTGGAGACACTGACCGACCGTTGCCGCTTGATCGTCCCCAACCTGCGCGGATTCGGCTCATCTTCTCTTTCGCCACAGCCCTACACAATAGCCCGCCTCGCCGATGATATCGCCGAGCTGCTTCTCACGCTCAAGATTCGCCGCGCCGTCATCTGCGGCCTTTCGATGGGCGGGTATATAGCTTTCGAGTACTTCCGCCGACATCGCGATAGCGTCAGCGCCCTCGCCCTCGTCGACACCCGCCCTCAGCCCGACAGCGATGAAGGGAAGCTGAACCGCGCCGGCATGGCCGAGCTTGCCCGGAATTCGGGCAGCGCTTCGGTAGCCAACATTCTGCTCCCCAAGCTCGTGGCGCCCAGAACGCGACAACAGCAGCCCGATCTGATCGACAAGCTGCGCGAGATGATGGAGTCCGCGCCGCCGCAGGCCATCGTCGACGCGTTGATGGCGATGGCGTCGCGCCAGGACTTCGTGCCACTGCTCCGCGACATCGACGTGCCGACTCTCGTACTTGTCGGGAGCGAAGACGCGATCGCTCTGCCTGCCGATACTCGGGAGTGGGCAGCGAACATCCCCGAATCGCAGCTGGCCGTGATCGCGGGCGCCGGCCATGTCTCGAACCTCGAGCAGCCTTCCGCGTTCGACGACCTGCTGATCGGCTTCATCGACGCGCTGCCGGGGGGCGGCTCTTGAGCGCCCTACGCCCACTCCTCGCCCTGGTCGCCGCCAGCCTGACGGGCATCGCGTGCGCCGGCTCACCGGAGCCGCCGGACCCGATCCCCGAGCCTACCCCGCCCCGGGTGGAACCGGCCCCCATACCGGACGACCTGATCCCGGAGCTGCCGGGTATCTGGGCCCAGGCGCCGCGCCTCCGCTGGTCGCCCCTGAGTCCAAGCGAAGGAAACTTCGCCATCCTTTTGCTAGAGCCTGAAGGCCGAAGTCTGCCGATACTCGAGGTCGCCGGCCGGGCCTCGGACCGCGCCCTCGAGTTCGCTCCCCTGAGCGGAGGCGCCTACATCGGGATGGTCGCCGCACCTCTCGGCGCCGAAACCGTGCCGGTCGATATCGAGGTCACTTTCCTCGACGGAACGAGGCTCTCGCAGATCTTGACCCTGTTGGTCATGGCTACCGATTTCCCCGCCACCCGTCTCCGCGTCGCATCGCGTTACACCAGCCCCGACTCAGCCACCCAGGAGCGGGCCGCCTACGAGCGCGCCGCCGTGCAGGCCATGCGCACGACCGTGACGCCCACTCCGTTGTGGGATGGTCCTTTCGAGTTGCCGTTGAGCGGAATCACGACCAGCCCTTTTGGTCAGCGACGACTGTTCAACAACGAGTTGCGGAGCCGTCACACCGGACTCGACATCGATGGAGATACCGGCGATCCCGTCTACGCCGCTAACTCCGGTCGCGTCGCCATGTCCGCCGACCTGTTTTACAACGGAGGCGCCGTCTTCATCGACCATGGGCTCGGACTCTACACCGGCTACTTCCACCTTTCGAAACGCGAAGTGGACCTCGGTCAGCACGTGAAGAAGGGACAGATCATTGGCCGTGTCGGCGCCACCGGCCGGGTCACCGGGCCCCACCTCCACTGGCACATGTACCTTCAGGGCTTCTCCCTCGACCCACGTTCCCTCCTCGATCCCGACTTCGCGCAGATCGTCCGCGCGCTGTCCAGGACAGCGCTCGACGCCCCCGAGCCCTGATCCCACCTTGGCACCAGCTCGCCCTTCGCTTTAGCTTCCTTCATTCGACAGCAAGTTTCGGATAGATCCAGCGGGCCGCTCTGCCCATCATTGGCGTGGGCACAGAGGCAACCACCCGCGGATTTGTGAGGATCGAGATCGTGGAAGACAGGGAACGCTGGGAGATCGTAAGCGCGCGCAACCCGGAGTACGACGACGTATTCGTCTATGCCGTCCGCTCCACCGGCATCTATTGTCGGCCTTCTTGCCCCAGCCGCCGACCCCGGCGCCAGCATGTCGCTTTCTACCACGTCCCTGAGGCCGCCGAGCGCGATGGGTTTCGGCCCTGCCAGCGCTGTCGGCCAGAGAGGACGAATGGCGGCAGCTCACAGGTCGAGCGGGTGCGCAGCGTGTGCAGGTATATCGACGAGAACCCCGCCAAATGCCCGACACTAGCCCAGCTGGCCGAGTTCGCCGGTCTCAGCCCGCACCATCTCCAGCGCACCTTCAAGGCGGTACTCGGAATCACGCCGCGCCAGTACGCTGACGCCCGCCGTCTCGATCAGTTCAAGCGCGGACTGGGGAATGGCTCGAGCATCAGCGGTGCCATGTACGAAGCTGGCTACTCATCGACCAGTCGCCTGTACGAGCGCGCTTCCGACCACTTGGGAATGACACCCGCCACTTACAAGAAGGGCGGCCGCGGCGCCCGCATGCGATTCGCCATCGCCGACTCGCCCCTCGGCCGCGTCCTTGTGGCGGCAACCCAGCGGGGCGTCAGCGCCGTCTACATCGGTGAAGACGATGATCACTTGTTGTCGGAGTTAGAACAGGAGTATCCCGCCGCAGCGATCGAGCGAGATGAAACCGCGCTGGGCAGATGGGTCGAAGCGATATTGAACTACCTGAGCGGCAAACAGAAAGCCCTCGACTTGCCCCTCGACGTCGTGGCCACCGCCTTCCAACAAAGAGTCTGGCAACTCCTCCGCGCTATACCCTACGGCGAGACCCGCACGTATTCCGAAATGGCCCGCCAACTCGGTTCGCCCAAGGCCGCCCGCGCCGTGGGCCGCGCCTGCGCCACCAACCCCGTGTCTCTGGTCATTCCCTGCCACCGCGCCATACGCGCCGATGGCAGTCTGAGCGGATACCGCTGGGGCCTGAACAGAAAAAGGAAACTGCTGGATCGAGAAAAGCAGAACAGCGACTAAAACACCCAACACCCAAAATCAGCCAAACAACACCTAACGATCCACGACCCCCGAGAATCGTTCGACGAACATCGGCCGTCGAACGTCGATCGCCCAACAGGACTCGATCGTCGATACGCGGCTGTCGGCTGTCCGCTGTCGAAGTAGACACCGACCGTCGACCGATGAGCGTCGCCTACTGACCGAAGACCCTCGAAAAAGAGTCCTCACCCACCCCCAGTAAGAATCTCCTCATACAACGCAATCGCCCGCGCATCATCCGTCTGCCCCAACCAAAACAACGCACTCCGCACCAACTCAGGATCCTTGTTCGTCCGGACAATCCGTATCAAAACCGGCACCGCCTCATCCACCGGCATCTGCGACAACGCAAACACCGCCGCCTCCCGCACTTCTTGATCACCCTCTTCGTCGTAGATGATCTCTGCCAACCCCGCCGTCGCCGCGTCCCCCGCCGCCTGGCCGACCAGAAACAGCGCCGTGCTCCGCGTCTCCCGCGGCAGCGATTCGTCTTTCGCGATCTCCATCAGCTCCGGCCACTCGATCCCGCCGTCAGCCAGCGACGCCGCAAACAGCGCCTCCCCACCGATATCATCCTGGCTGCGCGCCACCTCGAGAAGGAAGTCCACCGCCTCACCCGCCTCGACCATGCCCAGGTCGATCGTCGATTCGCTGAGCCCACGCCAGCGCCCGCCAACATGAACGTCCAGGTCGGTCACGCGGCGATCACGGACCCGCACGACGACGCGGGCCGGCCCCGGCTCACAATCAGCTTCCCAGTCCTCATCCGGCTCCGTGATACGCCGGTGTCCCTCATCGATCATGATGTTGTGGCCATTCCCGCACACACCGGGTCGCGTCGCGAAGCTCATCCGGACCTTGCCGTCACGTACTTCGGCAACACGGTCGGCGACCGTCTGCCCCGAAAGCGGCAGGGCCGGCAACAACGTGCCGGCCCCGACGATTAATGCGATTAGGGTTCTCATCCCCCACCACCTTCGATTATCTCCATCAAGAATTCTTTCACCCGCGGATCGTCCTTTTGCGCCAGCCAGTAGATCATGTTGGCTCGCAGCTCGGGATCCTCTTCTTCGCGCGCCATCCGCAGCAGCACGTCCACCACATCTTCGTCGTGCCGCTGGACCAGAGCGAACCAGATCGCCTCCTTCATCTGCCGGTCTTCCACAGACTCGTAGAGATCCGCCAGCTCGCTCACCGGCAGACCCGACTGCGCCGCCCAGTACATCGCCTGTTGGCGAATCTCCGAATTCTCATTCTCGTCCATCGCGATGCCCATCATCCAGCGGGCCGTCTCCGGATCATCGTGACCGTACTGTGTAGCCAGCGTCATGAAGATCCCTTCTTTGATCTCACGATCCTCCGTGCTCTCGTAGATCTCACGCAGGAACTGCTTCGACTCCTCCGTTCCATCGTAACCGACCCACATGATCGCCTGCGCCCGCAGCTCCATCGACACATCTTCACGCAACGCGAATTCGCGCAGCGTCTGGGTAGCACGCTCGTCCCTGTGCTGCGCCAGCGCCATCAGCGCTGCTCCCTGGATATCGTAGTCGTCCGAACCCATGAGAATCTCTTCCAGAGCACGGATCGAGGCATCGCCCGGGATGTTCATGATCCACATCACCGCCTGCGCGCGCACGTCCCGGTTGGGATCGTTCTGTGCCACGTGCAGGAATATCGGCAGATCCTCTTCAGATGAGCTTTGACTCAGAATCATCAGCGCCTGCGTTCGGATCTCCGGGCACTCGTCCGTCCGCTCCAGCACCTTGCGTAGGATCGGCTTCGCCTGCTCCGGGTCCATGTTGATCAACCCGTGCAGCGCCGCCATCCGCACCTCATCCTCCTGCGAACAACGATCCCACTCCTCGTCCTGCCACTCGCGGTCCGTATCCTCTTCCAGCTCCACGGCACGATCGTAAACCGCTCTTGCGGCATCTTCGTCGCCCAGCTCGGCCAGTCGAGACTGCACGCGCGCCAGCAACTGCTCCGCCTCGTAATGGGTGACCTCCGCTTCCGCATAGTCCTTCCGCAGCACTCGCAGCGCGTCCTGCGCCGCCCGCAGATCCGTCTGCGTCCCCATCCGGTAAAGCGCGAACGCCTGGTAGTAGTACGCCTGCGCCGCATAGGACGACCGCGGATACCGGTTGTAGACCTCTTGGAACAGCCGCGCCGCGTCACGATACGCGTTCCAGTTCAGCCGCTCCCGCGCCGCCCGGTACAGTGAATCCGCCGGATCCTGCGGGAACGCCGCGTCGTACATCGCGACCGCCTGCTCGTACTGACTTTCCGCCGTGGTGGTCACGTACGTAACCTCCTGCGCCATCGCCTGCCCGGCGGCGACGGCCACAGCGGCGATCGCGAACGCTGAAGTGATCGATTTCATCTTACGCATCTCAGCTACCCCCTCTATAAGCCTGTGCCGACCTGGCCGGCCGGGACGATTGTCCGCAGCCTCGGCAGCAGGCCTCGACGTTGCAATCCTTCCGTGACCAATTCGACTTCCGTGTCGCCCGTCTCCGCCGAGAGCTGCGCGATCTGGATCAGTACCAACTCCAGGTCTTCCAGTAGCGCCCGGTAGACGGGATCCTCTGCCGCCGGCGAATCCAACAGCAGTCGCGTGCTCGCCAGCAGCGTACCAGCATCGCGCCAGAACTCACGATCGACTGTGCCGGCTTTCGGGTTGGCGCGGAACGACGTCAGGAACGTCTCCGCTCGTGACATGTGATTCGTCGC
>JBDHJS010000101.1:0-3882 GCA_039586795.1 Gemmatimonadota bacterium
GGTGTGGACCGACCGCAGCCGCGCTGGTCGATCAGCACCGTGCGGAACCGATCCGGCTCGAAGAAGCGCCGGTCGGTAGTCGTGCAGCCGGCGCCGGGGCCGCCATGGACGAAAAGCATCGGCAGACCGTTCGGCGTGCCGCACTCCTCGTAGTACAGCATGTGGAGGTCATCGACCTGCAGCTCACCGGTCCGGTACGGCTCGATCTCCGGATAGAAATGTTCGTTGGCCATGTCTGTTTCCGCGTGCGCAGTTCGAAGGGTACGTAGGTTCACCGCCGACAAGAAAAGGGGACGAAATGCGATGCGTGGCAATAGCTCTCTTGGTGGCCGTGGGGTATTGATGGAGGACCAGGGGTGGTTAGACGGCGGAACAGGTTTTCGGGTATCTTTCTTCAGGTAGAGGAGGATCCGCGTATGAAGTACAAGATCGTTCTTCAGGAGTCCGACGAAGGGTACAGCGTTTCCGTGCCGGGCCTTCCCGGTTGCTGGTCGCAAGGAGCAACCGAGGAGGAGGCGCTCGAGAATATCCGGGACGCAATCGAGGAGTACCTTGCTGCGCGCGATGAGCTCTTGAAGGGAGCGGTTGTCCCCGAAGTCGAAGTCACATAGTCATCTGTCACGGCGCCGCTGAAACGTGTAACCGTTAGGCAGCGAGGGCACATTACTGGCGGCGAACTCTGGATCCGGGTACATTTTCTGGTAGAGAACCAACAACGGTGCGCGATCGATGTCTGCACAGTCTGTGATCACTACCAATCCCGCGATCCTGGGTGGCACGCCGGTCTTCGCCGGCACACGTGTACCCGTGCAGACGCTCATCGACTATTTGGAAGCTGGGGATAGCCTCGACGACTTCATCCGCGACTTTCCCACAGTCAGCCGCCAGCAAGCCCAAGAGGTTCTCGAACTCGCCAGAGACGCCCTGATCGGGCCCCGGGATGAAGGTACTCCTTGACGAATCGCTGCCCCGACCTCTGACGAGGGAGCTTGGCGCCCACGACGTGAGGACGGTGGCTGAGGTGGGGTGGGCGGGGAAAGACAACGGGGAGTTGTTAGAGCTGGCCAGTAAGCAGTTTGATGTGTTCATCACTGCCGATCAGGGTCTCCAATACCAGCAGAATCTGTCGGGATACGACATAGCGGTGGTCACGCTGGTGGCGCGAACGAACCGCATGGAAGATCTGAAGCCGATTGTCCCGAAACTTCTGGGACTTCTTCCCAAACTGAAAACAGGTGACGTTGCGTCACTCGGCGCCTGACCTTGCTACTACGAAATAGGGTCTTGCCAACCGCTCGCTCAGAGGATGAGGAGCGGGCGTTCTGGGCCGACGAGGACTCGGCAGATTACGTCGATTGGGATCATGCGGTCGAGGTGATCTTGCCCAAGCTCAAACCCTCGACGACCAGGTTGAGCCTTTGAGAATCAAGAGGCCTGGTCATCAGACTTCGCGCGGTGCAGCGCCAGGTATTCGGCCGGTGATCGGGTAGGAACGTCGGCGCGCGTGAGATCGTCCTGGTTTCGGGTTATGAGATAATCGGCGTCGATCTTGGCGGCGCAGGCGGCCTGTACCGCATCCTCAAAGTCGTCCCAATTCATCGCGAGTGCTTGAAGGAGTCGATCGTGATCTACGGGCACGACATCGACAAGCTTCAGTAGGTCCATCAGCGCTCGCTTCGCCCGTTTGAGACCGAGTTCCTTCTGCATGAGATAGAACACGGTGGTCGCGGTATGAGCCGCGATGAAGCCCTCGGCCTCGCCGCGCTCGATCGCTGAAAGCACGGCGGCCGAGTCCTCGGCAAACGGTGCCCTGTCGGTGAGGACGTCAAGGATGACGTTGGTGTCGAGAAAGAGCCTCAACGCCGATGCTTCCGTTCAAGGTGCCGGCGATATTCGTCGAGATCGGTATCGGGAGAGAGGATCCCGCGGAGCCGGGACACAACGGGCGTGCGCTTGCCCTCGCTATCCACGAGCTTGGAGAGAAAGTCGGTGACGAGTCTGGACAGACTGGTATCGTGACGCCGGGAAAACCGCTTGGCCCGGCGAACGACCTCCTCGTCGACGCTTAGAGTGAGCTTTGTACGCGTCATATCACCTCCGTACGTATACATTCTGAATATAGTACGTATCAATGAGGGGGCAAGTTTCGCAACTCCACCGGGGGCACCATAGTTGGCCCTTGCCAACCCGCGCCAACCAAGCGAATCTACCGGCGAATCCACCAGTTTTTGAACACTAGCTGAGCTAGAGGGACGACTATGTCGAACGCGATTTATCAGACGCCTTTCCCCGATAACGAGCCGGTCCTCAACTACGCGCCGGGCTCGCCGGAGCGTGAGAGCCTGAAGAAGCGGCTGGACGAGATGGCTAACGAGGTCGTCGATATCCCGCTGATCATCGGCGGCGAGGAAATCCGCACGGGTGATACGGGCGACTACATCATGCCCCACGATCATTCGCACGTCCTGGCCAAGTGGCACAAAGGCGGAGCGAAGGAGATCCAGGCGGCGGTTGACGCGTCGCAGAAGGCCTGGAAAGAGTGGTCGTTGATGCCGTTTGCCGATCGGGCATCGATCTTCTTGAAGGCGGCGGACCTGCTGTCGGGTCCGTGGCGGGACACGATCAACGCGTCGACGATGCTGGGTCAGAGCAAGACGGCGCACCAGGCGGAAATCGACGCGGCGGCGGAGCTCGTCGATTTCTGGCGCTTCAACGTCCACTTTGCGGAGCAGATCCTCCAGGAGCAGCCGATGAGCTCCGAAGGCATCTGGAACCGCATGGACCATCGGCCGCTGGAAGGCTTCGTCTACGCGATCACGCCGTTCAACTTCACGTCGATCGGCGGCAACCTGCCGGCGGCGCCGGCGGTGATGGGTGGCGTTTCGTTGTGGAAGCCTTCGCGGACGGCGATCTACTCCAACTACTACGTGATGAAGCTGCTGGAAGACGCGGGGCTGCCGCCGGGCGTGATCAACTTCGTGATCGGCGACTCGTCGGAGCTGACCAACGTGATCGTGCCGAGCTCCGACTTCGCGGGCATCCACTATACGGGCTCCACGGCGGTCTTCCAGATGCTGTGGCAGATGATGTCGGAGAACCTGCGCAACTATAAGAACTACCCGCGCATCGTGGGCGAGACGGGAGGCAAGGACTTCATCGTGGCGCATCCTAGCGCCGACGCGGAAGCGCTCTCCGTGGCGATGGTGCGCGGCGCCTTCGAGTACCAGGGGCAGAAGTGCAGCGCCGCTTCCCGGGCCTACATCCCGGAGTCGCTGTGGCCGGAGGTGAAGGACCAGGTCGTCGAGATGGTGAACAGCATCAAGATGGGCGACCCGCGCGACTTCCGGAACTTCATGTGCGCGGTGATCGACAAGAACGCGTTCAAGAGCATCAGCGAGTACATCGACGAAGCGAAGAGCTCGAGCGACATGGAGATCCTGGTCGGCGGCGGCTACGACGACAAGAAGGGCTACTTCATCGAGCCGACCGTCGTGGTGAGCAGCGACCCGCGGACGCGCCTCATGTGCGAGGAGATCTTCGGCCCGGTCCTCACGGTCTATATCTACAAGGACTCGGAGTGGGACCAGATGCTGGAGCTGTGCGATACGGGCTCCGACTACGCGCTCACCGGCGCCATATTCGCCCGGGACCGCGCGGCGATCACCGATGCCGACGTGAAGCTGCGCTATACGGCGGGCAACTACTACATCAACGACAAGCCCACGGGTGCGGTGGTCGGTCAGCAGCCGTTCGGCGGCGGCCGGGCCAGCGGGACGAACGATAAGGCGGGCTCGATGATCAACTTGATGCGGTGGGTCACGCCGCGGACGATCAAGGAGAATTTCGTGCCGCCGACAGAGTATGGGTATCCATATATGGCAG
>JBDHJS010000066.1:0-16069 GCA_039586795.1 Gemmatimonadota bacterium
ACTGCACCTCCGTGATCGCGGCTGTCAACGTCGTCTTGCCATGGTCAACGTGGCCTATCGTTCCCACGTTCACGTGCGGCTTCGTCCGCTCAAACTTTGCCTTCGCCATTATCTCCTCGCTCCCTCCAGGCCGTGCTAAGAGCCAGCTGCGACCGCAGCCTGACCACGATTAAGGATCTCGTCAGCCTTTGACTTCGGCACATCTTCGTAGTGGGAGAACTGCATTGTATAAACTGCCCGCCCCTGGCTCATCGAGCGGAGGGCGGTGGAATAACCGAACATCTCGGCGAGCGGAACACTGGCGCCGACAACGCGGGCCTCCGCTCGTTGCATGATCCCGCCGATCTTGGCGCGCCGGCTGTTGAGCTCACCTACCACAGCGCCCAGGTACTCCTCCGGCGTTACCACCTCGACATCCATGATCGGCTCGAGCAACACGGGATTGGCGCGGCGCGCCGCCTCCCTGAGCGCCATCGAGCCGGCGATCTTGAATGCCATCTCCGACGAGTCCACTTCGTGGTATGACCCGTCGGTCAGGGTAACTTTGATGTCGACCATCGGGTAACCGGCCAGTACACCCGCATCCATCGCCTCGCGGACGCCCTGCTCCACCGACCCGATATACTCCTTGGGAATCGAGCCACCGACGATCTTGTCCTCGAAGATCAGCCCCGAGCTCTGTTCGCCGGGGTCGAGGTCGATCACGACGTGGCCGTACTGGCCACGACCGCCGGTCTGGCGGATGTACTTCCCATCCACCTTGTGAGCCGGCGACCGGATCGTCTCCCGGTAGGCCACCTGTGGGCGACCCACGTTGGCGTCGACCTTGAACTCGCGCTTAAGCCGATCCACGATGATCTCCAGATGGAGCTCGCCCATCCCGGAGATGATCGTCTGACCCGTCTCCGGGTCGGTGTGGACCTTGAAGGTAGGATCCTCCTCAGCCAGCTTGGCCAGAGCCTTGGCCAGCTTGTCTTCATCCACCTTCGTCTTCGGCTCGATCGCTACCGAGATCACCGGCTCGAGGAAACGCATCGCCTCGAGTATGATCGGGTCTTTCCCATCGCACAGCGTCTCGCCTGTCTTCGTCACCTTGAGGCCGATCGCCGCGCAGATATCGCCGGCGAAGATCTCATCGCGCTCCTCGCGGCGATTGGCGTGCATCTGCAGCAACCTGCCGATGCGCTCCTTCTTGCCCGCCGACGAGTTGTGGACGTGCGAACCCGCCTTCAGCGATCCGCTGTACACGCGCAGATACGTCAGGCGGCCGACGAACGGATCCGTCGCGATCTTGAACGCCAGGGCGCTGAACGGAGCGTCGTCACTCGCCTCGCGCTCGATGATCTGCTCGTCATGATACGGTAGGTGGCCTGTGATCGACGGTACATCGATCGGTGACGGCAGGTAGTCGACGACCGCGTCGAGGAGCTGCTGCACACCTTTGTTCCGGAACGCCGCGCCACACAGGACCGGTGTGATCCAGTTGTTGACCGTGGCGTGCCGGATCGCCGCGTTGACTTCTTCTTCCGTCAGCAGCGCTTCGTCCTCCAGGTACTTCTCGAGCAGCCCCTCGTGATGCTCGACCGCCGCTTCGATCAAGAGGTGCCGCAACTCGGCTATCTTGTCCTTGAGGCTGTCGGGGATTGGCTCTTCGGTCCAGCTAGCGCCCAGCGACGCCTCGTCGTAGACGATCGCGACCTGGCGAACGATGTCCACTACACCGGTGAACAGCTCCCCCTCGCCCAGCGGGTACTGCAGCGGGTGAGCGTTAGCGCCCAGCCGCTCCCGGATCATGGAGACAACGTTGTCGAAATCGGCACCGACCCGGTCCATCTTGTTGACGAACGCGATTCGAGGGACGCCATACCGGTCGGCCTGCCGCCAGACCGTTTCCGACTGGGGCTCGACGCCGCCCACCGCGCAAAACAGCGCGATGCTACCGTCCAGGACCCGCAGACTCCGTTCAACCTCTGCTGTAAAATCGACGTGCCCAGGCGTGTCGATGATGTTGACCCGGTACTCGACGTCGTCCCGCTTCCAGAACGCGGTCGTCGCCGCGGAGGTGATCGTGATCCCCCGCTCTTTTTCTTGCTCCATCCAGTCCATCACGGCGTCGCCATGATGCACTTCGCCCATCCGATGCAGCCTTCCGGTATAGTAAAGGACGCGCTCGGTGGTCGTGGTCTTACCGGCATCAATGTGCGCCATGATGCCGATATTCCGAAGCCGTTCTAGGGGTACCTGCCTGGGCATATCTCTACTAACTGCTATGGTGTCTCACTTGATCGTTTGCACGATGTTACCAGCGGTAATGCGCGAACGCCTTGTTCGCCTCCGCCATTCGGTGAACATCCTGCTTCTTCTTCACTGCCGAACCTTCGCCCTTGGCCGCTGCGAGAAGCTCGGCCGCCAGCCGCTCGGCCATCGTCTTTTCGCTCCGGTCACGAGATGCGCCGACCAGCCAACGCCTCGCCAACGCCTCGCGGCGGCGCGGGCGAACTTCCACGGGGACCTGGTACGTCGCGCCACCAACACGGCGGCTCTTCACTTCCAGAACCGGCTTCGTGTTGCTGAACGCTTGTCGGTACACGTTCATCCCCGGCTGGCCCGTCTTCTCCTCGATGATCTGCATCGCATCGTAGAAGATCTGCTCCGCGGTCGACTTCTTCCCATCGAGCATCAGCGTGTTGACGAACTTCGTGACTGACTCGCTACCGAAGCGCGGGTCGGCCGCCACTTTTCTTGGTACTGCTCTCTGCCTTCTCGACATAAGCTCTCAGCGTGAAATAGGGGGATCAGGCCTTCGGCCGTTTCGCCCCGTACTTACTGCGACTCCGTTTGCGGTCGGCCACCCCCGCGGCGTCCAGCTTGCCGCGGATGATGTGGTAACGAACGCCCGGGAGATCCTTGACTCGGCCACCGCGGATGAGCACGATCGAGTGCTCCTGCAGATTGTGACCCTCTCCAGGGATGTACGCCGTCACCTCGTACCCGTTGGTGAGTCGAACACGCGCCACCTTGCGGAGCGCCGAGTTCGGCTTCTTGGGCGTCGTGGTGTACACGCGCGTGCATACCCCCCGCTTCTGAGGATTCTGCTCGAGTGCGGGAGCCTTGTCCTTCTTGGCAACCTTTTCGCGGCCCTTGCGGACCAGCTGGTTGATCGTCGGCATACCTATCCTTGATCGTTCTGCGTTCCCCTACGAACGCACCCCCGTTCCTACCGAAACAAAGACCGGAGGGCGTACGCCGCCTCCGGACGCGTCGAGGGTGATTAGGACCGGATCGTTGAAAGACCAACGAACCTACGGGATCCCGGTTATCGCGTCAAGTCCGAATCCCGCTCCACCGCTGCCTTCGCAGCTGTTTTGGGGCGCCAGAAAGCTATCCCTTAGGCGGGGAATGTCAACGTTCTAAAGGGCGTTTGGGATGGGTCGCGGGGCTCTGAGAAAGGCGGCAAGCGATTGTAGTTTAATTTACTTGTACTAGGGGGCGCTGGCCCGGGAAGAGCGGCCTGAGCAATGTTCAATTTTCGATGTTAAAAAGCCCCGGCGCCGCACGGCGCCGGGGCTTTTTCACCTCATCCCTTCGGTCAGTCACCAGCGGAGGGCGCCGCCGGCGGCTGCACCTCCTTGACCAAGTCGGCCAAAGACACGTCCGGCTCTTCCTCCTCCAGCTCGGGTCGCGAGCTGGCCAACTCGCTGATCTCCTGCTCGATGGGCGCGCCCTCGACGAGGAACTCAACGTCGGAGTAGCGGTGGATGCCCGTTCCGGCGGGGACCAGGTGGCCGATGATGATGTTCTCTTTCAGGCCTTCCAGGTTGTCCATCGCACCGCGGACCGCGGCGTCGGTAAGGACGCGGGTCGTTTCCTGGAACGACGCGGCGCTGATGAACGAACGCGTGGTCAAGCTAGCCTTGGTGATACCCAGCAGAAGCGGTTCGGCGCGAGCCGGCTTCTTGCCGCTCTGGCGCATCTTGGCGTTGGTGTCGAGGAACTCAACGCGGTCCACGTGCTCGCCCTCCAAGAACTCGGTGTTACCCGGATCGGCGATGCGGACCTTTTGCAGCATCTGACGAACGATCACGCCGATATGCATGTCGCTGATCCGCACGCCCTGGAGGCGGTAGACCTCCTGGATCTCATTCAGCAAGTACTCCTGAACCGCGCGCGGCCCGTTGATCTTCAGGATATCATGCGGGTTCACAGGCCCCTCGGAGAGTCGGTCGCCTGCACGGACGCTGTCCCCTTCGTGGACGCGCAAGTGCTTACCGACCGGGATTTCGTACACCCTCTCTTCCCCGGTCTCGGAGGTGACGACGACCTCCCGTTTACCTCGCTTGATGGAGCGGAACGAGACGTTACCGTCGACCTCAGCGATCGTCGCCGGGTCTTTCGGCCGCCGAGCTTCGAACAGCTCGGCCACGCGAGGCAGACCGCCTGTAATGTCTCGCGTCTTGTAGACCTCACGACTGATCTTGGCCAGCGTAGTTCCCTGCTCGATCTTGGCGCCATCCCGCACAACGAGCTGAGCGCCGACGGGCACGATGAACTCACGGACCTTGTTGCCGTTCTGTTTGATGTTGATCTGCGGATGCAGCTTCTTCTCGCGGTCCTCGATGATCGTCAGCTGGCGACGGCCCGTCGACTCATCCAGCTCCTCGCGGACCGTCTCCTCCTCGATGATATCCTGGAACTCGAGCATGCCATCGACGTCGGCGACGATCGGCTCTGAGTACGGATCCCAACTGAACAGCACCGAACCCTGCTTGGCGTCTTCACCGTCCTCCACGTGGATCGTCGCGCCGTACGGAACGTTGAGACGCGAACGCACCTGGCCGTCGGACGTGAGCATCTGGATCTCGCCCTCGCGGCTTGTGACAATCCGTTTGCCCTCCGGGTCGGCGACGCGAGTGATTCGGTTGTAGCGAATCTTTCCGTCGACCTTCGACTTGCGGTCAGTCTGTGCCGCGATCCGAGCCGCGGTTCCTCCGATGTGGAAGGTCCGAAGCGTCAGCTGTGTACCCGGCTCACCGATCGATTGGGCCGCGATAATGCCCACGGCTTCGCCCAGGTCGACCATGTTCATTGTTGCCGGATTGCGGCCGTAGCACTGCCGGCAGATTCCGCGGCGCGACTCGCAGGTCAGCACCGACCGAATCCGCACGCTCTGGATGCCCGCTTCCTCGATCGCCTCCGCCGTCTCTTCGTGCATCAGCTCACCGGCTTTCACCAGTCGCTGTCCATCGATCGGGTCGGTGACTTCCTCGAGGGCGACGGTACCGATGATTCGGTCACGCAGCGGCTCGATGATGTCCTCACCCTCCTTGAGGGCCGAGACTTCCAGCCCCAGGACGGTACCGCAGTCCTCCTCGGCGATCGTGACATCTTGAGCCACGTCGACCAAGCGACGGGTCAAGTATCCAGCATCAGCCGTCTTGAGCGCGGTGTCCGCCAGACCCTTACGCGCGCCGTGCGTCGAGATGAAGTACTCGAGCACGGTAAGTCCCTCACGGAAGTTCGAGAGGATCGGACTTTCGATGATCTCGCCGATGCCGCCAGTGAGCTTCTTCTGCGGCTTGGCCATCAGGCCACGCATCCCGGCAAGCTGCCGGATCTGGTCGCGCGAGCCTCGCGAGCCCGAGTCGAACATCATGAAGACCGGGTTGAAGCCACCACGCGAGCGGCGCAACGCCTGCACCATCGCGTCTGCCACATCGTTGTTGGCGTGCGTCCACGCGTCGATCACGCGGTTGTAGCGTTCACCGTTCGAGATGACGCCTTTCTCGTACGCCTTGGTGAACCGCTCGGTATCGCCTCGCGCCGATCCGATGATCTCGGATTTCTCCGGCGGAATTTCCAGATCCTCAACACCGATCGATGTACCGCCGACGGTTGCGTACCGGAACCCGAAGTCCTTGAGCCGGTCAAGGAAGTCCGTCGTCCGCTTCATCCCCGCCTGGCGGAAGCACTGGAATACCAGTTCCGAGGCGGCGCCCTTCCCTACCGTCTCGTTTACGAAGCGAAGCTCATCCGGGATGATGTCGTTGAACAGCGCACGCCCAACTGTGGTTGCAAGCCACTCTCCCCGATAGTGGAAGTGAATGGGAAAGTGGTAGTCGATCGCGCCATCCGACTGCATGAAGCATCCGTTCGCCAGAGCCAATTCCACCTCGTGGACCGACCCATAGTGCGGCGCAGTCTTGATTAGCTCGTCGAAGTTGGCAGGCTGCTTGGTCAAATAATGCAGACCCAACACCATGTCCTGACTGGGTGATGCGATCGGCTTGCCGTCCGACGGCTTGAGAATGTTGTTCGACGACAACATCAGAACGCGGCACTCGAGCTGAGCCTCGAACGAGAGCGGCACGTGCACCGCCATCTGGTCGCCGTCGAAGTCCGCGTTGAATGCAGCACAGACCAACGGGTGAATCCGAATCGCTTTACCCTCTACGAGCACCGGCTCGAAGGCCTGGATGCCCAGGCGGTGGAGGGTCGGCGCCCGGTTCAGCATCACCGGGTGGTCTTTAATGATGTCTTCCAGTACCTCGTAGACGCGGGGATCGTCGCCCCGTTCCACGATCTTCTTTGCTCGCTTCACGGTCTCCGCTTCACCGCGCCGCTCGAGTTCATGAATGATGAACGGGCGGAACAGCTCCACCGCCATCACTTTCGGCAAGCCGCACTGGTGGAGGCGAAGCTCCGGTCCGACCACGATGACCGAACGCCCCGAGTAGTCGACGCGCTTACCCAGCAGGTTCTGGCGGAACCGACCCTGCTTTCCCTTCAGCATGTCGGACAGCGCCTTGAGCGGGCGCTTGCCGCGACCGCGGATCGCCTTGCCGCGGCGACCATTGTCGAACAGCGCGTCAACAGCCTCCTGCAGCATCCGTTTCTCGTTCCGCAGGATGACCTCGGGCGCGCGCATCTCCATCAGCTTCTTCAACCGGTTGTTCCGGTTGATGACACGACGGTAAAGGTCGTTCAGGTCCGATGTAGCGAAGCGTCCGCCGTCCAGCGGTACGAGAGGTCGCAGATCCGGCGGCAGCACCGGGATCACGTCCAGAATCATCCACTCGGGACGGTTCCGAGCCTCCGGGTCCGTGTCGCTGTTGCGGAACGCATCGACGACCTTCAGGCGCTTCAGGTGTTGCTTCTTCCGATGCTGACTGGTCTCCGTAGCGACTCGACGACGGAGATCCTTGGCCAGCTCATCCACGTCCACCAGACGGAGCAGCGCGCGGACCGCATCGGCTCCGATCTCGGCCTTGAAGTTGCCGTCGTTCTCGTCCTTCGCTTTGGCTTTGAGCTCGTAGTACTCCTCTTCCTCGAGGAGTTGGCTCGTCTTGACGTCCTGTTTCCCGGGCTCGGTCACCACATAATTGGCGTAATAGATGACCTTCTCGAGATCACGCAGCGTCATGCCAAGCAGGTAGCCCATCTGAGACGGCAGCGTCTTGAAGAACCAGATGTGTGCTACCGGAACGGCGAGCTCGATGTGGCCCATACGCTCCCGGCGGACCTTGGACAGCGTGACTTCCACGCCGCACTTGTCGCACACGTGGCCGCGATAGCGAATGCGCTTGAACTTTCCGCAGTGGCACTCCCAGTCCTTCACCGGACCGAAAATGCGCTCGCAGAACAGCCCATCGCGCTCCGGTTTGAACGACCGGTAGTTGATGGTCTCCGGCTTGGTCACCTCGCCGTAGCTGAGCGAGCGGATCTGCTCGGGCGATGCGACCTTCAGCTGGATGAAGTCGAACTCGGTTGGCCGAGTCTCACGATGCCTTGGGAAGTCGATCATGTTCCGTTTGCCCTCTAAGCGGTGGCTTCCCTATTAGATGCCTTCGTCGCCCTGACCCAGCTGTACGCTGAGCGCGAGCGCCTGCAGCTCTTTGACAAGTACGTTGAAGCTCTCTGGGATTCCCGGATCCGGCAGATTGTCGCCCTTGACGATCGCTTCGTAGACCCGGGAGCGACCGGAGACATCGTCCGACTTGACGGTCAACATCTCCTGCAACGTGTGAGCGGCGCCGTAGGCCTCAAGCGCCCACACTTCCATTTCACCAAACCTCTGGCCGCCGAATTGCGCTTTACCGGCCAGCGGCTGCTGCGTCACCAACGAGTATGGGCCGATGGACCGAGCGTGGATCTTGTCGTCCACCAGGTGGGCCAGCTTCATCATGTAGATGTTCCCAACGGTCACATCCATCGCGAAGAAGTCGCCTGTCCGGCCATCGCGCAGCCTCATTTTGCCCGCCGGTGTCAGACCAGCGCGTCTGAGGAACTGCTCGAGCGCCTCGTCGAGTCCCTCCTTTGACGCTTTACGGCGCGACAGCTTGGCGGCCGCCTCGAAGCCCGCTTTCGACAGACTGGACTCTCCCTGCCGGTTGGCGATCTCGCTGGATGCCGCGACCAGATACTCACTCAGCTGATCTAGCCTCTGGCTCACCGTCTTGGACGACACCTTGGCCGCCACCTGGTCGAGAGTGCGACCGAGGCCCAGCGGCGAACCGGATGGCCGCGTGCCGTTTCCGTGCCGGTCACGGGCTCTCACCTGCCCCCGACGCAGCTCGCTCACGAACTCGCGAACCTCCGCTTCGGTGAACACCGGTGGCCGCGACGACTTGATGTTGAGGCTGTCGTGCGCCCAGCTGACGCCGGCCACCTTGAGCATGATGCCGATCTCGTCCTCGGAAGCGCCGTGGAACACTGGCGTCTTGGCCTCGAATCCGAGTATACGCGCGCACCAGCCGAGATGCGTCTCGAGTATCTGACCGACGTTCATTCGGCTGGGGACGCCCAGCGGGTTCAGCACGATATCGACCGGCGTACCGTTAGGCTGGAACGGCATGTCCTCCTCAGGCACGATACGAGCGATCACGCCTTTATTCCCGTGGCGCCCGGCAACCTTGTCGCCGACGCTGATCTTACGGCGTTCCGCAACGTAGACCTTCACGAGCTGCACGACGCCGGGCGACAGCTCATCCGGCTGCAGCACTTTGTCGATGGACTCCTCGGTCTTCTCACGCACCCGCTCGATTCGCTGCCGCGACTCGTCGATCACGCGGCGAAGCTTCTCGTTGGCCTGCGAGCCTTTTACCTTGAGAGCCGTGAGATCGAGCTTCGAAAACTCGAGCTCCTCGACGGCCTTGTCGTTCAGCCGCTTCCCTTCCTTGATATAAGGCTCGATGGTGCCCCGCCTCAGGAAGAGCTGGGTCGTCTGCCCGACGAGCAGCTCGCGCAGCTCGTCATCGCGGACCTCTGTGATGCGGTGAATGTCATCACGCTCGCGCTCGCGCAGCCAGCCGATCCGCTCACCGTGTTCCTTCTCGAGCAGTGCGTCGTCGATGCGACGAGAGAAGATCTTCACATCAATGACGGTTCCGGCCATGCCCGGCGGTACGCGCAACGAGCTGTCCTTCACGTCCTTGGCCTTCTCACCGAATATGCCGGTCAGCAGCTTCTCTTCCGGAGAAAGCTCCGTCTCGCCCTTCGGCGTGATCTTGCCGACCAGGATGTCGTTGGGGCCGACCTGGGCACCGATGCGGATGATCCCCCGCTCGTCCAGGTCCTTCAGGGCCTCCTCCGACACGTTCGGGATCTCGCGCGTGATCTCTTCCATCCCGCGCTTCGTGTCACGGACGTGCAGCTCGAGCTCCTGGATGTGGATCGAAGTGTACTCATCGTCCTTCACCAGTCGCTCGCTGATTACGATCGCGTCCTCGAAGTTGTGCCCGTACCACGGCATGAACGCGACGGTGATATTCCGTCCGAGC
This sequence comes from Gemmatimonadota bacterium, assembly GCA_039586795.1. Lineage (GTDB taxonomy): Bacteria > Gemmatimonadota > Gemmatimonadetes > Palauibacterales > KS3-K002 > Kutchimonas. The sequence goes on from JBDHJS010000066.1 coordinate 9,777, forward strand.
GCTAGCTCGCCGCGGTCGGTCGATGCTCCGTCAGCGATGATGTCGCCGACTTCGATGCGCTGACCGATGTGCGCCAGAGGCCGCTGATTGATCGCCGTGTCCTGGTTGGTGCGCCAGAACTTCTTCAGGTTGTAGCGATTGAATTGGCTCAGCTTGGCCAACGGCTCGTCACCGCCCGGGCCCTCGAGCTGAGTGTCAACTATGATCTCGTCGGCCCGCACCTTTGTGACCACACCACCGCGCTTCGCCACCACCACGGCACCGGAGTCACGGGCGACCTTGCTTTCCAACCCGGTGCCCACCAACGGACGCTGCGGGAAGAGCAGCGGCACCGCCTGGCGCTGCATGTTCGACCCCATCAACGCGCGGTTCGCGTCGTCATGTTCAAGGAACGGGATCAGTGCCGGAGAAACGGCGACCAGCTGATCTGGCGACACGTCCATGTGGTCGATCTGTTCCGGCGGCAGCAGTGGGTAGTCGTCAGCCTGCCGGCAAAGCACCAGCGGATTGACGAACGTGCCGTCCGGGTTGAGCTCGGCGTTCGCCTGAGCCACGGCGAACTCTTCCTCCTCGCTCGCCGTGAGCCAGATGATCTCGCCGGTCACCCGCCCACGCTCCACCCTGCGATACGGCGTCTCGATGAAGCCGAGGTTGTTGATCCTGGCAAACGTCGAAAGGCTGGTGATCAATCCGATGTTCGGACCTTCCGGCGTCTCGATCGGGCACATACGGCCATAGTGCGAGTAGTGAACGTCTCGCACCTCGAACCCGGCTCGCTCGCGGGTCAGACCCCCCGGTCCAAGCGCTGAAAGGCGCCGTTTGTGAGTCAACTCGGCCAGCGGGTTGGTCTGATCCATGAACTGACTGAGCTGCGACGAGCCGAAGAACGACTGGATCACCGCGCTCACTGTGCGCGCGTTCACCAGGTCGTCGATGTTGATCTGCTCGGGATCGCTGGCGATCGACATACGTTCACGGACGAGGCGCGCCATCCGCGAGAGCCCCACTGAGAACTGGTTCGCGATGAGCTCACCAACGGACCTGACGCGGCGGTTACCCAGGTGATCGATGTCATCGACATAGCCGCGACTCTCATGCAGCTCCATCAAGTACCGAACGATGGCGATGAAGTCGGCAACGGTGAGAATCGTCACTTCTGCCGGCGGCGCCTCGACACCCAGAAGACCGAAGGTCGCGCGCAACCGCTGGTTGATCTTGTAACGACCGACACGGCCCAGGTCGTAGCGCTTCGGGTTGAAGAACAGTCGCTCGATAGCAGTACGCGCCGTCGCCAGATTCGGCGCTTCGCCGGGCCGCAGCAGCGAGTAAATGGCGTAGAGCGCGTCCTGCTCGCCGTGCGTCGGATCTTTGGCCAGCGTGTTCTTGATCAACGGAGATTCGACCTGAGCGCCTGTGAACACGAGCGCGTTGCGGATCCCCTTCTTCGACAGGGCGTCGAACAGCTTCCCGTCAAACGCCGCGCCAGTTTCTGCCATCACTTCCCCGGTCTCGGGGTCGATGACGTCGGCGGCGAGTTGCGGGTCCTGACCCCAATCACGTCGGTTGGCCAGATCCTCGTATCGCCCACGCAGCGGCACCCGTGCCGGACTGTTGTAGACCCGAACCGAGTTCACGTTGGCCTGACGAAGCTGCTTGATCATCTCCGCCGTCAACTCGGACGTCCGGAAGACGAGGAACGCATCTGAATCCCGGTAAACCGGCGCTTCCTCGATGCCCACCTCGATCAGCTTGTTGATGAGGTCGGCCGTGATCGGGTCGCCAGCCGTTCCCAACGGGCGCTTCGTCTCGGGATGAAGCCGATCTTCGGCCAGCCACCCCTCGTCGTTCTCCAGATCGAACCCGGTGAGCACGACCATCTCCGCCTCACCCTCGAAGCCCGGGTTGGCCACCGACTCGGCCAGCAGCGTGCCCGCCGCTTCACGCCGGATCGCCCGCTCGCCGGTCAGATCCTCGAGGTTCAGCTCGCGGATCCCATAGAACAAATCGAGGATGTCGGAATCGCCTCCATGCCCGAAGGCGCGGAGCAACGCCGTAGCGGGGAACTTCTTCTTCTTATCGATGTGAACGTGAATCACATCGTGAATGTCGATAGAGAACTCGACCCACGAACCCCGGAACGGAATGATGCGAGCTGAAAACAGCCGCGTCCCGTTCGGGTGGATCGTCTCCTCGAAGACCACACCCGGCGAACGGTGCAGCTGGCTGACGATGACCCGCTCAGCGCCGTTGATCACGAAGGTCCCCTGCTCGGTCAGCAGCGGTAGCTCTCCCAGGTAGACCTCTTTTTCGAGTATGTCGCGCGGCCGCTTCTCGCCGTCCACATCCTCGTTGATGACCAATCGCAACGTCGCTTTGAGCGGTGCGCCAAAGGTCATGTCACGCTCCATACACTCCTCGACCGAATACTTCGGGTCGCCCAGGGAGTAGCTCACGAACTCGAGCGTGAAGTTCTTCTTGGCGTCCGAACTGGGGAAGATCTCGTTAAACACACGTTCGAGACCGAAATCCCGTTCCGACTCTTCGTCTACACCCGTCTCCAGGAGCGCATCAAAGGCCTTGCGCTGCACATCCAGCAGATCCGGCATCGGGATCGCCGTGTCGAGATGGGCAAACGAGATGACCGGGACTTCTTTGCGACCGTTACCATTGCCGGTCGCCTTCTGGCCTTGAGTCACACTATCAGCCAACGTCTATCCTCCAGATAAGATGTGTGGTGTCGGTCTGCCGCCAGCCTTCGCTGCGTCGACGAAACACAGCGCTGGAAACCCTCTCGACACCGCACGAGGGCCAACACGTCCAAAAAAAGCACAGAAATCCCCGTCGCCCGTGGGTCGCGGGGTTTGTTTTTCAAGGTACAATTTTTCGCGCCGCGTAAGCGCCATACGCAGAGGAGCCTTCACCTCGATTAAGGGAACGTGCGCCGGCGGCAACCGAGCCGCCGGCCCATAAAGCTCCTCAGGACCTACTTCAGCTCGACCGTAGCGCCCTGTTCCTCGAGCTTGGCCTTGATACCCTCGGCCTCTTCCTTGTTCGCCGCTTCCTTGATGGTGTTCGGAGCGTTGTCGACCAGCTCTTTGGCCTCCTTGAGACCGAGGCTGGTGACTTCGCGCAGGGCCTTGATCACCTGGATCTTCTTGGCGCCCACGTTGGCGAGAACGACGTCGAACTCGTCCTTCTCCTCAGCAACATCCGCCGCCGCTCCGGGTACGGCAGCCGCCACCGCGACCGGGGCGGCAGCGCTTACACCGAACTTCTCTTCCATCGCCGTCTTGAGCTCAGCCGCCTCGAGTACGGTCAGCGAGCCGATGGCGTCTAGAATCTCCTCGACCTTGCTCATCTTCTTCCTATCTGGGTTAGTGGACTTCTTCTACTCTCTAGCTTCGATTCGGTTCCGTGCACCGCTCTTCAGGTGACCGGTCGCCCTACTGCTCCTGCTTCTTCCCGACCTCGCCGATCATGTGGGCGATGTCCCGCAGGAGACTCTCGAGTACGCCGACGATGCCCGACACGGGCGCGGTCAGCGAGCCAGCGATACCGGCCAGCAGCTGTTCTCTGGGCGGTAAAGCGGCCAAGCGCTCGATCTCCTTTGCGGTGACGAGGCGCTTCTCGACGACGCCCACCTTGAGGATGGGGCGATCATCGAATTCCTTGGCAAACTCCTTGAGCGTCTTCGCCGGCTGCACCGGGTCGTCGCCGGCTATTACAACGCCGGTCGGTCCACGAAGGTGCTCGGAGATATCGGGCAGATCGAGCGCTTCGAGCGCCCGAAGCGCCAAACGATTCTTCACAACGACAAAACCGATGCCCGCATCGCGGAAGCGACGTCTGAGCTCCGTCATATCCTGGACATTGATTCCGGTGAAGTCAGTCAGGTAGATGACGCCGGCTTCGCCGAGCTGCTCGGCCAGCTCGCCGGTCACCCGAATCTTGTCACTCCTGGTACGCTGCGCCATGGATCTCTAGTCCGTTCTACTTAAGCACTCTTGCGAAACAGCGTGGGCTCGACTTTGACGCCGGGGCCCATCGTGCTCGAGAGCGTTACGCTCTTGATATATCCGCCCTTCGCCGCGGCCGGCCGCGCCCGAATCACCGCGTCCATGAAGCCCCGGAAGTTCTCCTCGAGCTTTTCGACCTCGAACGAGATCTTTCCGATCGGGGCGTGGACGTTTCCGGTCCGGTCGACGCGGAACTCGATGCGGCCCGCTTTCAGCTCTTTTACCGCCTTGCTGATGTCTTGCGTCACCGTACCCGCCTTGGGCGTCGGCATGAGGCCCCGGGGGCCGAGCACACGACCCAGTTTACCCACGTCTTTCATGGTGTCCGGCGTGGCCACCACCGCGTCGAACTCGAGCCAGCCCTGCTGGATCTTTGCAATGAAGTCGGTCCCTACGAAGTCAGCCCCCGCATCTTCCGCTTCGCGGGCCTTGTCGCCTTCGGCGATCGCCAGAACGCGGATCGACTTGCCGGTCCCGTGCGGCAGGTTCACCGTGCCGCGGACGATCTGGTCGGCGTGGCGCGGATCGACGCTCAGGCGAACCGCCGCTTCCACCGTCTCGTCGAATTTGGCGGTCGCCGTCTCCTTGACTAACCCGAGCGCCTCGCGCACTTCGTAAAACCGGGTCTTGTCGCGCTTCTCGATAGCGGCGCGATATCGCTTTCCGTGTCTAGGCATCAGTCAGCTACCACAATTCCCATCGACCGGGCCGTGCCTTCGATCATGCGCATGGCGGACTCGATCGAAGCTGCGTTGAGATCTTCCAGCTTGATCTCAGCGATCTTCTTAACCTGGTCGCGCGTCACCGTCGCGACTTTCATCCTGTTCGGCTCGCCCGACGCCTTGTCCAGCCCAGCCTCTTTCTTCAACAACACAGCCGCAGGCGGCGTCTTGGTGATGAAGCTGAACGATCGATCGGCGTAAACGGAGATCTCCACCGGAATCAGGGTGCCGGCCTGGCTCTGTGTCTTGGCGTTGAACATCTTGCAGAAGTCCATGATGTTCACGCCGTGCTGACCCAGAGCGGGGCCCACCGGCGGTGCCGGCGTCGCTTGCCCACCCGGAACCTGGAGCTTGATGAAGCCGATGACTTTCTTCTTTGGCTTAGCCATGATTCAGTACGTCAGTATCCCTTTAACTGCGTGTAGTCCAACTCGATCGTCGTCGACCGACCGAAGAGAGAGACCTGAACTTTTACCTTGCCCTTCTCCTGATCGATGTGCTCGACGGTACCCGTGAAATCGCTGAACGGCCCCTCCGATACTTCCACCGACTGACCCACGTAGAAGGGGATTCGCTGCTCCTCGTCGGGCACCTGTTCCGTCGCCGCCGTCTCGACGCCGAGGATCTTGTTCATCTCGTCTTCGCGAAGCGCCTGAGGCTCAACGCCGCCGCCAACGAACTTGATAACGCCCTGGATATTGTTGATCTCGTGGAGAGTCCTCTCGTTGAGGACCATCTTCACCAGCACGTAGCCGGGGTACAGCCGCTTGCTCTTTGAGACCTTCTTACCGCCCTTCACCTCGACGACCTCGTGCGTGGGCACGAGCACCTCTTGGATCTGCTTCTCCTCGAGGCTCTCGCCTGGCTCTTCCTCGATCCGGCGAAGGATCAGAGTCCGAACCTTGTTCTCATGGCCCGCGTACGTCTGTATCGCGTACCACCGCGCCTCTTGATCGGTCGTCTGGTTCATGACATCAGCCGCCTAGCGTGCGGATGATAAAGTCCACTATCAAGCGGAAAACGAAGTCCATTGCGCCGATGATTCCGGCCACGATCAGCACGAATATGATGATGACACCTGTGGCATTACGGAGCTGTTCCCAGTCCGGCCACGTCACCTTCTTCAACTCGACCGGGACTTCGGCCATGAACACGCGCAGCTTGCCTAAGTTCTCGACGATAGCCACGGCTACTTCGTCTCCTTGTGACTCGTGTGCTTACCGCAGCGACGGCAGAATTTCCGAAACTCGACTCGCTCCGGATGCGTCTGCCGGTTCTTGTTCGCCTGGTAGTTGCGCGACTCACACTGCGTGCACGCCAGGGTGATTTTGACTCGATTCGCTGCCATTCTCTTCGTCCTAGGTGGTAGGTGGTGGGTGGTAGGTGGTGGGTGGTACCACTGACCACCCACTTCCTACCACTTACCTCTACCTATTCAAGTACCTTCGTCACGACTCCGGCGCCCACCGTCCGGCCACCCTCGCGAATGGCGAACCGCAGACCCTCTTCCATCGCGATCGGCGTGATCAGCGTGATCGTCATCGTCACGTTGTCT
>JBDHJS010000022.1:0-54325 GCA_039586795.1 Gemmatimonadota bacterium
GCTTGGACAAACCATTGGCCAAATCGAGCAAGCCGGCTGCGCGCTTCTCTTCCGAGATCACTAGATCGAGCATCCCAAGGTGATCGCGAAACAGCAGCACGGAATCTTTGTCGACGATCTCAGCGTTCGGCGTGTACTGCTGGTATAAGCCTGCCGCCATCGGCGTCACGTACTCATGCGAGAACCGGATGTCCGTCCGCACGAATCCCGTGTCCCCCGGCTTCACTGCGGGCACACCGACCTTACCTTTCGACAGATTGGCGATCCAGCGCCGGGCAAGCACTCGCTCGGCAACCGTCATCGGCCGGTTGGCCGGCGTCTCCGGCAGCGGCGGCGAAACCTCCCCGCTCTGCCGCGCCTTGTTGTAGGCGAACAGGCCACCTCGCTCAATGATCTCTTTCGTGATCGGATCGGCGCCTCCCGTGAATTCCGACAGGGGTATCGATTCGCCACGACGCACCCGATCGATCATTCCGAAATCAGTCGACGTGAGTAGCCCCAGGTTCTGACAGTTCTCCCGGTAGATGCGTTCGATGTTCTCGGCGATGACGATCCGAACGCCGGCGCATAACTCGGCGAACGGCGACGCTTCACGGCTCGACCCCTTCCCTCGACGTTTACCCGACACGCAGGCAACGAAGCCACCGTTCTTCACATCGTTATGACCGATCGGCCGCTCCTCCTCGCACTCCAGTCCGACGTACGGATACTCACCGAGCTTCTCGTCGTAGTGATAGCAGACCCAAACCGGTGTGATCTCGTCCGTCGAGATGTCGTCCCGCAGCTTGATCGATGGATCCCAGTCAAGATCCTCCCCGGCCAACTGCTGACGAATGAGCTCAGGATCCTCTGTCAAGAACAGTATGCGACCCTCAAAACGCACCGCCGGGCCTTTTGGCCCGCTCTCCAACGTCATTCCCATCTCGCGTCCTTTATGAATCGACTATGAGGTGCTCCGGCAACCGCTGCCGTCCCGCATATCCCGCTTCAATCTCGTGCCAGTACTCGATTCTCTCTTCACCTGACTTCCAGCACAGAAGGATCGGTCGCCCGTCCAACATCCCGGGGAAATCTACGAGCCCCGGCTCGAAACCCTTGAACTGGGCTCCCACCGTTTCCAGTTCCTCGACGTAACCGACGATGACTTCGGTAAGGTCCCGAAGCTCGGCACCCAACTGGCGCGTCCGCTTCTGCGCACCTTCCGGCCGCGCCTCCAGCTGCTCGTACTCCAAGACGCGCTTCATGCGCTCCTCGTGCGTCGCCATGATGTCCGTCATGATGCGCCGCACCAGCGGTAGCGATCGATTCGCCTCGTCTACCGTGAAGTACTTCGTCATGCGGGAAACTCGTCCTCCATGAAGCCTAGAAGCTATACCCCGGCGCAACCCCCGGATACCCGAATGCGCGCGTCAGTCGGCCAGCACCGAGATCGCCGCCTCGTTGTCCTCCGTCGTGTTGTAGAAGTGCGGCGACAAGCGGACCGCCCCGAGACGGTAGTCACAGATCACGCCCGCCTCACTCAGCCGCCCCACCGCGTCCGCCGCGTCGGCCTGCTCGACCATTATGATCGCCGATCGCCGCTCCGGGGTTCCGGCGCCGCGAACAGAAAGCCCAGCACCAGCGGCCCGCTCCACCAGATCCTCCGTCAACGATGAATCGCGCTGCCGGATCCGTTCCACTCCGATCTCCAGCACCATCTCCAACCCCGCCCGGGCGGTATAAAGCGTGGGAACCGCCGGTGTACCCAGCTCGAATCGCTGCGCATCGCCCCGCAGCTCCAGACCCGACCTGTCGAAAGCGAACTGGTTCTCCACCCCGAACCAACTCACCACCGTGGGATCGAGTGAGTCGATCAGCTCGCCCCGCACATAGCCGTACGCCAGCCCCGTGCCGCCCAACAGCCACTTCAGGCCGCCGGTCAACAGAAAGTCGGCGCCAACCTCTCTAGCATTCACCGGAAGCTGGCCGATAGATTGATACGCGTCGATCAGGCAGAGGGCGCCTCGGTCGTGCGCCAACCGGGCGATCGCCGCGACGTCCTGGATGGCGCCCGTCGTGAAGTAGACCTGCGACGTCGCGACCAGCGCCGTGCGGTCGTCCACCGCGTCGGCAAACGCGTCGAGCGGCACGCTGATCCCGTCGGGGGATTCCAGCACCACCGTCTCGATGCCCAACTTGGATTTGGCGAGGTACTGGTAGACGAGGGTTGGGAAATCGAGCTCGGTAGTAATGACCTTCGGACGGCTCTCGAAGTCGATGGCGCTCGAGATCGTCGCCAGCGCGCCAGATACGCTCGGCGCCAAGAAGCACTCACGCTCGTCGGCGCCGATCAGCCGCGCGTAGAGCGCCCGAACGTCAGATGTCGCCTGGATCCACGGCTCGTACCACGCCGACGCGCCATAGCGGTCCCAAAGGTCGGCGAACTCGTCCAGCGCAGCGCGCGCCTTTTCCGATAACGCGCCCAGCGAGCACGAACTCATGTAGACCGATGACTTGAAGATTGGAAACTGTGGACGATACTCTCTGGCTAGCTCGTACAACTCGGCTTTTGGCATAACAACCCTGAATCTCGGTTAACATGTCCGACACAAACGACAATGACTTCGGCCCACTCTACGATTCGGACCACTCTAAGAAGCTCGAGTCCGCCGATCGCAAGAACCCCATCCCCGGCGGCGAACCGCCCTGCCCCGTCTGCGGCCAGAAGATCGTCCGCCTCGTCGAAACGCGCCACGCGCCTGCGGATGGGTCGGAGTTTCGAGTCAGACTGGTCTGCTCCAATCAGGAGTGCCGGCGGTGGACGGTGTATGACTGGTAGGTGGTGGGTGGCAGGTGGTAGGTAGTAACTGAAACTACCTGCCACCTGCCACCAACTACCTACAACACTGCCTCCCTATACAAAGCATCATCCCCCTCACGCCGCACGCACATCTCCTTCAACCCCGACTGACGGAAGACACCCGCCAGCTCCCCCTCCATCCCCTCCGCCGCCATGTGCTCCGTAAATTCCAAAAACCGACCCGGCAACATCTGGTCCTCAAACAGCCAAACCTGCGCCCCTAATGCCTGAGCCGCAGCCGCGTAACCCTTCCAAAGCCCCAAATACTCGTCTCTTCGGTCGGGCCTCACCAGAGCTTTTACCGCCTTTAGCTTTCTTATGCCAGACATTGGTAAATCCATTTTTGGGTCACGAGATTCGGTGATTCGGTGATTCGGCAAATCCAATCCCCGAATCAATACATTGCTCCTACCCGCGAACCCAACTTACATTGCTCCCATTGGGACAGCACGTAGAAGCCTCAACCCGGGTTGCAGCCATGCCTGAGGGAAATTCCAGCCGCCTCGCGGCAAAAGCCAACAAGCTGTACTGGCAGACGAACCAGCCCGCTGGCCGTCTGGCCGACGAGTTGGGCGTCTCCCGCTCCAAGTTGTACGCCATGATCGAGCCGATCCATCTGGACGTCGCGTGCCCCAGCTGCGATACCGAGCTCATCTACAGCAGTCGCAGCGATCGCCAGTCCGGTCGCGGCCACTGCCCCGAATGTGGTAAGGTGACCGCGGTCACCGCTGTAGAGAAAGCTCCAGCACCAAAAAGGCCTGAGGAGCACGCCGTTCGCTTGCCGTCGGCATCCACCGTTCGCGACTGGGCCGCATCCACCGGGCCCCGCGAGCTCTGGGCCGTCGCCTTGCTCGGCGCCGCCGCCGGCCTGCTGGCGGCCGCCTGGTGGCGCAAACGATAAACCCCAACCACCGATCGAAACCAGAGATGGAAATACTCCGCGAGCCAAAGGTCACCCTGCTGGCCGCCCAGCAGTACTTTGACCACCCCGATATCGATTGGAAGAGCGACTCCGATGTTGCGGCGCAGCAGCTGGTCGAGTTCGCCGGTCGCCTCTGCTATCTCAGCTTCGGCAAGGAGTCGGGCGTCGGCGGTGGCCACAAGACCATCCAGGGCCGCACCACGAACAAAGAGTACATCGATAACGTGCTGACCGTGAAGCACGGCTCGGTGTTGGAGCACGCCGTCTTCACGTTCCTGTTCGAGGGGATCTCTCGCGCCTTGACGCACGAGCTCGTTCGTCACCGTGCCGGCTTCGCTTATTCCCAGCTATCGCAGCGCTTCGTCGACGAGTCGAACATCGCTTTCGTGCTGCCACCCGAGATCGAGGAAGGGACGCCCGCCTTCGACATCTGGAAGCAGGCCTGCGAAGAGTCACTCGAGTCTTACCGCAAGCTGCTGGAACAGATCACCGAGCAAGTCGCCGGCGAGCCCAGCGCTACCATGCGCCGCAAACGCGCCCGACAGGCCGCCCGCTCGGTTCTGCCCAACTCCGCCGAGACCAAGATCGTCGTCACCGCCAACGCACGCGCCTGGCGACACTTCGTCGAGTTGCGCGCTTCCACCTCCGCCGATGCGGAGATCCGCAAGCTCGCCATCGCCACGCTCCGCGAGCTTCAGAAACAGGCGCCCGCTCTCTTCGACGACTTCGAGATCCAGCCACTCGACGACGGAACGGAGATGGCGCACCCCGAACACTCGAAGGTGTAGCACCCAACCTGGCATGATACGGTCGCCATGAACCAGCTGACCGCGGGCGACCTGCTGCCCGACATCGTCGTTCCGCCGCCCGGCCCACGCTCCCGCGAGCTCGCCGGGCGATTGCGACACGTCGAATCGCCCAACATCACCTCGATCTCTGACGACTTCCCCATCTTCTGGGCCGATGCGTTGGGCGCCAACGTCCTCGACGTCGACGGTAACGTCTACATCGACCTCACCGCCGGCTTCGCCGTCGCCGCGGCCGGTCACCGCAACCCGCACGTCGTCGACGCGATCAAGCGCCAACTCGACTCGCTGCCCCACGGACTCGGCGACGTCCATCCTCCAGAGATCAAAGTCCGACTGCTCGAGCGACTAGCCGAAATCGCGCCCGGTGATCTCAGCCAGAGCATCCTCGCCGGCTCCGGCTCCGAGGCCGTCGAAGCCGCGCTCAAGACCGCGCGGCTCGTCACCGGGAAGCCGGGCGTGCTCGCCTTCAGCGGCGCCTACCACGGACTCACCTACGGCGCGCTATCGGTCACAGACGGCGACTTCTTCCGCGGGCCTTTCGCTGACCAACTCGGCATTCCCGTCGCACGCGTCCCGTATCCGAACCCGTACCGACTCGCCGCGAAACTCAAAGGCAGAGATCTGCTAGCCGGAACGCTGGATCTCGTGGCAGAACAGCTCGACGCGAACGATTCCATCGGCGCCATCATCGTCGAGCCGATCCTCGGTCGCGGCGGCATCGTCGTCCCGCCCGACGGTTTCCTCGACGGACTCCGCGCGCTCTGCGACGAGCGCGGCCTGCTGCTGATCTTCGACGAGGTCTATACGGGGTTTGGGCGCACTGGCCGTTGGTTCGCCTGCCAGCATGAAGACGTCGTGCCCGACCTCCTCTGCGTCGGCAAAGCCCTCACCGGAGCCCTCCCCTTTTCCGCTTGCATCGGTCGACCCGAGATCATGTCCGCCTGGCCACCCAGCAGCGGCGAAGCGATCCATACCAGCACCTTCCTCGGCCACCCCCTGGGCTGCGCCGCCGCCCTCGCCCAGATCGACGAGATCAAGCGGCTGAGCCTGCCAGATCGCGCCGCGCGCCTCGGTTCCGCGGTGTTGGAACGGCTGCAGGACATGCAGGCCCGGTTTTCGGCCATCGGCGACGTCCGCGGCCGCGGCCTGCTGGTCGGCATCGAACTGGTCAAGGACCCCGGAACTCCAGACCCCGACCTCGGTGGCCGCCTCGCCGCCGGAGCCCTCGGCGCCGGCCTCATCGTTCTTTGCGGCGGCCACATCCTCGAGCTGTCCCCGACGCTGACGATCGACCTCGAGCAACTGGATTTCGCCCTCGCCACCCTGGAGGGCTTACTCGCGGCGGCCTGACCGATTAAGTTCCCTGCTCGCACAGCGATAATCGGGGCAGTACAAAGACATTAGGAGACGCCATGCCCGGGCCGAACATCACCGTTCAGGGCACACCGAACCCGAACGCGGCCAAGTTCACCGTGGACCGCACCCTTGTCGAGGGCGGGGCCAGCGTGTCCTATTTCGACCCCGACAGCGCCAAAGCCGACCCCATAGCCGCCCGGTTGTTCGAGGTCGACGGCGTCGACTCGCTCCTCATCGCGGAGGATTTCGTCACCGTCACCAAGGCGTCCACCGCTAATTGGGACGACCTGGCGCCCAAGATCCAGACCATTTTGAAGGAGGTATTATCCTGAAGTACCGCATCCATCCAAACGTCGTTCTCGTCCTCGCTCTGGTTCTCGTCGTCGCTATCGGTCATGCCTGTAATCGCGCCGAGCAGGGCGCCGATGCCGCTGGCCAGGCCTCGACGATGTCTGCCGGCTCCGCCGACCTCTTGCTTCCTGAAGAGGTCCATCTAGCGAACGCCCGACAGCTGACCCTAGAAGGCGAGAACGCTGAGGCCTATTTCTCCTCAGATGATCAGCACCTGATCCTGCAGTCGACCCACGGCGAGTACGGCTGCGATCAGATCTTCACGATCCCAATCACCGGTGGCGATCTCCAGCTGGTGAGCACCGGCAAAGGCCGCACGACGTGCGCCTATTTCTTCCCCGCCGGCGACCAGATCGTTTACGCGTCGACGCACCTGGACAACGAGGCGTGCCCACCACCACCCGATTTTTCGCAGGGCTATGTGTGGGGACTGTTCCCGAGCTATGACATCTTCGTCGCCGACCGTGACGGGGGTAACGTGCGCCAGCTGACCGACACCTGGCGCTATGACGCCGAGGCCACCATCTCACGCGACGGCGAGAAGATCGTCTTCACGTCGCTGCGCACCGGCGACCTCGAGATCTTCGTCATGGATGCCGATGGTTCCAATGTCGTTCAGTTGACCGACGAGCTGGGTTACGACGGCGGGCCCTTCTTCTCATATGATGGGACGAAGATCGTATACCGCGCCCATCACCCGGACACGGAAGAAGAACGCGCCGACTACCTGCGACTCCTCGAGCAGGATCAGATCCGTCCGCGCCAACTCGACATCTACTTGATGGACGCCGACGGTTCTAACAAGGTGCAGCTGACTGACAACGGCGCCGCCAACTTTGCGCCCTACTTCTTCCCGGACGGCCAGCGCATCATCTTTGTCTCGAACATGGCCGACCCGGATCCCGCGGGCCGCAATTTCGATCTCTTCATGATCAACGTCGACGGCACCGGCCTGGAGCGCATCACCTTCCACGGCGAGTTCGACGGCTTCCCGATGTTCAACTCGGATGGCTCAAAGCTGGTCTGGGGCTCAAACAGAAACAACGCGAACCCCGGCGACACCAACGTCTTTATCGCCGACTGGATCGATGATTAGGTATTGAGGTTACGTGTTGAGGATTAGGGACTAGGTGCTTGCGAGATTCGGGGGTTCGGGATGCATCATTCCAACCCCCGACCCTCGTAAGCCCCGAACCCCCGAATCGCGTTCGCCAACCCTTCCCGATAGCTCGGGAACTTCAACTCCACTCCAAGTTCAGGCCCAAGTCTCAAACTGCGAACGCGTTTGCTCTCCAGTTTCCGGGCCAGCCTATCCTCATCATATCGACGCCGCGCCTCCGCCTCCTCCACCCACTCCGGCAATGGTAAACCCTGCAACTCCGCCGCCAAGTTCGCAAATTCCGACGCCCGGTGCGGCTCATCGTCTACCATGTTGTAGATCTCGCCGTCGCGGCCGCGCCTCCACGCCGCAAGCAGCCCGCTCACCAGGTCTTCGACGTGGATCCGACTCACCCACGCATCTCGACCTTTGATCAGCACGTACTTGCCGCTCGCCAGCAGAGGCTTCAGCGTACGACCCGGACCGTAGATCCCCGTGATCCGACAGATCCGCGTCGGCATCTGGTGGCTCGCCGCCGCCTCCGCGATCAGCCGCTCCGCCGCATGCCGCGCCCTGCCCACAGCACTGTCCGGCCGCACCCGCGTCGTCTCGTCCACCCAGTCGCCGCCCCGGTCGCCGTATACTCCCGTGCTGCTCGCGTAGAGGAACGCCTCCAGCGGTGCCCCCGCCGTCGCCGCCAACACCTTGGGTAAGTAATCATCCCCGTCGCCCCGCGGTGGCACGAAATACGCTATCAGCTGGGGAGCGTACCCATCGATCTGTCGCAACGTCTCCGGTTCGTCCAGGTCGCCGATCAGCGGCTCGATCCCCAGCCGCTCCAGCTCCACTGCCCGCGCCTCGTGCCGCGTCGTCCCGAGCACACGAACGTCCATATCGAGCAACCGGACGCCCAGCCGAGCGCCCGTGTACCCACACCCGATGATCAAAGCCCGCTTCATGTCGTTCCGTCGCCCGTGAACCCGACCCGGTTCAACAACTCTTCCAGCTGCCGCAAGATCGACAGCGTCAGCCCCCAGATCACGTGCCCGCCATACTCGATCGTCGGAAACTCCTGCCCCGGCAACACTTCCAGTTCCATCGTGCCCTTATGCTCATCGCCGATCACCACATTCAACGGTACCCAAACCGCGTGCTCCACCTCGGTACTCGTCTCCGCCACCACCCCGGGCTCTACCGCGAACACGAACGGCGTGATCGCGATCGCGGGTATCCGCCGCGTCTTCGGATACACATCGTCTAGCTGCCCCAACAACTTTCCCAACGCGTCGAGATCGACACCAACCTCTTCCAGCGTCTCCCGCACCGCGGTCGCCCGCAAATCGGCGTCACCGTCCTCGCTTCGGCCGCCTGGCAGCGCCATGTGCCCCGACCACGGGTCCCGATCGTGCTCCGCCCGCTTGATGGCCAGAAACTCCAGTCCGCTGCCCGTCGGCCGCAGCATCAGCGCAACCGCCGCCTGCGTGTCATAGCTTCCTTCTTCGGCCCGCCGCGGTGGCCGGCTCCCGAGCTCTCTAGCGATCCGATCCATCAGAGCCCGTTCAGGCACGCCCAGAACGCTCCCGGCTAGTCTTCAATCCCAAACTCCTAATTCCACAAGGTCCAATCACACTCATCAGCAACTCATCCCTCATCCCTCAATCATCAACCCCTTTCCCCTGAGCGTTGAGGGATGATCAATTGATGAGTGTGATTATTCCTTTGTCATTGACCGTTGCTGATTGACAGTTACAACACCCGCGCGTCACTCTCTTTCCCCAAGTATCCCCACATAACTCTCATACCGACTACGCGCGATCTCCCCAGCCGATACCGCCTCAACAACCCCACACCCCGGCTCGTGCACATGCGCACAATCATCAAACCGACACTGATCCAGGTACGTTCGAAATTCCCTAAAACAAGAATCTAGCCGCGCCTCTCCAACCTCCGAAAACTCCATCGTCCCCAACCCCGGCGTATCAACCACATACCCACCCACATCCAACGGATGCAAACACGCCCCCACCGTCGTATGCTTGCCCCGCTGCAACGCCTGGCTCAGCTCCCCAACCCGCAGCCCCAACCCCGGCTGCAACGCGTTCAACAAACTCGACTTCCCAACACCCGACGGCCCCACGAACAACGTCACATGACCCGCCAGGTGCTCCCCGAGAACATCGATGTTCGCCGGCAGCTTCGTACTTGTGTAAAGAACTTCGTACCCAATCTCTTCGTACAACCCAAACTTCCGCCGCGCTTCTTCGTCTCCTGCAATATCCAGCTTGTTCGCCACGACAAACGCCGGAATCTCGTTCGCCTCCGCCAACACCAAAAACCGATCCAGCAGCGAAAAGGCAGGCTCCGGCCTCACAACCGCGAACACCGCAGCCAGACGATCCGCGTTCGCCGCAATCACCTGCTCCCGTCCGCTCCCCGTCCGCCGCCGGGAGATCTTGTTATTCCGCGGCAGCACCCCACTGATCACACAGCTCCCGTCGTCCAGCTCCTCGATTTCAACAACGTCACCGACGGCAACCCGTCCGATCGACTTGTCCAGCTTGATCCGCCCGCGCAACGAACACTCACGCGGCACACCATTCACCTCGACGGTATACGCTCCACCCGCCGTCTGCAGCACGCGTCCCCGCGGCGTCTCCGGCGCGCCCATCATCCCGACACCAGCTTGTCCAATACACCCTTCACTTCGTGCAGCGTCAGCTTCTCCAGTTCCGCTTGCGCCAATTCTTCAGAATCGGCCTCCACGAGATATTCGCTCTCCAAGTGTCCCACCGGGCCGCCGCCCTCCCACTTCAGGAAGAACAGGTAGCCGCGGTGGGTCCCGTCGTCAGAGTCGATCAGGATCTCCACCGTGTACGAGCACCCGTCCGCCCCTTCGAACGCCGGGGGACGCTCGTGCTCGCCCAGATACCCGCCTAAGGTTGCGTCTTTCATATCGTCGCTAGAACGTTAGATGAGGCTTGGAGACGGGTCAACGCGGAGCTGCCGTGAGTCGAATAATCCTGCACGCCGATATGGACGCTTTCTTCGCCGCCGTCGAGGCGCGAGAGGATCCGTCCATCGCCGGCCAGCCGATCGTCGTCGGCGCCGACCCCCAGGAAGGCCGCGGCCGCGGCGTCGTCGCCGCCTGCAATTACGAGGCGCGGAAGTTCGGCATCCACTCCGCCATGCCCATCTCCGAGGCCTACCGCCGGTGCTCCCATGCCGTCTTCCTGCGGCCTCGCTCGCGCCTCTATGCCGACATCTCCGAGCGCATCATCCACATCTTCGAGAGCTTCACCGAGATGGTCGAGAAGATCAGCATCGACGAGGCGTTCCTCGACGTGACCGGCTCGGTCCAGCTGTTCGGCGACGGCGTCACCATCGCCCGCCGCATCAAGCAGGATGTTCTCGAGCAGGAACGCCTCACCGTCTCCATCGGTATCGCACCCAACAAGTTCCTCGCCAAATTGGCCTCGGACCTCGAGAAGCCCGACGGTCTCACCGTCGTCGAGCCCGGCGCCGAACGGGAGTTTCTCCATCCACTGCCCGTCGAGCGCTTGTGGGGCGTCGGCGACGTAACCGCCCGCAAGTTGCATCAACTGGGCATCTGGACGATTGGCGACATCGCCGATTCGCCCACCGGCCTCCTCGAGCGCCAGTTCGGAAAGCACAGCGGCAGTCGCCTGCGCCGCCTCTCTCGCGGCGAAGACGAACGACCGGTGGAGACCGGCGGCGAACGAAAGCAGATCAGCCGCGAGACCACTTTCCTCACGGACACCGACGACCGCGACCTGATCGAGCGCACCCTGCTCGGGCTGACCGAAGAGGTCACCGCGCGCCTGCGCCGCAAAGGGCTGGCTGCCCGGACCGTCACCGTCAAGTTGCGGCTCGCCCCGTTTGAGACACACACGAAGCGCCACACCGTCGAAGAGGACCTGACGACCACCGAATCCGTCTGGCCCATCGCTCGTCAATTGTTCGCCGCCGCCGACCCCGGCGACCGCCCCATTCGATTGATCGGCGTCGGGGTTTCCGGTCTCCACGAACGCGAACAGCCAAAACAGCTCGGCCTCTTCGAGGACGCAGACCCGGCCGAGAATGCCGAACGCGTGGCGGATGTGATGGATCGTGTGTCGGATAAGTACGGGAAAGGCGCGATCAAACGAGGAAAGCTGATTCAGGGTAATCAGGACGAGGAAAGCTAACTCCCTAACTGAAGAATTCTATCGCTCCCTCTATCCCCGAAAACAAGGCATCGACGTCGTCCCGGTCGTTATACACGTAGAACGAAGCGCGAGTGGTGGCGCCCAGCCCGAGCCGGCGCATCAGCGGCTGGTTACAATGGTGCCCAGCGCGAACCGCGATCCCTCGGTCATTGAGAATCTGCGCCAGATCATGCGGATGAATGTCGCCCAACTCGAATGAGAGGACGCCGGATCGATCAGAGCCCGTTGGCCCGAACCCATGGAAACTCGGGATCTCGGCGCCGCGCTCTAAAGCATACTCGATGAGTGCGTGCTCGTGCTCGACGATCCGCTCACGACCCAGCCCGTCCAGGTAATCCATCGCTTCCGCCAGCCCCACGGCGTCGGCGATGTTCGGCGTGCCCGCCTCGAATTTCTGCGGCGGCGGCTTGTACGTCGATCGCTCCAGCTCCACGATCTCGATCATCTCGCCGCCGCCCTGGTACGGTGACATTTCTTCCAGCAGTTCGAGTCGGCCCCACAACACGCCGATCCCCGTCGGGCCCAGCATCTTGTGCCCACTGAACGCATAGAAGTCGCACCCCAGATCCGCCACATCCAACGGGATGTGCGGCGCCGCCTGCGCTCCGTCCACCAGCACCTTCGCGCCCACCGCGTGCGCCGCCTCCACGATCTCCCGCACCGGGTTCACCGTGCCCAGCGTGTTCGACACGTGGGTGATGCAGACCAGCTTCGTCCGCTCGGTCAGCAGACCCGGCAGCTGGTCCATCCGCAGCCGGCCATCGTCTGAGATGTCGAGCGACTTCAGGCGCGCGCCGGTCCGCGACGCCAGCAACTGCCAGGGCACGATGTTCGAGTGATGCTCCAGCACGGTGAGCAGGATCTCATCACCCTCGCCGATGTTGTCGAAACCCCACGCGCCCGCTACGAGGTTGATGCCTTCCGTGGTGCCACGCACGAAGATGACTTCACTAGAGTCCGCCGCGCCCATGTAACGCGCCGCCCGCTCCCGAGCACCCTCGTACGCCTCCGTCGCCCGTGTCGACAGCTCGTGGATCCCCCGGTGCACGTTCGCGTGGTCGTGCTCGTAATACGATCCCAGCGCCTCCACAACCGAGCGCGGCTTCTGCGACGACGCGGCACTGTCCAGATAGACCAGCCGGTGACCGTTCACCTCCTGGCCCAGTATCGGAAAGTCCGCCCGTATCGCCGCCACATCCAACGGCGAGCCAGCCATCAAGTCGGTAGGTCCGCTAGCCATACCTATTCAACCGCCACAAATACGTCGTCGCCCTCGACCTTCACCACATACGTCTTCACCGGCCCATAAGCCGGCAACGCCAGCACCTCACCCGTCCGCACATCAAACCGCCCCCCATGCAGAAGACAGGTCAAACAGTGCCCTTCCAGCGTCCCCTCAGACAACGGAAAACACTCGTGCGTACACTCATCATGCACTGCAAAAAACTCCCCACCCACGTTGCAGAGAAGGACCGCCTCACCGTCCGCGTCCAATCCCTTCATCTCCCCTTCCCCCACCTCACCAACACCACAAACCCTGACAAACCGCACCATACCCTCCGCTACCCGATCAGCTGCCGCGAATCCAGAATGAGGGAATCGTCGAATCCACTTCGACAATTCCCGCGCCGTGTTTCACTCCGTGCTCACTTGCTCCCCACCCTCCAACGCCGAATGCAACGTATGCCATGCCAACGTCGCGCACTTCACCCGCACCGGAAACTCCCTTACTCCCGAAAACACCGCCAACTTCCCCAACTCCTCTTCATCAATCGCGTCGTCATGCTTACTCGTCACCATCTCCCTAAACTTCTCGAACAGCGCCTCCGCCTCTCCCCTCGTCTTCCCCTTAACTTTCTGCGTCATCAAAGAAGCCGATGCCTTGGAGATCGCGCACCCCGACCCCTTGAACCCCACCTCGACGACCCGATCGTCATCGTCCACTACCAGGTACACGGTCAACTGATCGCCGCACAGCGGATTATACCCTTCCGCGCTGCGGTTAGCGTCTTCCGGCTCTCTGTAATTGCGTGGGTTACGACTGTGGTCGAGGATGACCTGCTGGTACAGCTCACGAAGATCGGACATGGTCGCCCTGCGGTGTATTCGAATGAAGCGCGGCGCCTCCACAGGGAGGCGCCTCCGCGTCTTAGCTCAACTTCTTCATGATCTCGCCGTGCGGCAGCCACTCGGTGATCAGGTCGATCACGTACTTGCGGATCGGCTCCTGCCGCATGCGTTCCAGGTTCTCGGCCGCGAAGCCGAACAAGAGCAGCGTCTGCGCCGTCTCTTCCGGTATTCCACGCGCCCGCAGGTAGAACATCGAGTCGCGATCCAGCTGACCGATCGTCGCGCCGTGCGTGCACTTCACGTCGTCGGCATAGATCTCCAGCTGTGGTTTGCTGTCCATCGTCGCATCGTCGGTGAGCAGCAAGTTGCGGTTCGTCTGCTTCGCGTCCGTCTTCTGCGCGTCCTCGTGCACGACGATACGGCCACTGAACACACCGCTCGCCTTGCCATTGAGGATCCCGTTGTAGTACTGACGGCTATCACAATGCGGGCTCGCATGCTCGACCCACATGAAGTTGTCTATGTGCTGCTTGCCATCCGGCAAGAAGACGCCGTTGATCACACACTCCGCCCCTTCACCGGCCAGCACTGGATGCACGTTGTTGCGGACCAGCGCACCGCCAACTAGCACGCCGTGGCACGTGACATAGCTGCTGCGCGCCTGCTGCACGCGGACGGTACCGACATTGAACGCGTTGCGGCTCTCCCGTTCGACGCGGTAGTGCTCTACTGCGGCGTTCTCGTCCGCCACGATCTCGGTCACTGCGTTGGTGAAGTACTCATCGCCTCCCAGCGACACGTACTCCTCGACGATCGCCGCGTCGCTGTTCTTTCCCGCCACGACCAGGTTCCGCGGATGCGTCACCGTAGGCGACGGCATCTTCGTTGACACGTAGATCATGTGCAGCGGCTTGTCGACAACCACCCCATCCGGGATGTAGATGAAGCCGCCGTCCTCGAGGAACGCCGTATTGAGCGCCCCGAAGAAGTCATCCTCGTAGTCGAGGTGCTTGGCCAGGTGGAGCTTCACCAGCTCGTAGTTGAGCTCCATCGACTGCTTCAAGCTGCAAGCGATCACACCGCCCGCCTGGCCGCACTCGTCGGAGAGTCCCGGCGCGTAGCGACCATTCACGAACACCAGTCGCGCCGATTCCTGGCCCCGGAAGACGAAGCCCGCCAGATCGTCCAGCGTGATCTCGGCGCCGCCCTCCGCCGCACCGAACGACTTCTTGGCGAGCCCGGCGAGGTTGGTGAACTTCCAGTCCTCGTCACGAACGGTGGGGAAGCCCAGCTCCGCCGACCGCTCCATCGCCGCCTGCCGTACCGGCCGCAGCCAGTCCGGGCCGCCGGCTCCGTTCTCGAATCGCTTGAAGCTCTCCAGGTAGGGCTCGAGCCCCTTCTGCACTTTGACTTTCGCGGACACAGTATCTCTAACTCTCTATGTTAGTCAGACCCGGCTTCAACGGGCTGGCGATCCCCCGCCCACGCGTATCCAAACTCTTCCAGGTGCAGCGCCAGCTCTTTGTTGCCAGATCGAACGATACGGCCGTCCACCAGCACGTGAACGAAGTCGGGAATGATGTAGTCGAGCAGCCGCTGGTAGTGCGTGATCACCAGGAACGCCCGCTCCGGGCTGCGTAGCGCGTTCACGCCCTCCGACACGACCTTGAGCGCATCGATGTCGAGACCCGAATCCGTCTCGTCTAGAATCGCCAGGGTCGGCTCCAGCACGGCCATCTGGAAGATCTCGTTCTTCTTCTTCTCACCGCCCGAAAAGCCTTCGTTCACCGAACGCTGCAACAGCTCGTCGCCGACCTGCAGCTCCTTGACCTTCTCCTTGAACAGCTTCAGCGCGTCCAGAACATCCAGCTCTTCCTGACCGCGGTTCTTGCGCACCTCGTTCACCGCCGCCGTCAGGAACTGAATGCTGCTCACACCAGGGATCTCCACCGGATACTGAAACGCCAGAAATACGCCCTTCCAAGCGCGCTCCTCCGCATTGAGCTCCAAAAGATCTTCCCCTTTGTACAGCACCTGACCGCCCGTGATGTCATACCCTTCACGCCCCGCCAACACCGACGCCAGCGTGCTCTTCCCCGACCCATTAGGCCCCATAATCGAATGAACTTCACCCGCATTGACGGAAAGGTTCAGCCCCTTCAGGATCTCTTTTCCCTCAACACTCACATGCAGATTCTTAATCTCCAGCATCTATTCGCCCCTCGTAAGAACTTCGATTTCCAAACTCCCCGGTTCCCGACTCCCGAATCTGATTCGATAATTCCCACTCAAGATTCCCTAGCCGACACTGCCTTCAAGACTCACACTAAGTAGTTTCTGCGCCTCGACCGCGAACTCCATCGGCAGTTCTCTAAAGACCTCTTTGCAGAACCCCGCCACAATGAGCGACATGGCGTCTTCCATCCCGATCCCACGCTGCTGACAATAGAACATCTGGTCCTCGCCGATTTTCGACGTGGACGCCTCGTGCTCCATCATCGCCGTCTTGTTCTTTACCTCGATGTACGGAAACGTATGCGCCCCACACTGATCACCAATCAACAGCGAATCGCATTGCGTGAAGTTCCGAGCGCCCTCCGCGCCCTTCAAGATCTTTACCTGGCCGCGGTACGTGTTGTGACCGCGACCGGCCGAGATCCCCTTCGCCACGATCGTGCTCTTCGTGTTCTTGCCGATATGAATCATCTTCGTGCCCGTATCGGCCTGCTGCTTCAGGTTCGCCAACGCCACCGAATAGAACTCTCCGACCGAATTATCACCCTGAAGAATGCAGCTCGGATACTTCCACGTGATCGCCGAGCCTGTCTCTACCTGCGTCCACGAGATGTGCGAGTTGCGACCCGCGCACTTCCCGCGCTTGGTGACGAAGTTGTAGATGCCGCCTTTGCCTTCCGCGTCTCCGGGATACCAGTTCTGCACCGTCGAGTACTTGATCGTCGCGTCGTCGAGTGCAACGAGTTCCACCACCGCCGCGTGCAACTGGTTCTCGTCACGCATCGGCGCCGTGCAGCCTTCCATGTAACTCACGTACGCGCCTTCGTCCGCAATGATCAGTGTCCGCTCGAACTGGCCCGTCTGCGCCGCGTTGATCCGGAAGTAGGTCGACAGCTCCATCGGACAGCGCACGCCCTTCGGCACGTACACGAACGACCCGTCGCTGAATACCGCCGAGTTCAAAGTCGCGAAGAAGTTGTCGGTATGAGGAACGACCGAGCCCAGATACTTCTGCACCAGCTCCGGATGCTTCTTCACCGCCTCCGAGAACGGACAAAAGATGACGCCGTGCTTCTCCAGCTCGGCCTGGAACGTCGTCGCCACCGACACGCTGTCGAACACCGCGTCCACCGCAACGCCGGCCAGCCATTTCTGCTCCTCCAGCGGGATGCCCAGCTTCTCGTACGTCGCCAGCAGCTCCGGATCCACCTCGTCCATGCTTTCCGGACGCTTCTTCGGCGCCGCGTAGTAGCTGATCGCCTGGTAATCGATGGGACCGTAGCCGTACGGCAGGAACGCCCAATGCGGCTCTTTACCCGCCTCGTACTGGTCCGCCCAGTGCCGGAACGCCTTCAGCCGCCACTCCAGCATCCACTCCGGCTCTTCCTTCTTCGCCGAGATGAACCGGATGATGTCCTCATTCAGCCCCGGCGGAGCGAATTCCTGCTCGATGTCGGTGACGAAACCGTACTTGTACTCTTGCTGGGCAAGGGCCTCGATGGCTTCGGAGTTGGAACTCATGCACTCATCCCTCAAGATAGCGGCCTGTCCCCACAATGCCTAACCGATTCAATCGCAACAGCTTAGGCAGTGGAGCCAACCTCTACCGATAACGACTATCCTTATCAAGAACGATTCTCGATTACGGACCTCAAGATACCCTAGTTGAAACTCAATTTCAACCTCCACGCCGACGCCAAACATGGACCCCGACCCTGTTCCGTGGGTATTATTCGGCCGCGGAGATCCCACTCACCCGGCGCTCAGCCAGGCTCGGGACCCGCGGTTTGCCCGCCTTCCCCCCGCCCGAATCTCGGGAGATTCATTGGCCAAGAAGAATCTGCTCGACGAGCTGGAAGTGCGCTTCCGCGAGCTCGAGAAAGCCCTCAAGGCGGCGAAGAGCCAGGCCGAGAGCATCAAGCTCATCAGCTCCATCGCTCAACTGTCCAAGGGGATCAGAGACCTTGAGCATAGCGCCGGAGAGTTCAAGGAGCGTCTCCGAATGCTGATCGCACAGAACCAGTGGCTTTCTGGCGATCCCGACGAGCGGATCACGGCCCTCGACGCTTCTGCCCCACCGTTGCGTAGTGACCGGCTGAACAGTTCAACTTACGCGCAGCAGGGTTGGAACTGCATCGCGGTCGGCGATTACGAAGGCGCCAAAGACAAGCTGATCCGCGCTCTCGAGCTCGCGCCCGACGACATGGAAACCCTGTCGATGCTAGGCTGGGCCCAGACGATGATGCTGGACTACGACGCGGCCCTCATGACATTCCACAAGGTCCTCGGCGCCAATCCCAGCGATGCTCTGGCCCGGGTCAACCTGGGCTTCATCTGCATGAAGAAGGGGATCTATGGAGAGGCCGTAGAGCACCTGTCGAAAGCCACCCGCAACGGTTCCGACCGTAAAGCCGTTCTCTACGCCAACTACTACCTTGGCCAGGTCTACCAGGCCCGGGAGATGTACGACGACGCCGAGTCCTATTTCGAGAAGACGATCGAACTTGGACCCAACATGTGCGAAGCCCACTTCCAGCTGGGGCGCACCCGCTACCTCCACGGCCGGCGCGCGGACGCGATCTCCGCCTGGCGCCACGGCGTCGCCGCCAATTGCTACAGCCCCTGGTCCGAGCGCTGCCGCGAGGCGGTCCACGCCGTCGAGGTAGGAGAGACACCGGACCTCGACTGACTTCTGATCTCCTCATCGACGCGGACCGCGTCATCGAAACCGTGCATTTCGAGCCCTGGCCCGCATCATCGACATGCACCAGCTGACCAAGGACCCGGATCGCGCCGTCCGCGTGCTCGCCGACACGCCCTCCTCACCTGAGCGCGAGCTGGGCCAGGCGCAGCTCACCCGTTACCTCGACTACTGCTCCGCGATGCTCTCGCTGGTCAGCAAGATCGCCGCCCTCTACGCCCAGAGCCTCGACGACCCCGTGGTGCTCGCCGCCGTCGATGAGGTCGAGGCGCTGACCTCGGGTCTATCCAACAAGATCTGGCAGAAGATCATCATCCTCGACCGGAGGATAGAGGAAGGCAGGTAACGCTAGCCGGTCAAGAAACCTCCAGCACAAGTATTTCGTTCAGTGTGACTGCCTCCTATTATGGCGCCGCACTAAAACGACAACCTCGATATCAGGAGGCATTGATGCTCAAGCGTTTTTCGTCTGCGGGATTGGCCCTAGTACTGATGCTCGCGCTGAGCGGCGACGCGGACGCGCAGAAGGTCGAGAATCCGTGGTCCTTGGAAGGCTACGTCGGGATGGTGCTTCCCACGGGCAACTGGGCCCAGATCACTCAGGCCAGCGCCGGGGTCGGTGCGATGGTGGGCTACCAACTCCACCAGGATTGGGTGGTCCTGGCCAACCTCAACTACGCCTCGATGAAGTCATCGACCGATTTCGCAAACACAATCAACACTGACTGGGACCTGTTTGGCGCTTTCGCCATGGTCGGCTACGAAATCGACGCCGGCGATGTCTCCAAGGTGCTCATCCCGGTCGGCTTAGGTGTGATGTCCTTCGACCCGAAGCAAAAGGACCAGGGCGACATCACCCTCGAGTCCACTACCGCCTTCGCCCTCAACGGAGGCCTCAAGTTCTACTACTACTTCTCTCCCACGCTCGCCTTCACCGTGAACGCCATGGGCACTGTTGCTTTCACGGACAAGGTGGAGCTTTCTAGCGATTTGGTTTGGAACTTCCCGTTGGGAGTTGGGCTGGTATTTCGGTTCTAGCATAGTGGTAGGTGGTAGGTGGTAGATGGACTTCGTTACCACCTACCACCCACCACTTACCACCCACCACCTACTCCTCCCTCAACGCCACCACCGGATCCACCCCTGTCGCCCGCATCGCCGGCACCAGCGACGCCGCTAGCGCCACGCCCGCAAACAACACCGCGATCCCCACGAAGGTCACCGGGTCCGTCGGTGCGATCCCCACCAGTAGGCTCGTCATGAAGCGCGTCAGCCAGAAGGCGGCGATCAACCCAACGATCAGGCCGATCAACGTCAACACCGCTCCCTGACCCACGATCAACTTCAAGATGTTCCCGGATTCGGCGCCGAACGCCATGCGCACACCGATCTCCGGCGTCCGCTGCCGCACCACGTAGGCGAGCACGCCGTACAGTCCCACCGAAGCGAGCACGAGCGCCGTGATGCCGAATATCCCGATCAGCACCAGCGCAAAGCGGTTGCCCGCCATCGCATCGCTCATGTACTCGTCCATCGTCCTGACGTTGTCGACCGGCAGCAGCGGGTCCATCGCGCGTACCTCCGCGCGTACCTGACCCGCCAGGCCGGCCGGATTGATGCTGCTCCGCATAACCCAGTTGTGCGTCCCCAACCCACCCACGTAACGATCGGTGAAGTAGACCGTCTCGCGTCCTTCCACCGCCAGACTCTGCGAGCGTTGATGCTCGACCACGCCGATCACCTCGACCCACTGCGGCTCCAACGTCGTAACGCGGATCAGCATTCGCTCACCCAGCGGCGACTTGTCAGGCCACAGTTTCCGCGCCAGCACATCATCGATCATGACGACTCTCGAGCTGTCCGAGAAATCGGCCGGCGAAAAGTTGCGACCGGACAGCAAACGCGTCCGCATCGTCTGCAGATAACCTGGAAGCACGATCCGGTAATCGGCCTGTCCGTACTTCGATTCATCGGTCAGCGCTTCCTCTAGCCCGTAGCGACCGGCGAAAAGCGCCCCGCTCTGCAAGGGAAGCGGCGTGCCCGCAGAAACAGACTCCACTCCTGGAATGCTGGCCAGACGTTCCTGCATTTGCAGCGAGAAGTTCGTCTGTTGCTCGGCGGAGTCGAAACGATTGCCCGGTATGTTCACCTGGAACGTCAGTACGTTCTCATGATCGAATCCCGGGTTCACGTTTTGCAGCTCCACGAAACTACGCACCAATAGTCCGGCACCGATCAGCAGTACCACCGACAACGCCACTTCGACCACGACCACGCCGTTCCGGAAGTAGCGCTGCCGCGAAAGCGCCGACGACCGACCGCGATCCTTCAGCGAGTCGGCCAGGTCGGGTCTCGAGGCCTGGATGGCCGGCACCGTTCCGAAGATGATGGCGGCGAGCACGGCCATCAGCAGCGTAAACGCCAACACGCCCGCATCGATGCCCACCGAGTCGATGCGCGGCAGGTTCGCCGGCCTCAGCGTCAACAGCAGCTCGATGCCGCCCAGCGCCAACACCAGCCCGACAATACCGCCGGCGAGTGCCAGGGCACCGCTCTCGACCAGCAACTGCCGTATCAGTCGCCCGCGACTGCCACCCAGCGCCGAGCGGATCGCGATCTCGCGCTCCCGTCCGGATGCTCGCACCAACAACAGGTTGGCCACGTTGGCGCACGCGATCAGCAGCACGAAGGCCACCGCGCCCAACAGCGCCAGCACGATAGGTCGAACCTCTTCCGTGAGGTCCGCGTGCATCGAGATCAACTCCAGCTTGAAGCCCCCCGTATCATGTAGCTGGTCCTCTTCCCGGATCCGTGCCGCTACGGCGTCGGTTTCCGCTCGCGCCTGCTCCACCGACACGCCGGGATTCAACCGGCCGATCCCGGCCCACAACACGTTGTTCCGCGACGGCCAGGTCTCGACGTTGATCCGCAACGGCGTCCATATCTCGACTTCGTTCGAGATGCCCGTGTTCAGCGGCATCAGTAGCCGGAAATCCGCCGGCATCACCCCTACGATCTCCGCCTGGTTTCCCGCGATCTCGTACGCCCGACCGATGACGCCCGGGTCGCCGCCAAATCGGCGCTGCCATAACCCGTGGCTCAGGATCACCGCGTTCGGCGGTATCGCGTTCGGATCGACTGCCTGTCCGATCGGCTCCTCGTCCTCGGGCATGAAATCCCGGCCCAGCATCGGTGCCACGCCAAGCAGCGAGAAGATGTTCGCCGTCACGCCACCCACCCATACCTGTTCCGGATCGCCGTCACCCTCCGTCAGCGGCTGCTGGAAGGTGATCACCCCGGCAAAACCCTCGAACAGCGTCGTCTGCTCTCGCAGATCGCGCAGCGTCGGCGGCGACAGCGGGAAGTTCCTCAGATCCCGAGCCTCTAGCTCCCCCCACACCAGCGTCAGCCGGTCGGGATCCGCATAGGGCAAGGGTCGCAGAAGCACCGCTTGCACGACGCTGAATATCGCCGTGTTAGCGCCGATCCCCAGACCAATCGTCAACACCGCGATGATCGTGAACGCGGGACTCCGGACCATCCCTCGAAGAGCAAACTTCAAATCCTTGAGCAGCGAATCCATCGAAGGGCCTCCTCGTACGGTGCTTACATCAGAGACAAGACGGGAGAACGACATCAGCTATTGTGGTGTGTTTTCTATGAGATGCCCGACGAATCTCGAAGGTTGCAAGTTTCGGCTAACCGGTTTAACTAAGGACCTTCCAAGGGCCCCATCCGCATGACCCCCGAACAGGAGGCGACCGTGAACGCGTCTGCCCGCTCGATCTTTGCCGCAGGACTGGCAATCCTAGTCTTCGCCGGTCTTTCCGCGGCCCAGGAGCCCTACCAAGCGCCACCGCAGGATGTCGTCGACATCGTCGACGCGCCGCCGACTCCCGTCGTCAGCGTCAGCCCCGATGGCGCCTGGATGACACTCACCGACCGGCGCGCCTATCCGTCGATCGCCCAACTCGCCGAGCCCGCGCTTGGCCTCGCCGGGATCCGCTTCAACCCGCGGACCAACGGCGACGACCAGCCGCCCCTCGGTACGGCGATCACTCTCCTCCGCCTCGAGGACGGACGCGAGTGGCAGATCGAGCTGCCCGCCGATGTGCAGCTCACCTATCCGTTCTGGTCACCCGACAGTCGGCACCTGGCGTTCACCAACACGGTGGCCGACGGTGTCGAGCTCTGGGTCGCCTCCGTCGACTCGAAGCAGGCCGAGCGCCTGATCGGAGCCGAGCTGATGGCGGCCAGCGGTTGGCCTTGCCAGTGGATGCCCGGCTCGGAAAGCCTGGCCTGTCAGTTGGTCCCCGCCGATCGCGGCGCCGCGCCGGAAATGCCTCGCGCCCCCGTCGGCCCCACGATCCAGGAAGCGGCGGGACGCAGCGCGCCCGTCCGCACGTACCAGAACCTGCTGACCAGTCCGTTCGACGAAGAGTTGATGGACTACTATTTCACCGCTCAGCTGGCGATCATCTCGCTGAACGGTGAGCGGCAGCTGTTCCGCGAGCCGGCCATCTTCGCCGACATCGACCCGGCGCCCGACGGCGCTCACCTGCTGATCAGCCGCGTCGTGCGGCCCTACTCGTACCTGGTTCCCGTCTACCGATTCCCGCAGGAAGTAGAGGTCTGGGGACACGGCGGCGAGGAGGTTCATCACGTCGCATCGATGCCATTGGCCGAGAACGTGCCCATCGGCGGCGTGCCCGAGGGCCCTCGCAACATCACCTGGCGGATCGGTGACACTCACACGCTGGTGTGGCTCGAGGCTCTCGACGGCGGCGACCCGAAAGCCGAGGTCGAGTTCCGCGACCGGATCGTTCTCATGCAGCCGCCGTTCGACGGCGACCCCATCGAGGTGGGCAAGACGGAGCTGCGCACTTACGCGCTTCGCTGGACCGAGCGCGGCAGTCTGGCCCTCGCCTACACCTACGATCGCCCCACCCGCCAGACCAAGACGGTGGTTCTCGATGTCGCGGGACCGCAGCTTCCCTCGCGCATCATCTGGGATCGCAGCGCCGAGGACGCCTACAACAATCCCGGCAGCCCGATCATGACCGAGACGGAGAGCGGCAAGTACGTGCTGCTCCTAAGCCCGGACCGCCGCTCCATCTATCTGACCGGCTCCGGCTCGTCACCGGAAGGCGACCATCCGTTCCTCGATCGCTACGACCTGACGACCGGCGAAACCGAGCGCCTGTGGCAGGCCGAGGATTCCTACTACGAATTCGTCGTCGAGCTGCTGGATCCGGACGGATCCAAAATCATCACGCGCCGCGAGTCGAAGACCGAGCCGCCCAACTATTTCGTTCGCGACCTCGAGAGCGGCAGCATGACGGCGCTGACCGACATCAAGGATCCAGCACCTCAGCTCACCGGCATCCACAAGGAGCGCATCAACTACGTCCGCGCCGACGGCGTCGACCTGACCGGCACGCTCTACCTGCCGCCGGGCTATGAAGAGGGGACGCAGCTGCCCACCGTCGTCTGGGCCTATCCCCGGGAGTTCAAGTCGGCCCGCGCCGGCGGCCAGGTCCGCGGCTCCGAGCACCGCTTCACCTTCTACCGCGGCTACTCGCACCTCTTCTTCCTCACCCAGGGCTACGCCGTGCTCGACGGCGCCAGCATGCCCGTGGTCGGTGAGGGGGATGTCGAGCCCAACGACTCGTTCCGCGATCAGTTGGTGATGAGCGCGCAGGCGGCGGTCGATGCGCTAGTCGAGATGGGGGTCACCGACCGCGATCGCGTCGGCGTCGGCGGCCACTCCTACGGCGCCTTCATGACGGCCAACCTATTGGCCCACTCCGAAATCTTCCGGGCCGGGATCGCCCGCAGCGGCGCCTACAACCGCTCGCTGACACCGTTCGGCTTCCAAAACGAGCAGCGCACCTTCTGGGAGGCGCCCGAGATCTACTTTGCCATGTCGCCGTTCATGCACGCGCACAAGATCAACGAGCCGATGCTGATGCTGCACGGCGAAGCCGATACCAACTCGGGCACGTTCCCCGTCCAATCCCAGCGGATGTTCCACGCCGTCAAGGGCCTGGGCGGCACCGTCAAACTCGTGTTCTACCCTTACGAGCAGCACGGCTACCGAGCCCGCGAAACCGTATTGGATGCGCTATACCAACAATTCACGTGGTTCGACAAATGGGTCAAAAACGCACAGCCGAGAGAGCAAGCAGCGACTGACGCATCCGGGAGCAATTGAGTTTACTGACTCGACAGCCAACAGCCGACAGCCGCGTAC
Organism: Gemmatimonadota bacterium; assembly: GCA_039586795.1. GTDB lineage: Bacteria > Gemmatimonadota > Gemmatimonadetes > Palauibacterales > KS3-K002 > Kutchimonas. The sequence continues at coordinate 24,862 of JBDHJS010000022.1, forward strand.
CGACGGCGAAGTAAACATCTCGGCTACCAACGCCCGACGCCCGACGCTCAAAAGACAACGCCCGACGTCTTATGAACGTCGGGCGTCGTGCGTCGATCGCCGGGGTTTTGGACGAACGTCAGTACGCGGCTGTCAGCTGTCGGCCGTCCCCTTCGATATTCAACGTCGACCGTCGAAAACCTACCGCTGGGGCGATAGCGACGTCTCCCTATGAATCAAATCCAGCACAACTCGAACCGCAAAATCCCCCACTCGCGCCATCCCCAACTCATCAATCAACCCCGTATCATCCGCCACCGTATGATACTCCGCATGCGTCCCCGTATGCATGAACACAACGGGAACGCCACTCACGTAGAAACAATACTGATCGCTTCGATTCAGCACATCATCCGAGAACACGAAGTCCAGCGCATCTCTGTTCGCCGGGCCAAGCACCGTCGGCCATGCGGCCGACGATGATGTGCCGATCAAGATCAGCGTGTTATTTCGCAGCCGGCCCACCATGTCAAAGTTGATCATCGCCGTGATGTCACCCATCGGCACCGTCGGCTGCGAGCAGAAGTGGTTCGATCCGATCAGCCCCACCTCTTCCGCGCCGTAGGCCTGGAACATCACGGAACGCCGCCCTCGCGTGCCCGACCCGCCTGCATCTATGTACTCGCTCAGCACTCTCGCCGTCTCGAGCAAGAGCGCCGTGCCCGACGCGTTGTCATCCGCGCCGTTGTACACCGTCCCGACGCCATCGACACCGACGTGATCGTAGTGCGCGCCGATGATCACCCACTCGAGCGCCAGGTCACCGGCGCCCGGCAGAACCGCCAGCACGTTCTGCGACTCTTGCCCCGACTGACCACGCACCGTTCCCGGTACGTCGAACTCCTGAATGAACCCCTGGACCGCCGGGTCGAGCCCGGATTCCAGGAACTTGTCACGCACGTAGAACGCGGCCTGCTCCTCATACACCGAGCCGGTAAGCCGGCCCTGCATGCTGTCGTGCGCCAGCGCGCTCACGTGGCCTAGCAAGCCCGACGCGCTAAGAGCGCCCACGCTCGGCGGTGGGTCGTTGAGAGGGTCCCCGTTGCTCGGGGACGACGGGTCGTCGTCGCAGGCTACCAGCGCTGTCACCACAAACAGACAGAAAAGTCGCTTCATTCCTTGCCTTTCAGGATGTGCTGCAAACGGCAGTCTCGATGCGCGGTCCGGACTTCTACCCCGAAACCGCCGCTTTGATTCGCCCGCTTGCCGACTCGGCCTCCTGGGGCGAAGTTGTCCCCTCATCTCCAATACACACTATCGTACGAGCCTATGAAAGCCGCCATATTCCGGCAGCACGGTGGACCCGAAGTCATCGAGATCGCCGACGTGCCGAAGCCCAGCCCCGGACCCGGGCAGATTCTCGTCGCCGTGCGCGCCGCTGCCATGAACCATCTCGACCTCTGGGCGCGCCGCGGCCTGCCCACCCTCGAGCTCGAGTTCCCCCACATCGGAGGCTCCGATATCGCCGGCGTGATCGCAGACATCGGCGACGGAGTCGATGGATACCAAACCGGGATGCGCGTCCTGGTCAACCCGAGCCTCTGGTGCGGCGGCTGCGAGTGGTGCCAGAGGGGCGAGGAAAGTCTTTGCGATTCTTATCGCATCATCGGCGAGCACATCGACGGCGGCTTCGCCGAGTATGTCGCGGTCCCCGCGATCAACGTGTTGCCGATACCCGATGACCTGTCGTTCGAGGATGCCGCCGCCGTTCCCCTCGTCTACCAAACCGCCTGGCGCGGGCTGATGAACCGAGGGGCGCTCATGCCCGGCGAAACGGTGCTCGTCACCGGATGCTCCGGCGGCGTCTCCACCGCTGCCATCCAGATCGCCAGGCTCGCCGGTGCCCGCGTGCTCGGGATAACCAGCGGCGCCGAAAACGTCCGCCGTGTCAAAGAGCTGGGCGCCGACCTGGTGGTCGATAGATCCGACGCCAGTTTCTCCAAGGAGATTTGGAAGGCGACCGACAAGCGTGGCGTCGATGTGATCTTCGACAGCGTGGGTGAACAGATCTGGCCCGACCTGACACGCCTCCTCGCCCGGACCGGCCGCCTCGTCGTCTATGGCGCCACCACCGGACCTAAAGGGCAGATCGACATCCGCCTCACGTTCTGGAAGCAACTCCAGGTCGTCGGCACCACGATGTCCAGTCGCGAGGAATTCGAAGAAGCTATGGCCCTCGTGTTCCAGAAAGAGCTGAAGCCCGTAATCGACGTCGTACTGCCTCTCGACAAGGCGCGCGAAGGCCACGAGCGCCTCGAGGCCGGCAACAGCTTCGGCAAGATCGTGTTCACGGTACCCTGATATGGTGACTCCACCCAAAGACCCACGTTCCGTTTCCGATGCGATCAAGCATCGCGCCCGTGAGATCGGTTTCGATCTTGTGGGTATCGCGCCGGCCAAGCGTCCGCCGCACGCCCAATTCTATCTCGATTGGCTGAAGCGCGAGTACCACGGCGAGATGGCGTACCTGGCACGACCCGATGCGATGAAGCGCCGCGTTCAACCGACGGAAGCGCTGCCCGGCGCGCGCTCGATCATCGTCGTCGCCCTCAACTACGCGAACGGCGAGAATGGCGCCGCGGATGATCCTTCGCGCCCGATCGTCTCACGCTACGCCCGGGCCACGGACTATCACACGGTATTCGAAGAGAAGCTCGGCCAACTCGCGGACGAGCTGAAATCGATCGCCGGCGTGGTCAAAGCGAAACTCTATGTCGACTACGGTCCGGTACTGGAGCGCGATCATGCTCAACGCGCCGGCCTCGGTTGGATCGGAAAGAACACGCTGCTCATCAACCCGAACATCGGCTCGTACACCTTCCTCGGCGAGATACTAACCGACGCCGAGCTGGAGCCCGACGCCGCGTTCGAGCCGGACCATTGCGGCACCTGCGATCGCTGCATCTGGGCCTGTCCCACCGGCGCCATCGCCGGACCCCGGGAGCTGGATGCCCGACTCTGCATCTCCTATCTGACCATCGAGCTCCGGGGACCCATCCCCATCGAGCTACGGCCCCTGATCGGCAACCGGGTTTTCGGGTGTGACATCTGTCAGGAGGTCTGTCCCTGGAACAAAGAAGTCCCGGCTACGAACGAGCCGCGCTTTAGGGCGCGGGACGATGTCACCGGGCCGGAGCTGATCGACCTGATCGGGTTGAGCGAAGAGAACTTCCAGGCACGCTATGCGGACACTCCCATCGCCCGACCCAAACGGCGAGGATTCCTTCGCAACGTCGCCGTCGCGCTGGGCAACTGGGGCAGCCGCGCCGCCGTCCCGGCCCTCACCTACGCACTGGGGGACGACGATCCGCTGGTCCGCGGGCATGCCGCCTGGGCCCTGGGCCGCATCGCCGGCACTGAAGCAGCCGCGGCGCTCGAAGCGAGGCTGGAAGTCGAAGACGACGGGTGGGTCAGAACGGAAATCGGGCTCGCCCTGGAGAGCGAGCCCGTCCGCGCCTGATTCGGCTAAGACAGTCTAGTACTCGAAGAATTCCACGTTGGGCCGCTCGTCGATCAGTCGCGCCCGATATCCGCGCTCCAAGAACTCGCGCACCGATTCGCGGCCGTCCTCACCGACGTCCAGCGTCCGCCGGTTGACGTACATCCCGACAAACTCATCGACCAACTCATCGTCCATCTCGCCCGCAAAGTCCGACGCGTAGTCCAGCGCCTCGCGCCGATTCTCCAGCGCATACTGGATGCTATCACGCATATAGCGGCAGACCCGCCCGATCGTCTCGTCGCCCAACGCGCGGCGTGCCACGTTGCCGCCCAGCGGTAACGGCAGCCCGGTCAGACCACCCCACCACTCGCCGAGATCGAGGAGCAGATGCAATCCGAACTCAGGGTACGTGAGCTGGCCCTCGTGGATGATGACGCCGGCGTCGGCAAACCCATCACTGACGTAGCCCATCACCTCGTCGAAGCGTACGAAGCGCACCTCGATATCCGGCTCGAACAGCCGCAGCGCCAGGTGCGCCGATGTCAATTGCCCAGGCACCGCCACGACACGGCCCTTGATGTCGGCCGGGTCGAACGGCTCCCTCGCGACGATCCGCGGACCGTATCCATCGCCCATCGCGAACCCGTGCGGCAACATCACATAGTCGTTCGTCACCTTCGCGTAGGCGTGAATCGAGATCGCCGATACGTCCACATCCCCGTTCATCACCCACAGATTGAGCGTCTCGATATCCTCGAGCCGGTGCTCGAACACGATGTCGCCCGTGTCCACGATCCCCTTCGCCATCGCGTAGAACATAAACGCGTCATCAGCGTCAGGGCTATGTGAAAGCGTCAGTCTCATATCACCCAACTTCCTCACTTGGATCGATCAAATGAACGGCAACGCCGGTCGGCACCTTCGGCCAAAAGAACGTCGTCTTCGGTGGCGTCCGCTCGCCCGCCGCCGCCGCTTCGCGGATCTGAACCACCAGCGGCGCCGACAGTAACGCCGCCGCCTGCGCCTTCCCCGATCGCACAGAATCCACCGCCGCCGCCGGGTCCTTCGTGTATCGCATCAGCGGAACCTGGTCCTCGGCCGACAGGCCCAACCCTTCGAACATGAACACCTCGTGGAATGCCACCGCGGCGATAGTCGTGAACGCGTCCGGCTCACGCTGCCGCAACAGCCAGGCACCCGGTCGGTCCTTCGCCACCAAAACAAACGCGGGCTGCCCCACGGTGGAATTCAGCCAATCACCTGCCGAACCCAGATCCATCTCGTCCATCTCCACGACATCGAACTTATCACTCATCTTCAGTACCGCCGCTTCCCAATCCAGCGGTTCGCCGACGATGGCTCGGTGCGTCGGCAGAAGCTGCAATCCAGGGTCGCTCTCCGGTACGATGTACGCCAGCACATACTCGTAGGAGTTGCGGCCCGTCTGCGGGGCGCCCTCTCTGATCAGCGCGTCGCTGTAGGCCAGCGCCGTCTCGTAGCGATGATGGCCGTCGGCGATAAGGAACGTCTGTTCGTTCAGCAGCGCGCCCAGCTTGACCGCCGGTCCCATCGGTTCCACCCGCCAGACCTTGTGCGACTGGCCCGCCGGAAACTCCGTCTCCTCCGTCGGCGCACCCCCTACCAGGTCCTTCAGCACGTTGCTGATGCGGCCATCGGGATCGGAACAGATGAAGAAGATGGCCGACATCTGCGCGCTGCATTCCTGCATCAACGCCAGCCGGTCGGCTTTCGGCCCCTTCATCGTCCGTTCGTGCGGTATCACCAACCCGGCTTCGAACGGTTCCAGCTTTAGCAGAGCCCAGATGCCGGTGCGCACGTGCCGCGCGTCACCCGACTCGAACTCGTGCTGGTGGATGAAGAACGCTGGCTCCTCCTCCTCAGCCATGATCTTCTCTGAGATCCACGCGTTGAGCGTCTGAGCCGCAACGGCGTAGCGCTCTGGACCTTCGCCTTCCGGGTTCGTGATTCGCACAATGTTGTGCGGGCTCTGCTGTCGAAGCGCTGCCGCATCGGCGGTCGTGATGACATCGTAGGGTGGCGCCCACACCGCGCCCAGGTCGCTCACCTTGTCACCGCGATAGCGCAGCGCCCGAAACGGAACTACGACTGAATTGCCCAAGATGATTACCTCAATGCGTCGGCTCGTCGACCAGGGCGCGCTTCAATGCGTTGAAGATGAGCGGGTAACTGACGATCGTCTGGCCGCGATACTGCGGCTTGTACCCGAACATCACCACCCGCCCGCGACCCAACCCCGCCACGGCGATCGCACCGTGACCCGCTATATACTCCTCGCCGTTCACCCAGCCGCTCAACAACAGCTCGTCGCTTCCATAGCGGCCCACGATCTCGACTCGATCGCCAGCATCCTCAGCGGGCTCAAACGCCAGTCCGCGTTCGAACCAGGCAACCGTTCGCATCGGCACCCCAGTCGCCAGCCAGTGTCCGGGCTCTAGCTCCATGCGCAAGATAGATCCCGGGATATAGAAATCGCGACGCTCGAGTCCCGCCAGAACATCCACAACAGGGATACCGAAGTTCTCGATCGGCAACGTCGACGCCCGATTGAACGTGACCAGCGTGCCGCCCGCCTCAACGAACTCGCGCAGGCCCAGTACACCGGCCTCACCCAGGCCGCCCACATACTCCGCCGGCATCGACCCTTCCTCGTATCCTTCGATCATCGACTCGGCGGATATGTCCGGGAGGACGATGACATCGAAGCGGTCCGTCAGCCTACCTGCCCGGGCATCGGCGTCGCGCAATTGCTCGAACGGAATCCGGTATTCGTCCAGCACCCAGCGCGTCCAGCCCGCGTCCATCGACGACTGCCACGGCTCGTACACAGCGACCCGCGGCTGTGAGGCGCCGCTCAATCCCGGCGCTTCTTTGTCATGGGGCGGAGCCGCCGCGATGGGCTCCGAGAGCTCGACCTCCGGCAGTTCATCCAGCGCGACGACGTCGACGTTCATCATCAGCGGCAGCGTGTGCGCCGTGGCGTCGTACGGCGTTCGGAGCGGGCCGCCCGGATACTCCTCCAATGCCGGATACTCCTGAACTTCGAGCAGCGTCTTGGCGAAGGCCGAGTAGGGCTGTGCCATAGATATGACGTAGGTGCCCGGCGCATAGCGGCGCCCACCGATGACAAACTCCGACTTCGATCGCTGCACATCCACATCGCCGGTCACCAACACGCGGACCAGATCCGCCAACCCGTCCGGGTTCTGACCCACGGTGGGAATCGCGAAGGCGGCGGGCCAGCCTTCGTGACCGCCAATTCCGCGCAACCCGATGCGGTAGAAGTTCTTCAGCCAGCGCTCCCGGTACAGCGCCGCCTGCTTCAGCAACGCCAGCGCGCCGGCCTCCATGTAGTCGACGATGTCCGCGAGTCGCCACTCGCCGCCGGGCCACGGATCCGGGAAGCGCCACGACGACAGCCTCGCATCCATGCCGCGACGACCGCCCAGCGAGTCGAACGGCACTTCGATCGGCGTCGCCAACCTCGCGCTTGCCGTTTCCGTCAGCACGCGGACGCCGCCGTGATAGTGCTGATACGCCCGCGCCGGCGTCCACGCATCATACATCGCGTTCACCACGATTCCCGTCTTCCCCTGCCCGTACATCTCCCACGCCATCGCCGTGCCGATCGCGTTCGCCCCTGCTATCAGCAGCGGGTCCACGTTCGGCTCTACCGGATCGATCCACGGTGGGATGAAAAACCGGGCGCCGCGCGAGCCCATTTGATGAATGTCGTGCACGATCTGCGGATGCCACACGTTGTGCAGCTCGGTCACGGCGTGACGAGTCTCCACCTGCGTGAACGCGTACCAATCCCGGTTGTTGTCGTGACCCACGTAGTGATGGTAGAGGAACGGCGGGCCAGCGCCTTCCCATGGTTTGCCCAGCGTGCTCTCGTACCAGTCCACCACCAGTTGGCTTCCGTCTGGATTCAACGACGGGACCAGCAACAGGATCACCTGGTCCAGGATCAACCGCGTCGTCGCGTCGTTACCCGCCGCCAGCTTGTAGGCCAACCGCATCGGGACGTGATAGCCGCCGACCTCCGTCGAGTGGATACCGCCGGTGATCAAAACCACCGTTCGGCCGGTGTCGATTAGCTCCTTGGCATCCTGCTCCGTTTCTATTCGCCTTGGGTCCGCCAACTTCCGCTGCGCTTCCAACAGTTCGTCGAGACGCGCATGGTTCTCCGCGCTGGTGATCGTCAGCGCCACGAACGGCCGCCCCAACGTCGTCTCACCCAGCGTGTCGAGCTGGACCCGATCGCTGGCCCCCGCCAGCAGATTCAAGTAACCGGTGATCTCGCCCCAGTCGGCCAGCTTCCGATCGGCCCCGATCTCGAACCCGAGGAACGACTCCGGACTCGGAATCGTCTCATCGACCGTTTGAGCGTACCCGATACCCGGTGTTAACCCAATCGTCATCAGGATGTTACAAACCCAACGTATTTTCATTTGGCCCTCAGATTTGACGTGACGGCTGACTCTAGAGGCGGTTCACCTATATCGCAAGGCGCCGGATAGCGAAAGCGTAAGTCTCTATTTCGCAACAACATGATAGGGTGGATGATCACACGCCGGATTACCTGATCCTCTACCTGACTCTTACATGATAACCGTTTCGCAATTTGGATTTGCGGGTTCACCGGGAAACGAATAACACAACCAATAACCGTTCAGGCTGGATCTCAAAGGGCGCTCGGCGCGTTTTGAGGTTGAACGTTAAGGAAGCTGGAGGAGTGAAATGAACGCTAACGAGAGAGTGACAGTTGCTGCGATCTATCAGTCAGATCTCGATCGTCATCTGTTCGCGCCCTCGTTAAGGCCGATCAGGACTCGCCGGCGTAATCACGATCCGCTGGCCGATCGCGTGCGCGACTGGTTCATGGCGGGCTGGGCCCGTTGGAAAGAGCTGGCAGAGGCTGCGTCGTTCAGCTAAGAGCTGGAACGATTCCCAGCCTCTGCAGCACCCTCTTCCCTTATTCCACCAGCCCATCCATTCCATAGCCCCATCCCACGGCCGCAATCGCGGCAGCCGTCGCTTGCCATCGCTGGGAGACCCATTCAACTTGAGTCGTGCGACCGACCGAGATTATCACCTTGGGACGAACCGCCGTCCTGCATGACGGTGTCGAGCTCCCCTCCCTTTCCTCACAGCGACGGCAACTCGCGCTGCTGGTCTTCCTCGCCGTTGAAGGGCCTGTGAGTCGCGGGCGCCTGATTTCGACCTTCTGGCCCGACCGGGATGCGGAAAAGGCTCGTCATTCCCTAGCTCAAGCCCTGTACGCGTTGCGTCAGGAGCTGGGCGAGCGATCGGTGATCCAGGAAGGCGACGTCCTGTCTGTCGGCCCTGAGATATCGATCGACGCGGCGGCGATGAGGAATGCCATTATCGCTGAAGACTGGCAGCGTGTCGTCGAGTTCTATGATGGGCCGTTCCTCGCAGGGTTTTCGTTGTCGGGGTCGCCCGAATTCGAGGAGTGGGCCGCGGGTCATCGGGCGCGATATGCCTCTGACGCGCGTCGGGCTTTTCGCCAGGCGATCGCGCGCTACAGATCGTCCGGCGACACGAAGGCTGCGGCGGCGCTGGCGAGCCGCTGGAGCGATATCGAGCCCTCGGGTGCGGCGGACGAACCGGAAGCCGAGCCCGAGATCCCCGAGGCGGTCCCCGTCGGATGGAACGCCGTAATCGACAGCCTCAAGACCCGTCACTATTTCAGGATCCTCCTCCTCTATCTCGGGGCCGCCTGGCTGGCCGTGCAGTTCTTCGACATCCTGGTCGATCGTAACGTCCTGGCGCCAGGTTTCTTCCCTCTTGTCCTGTACATCGTTGGGCTCGGCTTCCCCGTTGCGCTGCTTCTCGCCTGGCTGTTCGAGCGAAAGGCCCAACGGGCACAGGGAGCGACAGCTCCGCTGCGAATCAAGGCGGCGGAGATCGGTTACGCTATCGGCGCCGTAGCGCTTATCGCGCTGATCCTCGTCTCGGTACTCGATCGCCTTCGCCCACAAGATGAGCGGGATGTATTCCCGGCAACGCGCATCGCCGTGCTCTACTTCGACGATCACAGCGACGGCGACACGCTCTCCTATCTGGCCGAGGCGCTCACCGAGCATCTGACTCACGAGCTGGCTCAGATCTCCGCTCTCGACGTGCTCCCGCGTAACGCCGTAAAGCCGTACCGAGAGACGGGAACGCCAAGCGACGTGATCGCTGGCGAACTCGGCGTCGGCACGCTGGTCGAAGGCAGCGTGCTGGGTTTCGCGGACAGCGTGCGGATCAGCGTCCAGCTCATCGACGCTCGGAACATGAGTCACCTGACCAGCGCCGTGATCGCTGGCGCCGGCGGCGATCCCTTCGCGCTGCTCGACGACGTCGGTTCAGAGATCGCTCGGCTGCTCCGTACGGAGCTTGGGATGGAGATCCAGCTCCGCGAATGGCGAGCCGGCACGGAGAGCACGGCGGCTTGGGAGAGAGTCAAGCGGGCCAACGCGATCCTCGCCGACTACGAGCCGCTGGTGATGAGCGGCGATACGGCAGCGGCCGGGAGGACGCTGGATCTGGCGGACACGCTGTTGGCTCGCGCCGAGGCGGCGGACCCGAATTGGCCCGAGCCGATCGTCCAGCGCGGTTGGATCGCCGCTTCGCGGGCGGCACTCTTCTCAACGCCGGCCGAAGACAATCAATCGCACTGGTTTCAGGTGGGCATCGAACACGCCGAGCGGGCGCTGGCGATCGATTCAGAAAACGCCCGGGCGTTGGAACTCCGGGGCATCCTCCGCTCTCGGATCGCGCTCGAGGCGGAATCCGAGGGCGAGTCCAACCGCTTGCTGACGGAAGCTGAAGACGACCTACGCAGGGCAACCGATCTGAACATCGGGCTGGCCCGCGCCTGGAGTCGACTCAGTCGTATCCAGGCAGACCGCGGCCAATTCGCCGAGGCCAAGCTCGCCGCGCAACGCGCGTTCGAAGCGGACGCCTTCCTCCGAGACGCTCCGGTCGTGCTCGCTCGACTTTGCGAAATGTCGCTCCAACTCCAAGACTGGAACGAGGTCACTCGCTGGTGCGAGCTGGGCAGACAGCGTTTCCCAGATGACGAGTTCTTCGCGGCGGTAGAGCTATCGGCGCTGGCCGGACCCGTTGGCCCCGAACCCGACGTGGACTTGGCTTGGGACCTTGTCGAACAGACGCTCCGGCTCAGCCCGCCCGGCGACCGTGACGACTACCTTCCGGCCCTTCACATGCAGGCGGCGGCGGTGATCGCCCGCGCCGGGCTGGCCGACAGTGCCGTGGCGGTTATCGATGGGGCCCGGGCCGCCGATCCTCGCGACGACCCGGAATTGGACTACCAGGAGGCTAACGCGCGCTTGATCATGGGGGACGTCGATGAAGCGCTTCGCCTACTCGCGGAGTTCCTCGAGGCGGAACCCGAGTATGCTCAATTCCTGGAAAGCGACTGGTGGTTCGATCGACTGCACGACGATCCCCGCTTCCTGACTCTGGTCGACGGGCCGAACTAGCGCTCGCCTTCCTCCTTCTTGACCACGACCCGTGGATCCAACGTGTCCGCCGCCGCCCCGACCCAGACGATGATATCGTACTTGTAGGTGCCAGCGCTGGCGTCCGCCCGGATCGTCGTGGTCGCCGCCGCGCCACCGCTCCCGCTCAACTGGTTCACGGGCGCCGGACTGCCCAGCGTCGGATCCTCGAGATCGATGACGATCGAGTCGGCCGTCGGGTGCTGCCAGCTCAACGTGTCGTTGACGTACACGGTGACGGGATCGGGGAGCACGTTGATGGCCGTGGCAACGCCGCCCGTTATCCCGACCACCACGTGCCGGGGCGTGCTCGCCGTGGGATGAGGGTAGCAGTAGCCCAGGATCAGCCCGATGATCAACGCGACCAGCGCAATCAGGAACGCCTTCATGCGACCTCCTCATCTAATCGAGTACCAGTACGATCACGAGAACGATAGGGACTACGAGTACGAGTAGCATGGCTCGTACTCGCACTCGTACGGGTGATCGTGCTCATTATCGTACTCGTACTCGACGAAGTCCAATAGGTCCGGGGAGCGAACCCAAGCTTCCGGGCCCGCTCCCCGCTGCGGAGCGCAGACTCATGCGGATCGCATTGGAGGGTCGTAGGCACGATGTTCCACGTCACCCACCGTGCCGGTGGGAATCTCAGCTGCGCCCCCGGATTCGCCCGCCAGGGCGCAACTCAATCGATCCATGCCAGTACGGAGTGCGCGAACAGGCCCACTGCCGCGGCGTAGATCAATACCGCCACTACGATCTTCGCTAAGTCAGCCGCCCCGAACCTCGTCACGTTCGGCCGCATCGTTCTCATCATCTCCTACTCCCGAGGCCACGCAGAAGAAGTCCAGCCCTGCCAGGTAACAGACCCACTTCTGAACGACCCCTCCGGTCCCGCCGAACAACGGCGCCACAGCCACGATGATCGTCAGAGTCACCAATCCGATAACTCCCCACCGTCTCTTCTCGCTTGCTCCTTCGACCGTCGCGGTATCCATCATCAGCCTCCTCCGATCGCCCTTTTGCGCCCCGAGAGCCTCCCAGCTCTCACGCGGGAGTATAGCCGACCGCCCTCAGTCAGCTCTCAGTCACGAATCAGTCCGGCGACGAGATTATCATCCGGCGATCATCCGATCTGGCCAAAGCCTGTAAGTGTTTATGTAACAACCGGTTGGAAATACATGGCGTGCTACTTCACAAATGCTTGCGAGCCTTTCACCACCATTCAATATTCAACTGCCTTCACAATGCGCACCGACGGTTTCCCAGCCGCCGGCACGCTCAGCACGACCGTTCGAGCCTGGAGCGCGGACATGAGTCGCCCGCCAAGCCCCTTCCGGAAGCACCCATGGAGCCAGCCGGAGTCCGGGTCGTGATCGAGCTGACAACGTTCGGTCGGGCGACCATCCGGCGCGATGGCGAAGAGCTCCGCAGCATTGCACGGCATAAGCAGAAGTTCGCGTTCCTCACCTACCTGGCGGTGGAAGGCCAGGCCAGCCGCGATCGCCTGCTGGCCGTATTCTGGCCCGAGCGTGAGGAGGAGCGGGCTCGCCACTCGCTTTCTCAGATCCTGTACGCGCTAAAGCGCGAGCTGGGAGAAGAGTGTCTCCGCGTGCAGCCAGACAGTGTCTCCGTCGACAATGAAGCGTGCACGATCGACGCGGCGAAGCTAGAGCGCGCCGCGGAAAGTGAAGACTGGGAAGGCGTCATCCAGCTTTACGCAGGTCCGTTCCTCGATCAGTTTGCGCTACCCGGTGCGGCAGAGTTCGAGGACTGGCAGTCGACGACCCGGGCGCGGTTGACCCGCCTGGCGCGGCGTGGCTTCCCCAAGGTGATCGAAGAACGCGTGAGCCGCGGCGACATGTCCGGCGCCGTAGCCACGGCCTGGCGCTGGGCCACACTGGAACCACTCGAGGACGAGGCCCAGCACGCGCTGATCCAGGTGCTCGCCCAATCCGGCGACCGTAGCGGAGCCCTCGAGCACTATGAGACCTACCGCGAGCGCCTCGCCCGTGAGCTGGAAGTAGAGCCGCTGGATGACACGATCGCCCTGGTCGAGGCGATTCGGGCTGGCGACATCGCCGCGTATCGACCGCTGGCCGAGCGACCATCGACGGTTTCCGAACCGGAAGCCGCTTACGCAGACGTCGCCGGAACGACAGCTCGGCCGGAGCCGGACCTACCGTTCCTCGATAAGCTAAAGCAACGCCGCATCTTCCACGTCGGCGCCGCTTACCTGGCCGTTGCCTGGCTCGCGTTTCAATTCACCAACACGCTCGCCGACCGCGGTCTGCTGGCCGAATGGGTCTTCCCCCTGGTCCTAGCGCTGTTGACCACCGGCCTTCCCGTTACACTGCTCCTCGCCTGGGCGTCCGAGGCGGTGCCGGTTCGCGGCACCCAAGACGCCGACACAGAGGGCGTGCTCGGCAGGCTGCGAAAGCTACGCGTCGGTCCCGTGCTGGGCGTGCTGGCCGTTCTCGTCGTCGTGCTGGCGGGTGCCATCCTCGCCGTCACGCGCTGGCTACCGCTCCAACGCCTGGAGCCGAGTCGCGTTATGGTTTTCCCCCTGACGGTAACGCCGGAAGGAAACGAGACGACCGGCGAGCGGGCGGCCTCGTGGATCGGCTATACGCTGGAGCAGACCGGCCGTTTCAAGTGGGTGGACGGCTGGTGGGAACTCGACGAGCCACAGCGCGCCGGCCTCGAAAATGTGAGCCCGGTCTCCGCCAGGGAGACAGCGCGGGCCGAGCGCGCCGCGTTCTACATCCGCGGTCGCATCTCGATGACCAACGATTCGGTCCACGTGTTCGCCGAACTACACGACGTCCGTCGCAGAACGATCGTCCAGCGATTCAACCTTGCGAGCCCCGTCGATGAAACCTGGATACCTCGGGTCAGCGAGCGCGTGGCTTGGGGACTGTACTCCGCTCTGGCGCCGGATGACCCTGAGATCGGCCACACCGCCGCATCGGACACGCCGCAGGCGGCGCTGGAGTTCCTGGAAGGCGAGCTGGCGTATCGGGACGCGCGCTTCTCGGATGCGCTTCAACATTATCAGGCGGCCGTCGCGCTCGACTCCAGTTTCGTGCTGGCCGCCCTGAAGGGCACGATGGTCGCCGGCTGGAATCACGATGCCGAAGTCGCCGGCGGCTTCCTCGATCTGATCGACCAGCACGCCGCCGCCCTCGAACCCAGCCGCGCGCAATTGGCCCGCGGCTTGGCCGCCTACTGGTCGGGGCGCGCCGACGACGCGGTGGAACATCTCGAAACCGCCGTGCAGATCGACCCCAGCTTCGTCGAAGCCTGGGCCCAGCTCGGCGAGACCTATACGCACTTTCTGCCCGCGCGGCGCGCCATCGACTCTCTCGCCCGGGTTTCTTTCGTCACGGTTCGGCAACTCGAGCCGGAGTTCCGAGTCGTGCTCTACCACCTGACGGAATTCGCGATTCGTGACGGTGCGGCGGATAGCGCCAGCGTCTACTTCGATGATTTCCGGCAGACCGAGCCCGACTCTAGCTTCATTCAGAGCAACGAGCTCAAGCTCCAATGCGTTCAACAGACACCGCAGATGATCGCTTGGCGGGCGGAAGTGGAGCGCAGTCCGGCGGCCGTCTACTCGACTGGCCAGTCCCTTGCCAAAGCGGGCGCTCACACGGGATGCGCTCGCCATGCTTGGAGGGCGCTTTTGAGCCTGTCCGGCGACGCGTACCTGAACTACAGATTCGGCGCGGTCGGGAACCTGCAGAGCTTGCTCGTGGCCGAGGGTCGCTTCGATGAGCTAGATCAGCTTTGGCCGGAGGAGTTCGCCGACTATTCCGGCGATTTCTACCTGTTGGACGCCAACGCCGGCGCTCCCGTCCAGAGGCAAGCCACAATGTGGGCCGACCGCATCCGATCGGACCTGCCGCTGGGCTCGGTATCCGACTATGAGCTCTGGATGCTCGGCGTCTGGGAGTTCAATCAGGGCCGCACTGAATGGGTAAGACTGATCGCCGACTCGCTGGCAGCACGTGCCGATTCAACGGGCGGCAGACTGACGCGCATGCTCGGAGACGTCATGGAAGCTCGGGCCGTGCTGGCGGAAGGCGACTCGGCCAACGCTCTCGATCTACTGAGCGTGTTGACGCCGACCAAGACCCCCACCGACGCCTGGTACCCGTGGGAGACGCTCGCCGCGGAGAAGATGCTGCTCGCTGGTTTGCTCTACGCGACCGGCGACTACACCGGCGCCGTTGGCGTCGCGAGCACGCTGGATGCACCCGCCCGCCCGGCCTACGACCTCATCTATTTGCCCAACAGCCTCGTTATTCGGGCCCGCGCGGCCCGTGCGTTGGGTGACGCTGAACTGGAACAGCGTTGCCGAGATCGGCTCACGAATCTGGGACGGATCGACCTGGTCGGCGCACTCGATCGGTAGACTGGCGGATATCGAGTATTCAGAACCACCATCACGAAGGAGCTGCGAAGGATGCCAAGAGGAAAATGGACGCCCAGGGACCGACCCAAGGGATCGGCGGACCCAGAAGCATGGGACGCGATGGTCACGGATATTCGCGACTGGGAGGTGAAGCACTGGGACTGGGGACGATTGGTGCGCCGGGACATTCTGCGGCTCGAAGGCTATATCGCGCTGCTCGTCTCGGCGGGTCTGATCTCCGATGAGCAAGTGCAGGAGGTGAAGAATAACGTCGACGAGTATCTGGCCAAGGAAGGTGATCCCAGGCCGGTGCCCGATACGCCGGAGAACGAAGAGGCGAAAGGGCCGGAGGGAGATGATCCGGACGATCCGCCGCCACCGCCCTGGAAGAAGCGGTAATAAGGGTCTACTGCCGCGCCCGATCCGGCTCGCTAGGTAGGTCCTGCACCAGCTCGGCGACCAGGCGCTCGATCAGATCGAACATTCCGTCACGCGGACCGCGGGCGTCGGCACGCGCCAGCTCGGCGCCCGTCTGCGCATCCACCAACTCGGCGACGAGTCGGATCTCATCGCCGCTGCGATGGATATCGCCGACCACGAACGCGCTGGCACCCAGGTCGCCGGCCAGCGCACGCATCGCTGCGGCGTCCTGCATCGCCGAGGCCGCATCCTGTCCCTCCAGCGCCTGGAGGACCTGCAGGTGACCGACCGTTGTGATCGAGGCTTCGCCTTCCAGATCAACGGACAGTAGCTGTGCCACACCCTCCGGGAGACCCTCGGAGTCGGCGCCGACGCCGTGTGGCTGGAATGGCATGACCGCCACCCGCATGCCCAGGGTCGGGACCGTGGACCTTGCGGCGAGATTCGCATCCTCCGCCGGTCCGCTGGTCGGCCACTGCCAGATCGCCACCATCGTCACGACCACCAGAGCGACCGCCGCCACTACCCAACCGCGCTTGCTCAACCCGAGGCTCGGAGCCGCCGATTCGGCTTCCACCTTTGCCGGCGCCGTCTGCTCGACCTGGGGCTGTGGCTCCCGCTCGACCTCGTTCTCATCCGGCTCTAGTTCCGGCTCGCTCACCTGAGCGCCCGGGCTCGGCTCGGCCCGGATCCGCGCGACCAGCTCTCGGGTGTGCTCCAGCGGCTCGACCTCCAGCTCGTTCTCCAGCAGCACCCGGTACACGTCATACTGCCGCAGCGCCGCCAACCGATCGCCCTTCAGGTAGAGGCACTCGATAAGCAGGTGCTGGGCCTCGTCGTCCAGCGAATCCGCCTCGATCAGGCGCCGACAGTAGCCCACCGCCGCGTCGTGATCGGCCGCCGCCCTGGCATCCATCGCCATCTTGAGCGCCGCTTTCCTGAACTCGCGTCGCAGGCCGGCACGCTGCCGGTCCGCCCAGTGATCGAACTCAGGCTCCCCGAACGCCAGGTCGATCAGGAACGGCCCCGAGTACATCTCAACGGCGCCCTTGAGGTCGCCCGACTGGATTCGCGCCTCGAATTCCTCCACATCCAGCCACACGTCGCGGCCGAAATCGACCGCGTCCTCGACGCTCTCCAGATCGAGCTGCGGAGTGACCTTCCGGAGGGTGTACAGCAGCTGGTTCAGCGCCCGGCGCGCCCGCTTCTCGTCCCGATCCGGCCACAGCACGCCGAGGATCTCCTCGCGCCGGTCCGGACCCGGCTCCCGAGCCATATACACAATCAACGCGATGGACCGGGGCCAGGCGGCCTCGCCCGTTAGCGTCTCCCCGTCGACGGTAATCGACGTCCGCCCTAGTGTCCGAATCTCTATCATTACAGGGTCCTGGTGGGGTCTCGGGTTGCCCGCCCCCTGCAAATTGTCGTTCTGGGCGGTAATCGACAAGACGGCAGGCTTGGGGTGGACGGTAACCGGTGGTAGACGGTGGACGGTGGACTGTAGACAGTGGAACGCTGGTCAGTAAGTCCGGATACGCCACTCAACCGTCCACCGTCTAGCGTCCACCTACCGTCCACCTACCGTCCACCCCAACATGACCGCCCACATGACACCTCCCCCAGCCCGCCTGATAGCCACCTGACCGCCCGCATGATCGGCCTGTCCTATTATGGAACGTCCGGTTGGGCAGCCGATTCGGACGTGAGGATTCAAGACGAAGTCTCTTAGGAAGTACGTAGTCGTAGTTGGCTTGAGACAGCAGTTTTCCCTCACTGGAGGCTTGTCCGCACGCTCGCCCTTCCGGGTCCCCGGTCGCTTTGGGGACTTCCTCCTCTGCCCATTTTGCACCCGCAAGGATGCGGCGAGTCGGGCGGACGAGCCTCCAAACCCCCACCCTGGGCTTCAGGGCTCAGGCAGAAGTTGGTGAGGAGTTAGGATTGAAAGGGAAAAGTAGGGAATACGACAGCAAAGCCCGGCCAGAATGCCCGAGTCTCCTTACATGATAGGGTACATGATAGGGTACGCCCGCAGCATGATCGCCACATGACCGACTACATGATAGCCCCACCCTATGTTTCCCCTCGACTTGACCCTGGAGTGAGCCCTTAGGGCTCGGAATCTTCCGGAGGCTCGTTCAGGAGTTCTGCTTCCAAAAGTCTGTTTAAAGACTACCTCAGCTGTCCCACCTGCCCGCTGTGGAAGCAAACGGAACTCGAGAACGAGCCTCCGTTCTTTTTGAACCTCACCCCCCACTCCCTACCCCCTACCCCTTACCCGCTACCGCTTTCACCGCACCGTCGGCCCGAAGATAATCCCATTCAAGAACAGCCTATCCAAAGACGGCCAAAGCAGCCTAAACGTCGGGTCGTCCGCAAACATGATCACCCGGCCCCCGCCGATCGGCTCATCGATCATCCAGGCCGTATCCTTCAGGAACTTCACCGTGTTGTCGGACCAGATGTGGCCGGTGATGTGCAGGTTGTCGCCGACGAAGGCGACGGGGTTGGCGCCCTCTTTCGACGGATGGTAGAAATCGCTGCCTGAAACGAGGACCGGCAGCACATCGGTCTCGTAGCCGAACGTCATGGGGCTGGTCAAATCGAGGGAGGCCCGCATGATCGCGCCCGGGACGCGGATCGGCTCATCCTCGCCGCCAGCCGTCATCACGCCGCCGGCGTACGCCGCCTGCGGCAACCCGACATCGCGACTGCCGCCGTCTTCGCCGTCATCTTCTTCTGCTCCAACACGGCGCGCGCTTGTGAACTCCGCATCGACGAAGTAGCCGGCCGCGTTGCCCAGCGCGATCACCACGCCGCCGCCCTGGATCCATTCCTTCAGCCGCTCGCCGTTGCCGAAGGCTCGACGATAGCCCCAACCGGACGGCAGCACGATCACGTTGAAGTCATCGAGCGAGTTGGCCAGGGTCTCCAAACGCACCGGCGTGTAGGGCACAGCGTATTCTCGGTCCAACGTGTACCAGGTGGCGCCGAACGCCGTCGCGCTGACACCATCGCCAGCGGCCAGGGCGACCTTCGGCCGTTCGAGGGTCACCACCGGATTGGACCCGATCCCTGTCGGCCCCTCCTCGTAGTAGCCGGTGTGCACCGCATCGACCGGGACGCCGAACTTCCGGGCGAGGACGTCGATGCGATCGTGAAGGGTGTCCGGGTTTCGATTCACACGGAGCAGCAGCGTGCCTCGCGCGTACGTCGCACCTCCAGCCCGCATCTGCTGCGTCGCGGCGACAACCTTGAAGCCTTCCTTGAACAGGGCAAAGGCGAGCCGCGCCGATGCGTTGCGATCGTAGCGGAAGACGTAAGCCGTGTTCGCCCGACCGCCCCGCACTCCGCCGTCGACTCCGCCGCGGAGCGCTTCAGGCAGCGATCCCATGTCACGGGCGCCCAGGTAGGCCGGCGGCCGCCATGCTTCGTCGCGCTCGTTGAATTCGACTTCAAGCGGTTGGGCAGCGACACGACCGGCGCTCTCCAACCAGTAGGCCTCGACGCCATATGAAAGAGGGAGACTCCACGCCGTGACATCGTAGAACTGTGGCCATTCCTTCGGCACCTTAGCGCCGCGCAGCGCGTTCCGCGCTCGCCGCTGGTTCTGGAGCTCCAGGAATTCGGGCTCCAGACCCGCTTCCGGCGCCATCTTCGATTCGAGCAGGCGCGCCTGAGGCTGCGCCATGTCGATGATGTAGCTGCCCGCCGGGAACTCACGGCGCGACGAGGCTCCGTTGACGTAGTCGTGAGCGTTGCCGGAGCTGAACGACTCGGTGGCGACGCTCACCTCGATGTCATCACGAAGCAGGATCTCCGCCAGCTGCGCCGCCCGCTCGGGGTCCGTGCCCGGCACGACGACGAAGCGCTTCCACGCCTTCGACGCCGCGAATTCGTTCATCCCGGAACGGAAGAAATCGTAGTAGTCGTTGAGCGCGGCCTCTCGGTTCTCACCCAACGTGCTCAGCGTGGCCAGCGATGCCGTGAAGTGTTTGGCGATTCCGTCCGTGAACGTGAGCACCGTGCCGTCGTCACGGACCCAGGCGTAGCCACGGTAACCGCCGCCATCCGTCTCGTAGGTCATCCCGATGGCGCCGTTCAGCGCTGGCCAGCTGTCCCAGTAACCCGGGTAGTGAAGATCGAAGACATCGCGGACGAAGTAGTTCCAGCTGTAGCGATCGAACGCCGCGCCGTTGGCCCGCCCATACATGTCCGTCCAGCGTTGCACCCAGTCGCTAGGCAGGCTGGGGTTGAGTGGCAGAACCGGCGGCGGCATGAAGTACTGGGTCGTCTGACCGTGATGGTCGACAAAGACTTGCGGGCTCCAGTCGTGATGCGCCTGCACGATCGCCTTCGTCTCGCGCTGACTCAGGTTCAGCGCATCCCGGTTCATGTCAATCTGGTAGTGGTTGTTGTTGGTGCTCATGCCCCAGGGCGCCGAGTGCTCGAGTGCCGCATGCGCCGAGTCGCCTACCGCGAACGCGTTGTACCACTCCACGTGCCGCTCGCGGCTCTCCGGGTTGTGGGAGGGGTTGATGACCGAGATGACGTTCTCGAGGATCGCCAGCGTATAGGCGTCTTCGCCGGCCGCCAGTTGATAGGCTACCTGCATCGCCGTCTCACCCGCTGCCGTCTCGTTGCCGTCATTGCCGTAGTTCATCCAGCCGATGGGCGGCGTCGTCCGCGCGATCTCCGCCGCTTGTGCGGCGCTGGTGGCACGCGGGTCCCGCAGGCTACGGACGGCCGCACGGATCTCATCCAGTCGCGCCATGTTCTCCGGCGAACTGATGATCACGAGCCTGAGCGTTCGACCTTCCACCGACTTCCCGTAGTCCACGATCCGGACACGGTCGGGCGCCGCCGCGGCAATCGCCTCCAGGACCCGCTCCAAGTTCCCGTGGTTCGTGTGGAACTCACCCGGCTCGTAGCCGAGGATCGAGGACGGTCGCGGCACGTTCTCCCGGTAGGGGCCGTGCTCGTAGAACGAGAACTCCTGGGCGCGAGCGATCGCCGGCGCCAACAGCATGACGAGAACCAGGCTGAGTCTTCGCATTGGTCTCTCTGGGTTTTGGGGTGGAGATGGGGCTTGAACTGCGAATATGCGGCTTCGCGGAGGGGCTGTCTAGCAAGCCACAAGCGCAACGGCGCGGAAGTTGTCTAAACGTCCGCGCCGTTGCACTTTAGAATACCATGGGATGGATCTATGTAGGTTCCGCTCTCGTCATCGCGGTCGCGATCGCCTCTATCGGGCAGTTCGTCTCGGGATACTCCCGCGGCGGTTGCCCCGTATCGTTCGTCGTCGCCTTCTTCGGCGCCATGGTCGGGCCCGCCGCCGCCACGGAGCTGGGGTTCGGTGAGCCGTTCTATTTGAAGCTGGGTGAAGTACAGTTCCCGCTCGTTACCTCCGCCGCCTCCGCCCTGATACTGGTGCTCATCGTCAACCTGGCGACTCGACGCCGGAAGTTCTGATCAGGCGGCCTTCGCTTTCTTCACCTCCGCGCTGGCCTTCGGCCCGTTCGTACCCAGAATCACATCCCACAACGACGTGCTCACGCCGAAGTCCTTCGTCGAGTCCTGGTAGTGGTGCCGGAAATGCTTCTTCTTCAGGTAGAGCATGATCCGGCTGTGCAGGCTGAAGTGGTGCACCGCGTAGTGGATGGTGTCGTAGACCAGGTAGCCAGACACCAACCCCGCGAACACCGCACCGCTCGCCGCCGGACCGAAGCCTAGCCGGAACGCCGCATAGAAGATCACCGCCAGCGGGATGCTGACCGACGGCGGCATCACCAGACGACGACTATCGTTGGGAAAGTCGTGGTGCACGCCGTGCGCCAGAAAGTACAGCTTCGTCCGCCAGCCCTTCATCTTCGGATAGGCCGGCTCGCCGGACTCGAGACTGCCGACGATCGCCTGCACCTGCTCTTCCAACTCCTGTGTCGAATGAAAGACGAAGCGGTGCACGACGTACTCCGCCAGCGTCCAGAGCAGCACGCCCAATCCGAACAGCGCCGCGATGCGGCCAATCGAGATCCCCGCCGCGTAGCTCAGGTACATCATGAAAGCGATCAACGGGATGTATAGAAGGTGCGGGACTGCCGGATGCACGTACGACAGCCGCTCGTAGAAATCGCTCTCGAAGATGCGAAGCGATTCGTCTTTGTTCGAAACGTACTTCCTGCCCACGTATCCTCCCACGTCGAGTGGTCAAGATGGCGGTCATTGCCCACGGGGCCGCGCCCCGGCTGACGGCGTATAACAGGCTCGCACGATAATAAGGAGTCTCTTTTTTGGGAACCCTCTCTTGACCGCCGCTTGTCCGCTAGGCGCCAGACTCACCGCGTGTGCTGAGCGTACGCTTCCGTGTCGGTGGGACACGCCGGCGACCTGGTGCCGGCGACCCCGGTCCAGTAACGGCGCCGTTGGCCGCGGCCCGGCTCCGGCATCGCGTGTGCATTGTCGATAGTCAGCATTAGCAGGAGGGGCTCCCATGAAGATCCCGCGCCTCGATATCGTTCTCTCGACTAGCACTATCTTCGTCCTCGCCCTCTCGGTGCCGAGCGCGGCTCGAGCTCAAACCGACGAGCTCGAGCGCAGAATTCCACGTGAGCGCTTCAAAATATCGGCGGCGATCCTGGCGGGCGTTCCCGTGGGAGAGTTCGCGGAACACGTCGAGTCGGGCGTCGGCGCTGGGCTGTCCGGTACATACTTCGTTGCTGGCCCACTGGGGCTGCGGTTCGAGACTTCGTGGCTGTTTTATGGCAGCACCTCGCAGATGCGGCCATTCGAACAGGCCTACCAGCTGGTGCCCGATCGAAAGCTCGAACGCTTCAAGGAATCGAGCGAAGTCAGTATCAGCAACCATCTCATGTCGTTCCTGCTGGGACCGGAGCTCTCCAGCCGCATAGGTTCGGTCACCGGCCACGTCGCAGCAGGCGTCGGGTTCACCGTCTTCTTCACGGAGTCGACCGCCATCCTCGAGGACTTCTACTACGACGAGGATGAGGGAACGCTCAAGGACCTTTCGGTAAGCCATTTCAATCACGGTCACGCCACGCCGGCCTGGTCGGTGGGCGGCGGGCTAGCCATCGACCTGATGGAGTACCTGAGACTGACGTTCTCGGGCCGCTACCTCCACCACGGTCAGGCCGAGTACTGGAACAAGGGGAGCGTCCGCAGCGGCGCCGGCGCTTCGCAGCTCGTCTTCAGCCCCGTGAAGAGTTCCGCGAACCTCATGATCTGGGAGATCGGCGTGTCGATTCCCATCGACTAGCGCCACGCTCGACGAAGCGGCTCTGCAACCTTTTGCCCCCGTAACTCGTCTTAAAGGGCGAGCCCCGCACATGAGTATCCTGGCCAGCCAGTCCAACTTGCTCCTCGTGCAGGCCAGGTCGCTTGGAGACATCGCGCTGTAAATGAACTGCCGATCCGTACCACCGAACGGTGAGAGCGTCGCGGCGTCGCGTCGCTCTGTCCTGCTATTTTGTTTCCCCAAAGGAGACGCATGATGCGACCGTACGTATCCAGCCTGATCGCACTTTCTTGCCTGCTCGTCTTTCCACCTCTTGTCAGCGCGCAGAGCTACGGCAGCGCCCTGGAGCGCCCGGTGGCGAACCCGGTGGTCGCTTCGCAGGGCTTCCAGCGTGCCGTGGAGCGTGAGACGCGCACTACAAACGGTATTCCGGGCCCGCGCTACTGGCAGCAGTCGGCCGAATACACGATCACGGCGCGCCTCGACGTGGACGAGAAGCGACTCGAAGGCACGACACGCATCCTCTACCGCAACGAATCGCCCGACAGCCTGCGACGTCTGGTCGTGCAGCTGATCCAGAACTTCCATCGCGACGACGCGCCGCGTATCCGCTCAGCCGAGATCACCGGCGGCTACTCGTTGTCTCGCGTTGTAGTGGCAGGCGAGATCCTCGAGGAGCTACAGCCGCTACGTGGTGCCGGGTGGGCGATGAGCCAGACCAACCTGCTGATCAATCCGCCGGCGCCGGTGGCGCCGGGCAGCTCGGTCGTGATCGAGATCGACTGGAGCTTCCTCATCCCCGCGGTGGGCGCCGGCGGCCGCATGGGCTGGAACGACGACAACTTCTTCTACCTCGCCTACTGGTATCCGCAGATGGCGGTGTACGACGACGTGGTCGGCTGGCACACCGACCCGTTCCTCGGCATGTCCGAGTTCTACTCCGGGTTCGCGGAGTACGACGTCACGCTCGACGTGCCGCAGGGTTGGTTGGTCCAGGGCACCGGCGAGCTGCAGAACGAGGAGGAGGTGCTGGCGGAGCACATCATCGAGCGGCTGCGCCAGGCCGAGGCGAGCGACGAGGTCGTACGCGTGATCACTGAAGGAGACCTGCTGTCGGGATACACCCGCATCGCTGATGACGGGCGGCTGCGCTGGCGCTTCACCGCCG
The DNA here is from genome assembly GCA_039586795.1 of Gemmatimonadota bacterium. Lineage (GTDB taxonomy): Bacteria > Gemmatimonadota > Gemmatimonadetes > Palauibacterales > KS3-K002 > Kutchimonas. The sequence goes on from JBDHJS010000022.1 coordinate 49,171, forward strand.
ACTCGGTGCGCGATGCGGCCTACTCCGTCACCCGCGAATCGCTGTGGGACGTCGTTCGCGCCGATGTGGGCGACCGGGACGGTGACGGCCGGCCGGAGTACTCCCGCGCCGAGGCGATCTTCCGCCCCGAGCATCAGCTCTGGCACGAGGGCGCCCGCTACGCCCAGCACAGTCTGTGGTTCCACTCGCGCCAGATGGGGTTGCCGTATCCCTACAGCCACGGCACGGCCGTGGAGGGCGCGGGCATCATCGGCGGTGGCATGGAGCACCCGATGATGACGATCATTGGCGGCTATGATAACGGAAATCAATACGGGCTGTACGGAGTGATCTCACACGAGCTGGCGCACAACTGGTTGCCGATGATCGTTTCCATCGACGAGCGGCGGCGCGCCTGGATGGACGAGGGTACGACCAACTTCAACACGGCCGATGCCTTTGCGGACTTCTTCCCCGACCTGCCCACTGGGTCCGGCAATTTCCAGGGTTACACCGGCCTGGCCCGCACCGGACACGAGGGCGCGTTGATGCGTTTCTCGGACCGGCTGGACTCGCCGGGTCACTACGGCGTGCATGGCTACAGCAAGCCCGCGTCGCTGCTCATCAGTTTGAGAAACCTGCTCGGCGCGGAAACGTTCAACCGTGCCTACCACGGTTACGTCAACACGTGGGCCTACAAGCTCCCGAAGCCCTGGGACTTCTTCAACTACTTCAACGCCGCCACCGGTGAGGACCTCGACTGGTTCTGGCAGACCTGGTACTACGAGACCTGGACTCTGGATCAGACGATCGAGAGTGTGACCGCCGGACGCAACGGAACCGAGATCGTGGTCCGCGACAACGGCGATGCGCCAATGCCGACGCGTCTCACCATCACGCTGGCGGATGGCGAAACGCTGCACCGGGAGATCCCCGTCAAACACTGGCTGAGTGGAACGCGAGAAGCCGTGGTTATGGTGCCGGCCGGTAACGACGTGACCCGGGTCGAGATCGATCCCGATTTTCCGGACGTGATGGGCAAGAACAACTTCTGGGACCGCCAGACGGATGATCTTCCTTCATCGTGGCCGCTTGCCGTACGCAGCGACCTGGTCCGCCGCAGCAACTGGGCCACCGATGCCGGCTTTCGACCGGAGGGCGAGCTGTTAAGCGGCTCGGCCGCACACAGAACTTCAGACACCCAGGCCATCACACTCGAGGGCGGAGTGGAGTACGCCATCCTCGCCGTCTGTGGTGACGACTGTTCGGATATCGATCTAACGATCACATCGCCATCCGACTCGACGCTGGCCACCGACACAACGCAGGACGATTGGCCGCGTATCACGTTCACGGCACCCGTCACCGGTCAGTACGACCTGACGCTCACCATGTATACGTGCCGGTCGCAAACCTGCGCCTGGGGCGGACAGATCTTCCGCCGCTAACGAAGCGGGCGCCTGGTCAATCGCTCAATAAACAGCTCGGCCGCCGATCTGGCGGCCGAGCTTTGCTGGTTGGGGGGTTGGGGCGAAGATCTGCTGGCGAGTCGTTACGGCGCGCCGGCCGCGATCAGCGAGAGGGAAAAGTAGAGAAACCAGCCGGCTAGGCCGGCGTAGATCGTCAACATGGCGAGCATCTTCGCCGCGTTCATCCCCGGGTCTGCATGCTCTCGAGCGGATTCGTTGTCTACCGTCAGCGTCTTCATCTCTTGTCCCTCCCGGCTGTCGTCCCTACGTCAGGGGGCGCCTGGGCAAGCGCCTACGAGCAACAGCATGGGCCCATCCTACAGACCGCCTATCACGAAGACGATCACGTGCCGATCATGTCGCGGCGGCTCGGATCATGTAGCGATCATTCTGGCGCACATCCTTGAAAAATGGGCGTCATCAAGGCATACTCCGCGGACCCTAAGCGACAAATCGAGCCGTGGAGATCGTCTTGAAATCGAAGCGAAGTCTTTGCAGCGCAGCATTCTATCTCGCCGTAGTAAGCTGTCTCACGCTACCAACTCTTGCTCGCGGTCAGACCGCCGAGCCGGCGGTTGGCTCCATCGCCGACGCCTATCGTGACGCAGCGAACCAATTGATCGACGCGGCTCTAGCCGACAGCGCAGCTTACGCCCGGCTGACCGAGATGGTCGATCGTTTCGGTCCTCGCTTCAGCGGATCCGAAAACCTGGAGCTCGCCCTGGATTGGATCCTGGCGGAGATGGAAAGCGACGGGCTTTCGAAGGTCCGCGGCGAGAAGGTGTTGGTTCCCCACTGGGTGCGTGGTGAAGAGTCGCTGGCGATGGTCGCGCCGCGTCATGAGAAATTACCGATGCTGGGACTGGGCGGCAGCGTGGGCACACCCCCGGAAGGTATTCGCGCCGAGTTGATGGTCGTGTCTAGCTTTGACGAGCTGGATGCGCGGAAGGACGAGGTCCCGGGCAAGATCGTGCTGCTCAACGCGCCGTTCACGAGCTACGGTAAGACGGTCACATACCGAGTGATGGGCGCGGTGGCCGCGGCACGTTACGGCGCCGTCGGCAGCATCATCCGCTCGGTGACGCCGTTCTCCATGCGCACACCGCACACCGGCCAAATGCGCTACGATCCCGACGTCGAGCAGATCCCCCACGCGGCCATCACCCTGGAAGACGCCGACATGCTTGCGCGCATGCAGGAGCGCGGCGAGAAGATCGAAGTGCTGCTCAAGATGGAAGCGCAGACGCTGCCCGATACATGGTCGCGCAACGTGATGGGTGAAGTCGTCGGTTGGGAGCACCCGGAGGAGATCATCGTCCTCGGCGGTCACATCGATTCGTGGGACGTCGGACAAGGTGCCATGGACGATGGCGGCGGCGTGGTCGCCGCCTGGGAGGCGGTCCGCCTGATTCACGAGCTGGGCCTGCGTCCGCGTCGCACGATCCGCGTGGTTGGCTGGACAAACGAAGAGAACGGTCTGCGCGGCGGCCGCGCTTACCGCGATATGCACCTGAAAGAGCTAGCCAATCACGTCCTCGCCATGGAGTCGGACGGCGGCGTGTTCAAGCCGTACGGCTTCGGGTTCAGCGGCTCTGACGAAGCGTACGCGATCATCAAGGAGATCGGGACGCTGCTCGACCGGATCGACGCCGGCGAGATCACCCGGGGCGGCGGCGGCGCGGACATCGGCCCGATCATGCGGGACGGCGTCCCCGGCATGGGTCTCCGGGTGAACGGCGAGAAGTACTTCTGGTACCACCATACCGAGGCCGATACCATCGACAAGCTGGATCCGCGGGAGATGGCGCAGTGCGTGGCGGCGATGGCGGTGGTGGCGTATGTGGTGGCGGATATGCCGGAGCGGTTGCCGCGGTAGGTGGTAGGTGGTAGGTGGTAGGTGGTAGGTGGTAGGTAGTAGGGGTGGTTGGTAGGCGATTCGCTTGACCCTACCCCCCCCAGTAGATTAATTGAGTGTAGCCCCAGCCGAGCCCTCGGCAGGTGGGTGGGCATGATCTGCTCGGCGCCCTTCAGATATCCATACCCGCTCTCAGGTATTCGCATCCTGCGCACCGTTGCGTTGTGGGTCGCAGCCGGTGGCGCGATTGCATTGATGTCGTGCGGTGATTCCACAGAACCCGACCTTCCTCATTCTGCTTCGTTAGCACCAGGCGACTCGACGATCTGGAGAGGCGATTCTCTGCGGGTCACGGCAGTGGTTGAGTGGACGTCGGGGCCGCGTACGCCGGAGACGGTGGCATGGGCTGTCTCCGACAGTTTCGTGATAGATCTCGCCGTGGTAGCAACGGGTGTGGCGAAGGTGGAAGGCGTAGGCGCCGGCACGGCGTGGGTCACCGCGATCATCAACACCGAGTACACCGATAGTTGTGAAGTCACCGTCGTCGAGGGTGGTGACGTCTTGTGGCGCAGGGGACTCTCGGCTTCAGGCTCGTATGCCGGACCGGCCCTGGACGACCAGGGTCGGATCTACGTTTCGGTTAACCAACCCGATTCGCTCATCGCCTTTCGGCCGAACGGTGATCTGATCTACCGGGCGCCCGCCTGTTGGTCGTACATAGGGCCGAGTGTCGCGCCCAGCGGGGTGGCGTACGCCAACGGGTTCGACTGCATGCAGCAACACGGGCCTGACGGGGCGATCGATTGGACCGTACCGTTCGGATCGATGGACGGAGGACTCGCCATCCACTCGGATGGCTCCGTCGTGGCGCTGAACGTGGACTGGAACACCAATCCCGCATCCGTAGTCCTGGCTCAAGTCACAGCGAGCGGCGACACCGCCTGGAAAGCCACGCTGGGCACCACGACCGAGCCGTGGCAGAAGACCGCTCCCGCCATTGCGTCGAACGGTGAGATCTACGTCAACTGGATCGACGAGTATGCCTGCCCCTGCTATCTGTCCCGGGTCGGTGCAGACGGTACGATTCGCTGGACCGTTCCCACGGCAGGGCAACTAGCTGCCGCCACGCCCGCTCTTGTAGATGATCGCATCGTCTTGAACTACCGGCGGGGCGGAGTCGAGGTCTTCGACACCACCGGCACATCGATCTGGCACGAGGACTGGGATGCTGTTACGGGCTCGTCGGCCGCAGTCGATGGCCAGGGCAATATCTACGTCCAGGGCAATGGAGTGAGCGCCGGTCTTCGCAGCTATACGCGGGATGGCACTCTCCGCTGGTCGGTCGATACCCTCAGCACGATCACCGGCTTTGCCTCCAGCAGCCCTACCTTGCTCACCAGTGGGGACCTGCTTGTGACTTGCCGCCGGGAGCTCTGTTCGGTGGACATGAGCGACGGATCGCTCAACTGGAAGAGGTCATACGCGGGCGATGTTCGGGGCGCCCCGGCCGTGGCCGACGACGGGACGATCTATATCTTCGCCGGCGAGTATCTCGTCGCCATCCCGGGCAGCTCGCCGCCGGTTACGGAGGGCTGGCCCACGGAGGGCGGCGGCATGGGCCGGTTGCGACGACAGAGGTAGGTTTTGGAACTCGCGATGCTTCGCTACCGACGCGTGATTACGATCTGTCTCACGGCCTGCGCCGCCGCGGTCTGGCTGGCGTGCGGTGAGAGCTCCACGGGGCTAGGACCAACGCTCTCGGCTTCCCTCGCTCCACAGGATACGGGAATCGTCCACGGCGATTCGTTCAGGGTCGAGGCGGTCGTTCAGTACGAGAATGGAACCGGCCAGG
>JBDHJS010000023.1:0-53617 GCA_039586795.1 Gemmatimonadota bacterium
GGTTTCGATGTAGCCGGCGAAGCCTCGTCGGGTATTGAAGCGATTGAGAAGTACAAGGAACTGAAGCCTGACCTGGTCACGATGGATATCGTGATGCCCGACATGGGTGGTATCGATGCTGTGCGGTCAATCATCGAAGAGGATCCCGACGCGAGAATCCTCATGTGCAGCGCGATGGGGCAGCAGGGGCTGGTGGTGGAAGCGATACAGGCGGGGGCCCGCGACTTCGTGGTCAAACCCTTCCAGCCGTCTAGAGTGCTTGAAGCTGTCCAGCGCTTGATGGGATGACTCAGCAGGAAAAATACGCAGAGCTATTCGCAGCCGAGGCGCGCGAGCATCTTGCAGAGATCAGCCGCGCCTTCGTCGCGCTCGAGAGCGAGCCGGGCGACCGCGACTCGCTAGACGCCATATTCCGTTCTGTACATACGATCAAGGGGATGGCGGCAGCGATGGGCTATGAGGTCGCATCCAGCCTGGCACATAACATCGAGTCCGCCCTGGATGAGCTTCGCAGCGAGCGGCGACAAGCAGATGCTGATGTTGTCGACATGCTTCTGGAGAGCAGCGACAGGCTAGAAGAAGTCGTCATCGCCACCGTCGAGGGAAAGAAGCCGCCAGATTCCAGCAAAGTGATCGAGCGACTGGTGTTGTGGCGGATCGCGGACGATAGTGCCACACAGCCGGCTCCCGAAGCAGAAAAGACATCGGCACGCCGGAAGAAGACGCGCGATGCCAAAGCGGCGCCGCGGCCTGGACCAGAGCGCGCAACTCGGGCGGACACGCGTATACGCGTAGATATTCGACGCCTTGACGCTCTGATGAACCTGATTGGCGAACTGGCGATCGTGCGGGGCCAGCTTCGCGCACTCGCGCAGCAATCCGGAATTGAGGTGTTGCAGGACACCGTCGATCGGGCGGGCAGCCTGATCCGCGAGATGCAGATGCACGTCGTCGAAAGCCGGATGGTTCCGGTATGGCAGATCTTCGATCGCTTTCCGCGGGTCGTTCGAGATGCCGCGCGCGCGCTTGGCAAAGAGATCGAGTTCGAGGTAACCGGCAAAGAGCTCGAGCTCGACCGTACTCTGCTCGATCGGATTAGCGATCCGTTGGTGCACCTGCTTCGCAACGCTGTGGACCATGGAATAGAACCACCAGCTGAGCGCAAGAAGGCGGGCAAGCCGCAGAGCGGTCGAATAGAATTAGCGGCGCGCCGCGAGCGGTCACGCGTGGTCATAGAGGTACGGGATGACGGCCGCGGCATAGATCGCGAGGCCGTGATCAAGAAGGCGCGAGAAGCCGGGGACTCGGAGCACGAAGCCGAGCCGTCAGCTCAGGAGCTGTTTCGGATAATGGCGCGGCCGGGTTTTTCAACCGCGACGCGCGTGACGGAAGTCTCAGGCCGGGGCGTTGGGCTCGATGTCGTGCACACGTCGATAAGAGGATTGGGCGGCGCGGTTGATCTTCAGACGGAGAAGGGAGTGGGGACGACATTTCGTCTGGAACTCCCACTGACGCTGGCCATTCTACGCGCGCTGATCGTCGAGGTGGAAGGTCAGGTCTATGCGCTTCCCGCGACATTCACACGAGAAAGCTTCCAGACCGAAGAATCAAACGTGGTGGAGGCCCACGGGCGCGAGTGGATAAGCTGGCGCGACCAGTTGCTGCCGCTCACGCGACTGCCGCGACTGTTCGCAAGTGATAATGGAGACGGAGTCAACGGTAAGAACAATTCCGTCCACATAGTGGCCCTGGAGTTCGGCGGTGCTCATCTCGCCGTTTCCGTGGATCGCTTCGTGGGAGAAGAAGAGATAGTCGTAAAGTCATTTAACACACCGCTCGGCGCGGCTCCCGTTTTTTCCGGGGCGACCGTAAGGCCGGACGGGCGGCCAGCTCTGGTGCTGGATGTCGGCAGTTTCTAGTGCCGATCGAAAATAAGCCACGCGAGCATGGCAGCATGATCGAACTTCAGGCGGAAAGGCGAATGAACGATTCACAGGAGCTCCGGGACTTAGAGCTTGATGCGCTTAAGGAGGTGGCCAACGTCGGTGCAGGTCACGCGGCGACAGCTTTGAGCCAGCTTACCAATCGCCGCATCATGATCAACGTGCCAGAAGTCGAGCTTTGCTCGATTGAGGAAGCGGCATCCTCTGTTGGACAGGGGAATCGAGTGGTTGCTGCCGTGTTGATGCAGGTGCTGGGAGACCTGACGGGGCGTTGCCTGCTTCTGTTCGAGAAAGACGCGGCGATGAAGCTTGCTGATGTGTTGCTGAGCCGGGAGCCGGGCAGCACCAAGGTGTTCGGCGAGTTGGAGCAATCATCTGTGAAGGAGACCGCCAACATCCTGACGGGAGCGTACCTGAATGGCCTGTCCGATCTGCTGGGACTGATGCTCATCCCCTCGGTCCCTAGCTTAGCGGTCGATCTCGCCGGAGCCGTCCTGTCCACGACTTATTTGAACTTCGGCCATGATCGGAGCTTCGTGATCATCATGGACACGCGGTTCATGTTTGAACCGGATTCCGAGGTTATGACAGGCCATCTTGTCTTGTTGCCGGACTCATCAAGCCTGAGCGTCATCCTGAAGGCGGCCAGAGTCAAATAGACGTGTATGGCTAGAACGGTCTACTCTGAGGGCGATCTTCTCGTTCTGCGGGCTCTTGCCAAGCGCATCGACCCGGGGGACGCCGGTGCGTTCAATAATTTGGGGGTAGTCTACTATCAGAAAGCCTTGTTTGAGGATGCGATCGAGCAGTTTCGGCGGGCGCTGGCGATCGATCCGAAGATGGAGGTGGCGCGGCGCAACCTGGAGATCGCGTACCATCAAACCGGCTATTATGACCGCCAGATTGCTGAGCTGATCGGACGCCTACGCCAGAACGAAGATGACGAGGAAGCACGTCTGAAATTGGCGGAAGCGTATCTCCAGGTCGGCCGGGTGGACGAGGCGATCAGTCAGTATGAGACCCTGATCAAGTCGCGGCCCGGCGAGGTGCAGGTCCTCCTCAAGCTTGGCACGGCTGAGAAGAACCGTGGGGAACTGAAGAAGGCCATCGAGTGGTTTGAACGAGCGCGTGCCGTAGACCCGTCCCGGACGTTCGTCTACCTGCAGCTGGGCGAGATCCTCTACAACCAGGGGATGAACGAGGAAGCGATCGCTCACCTCCGGAAGGCGCTGAAGCTCAACCCCTCCATCGCGGAAGCGCACCACCTCCTCAGCTTCATCTACGGTGATATAGGCGATTCCGATCGCGCCGCAGAGCACGCGGGCAAGGCGGCGGAGTTGAATCCCGCGGCGGCAAAAGTGCAGACTAACCTATCGCTCGACCGGTACAGCTCGGCTCGCTACGTGGAGCTTACCGGTAACGTCCAGCCGACGCCCGCGGGGGATGGAGAACAAGCGTTTGCTCACTATAGCCTGGGCATAGCCTTCAGGGCGCGGGGGTTATACGAGGAAGCGCGGCGCGAATTCGAGAAGGGTCGAGAGGTAGGCGAAGATGAGACGCTACTCGACCTGGCGGAAGCCGAACTGACCTTACTGGAAGGTGATGCTGAAGGCGCCCTGGCGCGCTACGACGAGTTGCTGGCTGCGCTACCGGATAGCGCCAAGGTTTGGAACGAGCGCGGTGTGGCGCTTCATCAGGTTGGCAGGTTGGACGAAGCGGAGGAGAGCTACAGGAGCGCGTTGAGCCTGGACACCGGTTATGCACTGGCTTGGAACAACGTCGGTGTGGTGAGCGCACATCGTGGCGACTCGGCGGCAGCGGAGGAAACGTTTCGGAAGGCACTTGATGCGCGAGAAGAACTCGACGATGCGCGGCTCAACTTGGGTTTGCTGTGGGTGAAGACCGAGCGGGCAAGCGAGAGTCTTCAACTCTACCGGAGAATGCTCCGCACGGATCCTCATCGGGCTGATGCGTGGACCGGACTGGGCTCAGCCCTGGTGTCGATGGGTCGTATCGAGGATGGACGTGATGCTTTCGCCAAGGCCGTTGAGGCGAACCCGAACTTCCCGCCGGCGCGCTACAATCTGAGTTTCGCGCTGGCTCGGCTAGGCGACCACGAAGGGGCATTGCGGGAGACCAAGGCAGCCCTCGAGCTGGATCCCTACTACACCTCGCCGCGCTTCCGACTGTCGATCGACCTGCAATACGAGGGCGGTGACATCTGGGCTCCCGAACTCGCGGCGCCGGAGCGTATCGAAGCGCGAGGCCCGGGCGTGCGTGACTTCGAGTTCAATGTTGATGAGCTGGAAGCGGTATTTCAGGAGCTGGATGCAGGCGACGCGGAAGAGGAACTCGCGCCGGCTGAGCCGCGCCCAATGGCGGAGGACCTGTTTGCCCTAGCCCGTGACTACCTGGCAAACGGGATGTATGACCGAGCGTTGGCGGAGGCGGTCCACGCGATGCGCGAGGGTGGAGACAATGCGGAGGGCTCGCTGATCGTAGGCGAGATATATCGAAATCGTGGGCTCTACGGTGAAGCACTCGAGCGATTTCAAGAAGCCAGAAGCGAGCGACCCAAAGACAGAATCGCGCTGGCGGGAGTCGCGAGGTGCCTGCTGCAGCTTGATCGAGCAGAGGATGCGCTGACCGCCGCGGAAGAGCTGCTACCGTTGGCGGGCGACGATGTAGACATGCTGCTCGTCATCGGCGAGGCGCTGACGCGGGCGGGCGAAGGTGCACGAGCGATCGACGTCCTTGATGCGGCTGCGCGAGCGGCGCCGGCGGACGCCACCGTCCACCGACAGGTAGCGCGAGCGGCGTTGGCTGTCGGAAATCACAGGAGAGCCAAAGAGGCTTACAGTCGGGCGATCGCCGAGGATCCGGATTTTGCAGCGGCACGCGTCGAACTCGGGCGGATTCTGATCGACGAGGGCTCGTACGGCGATGCGGAAGTCGAAATCCGGCAGGCTCTGGAGCTGATGCCGACCTACGCCGAGGCGAATCTGGTGCTGGCAGACTTGATGGTACGTCAGGGTCGGCAGCGAGAAGCGATCAACTCGCTGGCCGACTTACTCGAGACGCAGCCATACAACCCGGAGGGGCTCGTTATGCTCGGCGAGGCGCTGGCTCGTGAAGGTCGGCGGCGGGACGCCTATCACGCGTTGCAGAGGGCACAGCGCTTCGATCCAGAGCGAATCGATGTCCTGTTCCGTCTCGGCGAGCTTGCCGGTGAATCAGGACGCTATCGGGACGCGCTGCACTATTGGCGGCAGCTGATCGATGTGGCGCCGGAGAGCGAGTTGGCGGCACGTGCAAAAATACAGGCGCGGATGATACTGGGGTCGAGCTACGCGCTCGACGGTGCGGTCTCAGGGAGTAGTGTCTGATGCCTATCGAGGGATCGCTGCGCGAGTTTGCGCTTCACGACATCTTCCAGCTCCTTCACTTGTCGAGGAAGACTGGTGACCTGGAGATCGTGCGCGAGCCGTCGGGTACTCGTGGCCTGGTGAAGTTCTCCGGCGGCGCCGTGGTTGGCGCGGAAGTCGATGAGGAGACGCCGCGACTTGGGTACATACTCCTGAATGCTGGGAAGATCACCGAGGCCGACCTTCGCGAAGCCGACAAGCTGCGTGCGCAAGATCCATCTCGTAGTTGGTCGAGCGTTTTTGGCTCGCTTGCGGCAATGGAACAGGATGACCTGGATCAGTACATGAAGTTCCAAATCGAGGAATTGGTGTACGAGATCCTTGATTGGCGTGACGGCCGGTTTTCGTTCGGCGAGCGCGCTGTGGAGGAGACGGAAAGCGTCACCTGGATTCCCGTCGAGTCTCTGCTCATGGAAGGTGCGCGCCGTGCGGACGAACTATCGCAACTCTCAACGGCAATCGAGAGTCCTCAGGCCGTGCCCAGGCTCTCCGAGCGTGCGGCGTCTGAGACTTCGCTGCTGGACCTCGCTCCAGAAGAATGGGAAGTCCTCGGCCGCATCGATGGTGTGAATGATTTAAGGTCGATAGCGACCACGCTGGGTCGGAGCGAGTTCGATGTCAGCAAAGTCGTATCACGGTTGGCGGAGCACGGTTTGATCGAGATCGTCTCACAGGATGGATCCGGGACCCAGCCTCCGCACGAGGTGATGTTGGATCGGATCGCAGACTTGATCGAGCACGACGAACTGGCCGAAGCTCGTGCTAAGCTGCGTAGAGTTCTGGAGAACTTCCCGGACGAGCCGCGGGCGCACTATCTAGCAGCCCGGTCACTAGAGCGCGAGGGCCGATATGGTCCGGCGGCGGCGAGCTACGAGGCGACGGTGAATCTGGATCCGCTGGCGGCAGATGCCCGGCAGCGTCTTGGGCTGGTGAAGCTCAGACTAGGAGATATCGATGGGGCGTCCCGAGCCTGGACGGCCTATCTGCGCATGGCCGCCGACACGCCAGAACGTCGACGTGTCGAGCGAGCGATGACGGCTCTTCATGAACTTGAACTAATACTCAACGAGTTCGATGGCAGGGAACACCCGTAGATCGCTTCAGGAATTGAGCGACGAGGTCGCGACCAACCCGAACTCCACGGCGTTCGTGGAGTTAGCCGGTCTGTACAGGGAGCGTGGTGATCTCGATCGCGCGATGCGGTTGTGTCTGCGGGGGCTGCAGCGTCACCCGACGCATGTCGAAGCACATTTCGAACTCGGGAGGATATACGAAGCGCGGGGCGAGCGAGAGCTCGCCCTCGATGAGTGGGAGATGGTACAGCAGCTGGCGCCGGACCACCTGTCGTCACGCCTGGCCTCGGTCGAGCTGTACTTGGAGGAGGGGCGCAACGTCGAGGCCGAGTCGGAGCTGAAGGAGGCGGAACGACTTGCGCCGGACCATTCGTCTGTCACCGCGCTCCGCAAACTCGTCGACACGTTGCCGAAGGAGCCCGAAAGCGAACCGGAGCCTGCGGAACCGGGGGGCGTCTTTGACGCCATCGAGGCCGACCCAGGCACGCTGGGGGTCATGCTTGTCGATTCGGACGGTGGGTTCATCGAGGGCCATGCGCCGGGCAGCGAAAACGCATCCGAGGCAGCCGTGGGCGTGAACTTGATAAGCGCGCGTGCCGAGGCTGAGCGCGTGGCGTCGTACCTGGAGCTCGGTGACCTGAAGGGCATGGTTGTCGAGGGCTCCGGGGCGCGACTTACGATATCTCCGGTCGGCCGCGACGTCATCATCGTGGCGACGAAGAGTGACCTGCCGGCTGGTCAGGCTGCGCGTCTGGCTCAGCGGGCGTGGGCCGCTGCGGAGGGATACCTGAGCGACATGGGACGATGAAGCCCGACGCTTATAAGAGCCTGATTGCCGACATGATGGGCGTGCCGGGCGTACGTGGAGCGCTGGTAGTGGCGGTACGCGATGGACTGGTCGTCGACGGACGAGTGCATGTCGGCGTGAAGGGTGACGCAATCGCCGCGCTGGCGGCTTCTCTGTTCCGCCGGGCTTGCCAGGCGACCGGCAATGGAGATGGGAGCTTGCGGTTTGTAGAGGTCGAGGCGGAACACGGTCGCATGATCATAGCGGGGTTGGAAGAGTTGGCCTTGTTGGCGGTGTTGGAGAACCGCGCGAACGCTGGACAAGCTCGCCTTGCTGTTCGGCGCGCTGCTGAGACGCTGGCTACGATGGAAAAGCATAGTGAATGAGCGACTGAACCTGCGGCAGATTCAGGAAGCCTTCTCTACACCGCTCGTCGATTTTGTGAACGAGTCGGGCGTGGCGCTGGCTGTCTTGATCAACCGGAGTGGACAGGTTCTCGCTCAGCACGGCTTCGATCGCGTCTTTGACCTGGTGGGCGTGGCTTCATTGGCAGCCGGAATCAACGCCTCCAGTCGAGCGCTGGCGATGCAGCTCGGCGAGGAGCAGTTCGAGCATCTTCATCACGCTGGATCGAGAAGGCAGTTGTTTCTCGGCCACTTTGATTCAGCTGCGGGCCAACTGATGCTCGTTGCGGTTTTCGATGGCAATTCATCTATCGGCTTGGTTCGGCTCTTCTTCGAAGAGTTTGTCGGCCAGATCCGTCGACTACCCTCGATGGATGTATCGAGGAAGTCGGTCAGCGCAGGGGATTTCGAGACTGAGCTCGAGACCAGTCTCGATCGGTTCTTCAAAGGCTTAATAGGCAGCTGATTATGTCGCTAGTGAACTACGCGACTCGCGAGATTACGTGCAAGATCGTCTACTACGGGCCAGGTCGGTCCGGCAAGACGACCAACTTGCAGTACATACACAGCCGCGTGCCGTGGGATCGAAAAGGCGAGATGGTCTCGTTGGCTACCGATACTGACCGCACGCTGTTCTTCGATTTCCTGCCTCTGGAACTGGGGCACATTTCCGGCTTCACGACTCGGTTCCAGCTTTACACAGTCCCCGGTCAAGTCTACTACAACGCAACCCGGAAACTGGTACTCCAGGGAGCTGACGGAATCGTCTTCGTGGCAGATAGTCAGAAGTCTCAGGTCGACGCTTCTTTGGAATCATTCCGCAACCTGCACGAGAACCTGTTGGAACATGGCATAGATATCCGCCATATCCCCGTCGTCATCCAGTACAACAAGAGGGATCTCCCCAACGTGTTCAGTCTCGAGGAGCTGGAGGAGGAGATCAACTTCCGTAACGTTCCCAGCTTCCCGGCCTCCGCGCTACTGGGTGAGGGGGTGTTCGACACACTCAGATCGGCCAGCGAGGGTGTCTTGAGGAAACTGGCCAGCAAGTTGGAGATCCCTGCGGATGTTACGGAGGACGAGGAGGCAGAGCGTGACAGTCTCCGTTGATCCGAACCTGACCTTCGAATCGTTCGTAGTAGGCCCGGAGAACCGGCTTGCCTGGGAGGCGGCGCGTACGGCAGCCGAGTCACCTGGCTCTGCGTACAACCCGCTCTTCATCTACGGGGACACCGGACTCGGAAAGACTCATCTGCTGGTCGCCATCGCCAACCGGGCCGGCGAGCTTAACGCGGAGTTCAAGGTCGCGTACACGCCGCTAGAGCAGCTGCTAACGCAGGCGAAGGACGAGGATGATGGAGGGGCAGCGTTCCGGGAGGCGGACCTTCTCCTGGTTGATGATCTCCAATTTCTCGGACCCAAGAGCGAGAGCCAGCACGTCCTCTTCCATCTTCTGGATCACCTGCTCATGGCCGGCAAGCAGGTAGCGCTTGCATGCGATAGGCCGCCTCTCGAACTGGGGCAACTGGACGACCGACTTCTCTCACGTTTCAGCGGTGGCCTGGTAGTGGATGTCGGGAAGCCAAACCTGGAGACGAGGCGATCGATCCTCGAGCTGCGGTTGACTGCAATCGGGGCGTCGCTCAGATCGGATGTCATCGATGCTGTCGCGCGATTGGCGATAGAAAACGTTCGCCAACTCAAGGGAGCTTTGAACCGCGTACTTGCCGCTCAGAAGGCGGAAAACCGCGATGTCTCGTCAGATGAGATCGACCGGTTGCTAGCCGATGTTGTTGCGGATCCAGACATGCCGTGGCTCAGCGACGAAGCGAATCAAACGGGCGCCGAGTTCAGGGATTTTCTGGACGATGTATCGGTCGCTGTGGAAGAGGCGCTGGGTGCACCCAAATGGCGTGAGGACTTGGCCAGAGCGATCCTCAAGTGGGAAGCGGAGGGCTATTCGACCAAGCGTCTGGATGCGTTCCTCGACCGTGAAGAGATAGTCGATTCTGAACAAGTCGTCGCGGCCTACGAACGAGATATAGAGACACTTCAGTCGATAGGCGAGGAGGTAAATGGCCTGGGCGCAAAGCTACCGGATAAAAGCGTGCTGCATGACCCGGACCGCCTGGACGAGCTGCGAGATCTCCTGTCCGAAATACGTCGCGAGAACGTGACTGTAGATGAGTTCTTCAACGATTCCGAGAAGGTCATCTGGGACTGGCCGGTGACCGAGGAGAAACTGATCGAGAGCTGGGACGATGGCAATTAAGGGTAGCCTAAAGGAAGCCAGCCTCACCGATGTCCTCCAGCTGCTGGCGATGGGGGGCAAGACGGGCTGTCTGTCGGTCACGGACCGACAGAGCTTCGGCTACATCTATTTCGACGAAGGTCGAATTGTCTACTCCTCGCTGCTCAATCGACGGGATCGGCTTGGCGACATTCTCGTGAGAGAGGGAGCCGTGACGAGGGAGCAACTTGATCAGGCCCTCGAGGAGCAAAGCAATACGAGAGACGGCCGGCGGATAGGTGAGATACTGTGCGATCGGGAATCGCTGAGCCCGAAGACGCTTAAGAAGTACGTCCGCCACCAGATCGAGGAGGCGGTGTACCATCTGTTCACCTGGAGTCAGGGGACCTTCTACTTCGAGCCAAACCAGCGGCCGGAGAGAGAAGAAATCCTGGTCTCAATAGATCCTGAAAGCCTGCTATTGGAGGGTGCGCGGCGCGTCGATGAATGGAGCCAGATTGAAAAGAAGATACAATCGCTTGACGTCATATTCTCGCTCGATGCAGACAAGTCAGTCGCGCTCTCTTCATTAAAGCTAACCCCGGAGCAGGAAACGGTCCTGGAATATCTGGATGGTAAACACTCCGGTTGGGCGATCATCGACGAGTCAGCGCTTGGCGAGTTCGAGGTAGGTAAGGCGCTGTTCGGGCTTGCGTCCGCCGGTTTGATCAGGAAGACGGGGCGACAAGAGCGGCAGCGCCCGAAGATGGAGACGAAGGCGCGAGTCGACGAACACCGGAATCTGGGCGTTGCGTTCTATCGGACGGGGATGTTCGATGAGGCCGTACGCGAACTCAAACAGGTCATCGAGCTCGAACCGAGCGCGCTGGATGCGGAGTTCTACCTTGGGCTCATAGAGTTACGCAGTGGAAAGCTGTCGGTGGCCGAGTCGATTTTCCGCGCAATCCTGGAGAAAGGTGGTTCGAGGGCCGGCGTGTTCAACAACCTCGCCCACGTTTTGGCGGGTCAGGGAAGGACGTTGGAGGCGCTGGCTCTTCTGGAGGAGGGGATAAAGAGGTCGGAGAACAGTCCGAAGCTTCACCTTTCGAAGGCCCTTCTCGAGCTGAAGACAGGCGACCCGGCAGCTGCAAAAACCACCCTCGAAGACTATGAGAAACTCGAGGACGCCAGGTTAACGGCGCTGTACTATTCGACGAAGGCCTTGGCCCAGGCGATGTCGGCAAACATGGACGCTGCCATCATCGCGCTCGAGGAAGGTCTGGAAAGCCATCCGAACTCGGCCGCGCTCGCGAACAACGCCGGAGTGATTTGGGAGCGGAAAGGAGACGAGGACCGAGCACGGCAGTTGTACGAGAGGGCATTCGATAGCGAGCCGGACATCCCGCAGGTTTCGAAGAACGTGGCAGACCTCCTGTATCGCGAGGGAAACTACGATGAGGCGGCGGAGATCTATGAACGCGCTATTCGCGCCGATGCCGACCTGGGTGACGATATCTATGCCAAGTTGGGCAATGTGTACTACAAGAGCAGGGCTCGGGAGAAGGCGATAGAGATGTGGTTGAGAGCGTTGGAGCTCAACCCAGAAAACGAAGTCGTGCGCACTAACCTGGAATTTGTGAAAGACGTCAACGGTGGGTAGCGACGATCGCGCCTATTCCTCGCTGTTCTCACGGCTAGAGCGGGAACGCGGATTCAAGGGAGCCGCGTATCGCCAGAAGTGTTTGCGCCGCCGCGTTGCTGTGCGTATGCGGGCCCGGGGTATGGCCGATGTTGATGAATACGCGGCGTTGCTCGACGCCGACCCTACCGAGTATGACAGGCTTCTCTGTGTTTTGACCATCAATGTCAGCAAGTTCTTCCGCAATCCAGAGACTTGGGAGGTGATCCAGAAGGACGTTCTCCCTGAGCTTCTTCAGCGATCCAGCTCGCTGCTGATGTGGAGCGCGGGGTCGGCCGCTGGTGAAGAGGCCTACAGCCTGGCGATAATGACCTGGGACTGGCTGACGCGCCACCGACGTGACATATCGAATGGCCTCCGCATCATCGGGACCGACATTGACAACCAGAGCCTGGAGGCTGCCCGAGCGGCCGAGTACTCGGAGGCTGCTCTGGATGAGACACCAGACGACGTCAAGCGCCGCTGGTTCAAGCTTGATGATGTGTGGCGATTGAAGGAGCCAATTCCTCAACTTGTGGAGTTTCGGCAGCGCGACATCCTTTCCGGTCGACCTGATTTTGACGCGGACCTGATACTCTGCCGCAATCTTCTGATCTACCTAGACAGGGAAGCACAACGGCGGGTGTTTCAGGTATTCATGGATACACTGCGGACGGACGGCTATCTGGTGTTGGGACGCGTAGAGATGCTTCCGTCGGTGTTCAAGAAGAACTTTGAGGTTGTGAACGCGCGAGAGCGTGTCTACAAGAAGAAATGAAGTATTACGTCTCGCTGGGTGAGCGCCGTGTTGGCAGGGCGGAGGGCATGTTTGCGGTTCTCGGCCTGGGGTCGTGCGTCGTGATCGTGCTCTATGATCCCGCGAGCTCAGTGGGTGGAATGTCGCATGTGCTTCTTCCGGATCCTTCGTACAACGACAACGCCGCTCGTCGTTGGAGATATGCAACCACGGCGGTTCCAGGGCTCCTGGACGAAGTTGTGTCGGCTGGAGGGTCAAAGGCGAACATCACGGCGCGGCTAGTGGGCGGCGCGAGCATGTTCGGTGAGCTGCTTCCAAAGGGAGAGCCGAATATCGGAGAGCGAAATGTCGAGGCCGCTCGATCGGCGCTGAAGGAAGCGGGCATACCTCTAGTAGGTGAGGACGTAGGCGGCGACTACGGTCGATCAGTGTATTTCAAGTTGAGCGACGGCCGACTCCGGGTTAAAGCTCATGGAAGGGAACATGTCGAAGTCTGAGCCCGTTGGCCAAGCGAGGTCGGTGCTCGTTGTCGATGACAGCGTGTTCATGCGGCGCATGATCTCCGACATGATCGGACGTTTCCCCGGATTCGAGGTCGTGGGGACAGCGGCAGACGGAGAGGAAGCGCTGCGGCTGATCGAAGCCCATGATCCAGCTGTCGTCACCCTTGACATCGAAATGCCTCGTCTCGATGGATTTGGCGTGTTAGAGCGGGTGATGTCATCGACGCCGAAGCCTATCGTGGTTCTCTCCGCATACACCGGCGAAGGAAGCGACGCGACATTGCGAGCGCTGGAACTTGGTGCCGTCGAGTTTGTAGCCAAGCCTTCCGGGCCGATTTCCTTCGATCTTGCTCGTGTGGAAGGCAGACTCTACGAAGCGCTACAGGCGGCGATTGTCGCGGACCTGGACGCACTGCTGAAAGAGCGCCGCGGGGGGACGCCGCGGTCTGTAGCTGCAAGCGACACCGGTGAGTTAAAAGTGGTAGCCATCGCTGCGTCCACCGGAGGCCCCCGCGCTCTGGCGTTTATCTTGAGTGCTCTTCCCACCAACCTTGGAGCGGCCGTCCTCATCGTCCAACACATGCCACCCGGCTTCACTTCGACGCTGGCATCGCGTCTCGATGAGATTTGCCCGCTACCGGTGCATGAAGCGAGCGGCGGCGAACCGATTTTGGCGAACCACGTATGGCTAGCACCGGGTGACTTCCACATGAGAGTCCGGCGAATCGATGGCGAGGTGCGTCTGTCGTTGGATCAGCAGGAGCCGATGTGCGGGACGCGGCCAGCGGCCGACGCATTGTTCCCGACGGTGGCAGCTGTATTCGGTCAGGGTTCGGTAGGGGTGGTCCTGACGGGGATGGGACGCGATGGCGCAGATGGGCTTGCCGCGATTCGAGCTGCCAGCGGTCGCACTATCGCTCAGGACGAAGAGAGCAGCGTCGTCTTTGGCATGCCGGGCAAAGCCGTGGAACAGGGTGCGGCGGAACAGGTAGTCGCGCTCGACAGGATTCCGGAGGCGATCGTCGAATCGCTGAATTCTATCTCATCGCAGTCGCGGAGCGCACGGTGAAGGACCTGGTGACGTTCCGCGTTGGTGGTTCGAGATACGCGCTACCTGCCGAACTGGTGACAGAGGTTGTTGAGATCGAACCCGTAGCGCACCAGGTGCTGGCCGAGCAGGACAGCCAGGCGCCTGGACTGACGCAGATCAGAGGTCGATGGGTTCCGGTGATCGAGTTGGCCGGAACGCTCCCCGATTGTGAGCCCCTGCGTTCCGCTGAAGAGGGCACGGTGCTTTTGGTACTGGGCCGTGGCGCGAACCAGCTGGGGCTGAAGATCGAGGAGCTAGGCGATGTAGTTCCGGCTGGCGAGGGTCGAACGCCGACGGGGCCCAGCTCCGAGCTGTTCATCGAGATCAACGGGGACTTGATACGCTACATCGACCCGGCGCTTCTCATCGATTCGCAGGCGAGTTTGCTGGTTGATCAAGGGGGAATGATGGAGGAGCACCAGACGGTACCCGATGCCAAGAAGGTCGTTGCCTTCAAGGTGTGCGCCGACGAATTCGCGGTAGATGTCATGAGCGTACGCGAGGTTTTGAAGGTCAGCGACGTGCGCCCGGTCCCCAAGGCGCCGGATTTTGTCGAAGGCGTAGTGGGCGTGAGAGATGCTGTGATTCCTGTCATCGATATGCGCAAGCGTTTTAGCCTTCCCGAGCGCGATGCCGGGGTGGAAGGGCGGCTCCTGGTTGTGACCACTGGTGATGGCCAGGTCGCTCTTGTGGTTGACGACGTACCCGGGGTCGTCGAGCTTCCTCTTGACGAGCTGAGTCCAGCTCCCGACTTCTTCAAGGGGCTGGCCGGTCGATACCTGGAGGCGATCGCGCAGTCCGGAGAGAGTCTTATTATACTTCTGAACCTGGATGAGATTCTTTCCTCGAAGGAGAAGATCGCGCTCAAGAAGATGATCAATGGAGGAAAAGGGTCGACCAGGAAGGCCAAGCCGGCTTCGGCAAAGCCACGGAAGAAGCGGACCACGCGGCGCACAAAGAAGGACCCAGGTTGAGGAAGGCGCTCTCTGAGGCTACGGGCCAGATCTAGACTAATCACGACGCCCCCCGCCGCGCTGCGAATCCTCCGCCGGTCGACGGTCCCGCTGCTTCTCTGCACAGTCTTCGTCGCCGCCGGTTCGACCTCCGTTCAACAAGATCTCAAATCAGGTTCTTTCATCTTTCGCGCCTGGCCGGGTCAGGAGCGCTTGGCCGAAACGCTCGCCCAAGCTGTAGAGCCGCCTCCAAGGATGCCCGGGCTGCCTGCCGATATTCTGAATGGTGACCCGATCACCATTAACCTACCCCCGGATCGCCAGACCTTCGATTCACTAGCGCCAGGCGCCCCGGACTGGAGCGCCGGCCTGGCGTTCCCTGAAGGAGACCAGATCGTACTGCCGACGTTCAACTACCGGTCAGGCGCTCAGTTGGTCTCCGTACTTCGTCATGAATTGGCTCATGTTGCGGTAGGTCGCTATTTGGGCTCCATAGCGCCCCGCTGGTTTCACGAGGGCTACGCCCAGCTCGCCGCGGGCAGCTGGCGGGCCGAAAGCGCTTGGGAACTGCGTGTGGCCATCCTCCTTGGCCGAGTTCCTTCGTTGGAGAACCTCAGCCTTGACTTCCGGCGCAGCAGAATCGATGCCGAGCATTCCTATCTACTGTCTTATACCGCCGTCGAGTACATGTATCGGCTCGGCGGATCCGGCGGCTTTCAGGCGCTGCTGGAAAACTGGCGGTCGGGCGGTGACCTGGACCGTGCGCTGCGAGGCACCTACGGAATCACTCTGTCACGGTTCGAGAGATTATGGCGGCAGGATGTGGCTGGTCGCTTTGGGTGGCTTCTGGTGCTTGCCCAGACGGCGATCTACTGGACGGCGTTGACGATCCTATTGCTGGTTATGGGGTACTGGAAGAAAAGGAGGAACCGAAGGAGATTGCGGGCCCTGGAGGAGAGGGAGAGAGAGGCGAGCGAGTCACAAGCGGCCGAAGGGGCAGAAGGTGTGACAGGCTACAATTCTGAATAATTGACGGCGGAGAACGATACGGATAGGTTTGTAGCCGTT
The DNA here is from genome assembly GCA_039586795.1 of Gemmatimonadota bacterium. Lineage (GTDB taxonomy): Bacteria > Gemmatimonadota > Gemmatimonadetes > Palauibacterales > KS3-K002 > Kutchimonas. The sequence continues at coordinate 15,912 of JBDHJS010000023.1, forward strand.
CATGCCATACAAAATCCCGCAAGGAAAAGCAGCGCGGACCGTTAGGTTCCGCCACAGCGCAGTGTAGAGGGGTTGCGAGGGTCAAGGTGAAAGCAGGAAGCGAACCTAGGGCACTCCAGTTCACCCAATTGAATTGGGTACTGTTGGGAACGGCGGCGGTGCTGATCGTGATCGGCTATGTCGCTCTGGCGACGGATTCGCCGTTCGTGTCCACTGTGCTGGCTCCGCTCCTGCTGGTGATCGCCTACGCGGTGTTGATCCCTCTGGGCCTTATTCTATAGAGGGTAGAGTAAGGCCAGGTGAGTACCTGAGCCCGAGCCGGGCGCGGCTCGCGGTGTAGGCAAGAGGGCGCGTAGCTCAGCTGGCAAGAGCGCTGCCCTTACAAGGCAGAGGCCCCTGGTTCGAGTCCAGGCGCGCCCATGGACCTGCGGGTCCAGCAATGAAAAGGGGAATGCGCGAGCGCAGGCTCGCTTGGTGTAGAACTCAAGCAGTGAGAAAAGGCTCATGAAGTGTGCGATCGCCAGAACCGGAGGAGCGGTCATGCGGACGCTGACGGTATTCGCTGCGGCTACGATTCTATCTCTGTCGCTGGTCACGGAGAACATGTTTGCGACGGTGAACCAGCAAGAGCCGGGTGGTCGCTTCCGAGTGCTGGTTGTGCCGCTCGAGTCGAGCGCTCTGGATAGGAAGTTTGGCGAGAAGGTGTCCAGGGCTCTGAGCGAACGTCTTGAGGACTTTGCGACGCACGCGCCGATCCCCGAAAGGGAATACAAGAACGCGCTAAGGCGTTATGAGATCAAGCAGGAAGATCTCAGCAAGATCAAGGCGCGCCAGTTGGGTAATCTGATGGGCGCTCAGGTCGTCTTCTATGGAACGGTCACACAGATGGCCAACGCCTACGATGTGAACGCGAGTTTCATAGACGTGGCGACGGGCGATGAGGTGGCCGTACCGACGGTATTGATCCAGGGCAAGGATGACGAGTGGGTCAACCGAGTCGCCGACGCTACGGTATCGGCGTTCGAGGAGCAGGTTCGCTTTCTTCGGGCTCGGGCGTTCTGCGCGGATTACGTTGGAAGTCAGCAGCCCGAGAACGCGCTGAGGAACTGCAACGAGGCGCTAGCTATCAACCCGGTCAGCATCCCGGCACTGTATAACAAGGGTATGGCCTTCCGACAGCTGTACGAGGCCGAGCAGGAAACGGGCGCCACCGGTGGAACCAACGGTTGGGCCGACTCTGCCGTGACCTACTTCGAGGATGTTCTGGCGAACAACCCTGGGCACCGCGATGCGATGCAGCAGGTCGCCTATATCGCATCTCTGATGGGCGACGCGGAGAAGGCGAGCTCGTACTACAAGCAGTATCTGGAACTGGACCCGGCCAATGTTCCGGTTCGCCTGACGGTGGCCTACGACATGGGTGAGGCCGGGTTGATGAGCGACGCGATCGAGATCATCCAGGAAGGGCTCGAGTTCACGCCCGGCGATGAAGATCTGCTACAGGCGCTGGGCGACTACGCGCTGAATTACTCGTCAGAAGATTCCAGCTACGTCGACATCGCACTCGATGCCTACGGTCAGGTCCTGGAGATCAGGGGCGAGGAGACCGATCAGCGTATCATCGAGAATGCTATCGCGGCGTTCACGATTGCGGGACGCACCGAAGAAGCCATTGATTTCGCCGAGCGAGCGCTGCAGTCGCATTCGGACAGTCCGCGCCTCTGGTCGCTCTACGCTGACGCGCTGGGTCGCGCCGAGCGCTTCGCCGATGCCGCTGCGGCCGTGGACGAGGTGATCGCCCTCGACTCTTCGTACCCGCGTGCTTATCTGAAGCGCGGGCAATTCAAGCTCGAAGCCGGAAACACAGAGGGCGCTATCGAGGACTTTAACACGGCGATCCAAAGCGGCAGCTCTTCGCAAGATGATGTTTTCAGGATCTTCTGGAGCCGCGCGATCACTGCGCGCCAGTCGGGCAACCTCAGCGGATCGCTACCGGACTTCCAATACTCCGCTCAGTTTGCGCCCGCCAATGCCCGGCCGGAAGTCGAGTTCTTCTGGGGCTACACCCACTACCAGCTCGGCGAGCGTATGGCCGATCCGGAAGATGCGAGTCTGAATCAGCTGCAGCGTGCGCAGCGCCACTTCAATTCGGCTAAAGAGCACTTCCAGCGGGCGGGTAACGTCAGGCCGGAGGTCTCTCAGCTGATCGACGGCTGCGACACCTGGCTGCTCAACGTCGACGCTCGTATCCGACAGATAGAGCGCGGCGGCTGACCCTAGCCACAAACCGTTGTAACCGGAAAAGCCCGGGCGCTCGCCCGGGCTTTTTCTATTGGGAATCGTCTCCACCCCTAAAGCCCCGAATCCCAGACTCCCAGAAGCCCAGAAACCCAAGCCCCGAAGGTCTCCCGAAGACAGGAAATACTTGACGAAGTGGGGAACGCGTCTTAGCTTGGGGCGTGAAGTGGGGAGAAGTGGGGGCAAGTGTGTAGTGCGCCCACGCCAGTGCTCGGACCCGCTACCGAGACATTCAACACAGCCTGCCGGGAGAACAGATGACCGGCTTCTTGGGAAGCTTTCTTCATCAGCTGGATGAGAAGGGCCGACTCGCCCTGCCGGCCGCGTTCAGACGCAGCGCTGGGGAGGAAGAGCGGTTCGTTCTGATTCACGCCCAAGAGCCAGCCCTGTTCCTGTATCCGGCCCGAGCCTGGGCGAGCGTCGAGGAGCAGCTGATGGATCTGCTGCGACGACAGCCGGAATCCCGCGGTCTGGTTCTCAGTCTCACGGCGAACGCGTTGGAGACGATACCGGACAAGCAGGGCCGGATCCTGATACCGGAGCGGCTTCAGGAAGCGGCCCAGCTGGACAGCGAGGCTCTGATCGTTGGCGCGCTGGAGAAGATAGAAATCTGGAATCCTGGTGTGTTCGACAGCACGACACGGGATGCCAAGCCTGAACTGGAGAAGTTTGTTCGTCAAATAATCGTCTGACAGGAGAACGGGGTGGGGCGGTGACGGTCGAGGTGGCGATGCGGACAGTGGGGAATCGGGTGGCCCGGAGAGGTCCGGCATCGATCGTCACCGGCCCAATGGCTTCGGGACGGTGGACAGGTGGCAGGGGGAGGGCTGGTGTGGACCTAGGGGTAGGGCAAGGCCGTCTGTCCACCGTCTCTGTATTGATGGGAGTCGGGAATCGGAATTGTCGAAGAGAATTCGGAGAATCCCTCGATCGGGGATTTTGGAGGTCGAGAGATTCGTTCGTCGAATCGGACCTGAACGAGATTTCGAACTTGGGTGATCGTGCCTTTCACGAGCCGGCGATGTTGGAGGAGGTGCTGAGCGCGCTGGAGTTGGAGCGCGGCGGCGTATTCTTTGACGGCACGCTAGGTGGAGGGGGGCACGCGGAAGCGATTCTTACAGCGCATGAGGATGTGCGACTGTTGGCGACGGATCGCGACGCTGAGGCGCTGGAGCGAGCCAGGGAACGGCTCGAGCGGTTCGGCGATCGTGTTCAGCTACAAAGAGGAGACTACGCGGACTTTGAGCAGTTGTACGATCTGGGGGAGGGCGCATTGGCTGGAGTACTGTTGGACCTGGGGGTGTCCTCCCACCAGATCGATTCTCTAGAGCGCGGCTTCTCGTTCCGGACCGGTTCGTCGTTGGACATGCGGATGTCGGGTGAAGGCGCGAGTGCCGCCGATTTGCTGGCGACGTTGTCTGTCGAAGAGCTGACGACGGTGTTCCGCGACTTCGGCGAAGTGAAGCGGGCGCGTCGGCTGGCGTCGGAGATCGCGACCCGTCGAGAGCAGGCACCGCTGCTTACAAGCGATGATCTGCTGAGCGTAGTGGAGAAACTCAAGGGTCGCGCTGTCCCTGCTTCCGAGGCTGCTCCGGTCTTTCAGGCGCTTCGGATTGCCGTGAACGGGGAACTCGACTCACTGGAACGAGCGCTGCCTGCTCTCCGTGATCTCCTGGCGCCAGGCGGCCGCATGGTCGTTATCGCCTATCACTCGCTGGAGGACCGCATCGTGAAGCGCGCGTTCCGTGAGTGGAGTCGGGAATGCGTCTGTCCGCCGGATCTTCCCGAATGCAGGTGCCGGGGTCGTGCGCTCGGTTGGGAAGTCGAGCGGCGGCCGCTTCGTCCCACAACGGAAGAGACGGACCGGAACCCGCGGGCGCGGAGCGCGCGACTGCGTGTATGGGAGCGGGGCGAATGAGGCTTCGGGGTATCGTGACCGCGTCTTCGGCCATGCTACTGCTGGCCGGCATGTTCGTCGCCGTTCATCGGGGCACGAGAGGTCGCCAGATCGAAGAGCGCATCAAGAGTCTGGCCGAGCATCGCGAACTGGCGGAAACGAGCAAGGCCGAGCTGGGACAGCAGGTTGCGTATCTCGGCAGTCGGCCGCGGGTCGAGCGTGCGGCGCAAGAGCTTGGAATGCACATGCCGGAGGGTGACGAGCTGGTCTACCTATTCATCGGCGGCGTGCCGACGGCGATGGGAGGCTCTCCGTGAGGGCTGAAGCTCGGCAGGCACGGCGTCGCCACCTGAGGCACGGCCTTCTGCAGCTGTCGCTGCTGCTGGCGGTTGCCGGCGTCCTTGGGCGCGCCTTCCAGCTGCAGGTAGTGCGTGGTTCGGATTTTCGGCAAGCCGCTCTGGACCAGCACCAGCGAAGGGCGCCGTTACCGGCTCCTCGAGGAACGATCTATGACCGCGAAGGTCGTGTTCTGGCTATCGGCCGCACGACGTATCAGATCTCGGTCGCGACGAACGAGCTCCAGAACAGGGAAGAGGCAGCTCGCATTCTGCGCGAGGTTCTCGATGTCGATCCAGACGTCGCCCGCGAAGTAGCGCGCGGCGAGGATCGACGATGGATCCCACTGCGCGGACACCACACCGCCGTGCAGAAAGAGATCCTGGAAGAGCGCATCGGTCGCGGCGTACATGCCACGCGTTTCGTCGATCGCTTTTACCCGTACGGCCAACTTGCTGCCGAGATCATCGGCCGCGTCGATACCGACGGACACGGCCAGAGCGGAATCGAGCTCACATTCGATTCTTTGTTGGCCGGGCAACCGGGAGTAGCGCTCGAGCGGAGGTTAGCCACAGGTGCGTCCGCTTTTTGGGTGCAAGAAGATTACGTGCGCCCGACAGCCGGTGGCGACATCTACCTGACTATAGATGCAGAGATGCAGGAGATTGCCGAGTCTGTGCTCGAGGATGCAGTGACGACCTCGGGCGCCGAGGGCGGCGATCTCATAGTGATCGATCCAAGCACAGGCGAACTGCTGGCGGCGGCGAGCCGGCGCGTGGGGCAACCCTCGCACCTGGCACACCTGGCGGCGGTGACTGAACCCTACGAGGCTGGCTCCACGCTCAAACCTTTCACGACAGCGGCTCTTCTGACGGAGGGTTTAGCGGAACTCTCCGACAGCGTCGACACGGGCGTTGGGCTGTACCACACCGCGGGACGAACGATACACGACGAAACTCCCCACGGCCGGCTGAGCCTGGCGCAAACGCTCACTGTCTCGAGCAATGTGGGTATGGCGATGTTTGCCGAGCGGTTGCCCAAGAGCGTCCAGTTCAGCTATCTGCGCAACTTCGGCTTCGGAACACCCACCGGACTGGCGTACCCCTCTGAATCCCCTGGAACTCTTCGTCGTCCTGCGGAGTGGTCAGCCCAGAGCCGCGCCTCGCTAGCTATCGGCTACGAGGTTGCCGTCACACCGCTGCAGTTGGTGATGGCTTACGGCGCGATCGCGAACGGCGGCGTCCTCATGCGACCGAGCGTCGTCCGCGAAGCGCGCGGTCAAGATGGAAGTGTTCGCTGGAAGAAGCGACCGGTACGCATTCGGCGCGTCATTCCAGATGAAATAGCATCTGAGCTTCGGGCCGTGCTTGCGAATGCAGTCACGGAAGGAACGGGAAGGGGCGCGTTTGTCAGAGGCCTGAGCGTTGCTGGTAAGACTGGCACTGCATGGCGCTTTGACAGCGAGCTCGGCTATTCGGGCGGCGACTACACAGCATCGTTCGTTGGCCTGATCCCGGCCGAAGAGCCGGAGCTTGTCATACTTGTGAAGCTCGACAAACCGAGTGGTGCGTACTACGGGGGCGCGACTGCTGCACCGGTCATGCGCTCAGCCGTACGTGCTGCTCTTGCGGGAAGCCACTGGTCGGCGCCGCCGCTGATGGGGGAGCCGGAGATTCCGGACAAACAGGCGGGAGTAACAGCGGGTCAGGCGCCGTCTGGTGGCCCTTATGTGTTTGCTCTTGATACGCCGTTGCTGAGAACGCAGGGCGAAAACGATCGCCGGCTGCTCGATGATCGAGCGGTGGTGCCCGACGTGACGGGTCTATCACTGAGGGCCGCTGCGCAGCGTCTTCACGAGACGGGGTGGCGTGTCGTTGTGCAGGGAGGTGGCCGTGTCGTCTCAACACAACCTCCAGTGGGTACACGGCTTCGTGCCGGAGAACCGGTGGTCCTGGTCGGCAGCGGCCGCGGCCCACCGAATGACTCCGGAGAGGGATCGGCTGAACAGTGATTCCAATCCGCGATATACTCGCCCGCTTGGAGTCACTTGGACTCCTAGACTCGACCGGCCCGGATATCGATCTCGCGATCACTGGCGTCACAGACGACTCGCGAGAGATCCGGGCCGGCGACTTGTTTGTCGCCATAAAGGGCAGCTTAGACGACGGTCACAGACATCTGAAGGACGCGGCTGAGGCAGGGGCGGCGGCGGCGTTACTCGAGACTCCAAGCCCCGATCTGAACCTGCCTCAGTTCCGCGTCCGTGACGGACGACGCGCCGCGGCGATCGCGGCGTCTGTCATGTTTGGCGACCCCGGTCAACGCCTGTCGCTCGTCGGAGTAACCGGCACCAACGGCAAGACGACCACGGTGCACATCGCTCGGCACCTCCTGTCCCGAGAGATGCCGACGGCGTCGATAGGCACGCTTGGCGTCGTTGATGCCGCCGGCAACAAGGAGGAGACCCAGCTGACGACTCCCGGCCCGATCGAGTTTCATCGCCGACTGGCGGGGCTCGAGGCATCGGGAGCCGAATGCGTGGTAGCCGAGGTGTCGTCGCATGCGCTCTCGCAGAGCCGGGTCGAAGGGGCGGCGTTCAACGTCGGCGTCTTCACGAATTTGAGTCGCGACCACCTTGACTACCATACGGATTTTGAGGAGTACAAGTCGATCAAGCGGCGGCTAGCCGAACTGGTAGATCCGGAAGGGACGTTGGTCGTCAACTCCGACGAGCCGGCGTGGGACGACCTTCCGGGCGATCGGCGACGCATACGCTTCGGCCTGGAGACAGATGCCGACTATACGGCTCGAGATGTAGAGCTGGAGCCGGGCGGCTCGAGTTGGAAGCTGGTTGCGCCGGATGAAGTCATCGAAGTGAAGCTGCCGCTCTCCGGGAAGTTTAACGTTTCTAACGCGCTCGCGGCGGTGGGCATCGGCGCGGCCTTCGACCTTGATATCGGCACCATGGCGGACGCGCTCACGACGGTCCCTGCGGTCCCCGGAAGACTCGAAGTCATCGCGATCGCGCCGCTGGTTTTGCGAGACTACGCGCATACCCCGGACGCATTGCGACGCGCGCTTTCCGCGCTGCGACCGTTCGTGAAAGGGCGGTTGATCGTGGTGTTCGGATGTGGCGGAGACCGAGATCCGGGTAAGCGCCCCCTGATGGGGCAGGCCGCCGCCAAGGGCGCCGACTATTCGATCGTCACATCCGACAACCCACGCAAGGAGCCGCCGGAGGCGATCATCGAGGGCATCCTTCCCGGCGTCGGCAACGCGAAGCACGAGGTCATCGTCGATCGTCGGCAAGCGATCGCTCGTTCGCTCGACTTGGCGGGGGACGATGATGCAGTCCTGCTGGCTGGTAAGGGACACGAAGACTACCAGGTGATCGGTGAAACGAAGCGGCCTTTCGATGAGGCGGTCATCGTGAGCGAACTGCTCGCAGAGCGTCGGGGGAGCGAGTGATGTCCCGCTTCCAGTGGAACAGCGAGACCGTCCGTACGGCCCTCGAACTCGAACCGACAGGCTCTACAAGTCGGGTCTATTCCGGCGTTTCCACTGACACGCGGACGCTGAAGCCCGGCGAGCTATTCGTCGCCCTCAGCGGGGAGCGGTTCGACGGAACGCGTTTTCTCGGCGCGGCGGTCGATGCTGGAGCAGCGGGCGCTGTGGTCGGGTCATCGGTAGAGAACCTGCCGGAGGATTTCGAGACTTTCGTCGTGCCGGACGCGCTGGCCGCGCTGGGCAAGCTGGCAGCGGCGCGACGCCTGGCGCTGAACCCAACGGTAGTCGCGATAACCGGAACGAGCGGCAAGACGACGACGCGCGACCTGGCGGCTGCTGCCTTGGGCGGCGATGTCTACGCCAGCCCGGGCAACTTCAACAATCTGGTCGGAACACCGCTGTCGATTCTGGCGGCGCCCGAGGAATCTCGAACCTGGGTACTGGAAGTGGCATCCAACCAACCCGGCGAGATAGCGACGCTGGGTCGTGTCGCGCAGCCCGACGTCGCCGTTATCACGTCGGTCAGCGAGGGTCATCTCGAGGGACTGAGGGATCTGGAAGGAGTCCTCCGCGAGAAGCTGTCGCTTCTGCCGGAGCTGCGAAATGGAGGCCGCGCAATCGTTGCCGATCAGCCGGATTCGCTCGTCACTGGAGCGCGGGATTTGTGGCCGGATGTGCAGACGGTCGGGCTCGGCGACACAGCGGACGAACGGCCGGAAAGTTGGTCCATGACAGAGGCTGGCGCCTTCTGGCGCTGGCGCGGCGTCGATTTCGAGCTGAAAGGATTCGGGTCGCATCTCATCCGCGACGCGCTCTTCGCCTGCGTTGTTGCGCATCTCCTGGGTGTCGAACCGGTAGATGCGGCCCGACGTATTCGAGATGTGGTACTGCCGCCGATGAGGGGAGAGGTTAGGCGGCTCGACGGTCTAACTCTGCTTATTGATTGCTACAACGCGAACCCGGCGTCGTTTCGTGCGGCGATCGATGCGCTGGAGGCGTTGGCCGCCGGCCGCCGACGGGCCGTTTTGGCCGGCACCATGTTGGAGCTCGGTGAACGATCTCAGGCGCTGCACGAAGAGGTAGCGTGCTTGATGGTGGACCAGGGCATTGAGATCATCGCCGGGGTTGGAGCATTCAGAGGAGCGTTTTCCGAGTGCACGCGAGAGGATCTGATCCTAAAGGATGAGCTGGAGGCAGCCTATCAGGAGCTCGCCAGTCGGCTCGAGGGTGATGAGGCTGTGCTGATCAAGGCCTCCCGAGGGATGAAGTTCGAGCGCGCGATTCCGATGTTCGAGCGCGATTTCGGCGCGAAGAGTTAGCGAGGGAAGAGTGCTCTACGAGTTTCTGTTTCCACTAGCTGACACGCACATCGTCTTCAACCTGTTCCAGTACATTACGTTCAGGGCGGGCGGAGCTATGGTTACGGCTCTGCTGATCGCCTTCCTGTCCGGGCCTCCTATTCTGCGGTGGCTGCGCAAGCGGGGCGTCGGCCAGGTGATCAGGCTCGATGGCCCGCACGCGCATCTGGCGAAGGCCGGCACGCCCACAATGGGTGGCTTGATCATACTCGCTGCAGTACTGATCCCGACCGTGTTATGGGCGCGACTCGATAACTCATACGTACTCATCGCGCTCGGCATCACCGCGGGCATGGGACTGCTGGGCTTCATAGATGACTATCTGAAAGTCGTTCAGCGCGAGTCCCGTGGACTCGTGGCCCGCAACAAGCTCATCGGGCAATTCATACTTGGGCTGGCGCTCGGGTTCGTGCTTTGGCGCTTCCCGCTCAGCGATTACCCCGTCAACCACACGATGTTGCCCTTCTTCAAGGAATGGCGGCTCGTGATCTGGGCACCGTTCTTCATCCCGTTCGTGGCCATAGTCGTGAGCGGCAGCGCGAACGCGGTGAACCTGACGGATGGCCTGGACGGCCTGGCCGCCGGACTGGCCGCGATCGCCGGAACGACCTTCGGTCTGTTCGCCTATCTGATCGGCCGCGTCGACGCTTCCTACTACCTGGGCCTGTTCTATCTCCCCGGCGTCGGTGAGCTGTCGGTCTTCTGCGCCGCGCTGGCCGGCGGTGCGCTCGGCTTCCTGTGGTTCAACAGTCACCCGGCGGACGTCTTCATGGGCGACACGGGCTCGCTCGCTCTGGGCGGCGCGCTCGGCGCGGTGGCCGTGCTGATCAAGGGCGAGTTCTTGCTGTTGATCATCGGGGCGGTGTTCGTGTTGGAAGCCCTGTCGGTGATCATGCAAACCAGCTGGTTCAAGTACACGCGAAGGAGGTATGGGGAAGGGCGGCGAGTCTTCCGCATGGCACCTCTGCACCACCACTTCGAACAGCTCGGCTGGGCGGAGTCGAAAGTCGTTGTTCGCTTCTGGATAGCTGGGGTGCTCAGCGCGCTTATCGCGCTCAGCACTTTGAAGGTGCGGTGATGAATACCGCCTCGTGGTCCGATCGTCGGGTCGGCGTGTTGGGTCTGGGTCGAAGCGGCCGCGCTGCTACGGTACTGCTTCGGCAAGTGGGAGCCTCGGTCTACGCCAGCGACCTGGCGGACAACGACGAACTGCATCGTTGGGCGGATGAGATCCGCGGCCCCAGCGTCGACGTTGACCTCGGCGTGCACGACGACTCGAAGCTGGAGAGCTGCGACCTGGTGGTCATTAGCCCTGGTATCCCGCCGACAGCTGATGTCTTGCAGGCTCCCGGCGTCCGCCAGCTGCCGATCATCTCGGAACTCGAGCTCGCCTTTGGGTTTCTCGAGGCCCCGGTGATTGCGGTTACGGGAACCAACGGTAAGACGACGACGACGGCGTGGATCGGGTCGATGTTGGAGCGCGCCGGCCTCCGAGTCGGTGTCGGTGGTAACATCGGTCTGGCGCTATCGGAGATCGTGGCCAACGGCGAGAGCTTGGAATGGGTTGTGGTGGAGGTGAGCTCGTTTCAGCTGGCTTACACGGAGCGTTTCAAACCGGCCATCGGTGTCTTTCTGAACCTGTGTCCGGACCATCTCGACTGGCATGGGAGCATCGACGAGTACTACGCGGCGAAAGGGCGCTTCTTCGACAATGCCGATGCGGGCAGCCGCTGGGTGCTCAACGCGGAAGATGAAGGGGTGCTCGATCTGGCCAGGGGTCGCCCCGGAGAGGTGCTCCACTTCAGGGTTGAATCCGAACTGCAGAAAGCTGAAAGCGGGGCGTTCCTGGCAGGCGGGATGCTGATGATGAGTCGCTCTGGAAGACAGCAGGAACTCGTTCCGCGTGAAGAGCTCAAATTGCTTGGCACGCACAACGTGGCGAATGCTCTTGCCACGAGCCTGACGGCGGACCTCGCCCAACTGCCGACCACTGCGATCCGGGACGGGTTGCGCGAGTTCGAGCCGCTACCACATCGATTGCAGCCGGTACATGAGCGAGACGGCGTCCTGTGGATCAACGATTCGAAGGCCACCAATGTCGCCTCTGCCGTGAATGCGCTGAGATCGATGGACCGTCCGGTGGTTCTGCTGCTCGGCGGGCGTGAGAAAGGTGAAAGCTTCGCCAGCCTCGTTCCGGAGATGAAAGGCCGCGTGCGGTCAGTCATCGCTTACGGCGAGGCCGCGGGCAAGATCGAATCGGAGTTGGGCGGCGAGTTCGATCTACTCAGAGAGGAAGGCACGTTCGAGGATGTGGTACGCGCAGCGGAGACGACGGCAAACGCCGGAGATGTCGTGCTCCTCGCCCCGGCCTGCGCGTCGTTCGACATGTTTCGCGACTACGAAGAACGCGGTGAACGGTTTGCCGAACTGGCCAAACGAGAGGTGTCGTGAGGGATCTCGTCGGTAGCCTGACGGTCGATGCTTATGTCCCGGCGGCAGGTAGCGCGAGGCGCGATGCCGGCGGCCTGCTCGCCATCACCGTCTTCCTGGTGCTGGTCGGCCTGCTGACGGTATACAGTTCCAGCGCGTTTCTCGCCCAGACAAGGGGGCTTCCGGATCACTACTTCCTGCGGCTGCAGGCCAGTCGCGCGCTGGTTGGGCTCGTGGCGCTCTACGTGTTGGCCCGGATCGACTACCGCATCTATCAGAAGCTCGCCTGGCCGCTCTTGGGACTCACGATCTTTGCCCTGTTGCTGGTGGTGATGCCGGGCACCGATGCCATAGCTCCGCCGCGCAACGGAGCCCGTCGTTGGCTGGAGCTCGGGGTGAGTATCCAGCCGTCCGAGGCGGCGAAGCTCGTCATGGTAATCTGGGCGGCGGCTCTGGCGGTAAAGAAAGGCGAGCGCGTGCGCAGCCTGCGTTGGGGACTGGCGGCGTTCGGCATCGTCTACTGCATCGTCGGTTTCCTGATCATCCTGGAGCCCGACCTCTCATCCGTCGCATTGATCGGGCTGCTCTGCGCCATCGTGCTGTTCGCGGCTGGCGCGCGCATCGGGCACTTCATACTGCTGGGTCTCGTATCGCTGCCGATTCTCTGGGAGATGATTCGTTCGGCCAGTTATCGCATGGCGCGTTTGGTCACGTTCCTCGATGCAGGCTCCGACCCGAGTGGAGCGGGCTATCAGTTGAATCAGTCGTTGATCGCCGTGGGATCGGGCGGTGTCTTCGGTGTCGGCTACGGCGAGAGCACACAGAAGTATCTGCTGCCGGAGCCGCACAACGACTTTGTCTTCGCGATCATAGCGGAGGAGTGGGGCTTCGTTGGTGCGCTGGCCGTCGTCGGAGCGATCGCGCTGATCGGGTTCCTCGGCTTACGCATCGCGCGTCGCGCGCCGGACGCGTTCGGTTTTCTGCTGGCGGTGGGTCTGACAGCGCTGATCGTGGTCAGCGCGTTGATACACATGGGTGTAACGATGGGCCTTCTGCCGACGACCGGGATCACATTGCCATTTATCAGTTATGGCGGATCGAGTCTCGTGGTTTCGCTCGCGGCGGTGGGGATCTTGTTGAACATAGGAAGTTGGAGAGCGTAGTGACGTGGGCCACCGAGCGATCATCGCTGGCGGTGGTACTGGCGGCCACCTGTATCCGGCTCTCAACCTGGCGGAGGCACTGCAACGCCGTGGCAGGGACGATTTCGAAGTGCTGTTGGTTGGTGCAAAGCGAGGGATCGAGGCTCAGGTCCTACCGGAGCGAGATGTCGAATTTCGGCTTCTTGAGTTGGAGCCGATCTATCGGAGTCGCGTGTGGCGTAATTGGCGACTGGCTCGTTCGGCCATTACCAGCAGCCGCGAGATTCTGCGTCTGTTCAAACAGTTCGAGCCGGATCTCGTTGTGGGGACGGGTGGCTATGCAGCAGGGCCGGTCGTTGGTTGGGCGGCAATCAAGGGGCTGCCAACCGCGATTCAGGAGCAGAACAGTTACCCGGGTCTAACGACCCGATGGCTGGCTCCCTATGTGGACCAGCTTCACCTGGGATATGAGGAGGCGGTGAGGATGTTGTGGCCAGGTAACAACACGGATGTCACGGTCCATGGAAACCCGATTCGGTGGCCGGATCAGAGGCCGCACCCGGACGTTGTGCGCAAGGAGTTCGGGCTCGGTCCGGGACGCGTTGTGTTGATCGTCGGTGGCAGTCAGGGGGCTACACCGATCAACGACGCCGTGATTACAGCGTTGGGCGCTGTGAAGGGCGGGAAGTCTGCGCCGCTTCCGCCAGACGCACAGCTGCTCTGGGCTACGGGCCCTGCGCACTTCAAGGAAGTGCGACGACAACTTGAGCGACTTCGTGGCCGGGTCCCGATCCGGACCGTGCCGTACGTGTCGGAGATGGAACGTGCGTTGAGCATCGCATCGTTAGCCGTCTCACGAGCAGGCGCCCTAGCATTGTCAGAGCTCTGCGCCTGGGGCGTGCCGTCGGTTCTCGTCCCGCTGCCACATGCGGCGGCCGACCATCAACGGTGGAATGCGCGCTCGCTGGCTGCGGATGGAGCTGCGGTCGTTGTCGAGGAGCGGGACATGATTCGAGATCCAGGTGAGCTGTGGCGAACCATCGTTCACCTGCTACAGGGGCCGACGCTGCTGGAGCAGATGAGCGCGGCTTCACAGGCGCGAGGCAAGCCTCACGCGGCGGTCGAGATAGCTAGCGACCTTTGGCGGCTGATGGAGGATCGTTGAGATATCCCGGGCTTGCATGGCTTACCGAACGCGGGGCGTCGATTCACCTGATGGGAATCGGCGGAGCCGGTATGTCCGGGCTCGCTCGGTTGCTGCAGAGCCGTGGTGGGGAGATCAGCGGTTGTGACCGGGAGACGAGCGATGCGACCAGGGAACTGGAGGAGGCTGGCATCACCGTGATGAAGGGGCACGACCCCGATCACGTAGCGGATTGTTCGGTGGTGGTCTACACGGCCGCGATTCCCGACGACCATCCGGAGCTCAACGCGGCCCGGACGCGTGGGGTGCCGGTGGTGAAGCGCAGCAGGGCGCTGGCCGAACTCGTCAACACAGGGGAGTTGATCGCGATCAGTGGTTCGCACGGCAAGACCACAACAACGGCGCTGACCGCTATGGCATTGGAAGCCGCGGGTCTTGACCCTACGGCTTTGGTCGGCGGGCGAGTGGCGGCCTGGGGCGGGAACGCGCGAATTGGTGCAAGCGAGTACTTCGTGGTGGAAGCGGACGAGTACGATCGCTCGTTTCTGACGCTTTGGCCCAAGGTGGCTGTCGTCACGTCGGTCGAAGCGGATCATCTCGACATCTATCCGAGCTTCGCGGAACTGGAGGAAGCGTTCGATCGATTCGTCGATCAAGTGCCGACCGATGGTACGGTCCTCGTCTGCATCGATGACGCCGGAGCGCGTCGGCGTTTGGAAACGGCTGGGTCGCGGGGTGTGTCGTACGGATTGGGTGAGGACGCAGACCTGCGGGCCGTAACGGTTACGCAACAAGCATCGGGCACCCGCTTTGGGGTCCGATGGAAGGGCGAGTCGCTTGGCGACTTCGATCTTGCGCTTCGCGGCCAACACAATGTCAGGAACGCGCTTTCGGTGATCGGCATCATGCTGGCCCTGGGGCTCGATGCGGGCCTGGCGGCGCCAGCGCTGGCCAGCTTCAGCGGCGTCGAGCGGCGCTTTCAGGTCATCGGTGAAGTCGGTGGAGTCGTGGTGATCGATGACTATGCCCATCACCCCACCGAGGTCTCGGCGACCCTGGGAACGGCGCGCCGCAGCTACTCGGAGCGGAGGTTGGTGGTGGCCTTTCAGCCTCACCTGTACAGCAGGACGGAGGCCTTCGCGGACGACTTCGGCCGTGCGTTGGCCACCGCTGACGTTCTGTTCGTTGCGGCGATCTATGCGGCACGCGAAGAACAATTACCGGGCGTCACGGCAGAGTTGGTGTCGAATGCCGCGCGAGCTGAGATGCGAGCCGATGATGTCCACGACGTCGCCGATCTGGAGCAATTGACGGAAGCCCTGAAGACGGAACTGAGAGCGGGTGACGTGTTCATCACTCTAGGGGCGGGCGACATCTTCACCGTCGCGCACTCGGTGGCCAGGGATCTTGGGCGGAGCCATGTGGATGCATGACGTCCCGATGGCGGGTCATACCCGCTGGAAGATCGGCGGAAACGCCGAATCGTTCGCGACAGCGAAGTCGATGGACGATTTGCGTGCTCTGCTGGATACGCTCGAGGGTGATGCGGTGCTGGTTCTCGGTAAGGGCGCGAATCTGCTCATCTCGGATGACGGTCCGGGCGCGCCAGTGCTGATGCTCGATGGCGAGTTCAGAGACTTTGAGCTGCTGGAAGAAACGGTTCGTTGTGGGGCCGCTGCCCCGATCTCGAGCGTCGTGCAGGCGGCACGACGCGCCGCAAGGGCGGGTCTGTGGATCCTGGAAGCGGTGCCGGGAACCATGGGCGGTGCGTTGCGAATGAACGCGGGCACCGCCGATGTGGGGATCTGGGATCGTGCGCTCTGGGCGGATGTCATGTGGCCGGACGGCACAGTCGAGCGGCTGACCAGGGCGGACGTGCGGCCGGCGTATCGTCGGATCGAGCTCGATGCCAGCGCGATCTTCCTGGCGTCGGAGATCGAAGCTCCCCCGGGCGACGCAGCTGCCGTCGAAGCGGAGCACGAGCGGCGGCGGAAAGCGAAGCTCGAGGCCCAGGTCTACGACGAGCCGACCTGTGGATCGACATGGAAGAACCCTGACCCGCCTGCACCATCTGCTTGGGAGCTGATCGACCAGGTGGGAATGCGTGGGGTCGAACGTGGCGGAGCACAGATCTCGACCAAGCACGCGAATTTCATCGTGAACCGAGGCGGAGCGCTGGCTGACGATGTCATCGGCCTGATGGCCGAAACTCGGCGACGCGTACTGGAAAACTTCGGCATCGCTCTGGAGCCCGAGATCGTGTTCTGGGGATTCGACGAAGCGGTTCTGACGCACGTGGGGGCGGCTTCATGAAGGGTCGTAGCGCGCTACCGAGAGTGGCCTTCGGTCTGGGCCTGCTTGTTCTGGTCGCCGGGATATCGAGTCCCGTATGGGGAAGGGCGATTCTCAAGCGGATCGACTACTTCTCGGTTCGCCAGGTGGAGGTCGTCGGCGCTCGCTGGGCAGCGCCAGATGCGATTCTGGATCGCGCCAGCATCAGCAGCAACCGCTCGGTATGGGATGACTACTCGGATGTGGAGCGACGGTTGAGCCGGCATCCACTCGTCGAAGAGGCCCAGGTTCATCGCTCCGGGTTGCACGGACTGCGGATCGTCATTCGCGAAGTCGAGCCCGTGGCATTGGTCGGGACCCCAGAGCTTCGCGTCGTTCGTGCAGACGGAACCGTTCTACCGATCGATCCGGTCGGGCAGTCCTTGAACCTTCCGGTGGTGGTGCAGCGAGCTGACTTGGCAGAAGACTCGACGGAGATCGTTGCCGGGCCGGCGCTCGAGGCGCTGGGAATCTTCGCGAGAGTCAGGGAACTCGATCCTGGCCTGGCTGAGGTGATATCAGACTTCGGGCTGGTCAACGGTTCGGGGCTGATGACCAGTCTCGAGGCTTCGCAGCCGGCGAGCCGGCTCGCTCTACCTAGTGCTGTAGATGAAACTCTGTTGCGCAGGATCCGAGCGACACTAGGTGATCTTCGCAACCGTGGAATCAAAGCTGAACTGGTCGAGGCGCGATTCGCTAATCAAATCGTGGTTCGGAGAGAGAACTCATGATAGCAACACCGTACTTGATTGGTGCTCTCGACATTGGTTCGACGAAGACCTGTTCGGTTATCGGCGAACTGGTGCTCGACGGTGATGACACGCCCCAGATAAAGGTGTTGGGCGTTGGGCAAGTGAAACCAAACGGCATCAGGCGCGACGCCGTCTCCAATATCGAGGAAACGACGGAGGAGATCCGCCAGGCCTTGAGGCAAGCGGAGCTGATGGCCGGGGTGCAGCCGCGTGGCCTTTATGTAGGGATCAGTTCGGAGTACGTGCAGACGAATGCGTCGAACGGCGTGGTAGCCATCGGGTCGGAAGAGATCGACGACGAGGATGTCGACAGGGTCCACGAAGTCGCTCGCGCTGTTGTCGTTCCTCCGGACCGCGAACTGCTGCACGTGATACCTCAGGACTACTCGGTCGATCACCGGGGTGGAATACAGCAACCGATTGGCATGATCGGCACACGACTGGAAGCCGATGTGTTCATGGTGCTCGGTTCCGGTCTGGCGGCCCGCAATCTGAGGAAGACCGTCATGCAGGCTGGCTACGAGGTTACGCAGCTGGTCTTGAATCCGCTGGCGGCGGGCCAGGCCGTTCTGACGCCTGAGGAGCGCGAGGTAGGTAGCGCTCTGGTGGTGATCGGTGGGCGCACCACCGAGATCGCGGTCTTTCATGAAGGGAAGATCCGGCATGTCGCTGTTGTCCCGTGCGGCGGCGTCAGCTTCACCAACGATCTGGTCAAAGGCCTGGGGATCCCGTACGCCGAAGCAGAGCGCGCCAAGGAGCGTTACGGCGTCGCGACGACCCGGCTGGTCGATCCCGAGCAGACGGTCGAGGTACCGGGCCCGGCGCCCGGTGCGCGCAAATACGTACCGCGCGAACTGCTGGCCCATATCATCGAACAGCGCATGGATGAGGTGCTCACGCTCGTCATGCACGAAATCGAATCAGCAGGGTTCGCGAACCGCCTTGGCGGCGGCATAGTGCTCACCGGCGGCGGCGCCAGCCTCGACGGCACGCTTGATGTGGCGCAGTCGATCTTCACGATGCCGGTTCGCTGCGGTTCGCCTGGCGAAAGTCTCACGGGTCTGGCCGACTCTGTCCGTCGCCCGAAGTTCGCGACGGCCGTCGGCTTGATGCTGTATGGCGTGGAGCAGATCAAGGAAGGTTTGGGAAACGGCCGCGGCTCAACGATGGCTGCGCTGTCAAAGGTCGGCGGTTGGCTGAGAGAGTTCTTCTAACCTGTTCAGAGACGATAGATGACCATCGAACGTAGACTATTCACTTCAACACTTAAGTAATTGGGAGGGGACGAGGATGATACGGTTCGAACTTGCTGAAACGAGCGATCGCAGCGCGAAGATGCGCGTGATCGGGGTCGGCGGCGGCGGCAACAACGCCGTGGATCGCATGATCGAGGAGGATCTGCCGGGGGTGGACTTCATCGGCCTCAACACCGATGCTCAGGCGCTGGGTAACTGCCGGGCTCCGATGAAGGTCCAGATCGGTAAGAAGCTGACTCGCGGTCTGGGAGCGGGCGCGCGGCCGGAGATCGGGCGCCAGGCGATTGAGGAGAACAAAGACGATGTAGTGCAAGTAGTAACAGGAGCGGACCTGGTGTTCGTGACCGCGGGCTTGGGAGGCGGCACAGGCACGGGCGCGGCTCCGGTTGTGGGGCAACTGGCCCGCGAGATGGGCGCTCTCACCATCGCCATCGTCACCCGGCCCTTCGAGTTCGAGGGCAAGAAGCGTATGCACCAGGCGGAGATCGGGCTGGCGGAACTTCGCAAGGCGGTGGATACGGTGATCGTCGTGCCGAACCAGAGGCTGCTATCCGTGGTTGGCAAGGGGACCAGCTTCCGTGAGGCCTTGAAGAAGGCGGACGAAGTGTTGCTCCAGGCGACGCGCGGGATTTCGGACTTGATCAGCGTCACCGGAGATGTGAACGTCGACTTCGCCGACGTGCGCACCGTGATGGCGAACCGTGGCCCGGCGCTCATGGGAACGGGGAGCGGCACGGGCGACAACCGGGCGCAGGAGGCGGCCCAGGAAGCGATCTCGTCGCCGCTGCTGGACGACATCAGCATAGCCGGCGCCAAGGCCGTACTCATCAATATCTCGGGTGGTACCGACCTGACGATCGATGAGGTGAGCACGGTGAGCACGATGATCCGTGACGCGGCTGGTGATGACGCCGAGATCATCTTCGGCACGGTGCACGATCCTACACTCGATGCCGAAATCCGTGTTACCGTTATCGCCACGGGCTTCGAAACGGTGGACAATGGGGCTGCGGTGGCAAAGGAAGAGCGCGTAAACTTCGGGGCCAGACGGGTAGCCGACCGCACCGCGGCAACACCGGCCGCTCACAAGAAGGTCGTACCCATCGAGGTGACGGACCCTCGAGACCTGGAAATTCCGACGTTCATTCGACGTCAGATGGACTGAGCAGCCGAGCGATACTGATGTGTGAGACCGAGGGCTGGTGCCAGGTGTGGCTGAACCTGCTACCGCGGACTATGATTACCCCTCCCGGAATGCGGAATGGGTAGAGGCCTTCTTTTCTTCGCGCTACTGGTTACCGGTGGCCTGACGCTCATATTGGGGCGCCCGGCCAGCTCGCAGAAGCGCGTCCCAGAACTGCCAACTATCGTTGTTTCTCGGGGCGAGGCCGAGTCGGTGATTGGGGCGGACACGCTCAAGCGCGGAGAGGTCCTGGCGCAGGTCCTCGCGCGGCAGTCGCTAAACCAATCAGAGATCGCGGGCGTCGTTGATGTGCTTCGCGAATACATAAATCCGCGAGCCCTCAGGCCGGGTGTCGCCGTTCAGGTGGAGCGAACGGCCTGGGACAGCGTCACGGAAGTTTTGGTTCGGGTCGATTCCGACAACGAAGTGCGCCTGTTCCAGGATGAGTTCGGGTGGGCCGGGGAATTGCTGAAGCTCAGCGTCACCATCGATACCCTGGTACTGGCGGGTTCCATCGAGAGCAGCCTCTACAACTCGGTGCTGGCACTCGAGGTGGGCTCGATGGGCACGCAGGAACGTATCGAGCAGGTGATGTGGGGGATCTATCGACCGTTTCAATGGAGCATCGATTTCGGGATTGACCTGAGGAGAGGCGACTCGTACCGGGCGGTGTACGAGAGGCATGTGAGAGCAGACGGGTCAGTCCGCCCGGGCCGGATGCTGGCGGCCGAGTTCACGAACCGGGGAACGACCTACCGGGCGTACTGGTTCGAGAAGCGCGGTGAGTACTTCGACGAAGATGGAATGTCGATGAAGAAGGTCTTCCTCAAGGCGCCCGTCGACTTCCGACGGATCTCATCAAACTTCACGCGGCGTCGTCTCCACCCGAAGTTGGGCATCTACCGCGCACACCTGGGCACCGACTACGCGGCAAACACCGGTACGCGCGCCTACGCGACGGCGGATGGTACGGTGACCCGAGCCGGTTGGTGGGGTGGCTACGGGCGAATCGTCGAGATCCGCCACGTGAATGGATACCGTACTCGTTATGCTCACCTGAGTTTCGTTGCCAAGGGGATCAGAGCCGGCGTCCGAGTCGAACAGGGCCAGCTGATCGGAAACGTGGGGTCGAGCGGTCTTGCTACAGGTCCTCACCTGCACTACGAAATGCTCCGCAACGGCAAGCACATCGATCCCCGTGGCGTGAATTTGCCGTCCGGTGAACCGGTCAACCAGGCGGATATGGCGGCATTCCGCCGCGCGAAAAGTCGGCTCTCGCTGCTGCTGGATCGGGCAGTGGAGCGGAGCGTCAGCCGCGTCGACTGATACAATTCCTTCACTGCCTTCAGTACTGTCGAATACCACGCACGGTTGCGCTGCATCACGGCTGAGTTCATCCTCAGGGCGTGTCAACTCATTTCACCGTTGTGACTAGCCCGGGAGTGATGTGACTCCCTTCAAGTGGATCCTGTTAACGTTCGGCGTGGGGCTTATCTCCGCGTACGTCTACTGGTGGTACGGGATGCGGGAAGAACCCGTACGCGGCCGGGCTCTCGCAGCAACTTTCCGGGCCTTGGCTTTGCTCCTCTTATTGCTGCTTCTCCTCAATCCGTCGTTTCCCGCCGGGTGGCGGGCGGCGGCCACGTCTGACGTGGTGATACTGGACGCTTCGTTCAGCATGTCACGACCGGCCGGTCTCGGCAGTAGTAGCATATGGCAGGCGGCTCGGGACTCCATGATAGAAGCCGATGGCGTATGGCTATTTGGGGGGGCGGATCCGCAGTTCTCAGTGGCCGATTCGCTTCCGCTTGAGCCCATATACTACGAGACTCGACTTACTCCGGCCATCAGGTCGTCAGCTTTGGCGGGCGCCAGGACTGTCCGCGTCATCACTGATGATCGAATAGCCGACGTTGCGGAAGCAGCTGACGAGGCGCGCCGCCAAGGCATCGGGCTTTTCGTAACATCACTACGAACGGAGTACGAGGAGTCCGGGATATCGGAGATTGTGACGCCGTCTATCGTGCGGTCCGGCGACACAGTCAGCGTTAGAGTCGATGTCGTGGCTTCGGCGGCCTGGATGGATACGCTGCGTGTCGAAATCGTCGACGACGTAGAGAACGTCAGGGCGAGCGTCCTGGTGGAAAGACCGGGAGCTGGGCGTTTCGCTCCCGCTCGTCTCGCTTTTGTGGCTTCCGGGCGGCCTGGGTATCAACGTTTCGAGGCTCGACTCGCTTCGGACCGACCGGACCCCGAAACACGTGACGATCGGCGCCCTTTCTATTTGCGGATCGAAGAACGGCCGATCAGTCCGGTGTTGATTTCCCTCGTGCCTGATTGGGAACCGTCATTCCTGTTGCCAAACCTGGATCGGGCGTCCGATACACCGGTCGACGCCTACTTTTGGTTGGCCGACAGCCTGATCAGTCTGCCGATGTATATCGCAACGCCCGTCGCCGAGGTTCAGCGGAGAGCTCGGCAGGCACCGCTGCTGATACTCCACGGCTACGGCAGTGATGCGCCGACATGGGTTCAGGATCTGGCACGCCGAGCGACGCGGCTGCTGGTGCTGCCGACTGGCGTTCGCGCTTTCGAGCTGCCGGGATGGAACGTGAGCGTCGGATCTCCCGCCTCCGGAGAATGGTATGCCTCCGCCGAATTGCCGGCATCGCCGATCGCGCTGCAGCTGAGCGGTTTTCCCGAGGACCAACTCGCGCCGCTGCTTCGGGTACGTACGGTCGATGCGGATCGCACATGGGAGCCGCTGCTTTTACTCCGCATGAGACGGGGCGAGGCGACCCCCGCGCTGGTGGCAGGTCGGGCTGGGAATCGGCGTTGGGCCGTAGCGACCGCGGAAGGGTACTGGCGTTGGGCGTTCAGGCAAGGCGCTGGCCGCCAGCTTTACCGTGCTCTATGGACGGGAGTAGCAGGGTGGCTCTTGGAAGGGCGCTCCTCCGGCGAAGCGGGCCTGCAGCCCCTGCAACGCGTCGTCGAGCGCGGCCAACCACTGCGCTGGGTTGCGCCCGCAGCACTCGATTCTCTGATTGTCGAGATGAACCGGGACGTTCTGAACGCTGGAAGTGCGCCCCAAGACGCTGAGAGTGAGGTGTGGCGTGGCGTCGCCGGACCCGGCGACACGCTGAGCGCGTGGACAGATCCGGGCCCCTATCAGTACGTAGCTCGGGCCTTCAGCGGCGGCCGCCTGGTTGCTGAACTGGAAGGACCCGCAGAGGTCGAGGAGTACGCGTCGGAACTGCTCCCGGGCGCTGACGCATCGCTGGGAGGGCTGGCGACAGAAGTTGATGGCGGAGCGGCCTTCGAGCGGGCAGGTCGATCCAAGGGTCTGGCGGCGCTGGGATGGCCGTATCTGGTTGTGATCGTCCTGTTCTGCGCCGAATGGGCGGTCCGGCGGTTCGTCGGACTACGCTAGGCGGAAGGGGAAGGCGCGATGCCGCGGTCGCGGAACCTGGATCAACCGGTTCAATACCTGAAGGGCGTTGGCCCGCGTCGGGCCGAAGCGCTGGCCAAGCTCGGTATCAGGACCGCGCGCGACATGCTGCGGCATGCTCCCCATCGGTATGAAGATGCCACGACCGTAACTCCCATCGCCAAGCTGGCGCCCGGGATGGATGCGACGGCCATCGGAACTGTCGTATCGAAGGGCGTCATCCCCACTCGTCGAGGACTCCGCTTTTTCCAAGCCGTGATCCGAGATTCCAGTGGGTTGATCGAATGCTCCTGGCCCGGACAGCCTTTCCTGGACCGCACGATTCGCAAGGGAGACACGCTCCTGGTCTCGGGCCCGGTGCGCTTCTTTCATGGGCGACAGATCCAGCCGAAGGAGTTCACCGTCCTGGCGCGCTCCGGGGAAGAAGCCGAGGACGAGGGTACAGTCTTCCCGGTCTACCCCGCCACGGCCAACCTGACTCACCGACAAGTTCGCAGAATCGTGCAGGAAAACCTCGAGGCGCTCCTCGCGGCCGCCGAGGACGAGGAGGAAGTCATCCCGGATCACTTGCGCGACGCCCTCAGCATGCCGGCCCTGCGCCTCGCGTATGAGTGGCTGCACAGACCGCCAACGCTCGGTCACGCGGAGCAGGCACGTCGACGTTTCGCCTTCGAGGAACTCTTCATTCTGCAACTTCTCTATGCGCGGGCCCGATATGAGAATCAGGAACACCGCCAGGGGATCAGCTTCGAACGAGCGAATACTCTCGTGCGGCCATTTGCCGAGAGCCTACCCTTCACCCTGACAGGCGCACAAAAGAAGGTGCTCGCCGAAATATCGTCGGACATGTCGGCGCCGCGCCCCATGAATAGGCTGCTGCAGGGCGACGTGGGAAGCGGCAAAACGGTAGTCGCTTTGTTCGCCATGCTTCGCGCGGTGGAGAACGGCTACCAGGCGGCTCTGATGGCGCCGACCGAGTTGCTGGCCGAACAGCACCAAAAGACGATCGCTGGTCTAACGAATGAGCTTTCTGTAGAGGTGGTATCACTGCGCGGTGGTCTACGCGCCGCGCCCAGGCGGGAGGCGCTGGAACGGATTGCCAGCGGTGAGGCCGGATTGGTCATAGGAACTCACGCTCTCATTCAGGATGACGTGGAGTTCAAGCGTCTCGGCCTGGTGGTGATCGATGAGCAGCATCGTTTCGGCGTCCGTCAACGTCTTCAGCTGCGTCAGGCTGGTGCTGAGCCGGATGTCCTTGTCATGTCCGCCACGCCGATCCCCCGATCGCTGGCGCTGACTTTCTATGGTGACCTCGACATCTCTACTCTGGATGAACTGCCTCCGGGAAGACGCCCGGTGAAGACGGTATTGCGAAGCGATGCCGCTCGAGACCGTGTCTTCGACTTCGTGCATCAGGAAGTCAAGGACGGCCGTCAGGCGTACGTCGTCTACCCGGTGATCGAGGAATCGGAGACGCTAGATGTTCGATCCGCAACGGAGGCGTTCGAGCATCTGTCTGGCGAGGTTCTTGACGATCTGAACGTCGCACTGATACACGGTCGCATGCCAGGCGATGAGAAAGACGCCGTCATGCATCAGTTCATCAATAGCGACATCGATGTCCTCGTCTCCACAACGGTCATCGAAGTCGGGATCGACGTCGCCAACGCCACCGTGATGGTCATCGAGGGTGCCGAGCGGTTCGGGCTGTCACAGTTGCACCAGCTGCGTGGACGTGTGGGGCGGGGAGCGGATCAGAGCTACTGCATCGTCATTCATTCGGGCCGCGAACCGCCGGAGAGGCTGGCGATCTTTGCATCGACGACCGACGGATTCGAGATCGCTAGCGCCGACCTACGACTGCGTGGGATCGGAGACTTTTTTGGTGCACGGCAGCACGGCATGCCCGACTTCAAGTTTGCCGACCTGGAGCGCGATCAGCCTCTGCTGCACTCGGCTCGCGATGCTGCGGCTCGCGTCATCGCTCGCGATCCCAAGCTGGAGCATCGGGAGAATAAGGCACTGGGGGACGCCCTGAGAACGGAGTATCGTGAGCGCTTGAAGCTGTACGACGTGGGCTGAGGTGTGTGTCGTAAGTGACTGCAATACAACAATATAAGGGTGCTACATGATGTAATATCGAACCGTGATGCTGCCGGGTACGGCGGTAATACGCAGCGAGCTCTGCTGGTCGTCCTCGGGTTCGTAGGGCACGTTCCCGGGGCCTTCGTCTTTTTGGAAGTCGACGATGAAGAGCACGACCGTTGCGCCGAAGAAGACCTGGGAGGCGATCAACAGAGTGCGCGCTTGGTTGTCCTTGTCGACGGCTTCCTGATAGATCGACTCGAGTCGGGGATCGGCGTAGGAGCCGTCAGGGTTACGGCTGCGACAGTTGTCGGGATCGGACTGGCAGAAGTCCTCGAGGTTGTCGAATATGTCGTTGGCGTCCGTGTTGATCTTGAATCCATAGGCGCCAAGAGCAATCGATGTGGCCAGCGTCGCCCACTTCGTGATACTGACCCAGCTGCCGTACCTGGGTAGGGGAAGCGCCGCGCCAGCGGAAGCGGTGTCCGCGTCATCGTCAGCGGCGTGCATCGGGAAATAGGAGAGTGACGTCTCGGCGAGCCAGGTTTCCGAAGCGGACGTCTGGCCGCTGGCGATTTGAGCGGGCGCCGCCAGGACGAGGAGCAGGATAATTGCCGCGCAGAATCTCATCGTAGTTCGGCGATCCGTCCGTGCGTCGTGCTCGCGAAGCCCATTCCCTTGCGGCTGTAGAATGGAACGATAACCCGGCCATCGTGAACGATGATCGGTATCTCGAGGGACCCATCAAAATCTACCGTCCAGAGGGTCTCTCCGTTCCATCCCAAGAAGTGTAGGCGTCCGTTTAGATCTCCGACGAGCAATCCGTTCCTCACGACGGTGGGTGTAGCGCGGACAGGTGCGCCGGTGCTGCCGAAGACGTGGGCGTCACCTGTCGCAGCGTCGAACCGCACCAGCCGGCCGGTGCCAGTGACCGCGTAACCAAGTGTATCGGTGACGGCCGGGCCAGCTATGAAGGCGTCGAAACCAGAGGTTTGCCAGAGAACGGTGAGTTCCGGTACGCGCCAGGCGACGATCGATCCGTGCTCGGTAGTAGCGAACAGATATTGCCCATCGGTCGCCGTTTCGCCACTGATCGGTTCGCCAGTGCCGGCCGCCGAGCGGCGCTGACCGCTGGCGCGGTTCACCACGAACAGGCTGTCGTGGGCGACGTAGACGACCCAGTCGTCGAAGACGACGGGGCTGGCGTAGGGCGGTCGGCGAAAGGCCGCGGTCCAAAGCGGCTCATCCGATGCTGGGGTGACCGCTGCCAGGATCGCGTTGTCGGTGGTGACGAATAGCGTGTCCCGCGCCAGGGTCGGCGTGGTCGCGATCGGGGGTAACTCGATCCTCCTGAGCTCCTCACCCTCCGTCATGTGGATGACATAAAAGAAGCCACGCTCGTCCGTCGCGACGTAGATTTCGTCGGCGCGTAGCAGCGGCGAGAACGGCTGGCCCTTCAACTTGCGTTTCCAGAATCGAGAGCCATCGATACGGCTCAGCGTGTAGATATGCCGGTCGGCGCTGGCTGCGACGATCACTTGGTCGGTGACGACCGGGACGCCTCGGATACCTGGCCCAACCGAAGTCGTCCAGAGAATCTGCGGTGTGGCGGTAGAGACCGTCTGGCCAGCAAAGGGCGCCCGGCTTTGGCTGCCCAGGTACGCTGGCCAGTAGGCGCCCCCATCCACGGGAGCCGGGCGTTCTTTCTGGGCACAGCCCACGACGAGCACGGCCAGCGCCATCGTTGTGATCCGGGCAACGGTCGCGGGGGTGCGTTTGACACTCGGGTGAGCCGTTTCTACATTCGCGGCCCTAACGAGCGAACTGGACAGGGCGCGGAGTCGCGCCCGCAAACGGACTTCAATCGGCACGTCCTGGACTCCGATCGATGAGCGAATACGCGTACATCAAAGAACTGGCCGCCCACGTGGGCAAACAAGTCACCGTGCAGGGCTGGCTTCATAACAAACGCTCCAGCGGCAAGATCGCGTTCCTCATCGTACGCGACGGCACGGGTCTGGTGCAAGCCGTGCTGAGCAAGGCGGATGTTCCGGAGGAAACGTGGTCGCTGGTGGACGATCTGGAATACGAAGCCAGCCTTCGTGCGAGCGGGACGGTCCGTGAAGACGCGCGCTCTCCCGGCGGCGTCGAGCTCGCCCTTACCGATCTGAGCATCGTCGGCCCATCCTCAGAGGATTACCCAATCCAGTTGAAGGAGCACGGGGTCGATTTCTTGCTGGAGCATCGTCATCTGTGGCTGCGAACGCCGAAGCAGGTGGCGATCATGAAGGTAAGGGACGAGGTGACGAAGGCGATCCGCGACTTTCTTTACGACAACGGCTTCGTCAACGTTGACACTCCCATCCTCACCGGCGCCATCGGTGAATCCGCGGGCACGCTGTTCGAGACGGAGTACTTCGATCTTGGCATGGCCTACCTGGCTCAGACCGGCCAGCTCTACAACGAAGCTAACGCTGCTGCGCTGGGGCGTGTCTACTGTTTCGGTCCTACGTTCCGCGCCGAGAAGTCGAAGACGCGCCGCCATCTCACCGAGTTCTGGATGCTGGAACCGGAGATAGCGTGGTGCGACAACGACTGCAATATGAAGGTACAGGAGGAGTTGGTCTCCTACATAGTCGGCCGGGCCGTCGACCGCTGTCGTGCAGAGTTGGAAGGGCCACTAGAGCGTGACGTCTCCAAGCTGCAACCGGTTCGGCCCCCGTTCCCGCGCCTCTCCTACAGTGAGGCGATCGAGACGCTTCACGGGCATGGCTCCGAGATCGAGTGGGGTGATGATCTGGGCGCCGAAGACGAGACTCTGGTCGCGCAGGACTACGATCGGCCGGTCTTCATCTACAACTACCCGAAGCAGGCGAAAGCCTTCTACATGAAGGAGAACCCCGATGACCCGCGGACGGTGCTGTGTAACGACCTGATCGCGCCGGAAGGCTACGGAGAGATCATCGGAGGGAGTCAGCGCGAGGACGAGTACGACAAGCTCCTGAGCCGCATTCGCGAGGAGAAGCTGCCCGAGGAATCCTACGGTTGGTATCTGGATCTGCGGCGCTATGGGAGCTTCCCACACAGCGGCTTTGGGCTCGGGCTGGAGCGAACCGTCGCTTGGATCTGCGGTGTGCACCACATACGAGAGGTCATTGCCTTCCCACGAACGCTGAATCGCATCTACCCCTAGGTGAGAGCGTTAGGTGGAGAGAAAGACGAAGAAACGCATGATCATTGGGTTTCTTATAGCGGCTGCCCACGTATTGGGTTTCCTTACGTCGGTCCATGCGGTGTGGAACACGCGGACGACTCAGGGCGCCATCGCTTGGGCGATCTCCCTCAACACCTTCCCCTACGTAGCGCTTCCCGCCTACTGGGTCTTCGGACGCAGCAAGTTCCAGGGCTACGTTGATGCCCGCCAGGAAGGCGACCTCGAGATCAATCAGGTAGCCGTCGATGCGGGTAGGCGCTCCGAACAGTTCTACGTCGACTTGCCCGAAGAGTGGGGAGGAGTGCAAGCGCTCGAGCGATTGGCAAGGATGCGGTTCACGGGCGGCAACGACGTCAAACTTCTGATCGATGGTGAAGCGACGTTCGGAGCGATCTTCGAGGGGATCGAGGCGGCTGAGGACTACGTTTTGGTTCAGTTCTACATCATAAAGGACGATCAACTGGGCCGTGAGCTCAAGGATCGGCTGATTCGCAAGGCGCGCGCGGGAGTCCGGGTTTACCTGCTTTACGACGAGGTCGGCAGCCACAAGCTGCCCAAATCATACGTCGGGGAACTGAGGAGCGCGGGTGCGGAGGTTTCGGCGTTCAACACTCGCCGCGGCCGTCGCAATCGCTTTCAGCTCAACTTCCGCAATCATCGCAAGATTGTTGTCGTGGATGGACGCCGGGCGTATGTGGGCGGGCTGAACGTCGGCGATGAGTACATGGGTCGCGATCCCAAGTTCGGCCCTTGGCGCGACACGCATTTGGAGTTGACTGGACCTGCGGTGCTCGGCGCGCAGGTCACGTTCTTTGAGGATTGGCACTGGGCAACTGACGGGGTGCCCGAGTTGAATTGGGATGCGGAGCGTTCGCCGGATGGAGACGTTCCGGTTCTGATCATCCCCACGGGCCCGGCTGATGAGCTGGAGACCGCGCACTTACTCTTCACCGCGGCGATCAACGCTGCTCGGAAGCGCGTCTGGATTGCGAGCCCCTACTTCGTCCCGGATGAAGCCGTCGTTGCGGCTCTGCAGCTTGCCGCGCTGCGCGGCGTGGACGTTCGCATCCTAATACCGGAGAACCCGGATCATTATTTGGTCTATCTGTCGTCGTTCTCCTACATCGAGCAGACGGAACCGATCGGAGTGAAGTTCTATCGATTCGGTCCAGGATTTCTACATCAGAAGACGGCGTTGATCGATGATGCAGCGGCGGCGGTCGGAACGGCGAACATGGACAACCGGTCGTTTCGCCTCAATTTCGAGATCACCGTGTTTGTAGGTGACACGGCCTTTGCGCGGCAGGTCGAGGAGATGTTCGAAGCCGACTTCGCCTCGTCGCGTCAGGTCACGGCCGCGGAGCTCTCAGAGAGATCGTTCTTTTTCAAGATGGCCGTCAAGTTCGCCCGGCTGTTTGACCCGATCAATTAGTGAGTTGGGGGTGATGGGTAGGGGGTAGGGAGTCCCCTCACCCCTCACCTCTCTTCACTTCATCCCAGATCGCATCCAACTCGGCCAGCGTTGCCTCGCCCATCACCAGGCCGCGTTCCCTTGCAAGCTCGGTTAAGCGCGCGAAGCGGCGCTCGAACTTCAGGTTGGCCACCCTCAGCGCGGTGGCCGCGTGCAGTCCCGACAATCGGGCAACGTTGACGACCGCAAACAACAGGTCGCCTAGCTCCTGTTGCAGTGCTTCCGTTTCGCCGGATTCCAGATGGGCCGCGACCTCATCAACCTCTTCATGCACCTTGAGAAACGCGTCCCTGGCGTGATCCCAGTCAAAGCCTACTCCGGCGGCCCGGTCCTGAGCCCTCTGTGCTCGCGATAATGGGTCGAGATTCCTGGCGAGGCCCTTGAAGACGTCATCGCTGTCCCGTTCGCGTGCCTTGTGTGCCTCCCAATCGGGGCGTTGCTCCGCGTCTCCGTACAGGTGCGGGTGCCGACGGCGCATCTTGTCCTCTAACGTCGCCACGACATCTTCCGCCTCGAATGCGCCGCGCTCCTCGGCCAGGACGACCTGAAAGGCGAGGTTGAGCAACAGGTCACCCAGCTCGCTGCGCAGTCTGTCCCCATCTGCCTCCTCCAGAATCGCGTCGGCGAGCTCCAGCGACTCCTCCAGCAGGTAGGCGGTGAGTGAGCGAGGCGTCTGTGCCGCGTCCCAGGGGCAACCAGCGCGAAGGAAGCGGACCACGGCCAAAGCCCGATCCAGGGTGCCGGGCTCAGGGGCAGGCCTGTCTGGTGGCGCCGGGTTCATATCTGGTCTGTTTTGCATAGGTTATATGGGCCCCATATACTGAAGGCCAAATTCGCGATGGAAGCTAGGGATATATCGACCGCGCGCGCCTGGGTCGATGTCGATCTCGGCGCGCTAGTTTCAAATTACGACACACTCCTGGCCCGAGCCAAGCCAAGGGTTGGCGTCTTGCCCGTGGTCAAGGCCGACGGGTACGGCCTCGGCATGTGTCCCGTCGTCAGGGCGCTCGAATCCCGGGAGCCCTGGGGATACGGCGTAGCGGCCTTTTCGGAAGGGATCGAGCTGCGGGAGAAGGGGATAGCCGAGCCGGTGGTCCACTTCTTCTGCACCCCGGAAGAGATGGAGGCCGTGGCCGAGGCGTCCATTTCCCCTGGCATAGGTGATTTCGAGGCGCTCGAGCGCTGGCGATCGCTGGCCCGGACGGTCGAGCGCAAGCTCCCATTCCATCTCGAGATCGATACCGGAATCGGCCGCTGCGGATTCATACACGACGCGCTGGGCCAGTGGCTACCGGCGGTGCTGGAGGCCTGCGAAGCTGATTTGCGGTGGGAAGGAACGTTCACGCACTTCCACTCGGCGGATTTCGAGGAAGCCGAGCCGACCCGTGAACAGTGGGAACGCTTCCAGGCGTGTATCGCAGAGTTCCCCGACGGCACAGGCGGCCTGATCCACACGTCAGCGAGCGTGGCAGGCACACGTTGGCCCGAGTATGCTTCAGACCTGTTGCGGCCCGGGCTATTCTTGTATGGAGCATCCGCCGGTGCGGAGACGGTGCAGCCGCGGCCGGTAGCTACCGTACGATCTCGAGTCGCCACGGTGCGTGAGGTCCCCGCAGGTTGGACGGCGAGCTACGGCGCGACGCATCGAGCGGAGCGACCCTCTCGCTGGGCGACGTTGTCTATCGGCTACGCGGACGGTCTGCGCCGCGAGTTATCGAACAACGGATTCGCGGATTTTGAAGGACGGACTGCGCCGATCATCGGACGCGTCTGCATGGATGTGACGGTCGTCGATGTGACGGACCTGCCAGAGGTGAAGGCGGGCGATGTGGCGACGCTGATCGGCGGACCCGCGGATTCAGCCACTGGATTGACTACAATCGCCGAACGGTGTGGTACCATCACGTATGAGATCCTAACGGGCCTCAGCAAGCGACTGCCGCGGCGCTATCTGAACAAAGAAGGTCTGGCGCCGAGCTAGCCGTTCCGAAATGTGAATCGAGCAAGAACCGAATGAACGAACAGACGATACCTCCAGTAGATTTCAAGGGACTGATTACCAGTCTGGCCACCTCGGCTGTGATGGTGCTGGGCCAGGTCGAGGCGATACAGGAAACGGGTCAGGTGCCGGGCGAAGAGGGTGCGGACCTATCGGCGGATGATCTGGAGAAGCGCGTGAGCGACGGTCTTCAAGGGGCACGCCAGTTGATCGACACGCTTGCGGTTTTGGAAGAGAAGACAGAAGGGAACTTGGACGGCGAGGAGCAAGAGCTGCTGCAGACAGCGTTGTCCGAGCTTCGCATTCGCTTCGTTACGCTCTCGAGCCGCCCCTCCGACGGAAGCGACGCGCCGGGAGAAGCCGGGTGAAGACCCGCCTCCTGGTTGCGACCGTACTTGCCGTCGTAGCCTTCGCGGCATGCGAACGCGGTGGCGAGATCATCACCGAGCCTGGACAGGCTCCCGGCGTAGCGGCGCCCACCTACGAAGTGGTGCTGAACCCGACACGAGTCAACGCCTGGATCGATTCATCGTTCATCGGCTTTACCAACCCATCGAACGCGACGTTCTTGCGGTCGGAGGAAACCGATCTGCTCTCCAGCCGTGGGCTGGTGAGGTTCGGCTTCATCGGAGATTCGCTCCTCCTGGGCGATACAGTCATCGCGACGATCCGCTTCGATTCGGCTCGCGTCATCTTCGACGTGGATAGCGCGCGCACCGTTCTGGCCTCCGGTGGCACCACGCTGCAGTTGTTCAGCATCACGGAGGAATGGGATAGGGGGACGGCCAACTGGCAGATGGCCATCGACAGCGTGGGCATTCAGGTGCCCTGGACCGATGGTCCGGGTGGCTCGTACGGCGTTCTGATGGGCGATTCGCTGATGACGTGGGAAGCGCAAACATCTGCGGGCAGCGACAGCATCGTGATTTGGCTCGACAATGTCGACACCGATTCGCTTCTCAGGGCGTGGCTCGATACGGCTCAATCCAACGACGGCCTTGGCGTATTGGTCGGCGATTCAGGGAGTGCGACCCTGTCGCTGCCTCGCATCCGCTACAACGTCGTACCGGAGACCGATCCGGATACGTCCCTAGAAGTGTCTCTGTTCGCTACCGACGGAACGTTCATCTTCGACCGCACGGCCGAGGGGTCACCGGCTGGGATCATGCGCGTGGGCGGAGTCGACGGCTGGCGGTCATTCTTGGAAGTGGAAGTGCCCGATACAGTCACAGTCGTGGGCGTTGGCAGGGTGCCGCTGCGCGGATCGTCCATCAGCAAAGCTCAGCTATTCATCACTAGCTTGGGACCACCAGATCCCCCGTTCGCCGCGGATCAGGCGTTCTTCATCACCGGGTACGACCTGGTGGATGACTTCACGGTTCTGGGCGCAAAGACGCCGGTTGGCCCACAGCTGATTGGAAGCGACATTCAATTGAACCCTGAGTCGATGGCAGCTGGTGACACACTGGCCGTCAACTTCACGGCACGGATGCAGCGTTGGTCCGACGGGCCGGTAGGCTCTACCGAGCCGCTTCGCCTCTCGATTCGGGCGATCCCGGAGGCGACCACGTTCGGCTTCTGGGAGTTCGGCGCCGCCGATGGAGACCAGCAGTCGTGGCCGGTAATTCGGGTCGTGTTCACGTTGCCGACTGAGTTCATCCTACCATGATCCGCTCGACCCGACTCGGTGCTCTGTTGGTCATCGCGCTTGCTGTGCCTGGCGCTGCCGCGGCGCAGTCCGATGAGGTTAGGATCATCGGCAATGTGGGCCTGGGCCGACCGGCGCCGCCGATCGATGCGCGCGCGCGTGGAATGGGCGGCGCGGCAACCACGATGCACGGCGTGAATCTCTCGATGATCAACCCCGCGTCCACGATCAGCATCCTGGTGCCGGGCGTCTGGATCGCTTTCTCGGGTGAGTCACGAGAGGTGGATGGTACCGTTGCGCAAGGGGAGATCAACACCGCTGAGTTCCCACTGGTCCGCATGGTCATCCCGTTCGAGAATCGACATGCCGTGGGTGTGGGCTTCGGCAGCTATTTGAATCAGGACTGGCGAGTTCAGTTCTTTGATACGCTGCAGCTGGTCACGGGGCCTGTCGCGTTCCGTGAGACCCGAGAATCCGAAGGTGGCGTCGGGCAGTTTCGGCTCGACTTCGCAACGCGACTCTCCCGCGAGTGGACGCTTGGTATCGGTGGCATCTACTACTTCGGCAAGTCAGGTCAATCTGTCGAGCGGGAATTCGAGACCTCGGCTGGATTCTCTCCCTACGAGGCGCAGGACGCTATCAAGTACTCGGGACTCGGGATGTCAGTGGGAGCCGAGTGGCGACCGATTCCGGAGATGATCTTTGGCGCGACGGGGAATTGGGGCTTGGGTCTCAACGTCAAGTCGGATAGCACCGGCGCTGAAAAGGAATTCGATCAACCTCTGGCTCTCGACCTCGGCGCCTCGTGGCAGCTGACGCCCGATTTCGTGCTCGCTTTCGCCGCGGGATGGACCAACTGGTCGACCATTTCGGACGACCTTCCCCGGCCGGGGTCGGCAGACCACTGGCGGTTCAACCTGGGTACCGAACTCAGGGTTCTCGGCAACGAGAACACCCGCGTCCTCGCCCGCGTGGGCGGCCGCCTGGCTCAGTTGCCGTTCAAGCTGAGGCGCGGACCGCCCTGGGAGAGAGCTCTCACGCTTGGCGTTGGCACGATGTTTCGGGCGGGTCTCGGACGTTTCGATATCGCGTTCGAGGTCGGTAAGCGCGGTCAGAAGGACACCAACGAGATCGAGGAGAACTTCACCCGCTGGACCTTCACCCTGGCAGTATTCACTCGCTGACATGATCTCCAACACGGAGACCCCGCGCCCGCGGCGCATTTATTTCCATACGTTCGGCTGCCGCGCCAATCAGTACGACACGGAGCGCATGCGCCAACTGCTGGAGCTCCGCGGATGCGAAAAGGTGGAGAGTCTCGCCGATGCTGACGCCGTGGTCGTGAACAGCTGCACGGTGACTCAGGGCGCCGATACGGAGCTACGCCGGTACGTGCGCGCCGTGGCCCGGCGCGCTGGCCGGGAGTTGCCCGTCGTCGTTGCCGGGTGTGCGACCGCCGTTGCTGGCGAAGCGATCAGCGGGTTGGACGGGGTGAGCGCCGCCGTACCGGGTCAGGATCCTGAGGCTGTGGCCACGAGCCTCGGCGTCTTCCCGCAAGATGGCTCCGAGGCGGACGCGACCGTCCTCGACCGGGCGGCACGCGGTACGCGAGCCTGGCTGAAAGTCCAGGACGGCTGCGACCTGAATTGCTCCTACTGTATCATTCGCGTCGCCCGCGGCCGCAATCGATCGCGTACGGAGCAGGAGATCGTTGCTGAGGCCACTCAGCTATCCCGCCATCACCCCGAGATCTCGCTCACCGGCATCCATATCGGACTCTACGGTAAGGATCGCAAGCCGCGGACGTCGATTGCCCGACTGGTGAACTCGCTGCTCGAACGCGTTCCCGATGTGCGCTTTCGGATCGGCTCCCTCGAGTGCAGCCAGCTTGATGATGAAGTGATCCGTTTGATGGAGAGCAGCGAAGGTCGACTGGCGCCCCATCTGCACGTTCCGTTGCAGAGCGGCAGCGACCGGATTCTCCGCTCGATGCGTCGCGCCTATCTGAGCGGCCGCTACAGAGACCGCGTCGAGCGGCTCGCGGAGCGCGTCTGGCCCTTGGGCCTCGGCACGGATGTGATCGTCGGTTTCCCCGGCGAGCGGGGCGCGGACCACGAAAGAACAGTCGCATTGATCGAGTCGCTTCCATTCACGTACGTGCATGTGTTTCCGTACTCGGTCCGAAACGATACCGACGCCCAGCAACTGCCGGACGCCGTTCCGCACCGCATCAAAGCGGAGCGATCGCGGGAGATTCGTGATCTGGTATCGGGCAAGGCTCGGGTCTATCGAGAGCGTCGAATCGGAACGGCCGCTCACGTCGTATTGGAAGGCGATGACGATGAGGTGGCCGTGACCGGCGACTACCTCAAGGTCGGGGCGTTGGCTAGTTTACAGGCAAACGGTCGTCGTCTGCAGCGCGCCCGCATCGAGTCAGGCGCGAACGGCGACCTCGTGGCGGTACCCGCTAACGGATTGTCCTGAGGATGGCAAAGAAGTTCTGGGTCGAGACCTACGGTTGCCAGATGAACGTGGCCGACAGCGAACTCATGGAGGGCGTGCTGTCGACCAACGGCTACGCGCCGGTCGCGTCGCCGGATGAGGCCGACGTGATCCTGGTCAACACCTGCGCCATCCGCGAGCACGCCGAACAACGCGTGCTGGGCCGCGTCGCCGAATTGAATCGCTACAAGAAGGCGCGCCCTGACACGGTCATCGGCGTATGCGGTTGTATGGCGCAACGACTGGGTAGTCGTCTCATCGAACGGGCCCAGTATGTCGACATGGTCATCGGCCCCGACGCCTATCGCTCGCTGCCACAGCTGATCGAACAGGCGACGGCAGCCAGCGCTGGCATCGTCGATGTCGACCTCAAGCCTTCGGAGAACTACGAAGGGCTGGAGATCCAGAGGAAGTCGCAGGTCTCCGCCTGGATTCCCGTACAGCGCGGCTGCAACTACCGCTGCACTTTTTGCATTGTTCCCTATACGAGGGGCGACGAAAAGAACCGGGAGCCTCACGCGATCCTGAAGGAGGTCGAGGCGCTTGCTGGGGACGGCATCACCGAGTTCACCTTGCTGGGCCAGACCGTCAACTCATACGAGTTCGAGGACTGGGACTTCCCGCGCCTTTTGCGCGCCGTAGCCCACCTTCCCGGCGTACGCCGTGTGCGGTTCACTTCTCCGCACCCTAATGACCTGAATCAGCAGTTGGCCGAGGTGATGGCCGAGGAAGACGCGGTTTGCCCGCAAATGCATCTGCCGGTGCAATCGGGCTCCGACCGCGTGCTCAAGCGTATGGCTCGGCGATACACCCGCGAGGAGTACCTGGCAAAGGTCGAGATGCTGCGAGACCGGGTTCCCGCGATAGCCCTCAGCACGGATATCATCGTCGGCTTTCCGGGCGAAGGTGATGATGATTTCGAGGACACCTTGAGTCTGGTCCGAGAGGTCCGCTACGACGACGCGTTCACCTTCCGCTACTCGCCCCGTGAGAACACGCCTTCGACGCGGATGCAGGAAGAATCGTTCGTCGAGGATGACGTCGCTCAGACTCGGCTCGAGCGACTCATCGAGCTTGTCCGTTCCATCGCCGCCGAAAGAAACCTCGCCGAGGTGGGCAAGACCGTGGAAGTCCTTGTCGAGAAGCGTGCGCGCCGCGGAGAATTGCTGCAGGCGCGTACCGATACAAACAAGGTCGTTCTGGTTCCTGGCCCGGAAGAGTGGATCGGTCGCTACCTGAGGGTGGCGCTGACCGGGACGAGCGGGGCGACGTTCACCGGCTTTCCCATCGACTCATGAGCAAGCGCGGAATCTTGACGAGGCTGGCAGGCGGCCTGCTGATCGTGGTTGCACTCAGCTGGTTCGCCTACGTGAATTCCAGTCAGACGGTGGATCTCAATTTCGGATTGTTCGCCATCCACGCAGTTTCGCTTTCCATCGTCATCTACGGCGCCATCGTCCTGGGCATGGTCTTCATGTTGGCGGCCAGCCTGCGCCGTGATATGGCCACCGACAAGGCGCTCAAGCGTTACGATCAGATCGCTGCGGACGTCCTTCGCGATATCGAAGATCCGGCGGAGGAGAGGGAAGAGGTGTTGGAGGAGACCGGGGAGAAGGCCTGACGCACCGCATCACCAAAGCACTCAGGTACGTTTTCTGGCTCGCCTGTTTGACGCTGATCGCGTTGATGATCTGGCTGACGCGCG